>JBGSHS010000031.1:0-18303 GCA_041752115.1 Pirellulaceae bacterium | reverse complement strand
TCGCGAATGTCGACGCCATCAGCGCTCCGGAGCTCGTCTATCCCGAAGCGGTCTATCTGCATAACGGACAATCGTATTTCGTCAGACAGCTCGATCTGGAGGGTCGAGTCGCTTATGTCGAGCGGCACGAGATGGACTATTACACGCAAGCGGTACTCGACAGCAGCGTCGATATCCGCCGGACGTGTGGCACGAGCGATACTCTGTCGCAGGCTCGATTGGCTTTTGGAGAAGTGGATGTCAGCTGGAAGACGGTCGCCTTCAAGAAGATCAAGTTCTCGACGCGCGAGAATGTTGGATTCGGTACCGTCGATCTCCCCGCTCAGACGCTCCCGACGATGGCCTTCTGGCTGACTCCCTCCCCGGGGATTCGGCAGAGCATGAAAGAGGCTGGGTATCGGTCGAGCGAAGGGCTGTGCGGGTTCAGAAACCTGGCCGTCGTGGCACTCCCCATGATTGCCATGTGCGACAGCCGCGACATCAGCGGCGTGGTCGACAGCAAGAACCTGGGCCAGAGCAGTCTGATTCTCTACGATCGTTACCCGGGCGGGTTGGGCTACTGTGAAAAGGGCTATTCCCAGATCGAGTGGCTCGTGCAGATGTGTCGCGAGATGGTCCAACAGTGCGATTGCCAGGATGGTTGCCCCAGTTGCGTGGGACTCCCCAATCTGCGACCGGCTATCCACAGCGACCCCGATTTGATGCGAGGATATCCGATCCCCGACAAGGCCGCCACCGTTTATCTGCTGCAGTTACTGTGCCTGCAGGGCGTGCCGGTGGCTTGCGGTGACGAACAGTGAACGCGCGTTACGATACTGACACGTCTTTGCCACAGAGGTTAGTCAGCGGCTGCATCGCATCACAGTCGCCTCCTATGTCACAGATCTTGCCGCTCTTCCCGGGAGTGAAACGCGACATGTTCAGCGAACACCTGCTGGCTCGACTGAGCGAATTGAATCAGCAACGCATGCCGCTGATCGTAGACGCGGCGGGCTCGACCGCCGACGCGCCGCTCGCTCCGAACCTCACCGCCGCCTGTCCGCTCCGGGAGCCGGACGAAGATGTGTCGAAACTCCCCCACGGCGAGGAATGCATGAACGCCTGGGGCACCCACTGGCTGCGCCAGCGGCCGCTGACGGAGATCTGGCCGCATGGAGACCACTGGCTCAGCCACCAGCTCGTGCGGTGGGACGAGATCCGCTGCTCCCTTGCCACACGCTCCCGCGAATTGCGTGCGATGTGCGAAGCACTCCCCGGCGGCGTCGTCTATCTCGACCTCGAGACCTGCGGCTTCTCCGGCTCGATGATCTTCCTGGTCGGCTTGATCTATCAACACAACGACGCGTTTCTCCTGACTCAACTGTTCGCCCGCAGTTACGCCGAAGAGAAGGCCGTACTGCAGACGCTCTGGCAGATCGTGGCCGACAAACGCGTGCTGGTCACGTTCAATGGCAAGAGCTTCGATTGGCCGATGGTTCACGATCGCAGCACTCTGCATCACCTGGGCTACGAAGTGAACCGAGAAGTGCTGGACACCACCGCACCACTTGAGACTGCTCCCTGCGATCGCACGAGGCTCGGCCGGAGCGATCCACGACCACAACTTCGGCACTGCGATCTGCTGCATCACGCGCGGCGACGATGGAAAGATCAGCTCCCCAACTGCAAACTGCAGACGCTCGAAAAGATCGTCTGCCGGCGACGGCGCGAAGATGATATCCCAGGTCGCGAGATTCCGACCGCCTACCACGACTTTGTTCGCTCGGGAGACGCCTGGCTGATCCGCAGCGTACTGCATCACAACGCGCTGGATCTGATCACACTGCTGCAAGTCTCCATGGCCATCCTCCACTGAAGCGATCGACCGCACGCTGCCCAATCGCAATCGCCGATCTACGGTCGCTCCATCTGCACGGTGCGCGGCGGCGGCTGGGAGGAGTGGGCGGAAGCCGTCCGATCGGTCGCAGGTTCTAACATCGAAGAACTGCGTTCACCTCGTCTGGCCAGGATCACGGGCACCAGCAGATCGGCAGTTACCCAGCCGGCCAGGTAACAGCCGAGAATCAGCGTCAGGATTCGCAGATTTCTCATCAGTGGTGCGCCACGTCATGGAAGCTCAAGGCGGTAATGCGTCGCTGGCCATCGCGCTGGGGAGGACATGCCGAGCATCCACGTGCCGCACAACGGCAGTGACGGGACGCATCGCGCGCACGGCGAGACCGTTAACACTAGACTAGCTTAGGAAAGAAGCAGGTGCCGGAACGAAGGAAGATCGTTCCCCGTCTGAACTGACGGCGGACAGCGAGGGGGCCGCTCAACGGCACCCGGGGCAGCATCCGCGCGATCGACAGCAACCAAGAACAAAAAAACTGCGGCCGATCCATTTGGCTGGATCGGGCCGCAGCTTCTGGTATCTCAAACCTCCGGTTGATTGCGACGAGTGGAGTCGCTGCGAGAAAGGCGCGGATCTGGCGTGCTTCTGCACTTGCCGTTCGGTGATCCTGGCCAACGCTGTTTGTTTGGTCCCTCTGCCGGAATGGCAACCGGAAGGTCTTGAGTTTTCATCCGCTACTGTATTGTAGTATACACTCGAAGCTCAGGCGTCGAGTGCAACAATTGGATCGGCATAATTCGCACGCCGCTTCGCACCATTTCCCGAACAAAATTGGCTCGCGGACACACAGCATCTGGTACATCGTTTGCTCCCAAGTCCACGCGTCAGCCGACCCACTTCAGCCCTCTGGCACCACACGAACGGACGGGAAGTTCCCCGCCCCAACCTGTCATGCACACGCCACCAAGCCGATCTCAGCCAGGTGCCGTACCAAAGAACACAACTGGCCGGCGTCAGCCATCGACGAGAGCTGAGCCCACTGACTGATAGTACAGGGTTGATAATCGGCCAGCTCGTTGATCAGGACTTGCCCCTCCAGATTCATGCGCAGGCCACGAATCTCGTTGTTCACCAGGAAGAATAACACGCTGCTCGACAGATCGCTCCGGTCACCACCCAGGGGCTCGCCCTGCATGCGAATCCAACAGCAAGCCGGATTCAGGTGCACCTGTGCAGGGCTCGTTTCATCCAGCAATCGCCCGAAGGACTGCATGGTCTGCCGCGACTGCTCGAATCGCTCCCATCGTACCCGTCGCTGGGCCAACAATGGCTCAATCCGCGCCCTCGCCCGCTCAGCCGCCAGCGATTCCTGCTGTTCGGCAGTGAACCGGAAATACCGGTTCAAGCCGTGAAATGCCCGCTGGGCCCAACCATCGGACCATCCGTCTTGCGTATCCCCAGGCGGCCGCGGGGAGGGCAACACTCGCCCCACCAAGCGGTCCGCTGCTTGGGCAAAATGGAGCGTCCAAGAGATCAGCGAGCTGCGTTGCAGGTATGCGAGAATCGCATTGCGCTGCGGGTTGAACAGGTAAGCCCAACCCCCTCTCGGGAGCTCGTCTGGGCTCTGAGGCAGTCGGCACTCCATGCGCGGTAGCAACGGGCTGGCAGTCGGTCCCATGGTCGGCGTGTGAGAACTCACGGCCGGAAACTCCTTCGAAGGCAACCTGATCGACCAGCGCCGCCAGTCCCGTCTCGCAGACGCGGCGCGAAGCGGGCAGACAGTACACGAAAACCCTCCTCGTTTTCAAGCTCCAATTTGCCCCCCTCGGCCGTGCCCACCGCCACCCCAGCGCCCGCCAGCGTCCCAGCGCGGGTGCGTGCCATCGGCGCGATTTGCTGCTGCGGCTTGTCCTGGCACGCAGCGTGTCGCGGCCGTCAGCGTCCCGGCCCGCGACCATCAGAAGGACGCGTCAGGGAAATGGTGAATGAACAGGGAATGCGACAATGCCACAATGCGACAATGCGACAATGCCACAATGCGCAATGGGCAAGGCAATGCAACGATGCTCCCGCCGGCGGGCGTCTGGCGCTGGCACCGCTCGTTACTTCCCTTGGTGATTGGACATTCCTGGTTCGATATTCTGCGGTTCAGACAGCTTGATGGCACAGGGTGTCGTCTCGTTCCCATTGTCGCCTTGGAGCATTGTCGCCTTGTGGCATTCCCTATTGCCATTCCACTTCCCACCGGCCGGTCCTCTCCCGCAGCGTGCCGCAAAGTGCTCGGCTCGGTTCGTGGAGCAAGATCATCATGTGGCCGGCCTCGCAACAATCGCGGCAATCGCGCCAAACAGGAGTCCTGCAGGAGGCTGGCCCGGATATTTCCCGTTGCGCAGAGGTTGGCGCTCAGGGAACCCTGGAGCGATTCCGATAGATAGGGTACTGAGGAAAAATCTCCGATCTTTCCTTTGGTGTGGGTAGCTCTTGTGGGGCGAGTCGTTTCGTGGGGACGCGACTCTGCTTCCACCGTGGGTGTCAGCTCGGTTTCGGAACAGGACGCCGTGGTCTGGGCGTGAGGTAAGCGACGAGGTTAGCTTCCCTCGGGACGATTTGGGTCGTCAGCAAGCCAACACGATCTACAGATCTGGCGTCCTGTTCCGACCGATCCCACGCTTCAGCGTTGAGCCACGACGCGATGGAAGTGCAGTTTGATCTCGCGCGCGACAACGCGTCGTACGCCTTCCACCAGGCAGCGCGGCTCATTGTCTTCTTGCCCGATCCGGATGATGTCGTCGAGCTTGGTCCCTGGCGGGACCGTGAAGGTCGACTGATAGATGATCTGGTTTCCCGCATCGAGCTCCGGCACGATGAAGTGGCATGTCGCGCCGTAGGTGAGCATCCGACCGGCCAGGGCATCGTGATAGGGGCGTGGCCCCGGGAAGCTGGGCAGCAGCCCGTGGTGCAGATTAATGATTCGCCCGCCGGCATATTTCCAGCAGATGGCGGGGGGCAGAATGCGCATGTAGCGTGCGAGCACGACGTAGTCGACTTCGTAATGGTCTAGCAGGTCGAGCATCCGGTCATGGTCGGGAATTCCCTGCGGATCGGCCGGCATGTGCCAATCGATGCCGAACTGTTCGGCGATTCCGCGGCAGGCCGGCCGGTTCCCCATCATGACTGCGACATCGGCTTTGACCTGTCCGTCACGAATGGCTCGCAACAGTGCCAGCGGCGCCTCGTTGCGGTAGGTCGTCCAGACGGCCAGACGCGGTCGAGCTGCACGCAGCTCGGGCGACCAGACGCGGATGGACAGGTTGGTGGTGTGCCCTACCTCGACCATGGCCTGACAGAGCTGAGCGTATTTCTCACTCGGCAGCTCGATGCGTGTCAGCATTGCGAAGAGGGCTTCGTCATCGTGGTTGTACATCTGGATTTCGGTAATATTGGCCCCTAGCCCCGTGACGAAATGGACGATGGGATCAGCCAGTCCGACGTTGTCGGGCCCGACGGCGGTAATGACGGTTTCCATGGTTCTGCCTGATTCGCGTGCTGGTTCGGTGGAGGTCGCCCCGTTTTGGCTGACGGTCTGCCCTGGTGCCGGTCCCCAAGGTAACGGTCCGCGGCACGTCCGATCTCCCGGTGTGTCAACTGGGTGTCAACTGGTCAATTTCGGTTCAGTTTGATACGCTGATCGTGCAAGTATACGCTGCCGCTGAGCCGCGACTTTCCCGTTGGGCAGCATTCTGTTGGTGGGTGTTGACCGGTCGGCCTGGCCGTTCCGTGGCCAGTTGCTTTCAGCGGAGCAGCATCATGCCAGCAGTTGACAAGCCCTTACCTTGTGGATATTCGTCATGACCATACCTGTGCGCACGAAGATCGCTCGTGAAGATTTGAGACCCGGGGAAGTGCTCTGTGACCACTGCACGGCCAAGTGCTGCCACTACTTTGCCTTGCCGATCGACACGCCGACCGAGCTGAAGGATTTCGAGTATATCCGGTGGTATTTGCTCCACGATCGGGCCACGATTTTCTCCGAGGACGATGTGTGGTATCTGCTGGTCCACACGAAGTGCAAGCACCTGCGGGACGATTACTTGTGTGGCATTTACGACATCCGGCCGCAGATCTGCCGCGAGTACTCGACCGACGCGTGCGAATATGATGACGAATGGACGTACGAGCGTTACTTTGAGACGCCGGAGCAGATTTACGAATTCGCCGAAGCTGTACTGCAGAGGCCGGGGCAGGATATCCGCAGTCCGCAGCCCCCCGTCCTGCCGGTGCTGCGATAGCGCGCCCCAGCCCCTGGCGGATGGGACCGAGGACAACTGCTTCGACGATCGGGTTTCTGAGGCAGATGGATTTTTCTGCGGCAGATGGGTTCGGAATTCGCAATTGGTCATTGCCTTGGTCATTGGGTACTTCGTCATTCGTCATTCCAGCAGGTGTTGCCAGATCATATCCGGTCATTGAGCTGTCATGCCCGCTTCGCTCACGCGCCGATCCGGGCATTTTTGTAAGGAGCCTGTGCGTTCGCCGCTCATGAATACACCCAAGAAAAACGCCGCCGATGCCGAGAAAGTCGCGCTGGTTACTCCGCGCACCCTGAAAGGGTTTCGCGACTACCTGCCGGATACGATGATGCCGCGCGAGCAGCTGATCGAGACGGCTCGACGCGTCTACCGGTCGTACGGATTCAGCCCGATCGACACGCCCGCCCTCGAGTATCTGGAGATTCTCACTGGCAAAGGCAGTGACGAGACGGACCGCCAGCTCTACCACTTCGTGGATCACGGAGGACGAGCTGTTGGCTTGCGGTTCGACCTGACCGTGCCCTTGGCCCGCTTCGCCGCGCAGCACGCCGCAGAGCTGGGGATTCCCTTCAAGCGGTATCACATTGCCACCGTGTGGCGCGGAGAAAACACGCAGCGGGGTCGATACCGCGAATTCATGCAGTGCGACTTCGACACCATTGGGACCACCAGCCTGGTCGCCGACATCGAGACAGCCCTGGTGATTCACGATCTGTTCGTGGCACTCGGCTTTGGCGATTTCACCATTCACGTGAACAATCGCCAGGTGCTCAACGGTCTGTTGGAGCGGCTGGGCCTGCAGGAGCAGTCCACAGCGGTCCTTCGCGCTCTGGATAAACTGGCCAAGGTTGGTCCGGACAGTGTGATGGACGAGATCCAGCGTCAGGCCGGCGCTACCCCTGCTCAAGCCGCTCAAGTCCTGGAGCTGGGAGCGATAACGGGCGGCACCCAGGAGGTCCTCAGTCAACTCGATACTCTGTTGGCCGGCAGTGATCTCGGTCTCGCTGGCGTAGAGAGCCTGCGGCAGCTCTTTGCGGGTGTTCAGGCGGCCGGCGTTTCCGCCGCACGACTGAAACTCGACGTCGCCATCGCCCGTGGACTGGACTATTACACCGGCACGGTATTCGAGACGTATCTCGATCCGTTGCCGGCCATCGGCAGTGTCTGTTCCGGCGGGCGGTACGACAACCTGGCAGGCCTGTTCACCAGACAACAGCTGCCGGGAATCGGAGCTTCATTGGGGTTGGATCGACTGCTGGCCGCCATGGAAGAGCTGGAGTTGATCGAGCGGGTTCAGACGCCGGCGCACGTGCTGGTCACCTATTTCGATCCGCATCAGCTGTCCGCTTATCTGCAACTGGCGCGGCAACTGCGTGCCGCCGGCCTGAATGTCGAGCTTTATCCCGAGCCGAAACGGTTGGGTCAGCAGCTCAAGTTCGCCGACCAGCGAGGCTTCCCGGTGGCGATCATTGCCGGAGAACAGGAATTGTCCACGCTCTGCTGCCAAGTGAAAGACCTTCGCACCGGCGACAGTGAAGTAGTATCGCTCCAAGACGGAGCGTCCCTGGTAGTGCAAGCCGTTCGCCGACGACTGGAAGTGCACGCCTCGCCTTCGATTCAGTAGCCTGATGGCCGCAGATTCCTCCTGCCCCGACCGTCTGGTCGGCGAATGGCGGTTGTGCGGCTTTCGCCGGATGGCAGGGGCATTCACCAGCGCCGAGAGCCTCCCAGGTGAACGCCTACCTCGGCAGGGTGCACGTGACTGCCGCGGCAAATCCTGAGCTATGTTTTCTCACTGGATTCATTTCCAGCATGCGGATCAACCTGCGGGAACCCAGCTCACGGTGGATGTGAACCTTGCGCTCACAGGCCTGACAGAACGTTGGGTTGCGGCACCTGTGAGGCGTCGCAGATGGCTCCCGTCTCCGGACCAGTAGCGTCGTTCGTTAGCCGGCCGGTAGGTTGATGGCGTGCAGCTCCCAAATACCAGAGGACCTCTTGGCATGTTGACGGCCAAAGACGTAATGCGGCAGGATATCATCTCGATTCACCCCGACGCCACACTCAGTGAAGCAGTTCAGATCTTGCTCGAGCACAAGATCAGTGGTTTGCCGGTCACCGACAGTAATGGATTCCTGCTGGGAGTGATCTCCGAATTCGCGCTGCTGGCCATTACGTACGATCCGCTGAGCCGCAAGCAACCGGTGAAGGATCACATGACCAAGCATGTGATTTCCGTTTCTCCTGAAGCGACCCTGACCGAACTGGCCGACACATTCATCCTGCATCGGATCCGCCGACTGCCCGTCACGAGTCGGGGCAAACTGGTCGGGCTCGTTAGTCGACGTGAGCTGCTGCGTGCTTCCCTCGAATCAGGTTCCCCGATTTGCCGCAACGCTGCCGTGTCGGCCCTTTGATCCGGTCCGTCACCGATTCGACTACGCTGTCGGCCTGGGGCTCGTCCAGGCGGCTGATTTTTCCGTGCCGGGGGCCGCGCCGGCCGTTTCAGGGCACGATGGCGTGTTCCCCCACCGGCTCAGCGCCCCCTCTTCCGGCCGATGGCAGGCCGAGCCGGTTTGGGGCCCGCTGCGCGGATTTGGCACACGGGGCGGTCCCGATTACAATGACACGCTCAGGGGACAAGCGAGTGGATCTTCGCGCCGACAGCCTGAAGGGTGGAGAGCCGTTCCCGTTGCTCCTGGTCTACCGACACCCAGAGGTCCCGCGGTTGTACTGAGCCTACCATGCAATTCACTCGGTTGATTACTGGCAGAACCTGTTCCACCATCGTCGCGGCAGCGATTATCCTGGTACTGTGGCTGGCGCCCTCGAGCGTTGAAGCTGGCCAGGTGGGATCAGCGTCGGTCTTCCCGGTCGTGCTGGCCAAGAATTGGCTCATCGGTTACGCGCTGGTGTTTCTCTGCATTCTGCTGGGGCTCTTAGCGGTGCTGATTCCCAGCATGCGCAAAGCGCTTCGCAAGAAGGAATTCTGACACGGGCCAGGCTGGAGTCCTGACCCGCGCTGATGCCTGTTGGCGTGATGCGATCCGAGATCAACCGGCCTCGGGGAGCTACGCTGCAGATCGTGCTCGGCGCATGTAATAGTGCGCAATCCGCTTGACCACCGTCTCCTGGTGCTTCGCGGTAAGCTCCGGGAATACCGGCAGACTGAGCACTTCCGTAGCCGCTCGCTCCGTCTCCGGCAGACTCCCTACGCCATAGCCAAGCGTTTCAAAGCACTCCTGCAGATGCAGCGGGACCGGATAGTAGATCTCGCTTCCGATCTGCGCTTCTGCCAGGTGGCTGCGCATGGCATCGCGCTGGCCATCGGGTACTCGGATCGTGTATTGGTTCCAGACATGGTTCTGCTCAGGCATGGCGACCGGCAACCCGATCCGCTTGTCCAAACCAGCATCGCAGAAGAGCTCGTGGTACCGCGCGGCATGTTTCTGACGCAGACTGTTCCAGCGATCAATTTGGGTCATCTTCACGTTCAACACGGCGGCCTGCAACGAATCGAGTCGACTGTTGATCCCGACGACTTGATGATAATAGCGAGGTTCCATGCCATGTGCTGCGTAAAGGGCGAGACGATCGGCCAGTTCCTCGTCGATGGTGGTCAGCATCCCGCCATCCCCCATCCCACCAAGGTTCTTGGTCGGATAGTAGCTGAAGCATCCGACATGGCCCCATCCGCCGGCCGGCCGACCACGATACGCCGCTCCAATTGATTGAGCAGCATCTTCGATCACATACAGGTCATCTTGTTCAGCCAGTTCGTTGATCCGGTCCATTTCAGCACATTGGCCAAACAGATGGACCGGGATGATCGCTTTGGTGGCCCGCGTGATCGCCGATTCCACCTGCAGAGGATCCAGGTTGAAGGTGACGGGATCAATATCGACAAAGACCGGCAGAGCTCCCACACGCCAAACGCAGCTGGCCGTGGCGAAGAACGTGAAGCTCGGCACAATCACCTCGTCCCCAGGCCCAATCTCTAACGCCATCATGGCCAAGAGCAGCGCGTCACTTCCCGAAGCACAACTGACCGCCCGTGGTACCTGAGAGCGTCGAGCCATCTCGGCCTCCAACGCGCGACAATCTGGACCATGGAGAAACCGGCCCGAATCGATCACTCGAGCAAGCGCCTCCAGAATCTCGTCACGCAGAGGTCGATTTCCCCCTACGACGTCCAACAGTGGAACCGGAACGGGGCCGTCTGCCGCGTTGTGCTTGGAATCCGTCATCACCTAACCCTCGCATCCATGCTGCTGTACCGTTTGCGCAGTCATTACCCGGCCACGCAATTTTCGGGGGGCCAGGATAAAGCCCCCTGCAGCATGGGTCAAGAGCGGATTACCAGATCGCCAGCGCCCGCCAGCGCGGGTGCGTGCCATCGACGCGATGTGCTGCTGCAGACAGGGACAGGCCGTCGCGAAGTGGTGTGGGAATAGGGAACGCGACAATGCCACAATGCGAGAATGCCACAATGGGTTGCTGCGCCGCGCTGAGACTCCCGCCAAGAGGTATCCGTTGCTGGCACCGCTTGCTTCTTCCCTTGGTCATTGGGCATTTGGTGTTGGATATTCTGCGGTTCAGACGACTCCAGCCGCAGGGTGTCTGCTTTCGGCCGTCTGCTTTCGGCCGAAAAGACCAAATCCGCTTCTGGACCCCCAGATCGCACGATGCAGAGTGCTAGCAGCGGGTCGCTCGCCGGAGAAAGCGCTGGCTAGACTCCTGGCTGCATCTCCCTTCCTTCGCGCCTTTGCGCCTTTGCGTGAGCGCGAAAGGTCTCACGCAAAGACGCAAAGACGCGAAGAAGAAGAGACCGGCCAGCACGAGCAAAAAGAGCAGAAGTACCTGCAACTTGGCATTAAGCCGAGAGCCGGTAGACGCGCAGCGCGTTGTCGTGCAGCAGCTTCTGTTGCTCCGCCAACGGACGCTCGTGAATCACTTGTTTGAGCGCTTGGATCCACTGGGCCAATTCCGCACCCAGTCGGCAGACGGGCCAATCGCCGCCGAACACCACACGATCGGGTCCAAAAGCCTGCAGGCAGTGGTTGATGATGGGTGCCAGATCGTCGGCTCCCCAACCCGACTTGGGCACACTCGCGACGATGCCGCTGATCTTGCACGACAGGTGTGGTTGCTGTCCCAGCTCACTCATGGCGCGACGCCACTTGTCCGGATCATGACTGGGCGATCCCTCCGGTCGCCGCGAGGCGGGAAGGAAGGCTTTCACATCGGCGTTACCGCAATGATCTACAATGAAGCGCGTGTTACGGCACTGTTTGACCAGCGTCACGGCGTCCTGCAATTCGCCGGGGCGGAGGCACAGGTCGAAGCTGAGCCCCAGTTCGCCGAGCAGTTGCATGCTGCGGACAAACGGATCGCTCAGACAGTAGCCTGCCGGAGTCGCCCCATGCAGCACCTGGCGGACCCCTGTCACATACGGATTCTGGGCCATGGTGCGGGCGTACTGATCAAAAGAATCGAGGCTTGGTCGGCCACCGATCACAGCGGCCACGGTGGGATGATCCGGGCTCTTACACAGTTGGGTGACGAGTTCTACTTCAGCCACTTGATCTTCCGGAGCGACGTCGATTTCCATATAGACGGTTTTGACGACGTTGAGTCCCGCCGTGGCTGCAAGATAGTCCTTCGTTCGATACGATTGGCGGAGCACGTCCGAGGCGTTCCGCAGCCACGGAACGTTCTGTTTGTCCAGGTCCCACAGATGCTGGTGCGTGTCGATGATCGGCAAGGGGGCATCCCCCTGATCGGCAGGAGACCGGGACCAGGCCAAGCTGGACAGGGTGGAGAAGCTGAATCCGCCAGCAGCCAGCGCCGCGGCAGCCGCTTGACGGTGAAAATCACGGCGGTGCATCGTTACGGCTCCTTTTCCAGGAAGCGATTACTAAGGGCAAATGTCGCCGATCCCGGTCGGATCTTCGGTGATCGGTTGTGCTGCTGAGCGACGGGTTCTGCCCAGTTCAGAACACGCTGCTCAGGTGCGGAATCGGTCCTGCAAAGCTTCGACGGCCATCTCTTCCTCGCGGAGCGCTTCCATGGCCACGACGGCCGCCTCCGCCGCCTGAATCGTGGTGATACAAGGCACTCCATGCTGCACGGCGGCGGCACGGATGCGTCCCTCATCCGTACGTGCTCCTTTGCCGCTGGGGGTATTCATCACCAGCGCAATCTCACCATCGATCATATAGTCGATCAAATTCGGGTGCCCTTCAGCAATCTTCTTGACACGCTGCACCTCGATTCCGGCTTCTCCCAGTCGGCGCGCGGTTCCTTCGGTAGCCAGCAGCTCGAAACCGAGGTTTGCCAGGCGGCGAGCCAGCCGGACAACGTGATCTTTGTGCCGCACGGAGACGCTGAGAAAGATCTTGCCTTTGTCGGGCAATACCACACCGGCCGCCAGCTGCCCTTTGGCAAACGCGATGGAGAATCGCTCACTCACTCCCATCACTTCGCCGGTGCTGCGCATTTCCGGCCCCAAGACAATATCGACACCGACGAATTTCCGGAACGGAAAGACGCTTTCCTTGACCGAAACATGGGCTGGAATCGGCTCGCTCGTGACGCCCAGTTCGACCAGCTTCTTGCCGGCCATGACTTTGGCCGCAATTTTGGCCACCGGGACTCCGGTCGCCTTGGCCACGAACGGCACCGTGCGACTGGCTCGCGGATTCACCTCCAGCACGTACACGTTCAGGCGTCCTTCTTCCTTCTTGACTGCGAACTGTACGTTCATCAACCCGATGACTTTCAGATGCCGAGCCATCGCGTGCGTGGCTTCGCGGATCTCCTGGACCACCGGTCCCGGCAGGCTATAGGGAGGAATGGCACATGCCGAATCGCCCGAATGCACACCCGCTTCCTCGATATGCTCCATCACACCCATGACCACCACGTCGTCGCCGTCACTGACCGCATCGACATCCACTTCGGTGGCATCTTCCAGGAATCGGTCGATCAGCACGGGCTGACCTTGGGCGACCACAAAGGCGGCCGCCACAAACTGTTCGAACTGGGGCTGGTCGTAACAGATCTCCATCGCTCGGCCACCCAGCACGTAGCTGGGACGGACCAGCGCGGGGAACCCGATCTTCTTGGCCTCGATTCGCGCGGTGGTCATGTTCCGCGCGATGCCGTTGGCCGGCTGTTTGAGATTCAGCTTCCCGAGCAGCTGCTGGAACTTTTCGCGGTCCTCCGCCGCTTCAATCGTGTCCACACTGGTGCCAATGATCGGGACTCCCGCCGTCGCCAAAGCGCGCGAGAGATTCAGCGGTGTCTGGCCACCAAACTGCACGATCACTCCGTCCGGCTGCACGCGATCGCAGATGTTCAGCACGTCTTCGGTCGTCAGCGGCTCAAAGAACAGCAGATCGCTGGTATCGTAGTCGGTGCTGACCGTCTCCGGGTTGGAGTTGACCATGATCGATTCGATGCCCATTTCCCGCAGCGCGAAGCTGGCATGGCAACAGCAATAGTCGAACTCGATCCCCTGCCCGATCCGGTTGGGACCTCCGCCGAGAATCATGATCCGGCGTTTGTCCGGCGACTTGGGGGGCGTCTCGTCCTCATCTTCATAGGTGGAGTAATAGTACGGTGTGTACGCTTCAAACTCCGCTGCGCAGGTGTCGACCGACTTGAACGTCGTCTGCACCCCACGCCCCTTGCGGAAACTGCGAACCTCCATCTCGTGCGAGTTGAAAATCGTCGCCAGCTGCCTGTCCGAAAACCCATACTGCTTGGCCCGACGCAAGGTCGCCGTGTCGAGATCTTCCAGCCGCGGGAACTGTCGCAGCTCACCTTCCAGCTCGACAATCTGTGACAGCTGGTCGAGGAACCAGGGATCGATGGCAGTCACCTCGTTAATCTCGCCGATCGACATCCCCGCCTTCATCGCGTAACGCAAATACCAGATTCGGTCCTCATTGGCCGTCGACAGCTTGGCGCGGATCTCATCCAGACTCGGCTGCTGAGCGGTTCCCCACAAGTCCTTGCCGTCGCACCCCAAACCAAAGCTTCCGACTTCGAGACCGCGGAGCGCCTTCTGAAGCGACTCCTTGAACGTGCGACCGATCGCCATCGTCTCTCCCACACTCTTCATCTGCGTGGTCAAGGTGGCATCCGCCTCGGGGAACTTCTCGAACGCAAACCGCGGGATCTTCGTCACCACATAGTCGATCGTCGGCTCAAAACAGGCTTGCGTTTCCCGCGTAATGTCGTTGGCCAGCTCGTGCAGACGATAGCCGACGGCCAGCTTGGCGGCAATTTTGGCGATGGGAAAACCGGTCGCTTTGGAGGCCAGTGCACTGGAGCGGCTGACACGCGGGTTCATCTCGATGACCACCATCCGGCCCGTTTGGGGATGGATGGCAAACTGGATGTTCGAGCCCCCCGTCTCGACGCCAATCTCGCGAATCACCGCCAGACTGGCATCGCGCATCCGCTGGTATTCCTTGTCGGTGAGCGTCTGGGCCGGAGCCACCGTGATCGAATCGCCCGTGTGAACTCCCATCGGATCGAGGTTCTCGATCGAACAGATGATCACGACGTTGTCATCCAGGTCGCGCATCACCTCCATCTCGAACTCTTTCCAACCCAAGACCGACTCCTCGAGCAGGACTTCCGTAATCGGACTCTGATCCAGCCCGCGGCGCACCAACGTGTCAAATTCGCCCCGATTGTAGGCGACCGCAGAACCAGACCCTCCCAGCGTAAAACTCGGTCGGACCACACACGGCAAGCCGATGTCCTTGATTACCGCCCGCGCTTCATCGATGTTGTGGACCGTGCGACCATTGCAGAGCTCCAGTCCGATCTTCTCCATCGCCTGCTTGAATTGGTCGCGTTCCTCCGCCTTGGCAATCACCTGTGCGTTGGCGCCGATCATCTCGACACCGTACTTCTCCAACACCCCGTGACGCCACAGATCCATCGCCAGGTTCAGCCCCGTCTGGCCTCCCAGGGTCGGCAACAGCGCGTCGGGTCGCTCGCGCTCAATCACCTTCGCGACGATCTCCCACGTCAACGGCTCAATGTACGTGCGATCGGCTGTGTTCGGATCGGTCATGATCGTCGCCGGATTGGAATTCACCAAAACGACTGTGTAGTTTTCTTCCCGCAGCGCCTTGCAGGCCTGCGTTCCGGAATAGTCGAATTCACAGGCCTGTCCGATCACAATCGGCCCCGACCCGATGAGCAGAATTTTGTGGAGATCGTCTCGTCGTGGCACGCTCGAAGGATCCTTCGCTAGGCTGGAGTATGGCGTGGTGGGTGTAAAATCCCTCAAAGTTAACACCGCGTGAAACAAACTCGCAAGGGGCCCGACCTGTTATCTGCGGTCCCTTTCGCACACCGGATCAACCTGTCGTGCAGAAAGCAGCCCTCACTCCTGCCTCCTCCCGACGCCTCGTGGTCCCGTGTATCCCGTCCCCTGCATCCCCTTATCCTTGTGACCGCTGCGACAGCCAGACTCTATCGTAGAGCAACATCATCGATCGGGGTAACCGCCCTCAGGCCTCGCCACCAGATTGCTCGGCTGGGGCCTGCACGCACAAACGGCTCCGGCGAAATGGGCCCAACGGCTGGGGCAAGGACAGCGATTTGCCCGACGTGCCCAGATAGTGGGCAGGGGGAGCTGCCGCGCGTTGACAGCCCACAACACCCTGCTTAGCATGGACTTAGGTATTTCTTGAAGCAAACGGCCAACAGGCCGACACGTGCTGATTGCCTCGCTTGCAATCACCAACTATGCTGAGAACTTCTGCGGGCTGCGGTGGGTAGCACGCAGGGCGGCGATCTTCATGGCGGCGATCTTCGCTCGATGTGCTGTCCCGCTGGTTGGATCTCCTTTCATTGACGAGTAGTGCGTGACGAGTCCCTCTCGATCCGGCGTTTTTGCAGCATCAACCGACCAACGCGTTGATACCTTCACCGAGAGCATCAGCTTCGATCGGCGCTTGTATGCGCACGACATCACCGGATCGATCGCCCACTCCCAAATGCTCGCTGACGTGGGACTGATCACGGCACAGGAGAGCCAGCAGCTGGTCGCCGAGCTCCAGGCCATCCGGCAGGAGCTGGCCGACGGACGCTTCCCGATCCGCATCGAGCTGGAAGATATCCACATGCACATCGAGCAGGCGTTGATCGAACGCCTTGGGGATATCGGCCGCAAGCTCCACACCGGCCGCAGCCGCAATGACCAGGTCAGTACCGCCACCCGACTCTGGGTCCGTGATGCGCTGGACCGCGTCGACCGACATCTGGTCGCCCTGCAGCGAGCATTTGTGGGGCGTTGTGAGCAGGATCGGGATGTGATTCTGCCGGGATACACACACCTGCAGCGAGCGCAGCCGGTGCTGGCTCCCCACTATTGGCTGGCCTATTGTGAGAAATACCAGCGTGATCGGGAGCGGCTGAGCGACTGCCGCCGTCGCGTCAACAGCTGCCCACTCGGCAGCGCCGCACTGGCCGGCAGTTCATTACCGATCGATCGACACAACGTGGCTCGACGACTGGGCTTTGAGACCGTGGCGGCGAACAGCCTGGACGCCTCCAGCGACCGGGATTTCGTGCTGGAGTCGACGTTTGTCCTGGCCTTGATTGCGGCCCATTTGAGCACGTGGGCTGAGGAGTGGATTCTCTGGTCGACGGCCGAATTTCGGTTCCTGATCCTGCCTCATCAGTTCTGTACCGGGTCGTCGATTATGCCGCAGAAGGTGAATCCGGACATACTGGAACTGACGCGCGGCAAATCGGCGCGCGTCATCGGCGCCCTGCAGACCCTACTTGTGCTGGTCAAAGGCCTGCCTTTGGCTTACAACCGTGACTTGCAGGAAGACAAACTACCTTTGTTTGACGCGTTTGACACGGTCGAGGCCTGTCTGGAGCTGGCTCAGCCGCTGGTAGCTGGGGCCCGACTCCATCGCGAGTCGATTGCCCAGCGTTTGGAACTGGGCTACCTGGATGCCACCACGTTGATGGAGTATCTGATTCGGCGCGGCATGGCCCAGCGCCGGGCCCATCACTGCGTCGGACAGCTGGTGTCGGAAGCGATGCAGCGGCAAGTGCCTCTGGCCGAACTGCCGCTGAGCGCCTTTCAGCAGTTGGATCCCGAACTGGACGAAACAGTCTATGGTGTGCTGGGGTCATCCAGCGCGGTCGCGGCGTTCGTCAGCTACGGATCGACGGGACCCGAACAGGTCCAGCAGCAAGTGCGGCAGTGGAAAGAAAGGCTGGCCAGTGAACGTGTCGAGCAGGAGTATTGAGCTGATTTGTCGAGCTGACAAGGTAGGGGCAGCCCTGACGATGCAGCAACTGCGACGTACGAGCAGAGTGAGGGCGTGATCTGTTTGGAGTGGTTATCCCCATTGGGCAGCAGTGTCCACGTGCAGGACCCCTGCGATCTGCGACGTGGCGCGTTTCCCAGCTCCATTGAACCCCGAAAACCGAAACAAGCCATGAAGTTTGCAGCCAACCTTATCCCGCTGAACGTTGGCACGCACGGTTGTCGTGCGGCCGTGACCCTGGTTCTATCGATTGCGCTGGTCGTGGTGAGCGCCCCGCACGGTTGGTCCCAGGAGGATCCTTTTGGCGGCTCCGCGCCATCGGATGTGACACCTCCGGCCGAGCGTGGCGCGGAGGTGGACCCGACGGCGCCGGAAATGACTCCGGCCGAAAAGAAAGCCGCGGTCGAAGCGGCCGCGGAGCGAGCGGAGTATGAACGGAAAGTCGCGGCCGAAACCGATCCGTTAGTTCGGCTGGTCATGCAGGTGAAACCGTCCACGCCTGAGCAGTGGATGCACGATATTCAAACGCTGGTGAACCTGAATCGTCCGGAGTTCGCCAAGGAGTACCTGAAGCAATTCCTGGCCGTCATGCCGGATGCCGCGACCTTATCGGATCTGCAAGCACGCTTTGGAACAGCCTTCTTCCTGCGACTCTCCTCGACGGAAACACTGCAGCCGGAAGGGACTCTGGTGGCCGAGGCCGTCATGCAGGCCGCCAGTGATCGGCTGCGCGACGAGAAACGATTGGCCGACCTGGTCGATCAGCTCTCAGCCACCGATCCGGGGCAGCGTCGTCGAGCGCTGGTCGAGTTGGTACAAGCCGGACCCGTCGCGGTGCCGGTGA
>JBGSHS010000030.1:0-12246 GCA_041752115.1 Pirellulaceae bacterium | reverse complement strand
GGTGTACCCCTGCCGTTGCCACACCCGTGACGTTGCCGTCACCAGCGTACGACTCAGGGCCAGCGTATCTGGCTAGGACTTCGCTGTAAGACTCTTTCATTCTCAACTCCAAGCCGGTTTATCCCGGCGCTTTCCGTGCTCGTGCTCGTAATCGTAATCGATGTTCGGATCATACCATGCCGCGGACTCATCCACGCGATCCCGCCGGAAACGACGAGCACATCCTGAATCGCCGCGCACTCCAGTGCTGAACCGCGGGAAATGTCGAAAAACCTCGCGCGATCCTTCAGGCTGCGTTTCCCCTTTCCTTCGGCGATGTGGAGTGGGATCGACTGTGCCGCACGTCACCCTTGATCGCGCGCGTGACGGTGAAGACCAGAAAGCCTCTTCGCCATCACAAAGGACTCCGCGACGTACTCGACAGCCAAGTGGTCAACGTCCAGCTTGTCGTGATCGAAGAACGGATCCGTCATCGTTACACCTTTCGATTACGAGCACGAGCAGGAGCACGATTACGAGCACGATTACGAGCACGAGCACGAGCAGGAGCACGAGCAGGAGCAGGAGCAGGAGCAGGAGCAGGATGATTGATTTCAATCCCGTCAGGGCCAGATCCGATGATGATACTGGCACATGCGGGCGGCGAACTCCGCTTCCGCCTGCCCCTGCACCTCCACGTGCAGCAGGATCAGCTCGTCGCGGCCATCGCGCCACTGGACCTGCAGCAGCTTGTCCACCTCCCGGCGAGCCGAGGAGGGGCCGAACAGGATCTGAGCCAGTTCCTTGTCCAGGTACCGGTACCCCGCAAGGAAGTCGATCCCCGCATGCACCTGGGGAAAGAAGAACCGGAAGAACTCCTCCAGATAGTCCTCGATCAGCTGCTTCCAGCCGCCATCCATATTGGCCGAAGTCGACTCGCCCACTGCACGTTCCTTCCCCTAGACGCCCGCCGCTCTCTAACAGGAGAATCGCGAAATGGGGACGCCCGCCCTCACGGAAATCGACAGCTCCCCTGCGGCTGAGTCATCGGGCGGCGATTCCTCACACGGGCCGGCAGGATTTCGGGTGAGACAGAGGACGTCGCTCGTCAGCTCCGTGCCAGTGCAAGGCCGATTCACGATGCGCGCACAGCCCTCGCGTCCCCGGCCGGGAGTACCGGGGGAACAGGGCACAAGTTACTGCGAAGCAAGGGATTAGCTATTCGCAGGCGTTTGTTGTTTCAGGACCGGACAGGAACGTTCGTACGTGATTTGTCGGTTACTGCGGCGTGCTCGGCACAGCCGCTGCAACAAGCGCCGGAGGGTCGATTAAGTTGCCGATCCCCAATGAGCACTATAAGATATTAAGAAATCTGGAGTTACGCTATTTCTAGTCGCTTCCTCGAAGGTCCTGTCCCAGGTGGTCCGGATGCGGCTCTGCATGAAGCTAGGAAGGGCATAGTGCCTTGGTGAGAGCTGAGAACATGACGCGAACCTATCGAGACTTGCTGTCCCCCCCCCTTCTAGTGATTCTGTTGGTGTCTAGCGTGATCCTGTCGCCGGTGAGCGTGACGGGTGACGAGCCGCGGGGAGTGGATGCCGAGAGTGAGGAGGACGTGACCAACATCTTCCTGCCGGCTCCACGGAGTTTGCGGCAGCAGCTGGCGCGTGCTCGGCGGGCGCTGGACGAACAGCAGTACGCTGATGCGGTGGATTTGTTAGGTCAGCTGTTGGCGTCGCCGGACTTAGGGTCGGAGAGTCAGAGCTCTGGCGTCGAGCAGGACTACTTCATGCATGGGGCCACGCAGCTGGGGACTCAGGTCAGTTTGAAGACAGAAGCGCAGCGGCTGTTGGGGGAGATGCCGCCACAGGGGCGTGATCTGTACGAGTTGAAGTTCGGCGCTGACGCCCGCCAGTTGCTTGACACAGCGCTCAAGGGTCGTGACATTCCGCAGTTAATCGAAGTGACTCGTCGGTACTTCCACACGCAGGCGGGATACGAAGCGACCATGTTGATCGGTCGCTACAACCTGGATCAGGGTCGACCTTTGGCCGCCGCGCTCTGTCTGCAGCGACTGCAGGGGAGTGAGAGTGCTTTGAAGCGTTACGATCCTGAGCTGTCGCTGCTGCTGGCCACCTGCTGGCTACTGGCCGACATGCCCGATCGTGCGCGCGAGACGCTGGACGGGCTGCGCAATCGAGCTCCGGGATCTCAGTTGCGTGTTGGTGACACGGTTGTGTCACTATTTGACGCGGCCGATCCGGCGTTGGCTGTGGTGGACACCGGGGTGGGTGGGGTGTCGGATGAGACGGATCGACTGCTTCGTTGGCTGGTGACGGTCATCGGGCCCGAGTTTGCGGGTGGAGCCGGGGAGGCGATGGAGTGGGTGATGTACCGTGGCGATCCATCGCGCAATGCCGAGAGTGC
The DNA here is from genome assembly GCA_041752115.1 of Pirellulaceae bacterium. Lineage (GTDB taxonomy): Bacteria > Planctomycetota > Planctomycetia > Pirellulales > Pirellulaceae > JAJRVM01. The sequence continues at coordinate 9,840 of JBGSHS010000030.1, read as the reverse complement.
CGGGGGGACTCCGTTGCTCAACGCGCGCTGGCGTGTGCAGACGGCAAATCATCCGACGGACGAGGAACTGATACGGCAGGGTCGCAAGCAGTTTCAGGAGCGTGGTGTGCCGGCGATTCCGTCGGTCAATCCGCTGGCGGTGGCCGATGTGATCCTCATGCGTACGCCGCGCAGTATGATGGGCATCGACTTTGAGACGGGCAAGCGTATCTGGAATTTTCCATGGTTCGAAGCGCCGGACGAGGAAACGCTGCAAGGAGACCGGATTCGGCCCCAACTGCGTTCGCTCAACCCGGAGGGGTTGGTGCTGAGCCAGCGGATGTGGGACGACGCGCCGTACGGGCAGATCAGCAGCGACGGCCGTCAGGTCTTTGTGTTGTGGGGGCTGGCATCCAGCTCGCCTCAACCATCAGTCCTTGTGCAGCAGTTTGGAATCCAGCGGCCGAACGAAGAAGGGATGATGGAGTCCAACAAGCTGGTGGCGCTGGAGATCCGCACGGAGGGGAAGTTGCGGTGGATTGTCGGGGACGAAGACGGGACGGACGAACCGCAGCTGGCCGGCGCGTTCTTTCTCGGTCCGCCGCTGCCACTGATGGGACAGCTGTACGTGCTGGCAGAGCTCAACGGGGAGATCCGACTGGTCGTGCTCGACGCGGAGACGGGGTCTCTGCAATGGTCTCAGCAGTTGGCGCACGTCGATGCCCGTGACATCGCGTTAGATCCTGGTCGTCGGTCGGCGGGAGCATCACCGTCGTTTTCCGATGGCGTCTTGATCTGCCCCACTTCCTGCGGAGCGGTGGTGGCGGTCGATATTTCCACGCGGTCGCTACTCTGGGGGTACCAGTACCCTCAGGCCGACAATACGGCAGCCCGCATGAGCATGGGGGGCTTCCGCTACGCCCAGAAGGAGATCGGCGAGCGGTGGGCGGACGCCACCGTGACGATTGCCGACGGCCGAGTGCTGGTCACTCCCGTCGAATCGGACCAGCTCTTCTGCCTCGACTTGATCACGGGCCAGCCGGCGTGGGAACCGAAGCAGCGTGAGGACATGCTCTATGCCGGTGGCATTGTGGGGAACCACGCTCTGATGGTCGGCAAGGACAATGTGCGAGCGATCGATATGCGGGACGGTCACCTGGTCTGGAATCGTCCGTTGACGGAGGGTGTTCCGAGCGGTCGTGGCATGGTCAGCGGCCAGCAGTACTATCTGCCGACGACAGCCAACCGACTGATCAAGATCGACGCTGCGACCGGCGACATTCTGGAAGACATCGCCACCGACATGACGCTGGGTAACCTGGTGGCCTACAAAGATCAGGTAGTGTCGCTGAATGTCGACTACTTGTCAGCCTACTATCAGACGGAACCGCTGCGGACAGTCGTGGCGGACCGGCTCGCCGCCAACGCAAACGATCAATGGGCCCTGGCGCGTCAGGCCGAACTGCTGCTGCACGATGGGAAGCACAGCGAGGCGTTGCAGATCTTTCAGCGTGCTTATCAGCTCAATCCGGAAGATGATTCGATCCGAGCCTCGCTGGTTCAATCGCTGTTGGCCGCTTTGCGCGACGACTTCGCCAGCAATCGGGCGCATGCTGAGGAACTGGAAGGCTTGATCGATCAACCGGGCGAACAGGCGGAGTACTGCCGCTGGATGGCCCTGGGTCTGAAGAAACAGGGTGACCTGTCGAGGGCCACGGAGTACTTCATCCGGCTCGCCACCATGGACTCGTCCATCGCCTTGGGCTCGGAAGGGAACGACGCGCGGATGGTGCGGATCGACAACCAGTTGAAAGTCGACCAGGATCGCTGGCTTCGCGTCCAGTTGCAGGAGATCTTTGCGCACGCCGACGCAGCCACCCGCGAGCGGCTCGATACGTTGATTCGCGGGCATTATGACGAGGTGCTCGCCAGCCAGTCGTCCGGACGGCTGAAGGAGTTCGTGGAGCATTTCGGCGATCATCCGCTCGCCGTCGCCGCGCGTGTCAAGCTGGCGGAGTCGTTACTGGAACGAGGTCAACTGCTGGCGGCCGAGATCCAGCTGATCGCACTGCAGCAGTCCGACGATCCGGTCATGGCAGCCACGGCCACCGAAATGCTCGCCGCGATGCTGGTTAAGCAGGACAAGTGGCAGGAAGCGGCTTCCTGCTACCAACAGCTCAGCAGCCAATGGGGCGAACTGGCGACGCTGAGCGGCCGCACTGGCCAGGCGATAGCAGACGAGGCCTTGGAGAATCAACCGTTGAAGGACGTCCTGCGCGAGCCGACAGCCTGGCTCAAGGGCAAGTGTCAGGTGAGGGAGGAACCGAAAGGCAGCTTCAACAGCTACCTGCGTCTGTTCCCGATTGATTTGAGTGAGATCACCGGGACATTCCCCACCGACTATTCTCTGGTGCACAACCCCAACCAGAACTGCGTGATGATCGCCAACGCGTACGGGAACGTCGTGCAGACGGTCCTGCTGGGTGATTCCAATCGATTTGTCACGACCAATGCCACGGCAGGGCGGGCAGCCGCCCGCGGGCACCTGTTGATCTTGAACGTCGGCTTTGAAGTCATGGCCATCGACACGCTCCGCAGCGGCGACCAGCAGGGCGATGTCGTGTTATGGCGTAACGACCTGTCCAACAGCATGATGTTGACTGCCGGCCGCACTCGCCAGCTGATGTCCAACACGGTCAATCGCAAGTGGGGTCCGCCGCGTTATATCCCGGCCGAAGGGCGGCTCGGAGTGATCGGCATTGCCGGACCGATCGTCGAACACGGCGTGGTGTTCCAGAAGATGCAGGAACTCACCTGCGCCAATCCTCTCACCGGCGATACGATCTGGGTCCGCAGCGGCCTCGAACCGGGCTCCGACATCTTTGGTGACGATGAGTATCTGTTCGTGATCGGACCGAACGCGACCGAAGCGACGGTGTTGAACGCCGCCGATGGTGCGCTGCTCGGCAAGCGGGACGTCGGAGCCCTGGCCGAACGCTGGTTCACAGCCGGCCGCCTGGTGCTCTCCTGCCGCGCCGACCGGAAGAAACTCACCATGCGGTGGTTCGACGCCTGGACGCAGACCGACCTGTGGAGTCGCGAGTTCACCGATGATGCTCAGTGCTGGCAGCCGACCCGCAGCGAAATTGCCGTGCTCGAACCGACCGGTGAGTTCGTGATTCTCAATCTGGCTGACGGAAAGGAACTGGTATCCGCTCAACTGGAACCACAAACCGACCTCAATCGACTCTATGTGCTCGCCTCGCACGATCAGTACATCGTCGTGGCCAGCGACCCGAGTCCCGACAGTCCCTCCAATCGTTTGCGGCTCTACGGCTCGATCGGCACAGACCAGTGCCCGGAAATCAACGGCCGTGTCTACGCGATCGACCGACAGACCGGCAAGTTGATGTGGCCGGTTGCCGCGGAAATCCGCCAGTACAACCTGCCTCTGGACCAGGCCCTGGAAGCTCCCACGCTGGTCTTCTTCCGCCACACCCAGACCCAGACCTCAGGCAGTTCGCGGAGCACGACCTTTCAGGCGTCCGTGCTGTGCATCGACAAACGAGATGGCCGGCAGCTGTTCGCCAATGACGGGCTCGCCATGATCCGGGCATATGGCGTGGAAGCCGATCCCGAAAACCAAACCGTCTCGATCAAGACCAACTCCAAAATCTTCCATCTCAAGTTCACCGATGAACCAACGGAACCGGGTACACCGGTCCAGATCAAGGCACCCGACGTCAGCGATGACGATAGCGCCATGAAGAATGTGGGCAAGATCGCCAACGCGATCCTGCAGGCACTCACCGAAAAACAACAGGCGGAAGCGGCCAAGCAGGAAGCCCAGGCCAAGCAGCCGGCCGACAAGCAGGCTGCTCCCGCTCCGCTGCCACCAGCCCCAGCACCAGACAAACCAGCACCAGACAAACCAGCACCTCAGGAACCTGCGGCTGAAAAGAAGGAACCGGAGAAAGCCGTGCCACCACCGCCGGATAAAGAGAAAGAGTAATACCACCGATTGCCGTGACCCCACCTGGACAGGGGCGGTCCCGCCGGAAACCTCGACACGACCGATACCGACGTCAGATCCATCAGCCCCAAGGAGACCTCGCTGCGTACTGAGAGTGACGAGCGACGAAGCGGCCTGCCACGGTCGATCCGGCCCAAGCCCAAATGGGGTCACTCGGGTACGGCGTTCACGCGTGGCAACCGAGCCGCTGGGAGATCCCACATTCGGCGGCTGAAACAGCGCGGATCCTTATCGGCAGACCTATCTTTGAGTAACTTGGAAGGAGCGACTGGTCCGGGAAATACCCCCCCCTGGCCACAGGATTGCTGGCCACACGTCCCGGCGCTGGCCCTGGCGATCAACCGCGGGGAAGGCGGGGTTCCGGCGGACCGTCGGAACCAGACTCCGGTGCAACATGTCTGCCGGGGTGAGGCAGAGCAGCGCCTGCTGGGGCTTCGCCCTGTGCAGATCGGGAAATCGAACGCGTGGGCCGGTCACCAGACCGATCGTGGCGGTCGGTTTGACGGATCATGGATCGGTACACGAACGATCGACGGCCTGGTTGGCTGGTGGTCGCGGGAACCGTGTGGGCGGGATGAGCGGCAGCGGGGACTGCGAGCCCGGGTGGGGCTGCGGGTCGCCGGGAGAATGAGGATTGGAGCGATGGGGGATTGACGAGAAGGACGCCGCGAGCGGCCTTGCCACGAACGACGAGTTGATCAGCACGAGGAACCCTGCATGTCGAGTCACGCATCCCATGGCGGTCATCTGGACTCATCCGCCATCCGCAAACTGGGCGAGGCCCGCGAGAAGATTCGAGGCCAGCTGTCCCAGGTGATTGTGGGACAGAGTCACGTGATTGACGAGTTGTTGATATGTCTGTTCAGTCGCGGACATTGCCTGTTGGAGGGCGTGCCGGGGCTGGCCAAGACCTTGATGATCAGCACCTTGTCGCGGACGCTCAATCTGTCGTTCAGTCGCATTCAGTTCACACCCGATTTGATGCCTGCCGACATCACCGGCACCGAGATCATCGAGGAGAATCGGAGCACGGGAGCGCGCGAGCGACGGTTCCTGGAGGGCCCACTTTTCTCGCACACCATTCTGGCTGACGAAATCAACCGCACACCTCCCAAGACGCAGGCGGCCTTATTGGAGGCGATGCAGGAGCGGCAGGTGACGGTGGGGCGTGTTCGACATCCGCTCGCCGACCCGTTCTTTGTGCTGGCCACGCAGAACCCGATCGAGCAGGAAGGGACGTATCCGCTGCCAGAAGCTCAGCAGGACCGGTTCATGTTCAAAGTCTACGTGGACTATCCGAGTTTTGACGAGGAGTTTGAAATTGCGCGTCGGACGACCGCTCTGCAAACTGACACGATCCAGCCGGTTCTGACGGCGGAGGAGATCCTGGAGTTACAGCGTACGGTACGCGAAGTACCGGTGACGGATCACGTGATCCGATACGCTTTGTCGTTAGTGCGGCAGACGCGTGTCGGACGGCCGGGGACTCCGGACTTCGTGCAGGACATGGTGTCCTGGGGTGCCGGTCCGCGCGCGGTCCAGTTCCTGATCCTGGGCGGCAAAGCGCGGGCGTTGTTGAGCGGCCGCACGCACGTCTCGACCGACGATATTGAAGCGTTGGCCAAGCCGGTGCTGAGGCACCGCATGGTGGTCAACTTTGCCGCGGAGAGTGAAGGCGTTACGGCCGATGAGATCGTGCAGCGCCTGGTTGCCATCACCCCCACCAAGGAAGACGAACTGACGAGCGATGCCCGATTCAAGAAGATTTTTGCATCCTGAAGCGATCAAGCGGATCGCCCGGCTGGAATTGCGAGCCCAACACATCGTCGAAGGGTTTCTTTCGGGGATGCATCGGAGTCCCTATTTCGGACAGTCGGTGGAGTTCCGCCAACACCGGGAATACGTGCCGGGCGACGACCTGCGCCATGTCGACTGGAAGGTCTGGGCGCGGCAGGACCGGGTCTATGTCAAGCAGTTCGAGGAGGACACGAATCTGCGTTGCACGATGCTGGTCGACGTGTCACACAGCATGCAGTACGGAAGTGGCGCGCTGAGCAAATACGAGTATGCCTGTACGGTCGCGGCCAGCCTGGCCTACCTGATCCTGAAGCAGAACGATGCGGTCGGCTGCGTGGCATTCGATGAACAGATTCGGATGGAAGTTCCGCCCCGCAGCAAGCGTAACCACCTGCAGGCGGTCATCGAATCGCTCGACATCAGCCGGCCACGCGACAAGACCGACCTGTACGGGATATTCAGGGGCGTGGCCGAGAGCACGCCGCGTCGCGGCATGATGGTCGTGATCTCCGATCTGCTGGCTGAACCGGCCGGAATCATCCGCGGTCTGCGGCTGTTGCGGCAACGGGGCCACGACCTGCTGGTGCTCCACGTGATGGACGATGATGAACTCGATTTTCCCTTCGCCGGGCCGACCCGCTTCGAAGGGCTGGAGACGGTCGACTTCCTGAACTGCAATCCGCGAGCGCTCCGCGACGGGTACCTGGAAGCGGTCAATGCGTTCCTGGATGAAGTGCGCCGCCAGTGTGCGCAAAATGCCGTGGACTATGCCTTGATTCGGACCAGTCAGCCACTGGACGCCGCCCTCGCAACGTTCCTCAGCCGGCGGCTCAGCATGCACCGACGGGCGTAGAATCCGCTGAAATAACGAATGACGAGCGAACAGCATTCATGCAATTCCTATATCCCGCACTCACGGTTGGTTTCTTCCTGGCGCTGATGCCGCTGTTGATCCATTTGATCAACATGATGCGGCACCGTCGCGTACAGTGGGCAGCCATGGAGTTCCTGCTGCAGAGCTACAAGAAACACCGCAAGTGGGTCTGGCTCAGACAGCTGCTGCTGTTGCTCGCCCGGATGGCCGCCATCGCCCTGGTCGTAGCCATGCTGGCCCAGCTGGTCACGCAGCGGCGTTACGAGGGGCTGTTTGGCAGCACCATGACTCATCATTACGTACTGATCGACGACAGCATGTCGATGACTGACCGGGAAGGGGGGGTGGACGCTTTTGACCGAGCCCTGAAGTTTACACGCCAACTCGCCGCGGAGGCGGCCAGGCAGGAACTTCGCCAGCGTTTCACGCTCGTCCGTTACTCGACAGCAGCAGCAGCGGCCGGCGCCGAATCCGATGCCCAGGACGTCCCTCGGGTCGCGGACATCAGCGGCGACGAAGTCGATTCCCGATTCGCACTGCGGCTGGAGGAACTCGGCAGGTCGATTCACCCCACTCAGCTGCCGGTCGGTCCGCAAGCGGCGTTGGAAGTGGTCAACCAGCTCATGGGGCAGAACGGCGATGAGAATCGGATTGTCTACCTGGTGTCCGATTTTCGCCGTCGGGACTGGGACAACCCGACCGAAACACGTCAGCTGCTGAGCGACCTGGAGAAGCAGAACGCGCGGATCCACCTGGTCAGTTGCGTCCGGAACCAGCGTTCCAATCTGGCCGTCACCGAGCTGAAGCCGACTGAAGAGACGCGCGCCTCGGGCGTGCCGCTGTTCATGAATGTCGATGTCACCAACTACGGTACGACTGCCGCTGAGAACGTTCAGCTCAAGGTCCGCACCTACTTCTACGCAGATAATGCGATGGGTCAACGGGCCGAGGACCGACCGGTCGGGCGTGTCGATGAGACACCGAGCCTGCAAATTCAGCGCATTGAGCCGGGGGAGACGGTCACGCAGCGGGTCCAAGTGTTTTTCCCTGAGCCGGGCAAACACGTGGTCGAAGCGATTCTCCCCGAGGATACGGTAGCGGCCGACAACCGGCGTTGGTGTGTGGTCGAGTTTCCCGATCGGGAAACGGCCTTGGTGATCGACGGTGACCCCAATCAGCGGAACGCGTTTTACCTGCAGTCGATTTTTGAGCCGGGGCAACGGGCGCGGACCGGCATTCATCCGGACATCCAGACGGCGGCATTCCTGCGCGACGCCACCGTCGAATCGCTGCGGCGTTACAGCGCCATCTACCTGCTGGACGTCGACCGGCTGGACGATCGGGCCCTGTCGAGTCTGGAGCAGTACGTGCGTGAGGGTGGCGGGCTGGCGATCTTCGCCGGTCCACAGGTCAACCTCAGCTTCTACAACGAACAGCTTTACCGCGCTGGAGCGGGGCTGATGCCCTTGCCGCTGGAACGCGACGATCTGCTCGACTCCGATCCCCTCGAAAACGCGCCCGACGTGGAAGTTCTGGCGGCCGACCATCCGGTCTTCCGCGAGCTGGTACAGGGCCAGAATCCGATCATCCGAATGATGCATATCGAGCGATACCTGCGGCCTCCGAGCGATTGGGCGGCCAGTGCGGCGGACAACGTTCAGGTGCTCGCCCGCCTGCGCAATCGAGCTCCCTTGGCTGTGGAAAAGCGGCTGGATAAGGGACGCGTAATTGTCTTCACGACAACCTATGCGCCGTACTGGAACGACATTGCCTTGGGCCCCGGAGTGATCGTGGCCCTGCGACTGCAATCCTATCTGGGATCGGCACAACGGATCACGGTCGATCACACGGTGGCCAGCTCGTTGACCGTACGTCTGGACGGCGAGAAGTTTCGGCAGGACGTGCGGGTGTTTGCACCGGGCGACGATCCTGCCGAGCCGCTGGTGATCGAGCGTTCGGCTACGAAAGAAACTAACGATGCCCGGTTCATGCTCGCCTCGATTCCTGCTCGCCAGACCGATCGGAGCGGTGTTTACGAGATGTGGCTCAATCGCATCGACGGAACGGTTCAGGCCGATCGATTCGCCGTGAATGTGTCTCCGCAGGAAGGAGATCTGGCGCAGCCAGCGACCGCCGATATCGTAGCTAAACTGGATCCCGTTTCAGTCGATATCGGGTACGCCGATCAGTACGAGACGGCGGCCATCGAACAGGCCGGGTTCAATCAGAGTCTGCTCTTAATGTGCTTCCTGGTCGCACTCCTCCTGGGCGAACAGATCCTGGCGTATATGGCCAGCTACCATCCCTCGCGCCGCTCCGGCACTGCGTCCGAAGCGCGGCGGACACTCAGCGACAGCGTGGCACGCCTGCGTCAGGCCGAGGACGCTCGATGGGCCCACTCGCCGGCCGATCTGCAGTCCTGGTCGAACGATGCGGGGGCACTCAGTGCCGAATCACACAGTTCACGAGAGCAAGGCAAGGGCGTCTCACGTCCCTCAACTGCGGCGGGAGGAGCACGAAGTTGACACCTGCATGGTGCGTGCTGGCCGAGACGGCCAGCCAGACACTGTTTCGATTCGCACGACTGCAAGCCATGTCCGAATGGTGGCATTGGATGCTGTTGATCTCGGTAGGTGCCGCGATCATCACCTATGTCGTCGTGATGTACTGGATCGACTGCGTCGAGCTGAGTCGAGGCCTTCGCTGGTCCCTCGTGCTGCTGCGACTGTTCGCGTTTGGCGGCATCCTCTTCTTCTTCCTGGACCTGGAGAAACGCACGCAGGAAGAAGAGACCAAGCCCTCGCGTGCCGCCGTCCTGGTCGACACCAGCCAGAGCATGGGATTGAAGGACGCGACGGGCGGCACCGGCTCGCCAACTGCCAGCCGGATGGAACAGGTGGTGCAGGAGTTGCGTCGTGGCGAACTACTCAAGGAGCTCCGCGCGAAGCATGATGTCACGATCTACCAGTTCGATGAGCAGGCGGAACCGGCGGAGGTTGCCCATTTCAGCCGACTGGGGGGCCGTGCTCGTGGTCAAGACAGTGCTGCGGAAGTGATATCCCAGCGCGAACAGGAGCTGCAGGTGGCTCGCCGCACAGTCTGGTCGGCCGGCGTGCTGGCCGGTGTGGCCGCTGTCTCGCTGCTGGTCTATCTGCTG
>JBGSHS010000029.1:0-5849 GCA_041752115.1 Pirellulaceae bacterium | reverse complement strand
GACGTAGCTCTGGTGTACCAGTTGTCGCGCTCGCGGCATGGCTGGATAGCTAACGACGGAAAGGATAAACGCTGAACGCATCTAAGCGTGAAGCCCTCTCCAAGAGTAGGTTTCGTAACCCGCATTGCGGGGACAGTCCCCTGGAAGACTACCAGGTTGATAGGCCAGATGTGTAAGCACAGTAATGTGTTCAGCTAACTGGTACTAATGGACGAAAGCTTGGCCACATTTATTCAACACTCTCCGATGTATGTGCGCTCGAGCAGAGCTGGATCGATGCCGATCCCGCTCGCTCTGCCTGCTACCTGAACAACCACCAAGCGCGGTGGAGCTTAACCGCTCCCCTCGCTTCTTCCCGGTGACCATATCGGAAAGGCCACACCTGTTCCCATCCCGAACACAGTAGTTAAGCTTTCCGAGCCGATGATAGTGCCAAAAGCGTGAAAGTAGGTATCGCCGGGTTTGTTTACATCTCAAAACCCTGGTGCGAATAGCACCAGGGTTTTTTGTTGCGCCAACTCAGAGACAATACTGAAACAATGACGAATGACCAAGGGAATGACGAATGACGAAATACCCAATGACCAAGGAAATGACGAATGACGAGCCAAGTTTTGGCACGTCGACTACGGACCCGCCGAGCCTCCGTTCGTCATTGGGTTAAGGGCTCACATCACGGGGCGAAGGGTATTGGAGAGCTGCGGATGCGAAGCACCATCACGAAACCACTCGTCCTGGCCAGTCAGTCGCCGCGACGACGCGAACTGCTCACCGCCGCCGGCTATCCGTTTGACGTGATTCCGCCTGCCGACAGCGCGGAATGCGGTGTGTGCAGCGGCGAATCGCCACCCGAACTTGTCGTGCGGCTCGCACGCCAGAAAGCGGCCGATGTGGCACAGCGTCTGGACAACGCCATTGTGATCGGCTGCGATACCGTCGCCCAATGCCTCGGCCAGATACTCGGCAAACCGGCCGACCTGAACCACGCTCGGCAGATGCTGCAACTGTTGCGCGGCCGAGAACATTTTGTCCTGAGCGGGCTCTGCATCTGGACTCGCCCGGAAAACGAACAGCGTGTGGCGTTGGCCGTCACTCGCCTGCGCATGGACCACGTCTCGGACCAGCAGCTCGAAGAGTATCTGGCCTCGGACGCGTGGGAAGGAAAGGCCGGGGCATTCGGATATCAGGATGGCCTGCCCTGGATCCACGTACTGGAAGGAAGTGAATCGAACGTGGTCGGACTCCCCATGGAGCTCTTGGGCCAGATGTTGGCAGAATTCGGGCAGTCGCCGAACCGAACATAGCGACTCCTTTCACGCGGCGGCCTCGCGAGCACTGAATCCACTACCCGTGTTGCCGCCCGCTCGATCACATCTCCATGTCTCTGTGTCTCCGTGCGAAACAACTCTTCACCCGGTCGATCACTCTGTCGATCGAATGAGGGATTTCGCTCGGTCACGGCTTGTCCGCCACCGCTTCCTCTTCGTTGGCATAGACTCCGCGCAACACCCGATTGATGCGCAGGATGTGAAACACGCCGCGCGGTCCGTCCTGCAATCCGCACACGGCCAGCGATCCATGTTGATGGCTCAATCGGCGAGCGCAGGTTGTAATGTATCCGACCGCCTCGCTGTTGATATAAACCACGTCTTCGAGGTTCAAAATGATGTGCGCACCCGGAACGATATAGTCGCGCATGGCGGCAATCAGCTGCCGGCCCATCATCTCATCCAATCTGTGCGTTTCCGGCCGAACGACCGTCAGGTTCTCAAACTGTCGTACCGAGATCATCCTCCCTCCCCCTTATGGGACGGTTGTGAGCGTCATCTCCCGGTACAAGCGTAGTCTGCGTCTAACCTGAGTCAAACAAACCTCCGTAGCATCGTAGCACGCACTTCAGTGCGTGACCGCCCTGCCCACGAATCCGACTACTTCCCATTCGCCCCCCCAGATAAAGTATCCGGCATACAACCAGACGCTGGGAGGTGGCGAACGGAAGCCCCTATTCCCATGCTCTTCGCGAGCACGTCTGTGAAGAATGCCGGAAGACAAAAAGATGAAATGACAAGAAGATTGGGGCAACCGTCGCCGAGCGCGGATCTTTTTGTCATTCCATCTTTTTGTCTTCTTTCCCTGCGGCTTTGCGTGGCCTACTGCCTCAGGTAAGCTCACCCTATGCAGTGAACCCCCCTCGACTCAATTGGTTAGAAAGCGTGATTTGTGACACGGCCACCTCTGGAAGTGCTGTATGAGGACAATCACCTGCTGGCGGTCAACAAGCCGGCCGGGCTGCCGACGATGGGTGTCGAGTCGGATCGGGAGAGCTTGCTGGTTGTCGCCAAGGAGTACATTAAGCAGAAGTACGACAAGCCGGGCAACGTGTACCTGGGGATCGTCAGTCGGTTGGACGTTCCGGTCACGGGTGTTGTTTTGATCGCCCGCACGTCCAAGGCGGCGGCTCGACTCTCGGAGCAGTTCCGGGAGCGTGACGTCTGCAAGGTCTATTGGGCTTTGGTGGAACGGCCGCCGCATCCGTCGAGCGGGACCTGGACCGACTGGCTGCGGAAGGACGAGCGGCATCGGAAGGTGTCGTTATGTGAGCCTCATGTGGCAGGCGCTCAGCAGGCCATTTTGTCGTATCGGACCTTGGATCGGGGCCGGAAGGCGGTGTGTCTGGAGGTCACGTTAGAGACGGGTCGCAAACATCAGATTCGCGTTCAGCTGGCCGGGCGTGGGGTGCCGGTGCTGGGCGACCGCAAGTACGGCAGCCGGCTCCCGTTTGCGGCGGGAATCGCCTTACATGCCCGCGAGCTGAGGTTTTCGCACCCGACAACCCAGGTGGAAATCGCTCTCTCGGCACCGTTACCGACCAGTTGGCGGACCTTTCTGGCGCCGGGAACTGATTGACCTGTTCTTTCGGCGACTGGGGTGTTCAGCCGATTGCGCCGACGGTGCTGATGGTGACGCGTGTACTGGGGCCAATTCCGGACATCCGCTGGCGGTCTCTTGGCGCGAGAATGCCGATGGAGTTACCTTAGATAGGTAGTTGAAAGCCACCTCGACTTTGGCGTCTCGTCGCGATCTTCTACATGTACTGCGAAAGCCCTGGCGGCTTTGCCGATTGAGTTTGGATCCCGTTCTTCAGGTACCCGACCTTGGTCCCTCCGGAAGTTTCTGTATTTCGTACATCGGCCTTGGCAAGCAAGCTGATCACGCAGGAGCAGCTTGACCGTGTCGAGGCGGCGATCCGCAGCCTGGCGGGAAGTGCCACCGGGCGTGTGGTGAGCGACGACGAGTTGGCCGCGAAGCTGGTCGAGCTCGATGTGCTGACCTCGTACCAGGCGGACCAGCTGAAGGAAGGTCGCACGAAGTTGAATTTGGGCCCGTACATCATCACCGACTGGATCGGCCAGGGTGGGATGGGACAGGTGTTCAAAGCGGTTCACGAGATGATGGGACGCGAGTCGGCGGTCAAGGTCCTGCCGCTCAACAAGTCGACTCCGCAAGCCATCGTGAACTTCACGCGTGAGATTCGCACGCAGGCGCAGCTGGATCATCCGAATCTGGTGCGCGCGTACGATGCCGGTCACGACGGCAACGTGTACTATCTGGTCACTGAATTCGTACCGGGCACGGACCTGCGGCGTCTCATTCGGACCCAGGGACTGCCACTTTCCGTCCAACAGGCGGCCAACATCATTATGCAGGCGGCTCAGGGACTGGACTATGCGCACCAGCGTGGCCTGCTGCACCGCGACGTGAAGCCGGGCAACATTCTGGTGACGCCTGACGGGCGAGCCAAAGTGTCCGACCTTGGTCTGGCCGGCTTCATTCACTTGGCCGAAGAGGACCCGCGGGCCGGTAAGATCGTGGGAACGGCCGACTACCTGTCACCTGAACAGATTCGCACTCCGCGCGAGATCACGCCGGCCAGCGACATTTACTCGCTCGGCTGCACACTCTACTACGCGGTGACCGGCAAGGTTCCATTCCCGGGCGGTACCACGCGTGAGAAGGCACGGCGGCACCTGGAAGACACTCCGTGGCACCCGCGTCGATTCAATCCGGAAATCAGTGAAGAGTTCGTCGAGATCGTGGCGGACATGATGGAGAAAGATCCGGCCGCTCGCATGCAGTCGGCGGCTGAAGTCTGCCAGCGACTTGAACCGTGGGCGAGCGACGCGGTGTCGTTGCCGTCGCAGCGGATGACCAAGAGTCCGTGGATGCCGCCGCCGCTGCCGACGGGCAGCGGTGATGACGTCGAACAGTTGCACGATACCAACGAAGGAAGCTACGACGCGGACGATCCCGAATCGAGTCGTGGGTCCAGCCAATGGTCTCAGAACACCGACCCACTGGCCAGTTCGGCTCAGGATACTTTGCGCATCCGGACGGGCCGTCGGCGCCGCAAGCCACCACCTCCCACCCTGACCTATCCCTACTCCTCATCACGCGATCTGACCGTGCCCATTGCGCTGGCCGTTTCCATCCCCCTGTCACTGCTGGTGGGAATCGTGCTGGGCTTTTTGATCAGCATCTGGATCCAGTAGATCAGACCGGCCGCCATGCTCGCGCAGCCATACGTTTTACAACACCCCCACGAGCTCCGTTGGTGCGGTGAAGCAGATGGTGAGCTAACCCCCACGAGCTCCGCTCGTGCGGTGCAGCAGATGGTGAGCTACAGCGCCGCTCGCCCCTTTCTCCACGACCCCCGCGAGCTCCGCTCATGCGGTGAAGCAGATGGTGAGCTAACCCCCGCGAGCTCTGCTCGTGTGGTGCAGCAGATGGTCAGCTACAGCGCCGCTCGCCCTTTTCTCCACGACCCCCGCGAGCTCCGCTCGTGCGGTGAAGCAGATGGTGAGCTACAGCGCCGCCATACGATTCCTCACCGCCTGCATCGAGTGCTCGCCGAACGTGCCGACGTAGAACCCCGTGCTCCAGACGCGTCCTAGTCGCAGCAAATGCGCGAAGTTGTTCCGATAGCAGAGCGCGATCTTCAGAGGTGCCGTGTCCGGCTGGAAGCACAGCGCCGCGTGGAGATGACTGAGCTTGACCGACAGCCGCGCCACCGCATGCCCTTTGCGGTTAGCGATCCGCAGGAATGCATCGCGCACACGCGCGGTAGCTCACCATCTGATTCACCCACGAGCGGAGCTCGTGGGGGTCGGGGACGGAAGGGGACGAGCGGCGCGGTAGCTCACCATCTGATGCACCCACGAGCGAAGCTCGTGGGGGTCGAGGGAGTGTTGAGGAGGCGACGCGGTAGCTCACCATCTGATGCAACGCACGAGCGGAGCTCGTGGGGGTCGGGAGAGAGGAGGGGGCGAGCGGAGACGTAGCTCACCATCTGATGCACCGCACGAGCGGAGCTCGCGGGGGTCGGAGTGGGGTGAGCGGGCAGCGCGGTAGCTCACCATCTGATGAACCGCACGAGCAGAGCTCGTGGGGGTCGGGGAGAGAGGAGGGGGCGAGCGGAGACGTAGCTCACCATCTGATGAACCGCACGAGCGGAGCTCGCGGGGGTCGGGAAGTGTTGAGAGGGCAGCGCGGTAGCTGACCATCTGGTTCACCGCACGAGCGGAGCTCGCGGGGGTCGGGAGGTGTTGAGAGGGCAGCGTCGGTAGCTGACCATCTGATTCACCGCACGAGCGGAGCTCGCGGGGGTCGGGAAGGGTTGAGAGGGCAGCGTCGGTAGCTGACCATCTGGCTCACCGCACGAGCGGAGCTCGCGGGGGTCGGGAAGCAATACTGTTCGGCACGAAATTTGCGCATTAGGGCTGACAGCTTGTAAGGGCTGTCAGAATGGCACGGAAACGATCAGAAGAGCGGAAATCGACAGAACAGGCGGT
>JBGSHS010000028.1:0-24682 GCA_041752115.1 Pirellulaceae bacterium | reverse complement strand
ATGTACGGCACTGCGGCGATCTGCCCGGAGTTCCAGCCGCTGTTTGCCGGGCTGGAGCTGGCAGACAGCTACTGTTTCAATCCTCACAAGTGGATGTTCACCAATTTTGACTGTGACTGTTTCTATGTGGCGGACCGGGCGGCGCTGATTCGCACGCTCAGTGTGCTGCCTGAGTATCTGAAGAACAAGGCGACCGAATCGGGAGCGGTCATTGACTATCGCGACTGGCATGTACCACTCGGCCGCCGCTTCCGCTCACTCAAGCTCTGGTTCGTCATTCGCCACTTCGGACTGAACGGACTGCAGCAGAAGATCCGTCACCACGTAGAGCTGGCTCAGCAGTTCGCCCGGTGGGTCGATCAGCATCCGGACTTCGAGCGTGTCGCCCCCACTCCACTGAACTTGATTACGTTTCGACACGTAGCTGGCGACGAAGCGAACCAACGCATCCTGGATGACGTGAATTCCACGGGCCGAGCGTACCTGACGCACACGAAACTGAACGACCAGTTTGTCATCCGCATGTCGATCGGTCAGACCAACACGCAGTCGCAGCACGTCGAGCAGGCCTGGAACCTGCTCTGCGAAGCAGCACAACGGCATTCGAGTGAGGCGTGAGACTCGAGGCGTGACAACTTATCTCACGCTTGAAGACCAAAGGCGATTCAGCCGCAGAAGGTCAAATATCCAACCGCAGAACAATGATGAAGGAAGAGGAACCGCGGTAAGGAAATGGATGGTCGCTGGAACATCGTCTGAGCGTGAAGAACAAATCCAATAACTGCGACCAGGACAATCGTTCCTGGCCTTTCATGTCCCCACCTGTACGCGGTCGGGCGTCGCGACGTCAGCGTTCGGCTGCCCTGCCATGTCCTCTGGCAGATGGTATTGCTCGGACTTCGTCCTTGCTTTCGTTGCCAGATGGTAGATTGTCAAGATTATTCCCGTCGCACGACCAGTGCGACGCGTTGGCAGCTTCAGCACTGGCGAAGCCAGTGCCACCGGCACATGACGCGGCGGGGAGTACTCCCCCCCATTGCTTCGCGCGTGGCGTAGACGAGAATAGAAACAGCCTGACCCCTTCCCGGTCATCACACACTCCCTCCCTACCGCAGGGGCCCGATCATGATTCACCCTCATTCCATAGAGTTTCTTCTGGCGAGCTGTCTGATCTGCCTTACGGCGGCGTTTTCCATCACCGCGGAGGAATCGTCCGAGCTGCCAAACGTCGCACGAGGCAAGCCGTATACTCTCACGCCCGTCCCGCGTTACGAACACTGTCATGATGCTGGCGATACCGTGCAGCTGACTGACGGTGAACTATCAAGCGGCTATTTCTGGACCAACAAGGGAACCGTCGGTTGGGTCGCGTCCGGTTACGCCGCCATTACCATCGACCTGGGACAGGTGGAACCGATCGCCGGTGTTTCCTTCCGAACCGCTGCAGGCACAGCCGGTGTCGAATGGCCGCAATCGATCTACTTGCTGGTAAGCGACGACGGTACGACCTTTCGCACGGCCGGCGACCTCATTGCCTTGGACCAGGCTGAACACGGACCCTTGCCCGACAAGGGCTACCAGGTGCGCCGCCTGATCACTCATCGTCTCCAGACCCACGGCCGCTATGTACGCTTGATGATCTTGCTCTCGGGAGCCTACGGGTTTGTCGACGAAGTCGAAGTTCTGCGAGGGCCGGACGCGTGGACGGCACTTGAATTGACCGGAGCAACCGTACCAACGGATCCGGAAGAGCATTTTGCCGAACTGCAGGTAACGTCAGGTATCCAGCGGCGTCTTGCGGCTGATCGTCAGCAGATTTCCGCCGCAATTGACCAGCTGGCAACCGAGAACAGTTCACTGGCAGCTGAGCTTCGCGACAGACTTGAGCGAGTCAGTGGTCGATTGACAACGGAAGGCGTCAATCTCAGCGAGTCCGGTACGCGATTGCCTTTGAACGCTGCGCACGCCGAATTGCTCGCGATTCAAGCCAGCATCTGGAAGGGGCGTGGATGTGAAGCGGTGGTCGCCTGGCCCGCGAATCCCTGGGATCCGCTCGATCTGCATGCCACTCCCCCGCGACAGACGTCAGGACAACCGATCGACATGCACGTAATGCTCGGAGAGTATCGCTCGGCCGCCGTTAGCCTGGCCAACGCCACCAACGCGCCGGTGACTCTCGCTTGCCGCCTGCAAGGACCGGCTGCCACAGCAATCGCCTCTTGCATCACCGCCTATCAGACCGTCTGGACCGACACGCGCAAAGGCCAACCGGTCGCGGCTGCTTTGGAGCTGCTCCCGCGCCATGGCGACTCCTGGCAATTCGAAATGCGACCCGGCATTCCGAGCCAACTGTGGCTGACGTTTCACGTGGAGAATCTAGATGCACGGCAGTACGAGCTCCAACTGGTGTTGGAAGCACCACATCAGTCTCCTATCCAGATTCCACTGGGCCTGCATGTTTACCCGATCCGCTTTCCCCAACAGCCGACACTGCTGCTGGGCGGATGGTCGTACACCAATGGTGGCGGCAGCTATGGTATCACCGAGGAGAACCGGCGGGCATTGCTCGAACACCTGCAGCAGCGGTTCGTGAACGCCCCCTGGGCCACCGGCGGTGTCATGTCCAACGTCACTTTTCGCGATGATGGCTCGATTCAACTCGACACACAGGAGATGGACCAGTGGTTGAGTCAATGGCCAGATGCCCGACGATATCATGTGTTTGTGAACACCCCAACCTCCTTGGGCGGCGCCGAAATCGGCAGTCCAGCGTTTGAAGCCAACGTCGGCAAGTGGATTACGGCTTGGGTGAAGCACCTGAACGGACGTGGCGTCAGCGCCGATCGGTTGGCCCTGTTACTGCTCGATGAACCGCACGAAAACTCCGATGTTGCTCCGATCATTGCCTGGTCGCGAGCCATTCATGCCGCTGAGCCAAACGTTCTTGTGTGGGAAGATCCCACGTATGCCGATCCACACAAAGCGTCCCAAGCCCTATGGGAAGCAAGCGATGTCATCTGCCCGAACCGAGTGGCTTGGCTGGGCGCCGCAGAGTCGTTTCACGACTTCTATCGACAGTGGCAACAGGCGGGGAAGACCCTGCAGCTCTATTCCTGTTCGGGACCGGCGCGACTGCTCGACCCCTACAGCTACTACCGCCTGCAGGCCTGGCACTGCTGGCAGATCGGCGCGACGGGGAGCTTCTTCTGGGCGTTCGGAGATAACGGAGGCGCCTCGTCCTGGAACGAATACGCTGTGAAGAACGCCGCCTACACGCCACTCTTCCTCGATGCCCACTCCGTCACTCCGGCAAAACAGATGGAAGCAATCCGTGAAAGCGTCGAGGACTACGAATACCTCATCATGCTGCGAAATGCGGTACAACAGGCCGAGCGACAGGGAGTGCCTGAGGACCGCCTCCGGCCAGCTCGCGAGTTGCTGGAATCCGGCGTCGGTAGCGTGCTCGAGGCGCCCGGCTGCCAGGAGATCTTCTGGCACGCAGACAAGGATCGCTCGCAGGCTGACACCGTACGTGTCCGCATCCTCCAGCAACTCAGCGAGCTGGTAGATCGGTAAGAGCGGCCTCCCGCAAGACGTGATTCTTCCACTGGGAAATTGGATATTCCTTGTTCGATATTCTGCGGTTCAGACGCTACGCTAACCGCCCGCCTTGTTGGCTGGACCGCAGAACGCAACCCTCGTCAGTCGCTGGGCAACTCAGGTGGCTTGTCGCGTTGCCAGATATCAGGCCACCTCCACCGTATATCGCTCGGGGCCATGTAGGATCGTGTCACGTCGCGCGGTAGAATCGGATCCGCTGACGTACCGACCAGCATCCGATCGCTCACCGCTTCACACAAGGATTCGATCATGACTCGAGCGAAACTGGTACTCTTGGCGCTGCTCAGCCTCGTTGTGCAGCAAGTGCAGGCTGAGGACGCCCCGGTTTCCGTTGCACAGAATGGCCGGCAACTTGACTCGCTGCGCAACATGTTCGTGATTAACGAAGACAACAGCCACTTCTTCGGCACACGTCAGCCCGAAGCCATGACCCTGGAAGGTCTGCACCAGTTCATCGACCAGTACGCCGGCACCGCGGTCACTCATCTGTTTCTCAACCCGAACGCGATGCGAGCCAGTTTTCGCAGTCGTACGCGCGACGCCATCTGGGATCCGGTCGAGGGCCAGGAGCCACAGGAGCTGTGGCCGCAAAATGCCAAGCGACTGGCTGAATCGGACCTCGATCCATACACGATCTGGATCCAGCGATGCCGCGAGAAGAAGATCTCCCCCTGGTTGTCAATGCGGATGAACGACGTCCACAGTGTCGACGAACCGAACAACTTCATGCACTCCACTTTCTGGCGCACTCATCCCGAGTTCTGGCGCGTGCCTCATGGTTCGGCCAGCCCGTGGGTGAACCGCGCCATGGATTACTCGCATGCTCCTGTACGCGAACATCATCTGACCTTCGTCCATGAACTGCTCGAACGATACGATCCCGATGGACTGGAACTGGACTGGATGCGGTTCGGATATCATCTCACGCCCGGCACCGAGCAACAGCCAGAACAGAAGGACATCCTGACGCAGTTCGTGCGTGAGGTGCGTGCGTCGACCGAGCGTTGGTCGCAGCAACGCGGCCACCAGATTCTACTGGGTGTGCGCGTGCCGGCTCATCCCGATGCTGCTGCCGGTCTGGGGATGGACGCTGTTGCCTGGGCCCAGGAAGGACTCGTGGATCTGATTATCCCCTGCCCCTTCTGGACCACATCGGATTTCGACATCCCGGTGGAGTTGTGGCGGGAGCGACTGGGAAGCGCGGATTCGCGGGTAACCATCGCACCAGGCGTGGAATACAACTCGCGGCCTTGGCCGGGCGGCACCGCGGTAGCCAACGACCTGGCTGCTCTGCATGGCTTCGCAGCGTCGGCTCGCGCTCGCGGAGCTGACAGCCTCTATCTCTTCAACTGGATGGACAGCGAAACTCGCCCCGTGAGTGAATCGCAATATCAGAAGCTGCTGCGTGAAGGACTCTCCGATACGCTCCTGAGACAAACTCCTCGCCGGCACCTGGTCTGCTTCCGAGACACCGTGCCTTCCGATTTCCCCGCGGGGATTCAACTACCTGCCGAAACCGAGCAGCCAGCTCAGTTCAGCCTTCATTGCGGACCACGCCCTGCCGACGGCCATGCATGGGCCATCATCGGACTGGCAGAACGTGACCAGGTGCATGAAGCAGGCCTCACCGCATCACTCAATGGCCAAACGCTCGGACCTGCTGAAACAGTCACTAACCTCGAGGCGTTCGGCGGGAGTCCCGCACACGTCGTGCGCTTCGCATGTCCGCTCGACGCCTTGCGGGATGGCTACAATCAGCTGACGGTCGGGCAGCCGGCGGGAACTCCCTCCCAACTCATCGTGTGGGTCGAGATGCGCATTGAGCCGTGAAGCAGCGGCCCACCTGCGTCACCAACGCCCCCGTCCACATGGATGCCCGCACGTCACGATGGGGCCGAGAAAGAAAATAATCGGCCCCACGACTGTGACAAACTCCCTGCTGCCCCTCCCTCTATGACAGGCAATGGTTGCCGTTCTGCCGCTGCACGGGCTGCCCCGCGGGTCGGTGCTGCGCCGATTCGCTTGCCGGCCGTCAACGAGTCTGGGGATATGTCGTCGCCATGCACGAGAACCCACTCCTCCAGGACCCCCTTTCGGGAATATTAAATCGCCTCTGCGGGTCCGATTGGAATATCGGAGTGACGACCTTTCGCAGCCCGTGGTCCGTCGAGATCCCGTCCAACGATTTCAGTTTCTATGTTGTGGCTGAGGGTGAGGTTGAGGTTGAGCTGCTGACGTCGGCCGCCGAAGAATCGCCCCTTCGCGTGACCGCAGGGACTGTTGTTTTGCTGCCACACGGAACCGCTCATCTGCTCTGCGACCGAGTCGACAGTCCGATGATCTCCTGGGATGAGGCATTTCGTCCCTCGAGCTCGGCAGCGTCACGGAGTCAGATACGGGCCGACTCCACCGTCACAATCGTGCATGGACATTTGCCTTTGACTTCATTGGGCCGCCATCGCTTTGACGTCCTCTGGCCGTCGCTCATTCGGCTGGAGATCTCGACACATCCGCTGCTTTCAAACATGGCTCCGCTGCTCGACGTGGTAACG
The DNA here is from genome assembly GCA_041752115.1 of Pirellulaceae bacterium. Taxonomy (GTDB): domain Bacteria; phylum Planctomycetota; class Planctomycetia; order Pirellulales; family Pirellulaceae; genus JAJRVM01. Next base: position 18,509 of record JBGSHS010000028.1, on the reverse strand, counting down.
GACGAACAACGGATTGCCCGACCGGGTTGGCGTGTGGTGGCTGAGCAGCTCATCAAGACGCTCTTTGCGCAAGCGGTTCGTTGCCTGGTTCTGGACCACCCGAGCGGTCCAAGCAATGGCCGATCGATGAACTGGTTCCAGGCAGCACTGGATGTCTCCATCGGCCCCGTGCTCGCTCTGCTCCATGATGCTCCCGAGAAACCTTGGACCGTGACGTCGCTGGCGCGGCGCGCTCACATGGCGAAGTCGGCGTTTTCCGAGCGATTTCGCCAAGCAGTGGGACAGCCGCCCCTGAAGTACCTCACCGAATACCGCATTCACAAAGCATGTCACCTGTTGCGGGGAACGGAGCTAGGCGTCAAGGAGATCGCCGGTTGCGTTGGATATGAATCGGCCTCTTCCTTCAGCAACGCCTTCAAACGCTGGGTGGGCGTTGCGCCGGCCGACTACCGCAAGAACGGTCACCGCACTGCACCCGCCGCCAATCCGGTCATGCTCCAGGAGGTCTGCGAAAACTGAAGTCAACCATCTTCCTGGACAAGGCTTACAGGGCGAGCACTGAGCAACTGGGACAGTCTGCCCTGACCGTTCATGTCCCCACGATAGATTCTCCGTGTCGGGCGAACGGTGCTCACATGATCGCGTTGGCAGCTTCAGCACTGGCGAAGCCAGGGCCACCCTGACTTACCTTTCTTGTCCCCACGAAACGTACTCCGTGTCGGGCGAACGGTACTCACATGATTGCGTTGGCAGCTTCAGCACTGGCGAAGCCAGGGCCACCCTGTCGCCCGAACTGGTCATGCTGGCATCATCGGGCGAGGTTGCGACTTCCATTGCCTGGTACATTCCAACCTCGGCATCCATCGGTATCACGTCGTTTGCCGCTGAAGAGGAGCGGGAACGGCTGGCGATGGAGGAGAGGTTCTCGGCAGCGTCGACGTTTGGCTGCCAGACGCTTCCATCTTCAAGACTTAACGCAATCATGCCACCTTCTGCGGCGTAGTCCGCCCACACGTTGTCCTCGGCATCCGATCGATCATGGGCCACATCGCCTGATTCCAGGACAACCTCGGCTGAGGGAACCTGGAATCTCAGTGTATTCTCACCACGTTCGCACTGCGCGTCGCACTGTCCACCATCTGCCGCCTGCAAACGTTCGATCATCGCCGGTTCGGCATCGTCAGGCACGCCATCGGAATCATCGGAGTGGAGCAACGACGCATCAAACGGCAGACTGATGTCAACAAACCCTTCCTCCAGAACATCGTCTTCGCAGGAAATCCAGAGTCGTTTGCGGAGCACAAGTGACCGGGCTTCGTCCGATTCAGCGTCCTGCAGGTCTTCGGTTATCTCATCGGCCGAAGACGCTGCTAGGTAATTCGGAATCGCCAATAGACTCGTTCTTCGCTCTCTGTTCCAGCGATCCAATCCACTGAACCAGTCCAATATCCCTGATGCATTGCCGGTCGACGTCGTCAACGGATCTGTCGTCGACGCTGTCAGCCAGGATTGCCGAGCCCAGTGGCCGACATCCCACATCGCTGCGGGCGGCCCGGCGACGGTCCATACGTTCCCGAGCGGATCCAGTCGAGAACCGGACGATGGTAGAACGTACAGTGGGCTGGAACCGTCCCAGAAGGGACCGCCCGACGGATTCCGGCTGACACCATTCGCCATTGCTGGACCAAGACCAGGCTCGCTCGAAAACTGGATACCGTCGTTCTGCGGAGACTTGCCGGCCCGCGGAGGATCTTGGACAAGCGAGAGGCGAATTCCGCTCAGCGGCTCACCCTCGGGCGGTCCACCTCCAGAAAGGCGTGCGGAGGAAGAATCGAACCGGTCCGTCAAGGATGTCGCAGAGTACAGCGAAACAGGCAGGGCGGTGGCGAGATTGGCGTTGAACCATCCAAGCTCGAACAGGTTCCAACGCAGCACAGCGTTACCGATCGGTTCACTGGGGTGTGGTTTGCCGTGCGTATCCCACGGAGATACATCGATCACAAGAACACTTAATAGTTGGTTTCCGCCGACCGTTCCCGTCGCTATCACTGACGAGACCACCAACACGGGCGCCCGACCAGCAAATCCGAATTCGGCGTCACCCGGCAACAACGCGTTCGTTTCACCGACCGCTGGAGGCACGGCTCGACCTGCCAGTTGACTTGCCACGCTCTTCCACATGACCGCCTCCGGCCCCGGCATGGAATTCGGCCGTTCGCTGCTCAGCGGCATTGCATAGTGCGCTGCTGCCTCGCGGTGAGATTCAGCTAGTATGGCTGGACCCGCAATTTCCGTTAGGGCTGGAAACCCCGGCACCGCAGTCATGACGGTGCGACGTTCCAGACACTCGAGCGTCAGCTTCCGTCGGACCGAGCCAGTGTGACAGGATCGCCGCGAATTCAATCTCTTCTGCTTCTCAGACATATGTATCATCTCATCAGCGTCAATGGCTGTTCAGGTCCTTGAATCGCTGTTCGTTCCTCACACTCGCAAACGACTCACGGTCGGCCAGGTCGTGCGGCAACTTGCAGCCCAGCGTGACTGCTTGCTGTAACGTCCCAAGAGTCTCGTCGACACATTCCTGCCGCTGCACTGCGGTGGGAGACTGCTCTGTCATCAGATTACCGGCCTGTGCCAGCTCTTCCGCTACGGCCAACAGGTGCTGAGGCTCGCGGGGCCAAAGCTCCTTGCGTGCCAGTGCGGCCTGCATCGCCAGTTCCCCTCTTCCCAATCGCCGCAGCGTTCGACCGTAATTCAGGTAGTGCTTGCTCAGGAAAGCGCGGTACCGCTCAACGGCGGGAGCTCGTTCATGAGCCTCACGCTGACGTTCTATGGCCTGCCGGTAACTCTCTTCGGCCTCGGAGAGGCGTCCCATTTCTTCGAGCACAATCGCGAGGTTGTTGTACACTCCTCCCAGGCTGCTGAGCAGTCCCACATCACCGGGGAACTGCCGGATCAGCGACTCGTGCAGTCGGAGCGTTTCCCGCAACGACTGCTCGGCTTCTTCCGCACGCCCTAAGCGGCTCAATGCCAGTGCGTAGTTATTCAGAGTTACGGCCAGATCGCACCGCCAGCGTTTGTTGCCCGGAGATTCGTCGACCAGCACTTGCTGGATTTCGATCGCCTTTCGATACGCCTCAGCCGCCGCTGACAGATCCTCACCATGCGAATACCCGGACGCCAGGTTGTTGTACGCCAAGGCCAGATCATTGCGGTATTTCGGGTCACCCGGTCGAGCGGCACTGGCGCGCAGCTGAAGATCGACGGCTTTCGCATACAGGTCGATCGCCGCCGCAGGATCGTCTGGCAGCAGCAGACCTCCCAGATTGTTGTAAGCGGCCGCCGTGCTGCGCAGGCGCTGTGGATCATCCGACTGCGCGTCGGTCAGTTGCTCCTGCAGCTGGATCGCTCGGCGGAACAGCTGCTTCGCTTCGCTGGCCTGACCGGTTTCGCTTTGCAGCTGTCCAAAGTTGCCGTACGTCAGGGCCAATTCCTGTAACACGTGAGAACCGGAAGTGCCACTGGCGAGTTGCTCCTGAAGATCGATCGCCTCCTGAAACGCGTCACGCGCCTCATCGACGCGGCCGGCACGCTGACAGGCCAATGCCAGGTTGTTGCTGCAGAGCGCCAGTTTGCGACGGTCTTCGCCGGTGCCATTATCGGCAACCAGCTGCCGCCAGATGCGCAGCGCTGCCCGGTGAGCCTCGATCGCATCGTCGTTCGACCCCAGCTGCTCGGTTACGTCAGCGATCTTACTGTGAGCCAATGCCAGGTCGGCTCGCAGAGCTGGATCGTCACGGGCTTGATCGATGAAGTCCTGATAGTAGGCCAGCGTCTCTCGCAGTACGTCGCGACGCACTTCCTCTGCGCCCGGAATACCGGCCAGGCGCTGAGCGAAGTGGGAGCCAAAGCGATCAACCGCTCGGCGCGCCGATTGAAAATTCTTCTCAGCACGACGATAGTTCCGCTCGGCCTCGGATCGTTCGCGAGCGACCAGCAGCGTGGTGATAATCGACCCGAGCACAGTCAGCAGACCGACGCACACCGCCACAACCACCACGCGCTGATGGCGTCGACTCCACTTGGCCGCCCGCTGGCACAAGCCTGGTGGCCTGGCGGCTGTCGGCTTTCCTTCCAGGACGCAGCGCAAATCGCCGGCAAACAGCTCCGCCGACCCATACCGTTCGCTCGGCTGTTTCGCCATCGCTTTGCGGATCACCGTTTCCAGGTCGCGCGGGATTTCGGGGCGAAGCTTCCTTAGCCGTGGCGGTTCCTGCAGATCGATGGCCCGCAGCAGCGCCGGGCCGTTGTTCCCAGCAATGGCGGGCTGCAACGTCAGCAGCTCGTAGAGCGTCACGGCCAGCGAATAGATGTCGCTGCGGTGATCCACCAGCTCTGACTTACCGGCCGCCTGCTCCGGGCTCATATAACGCATCGTGCCGACGATGTCACCGCTGCGCGTCAACGTGCCATCGTGGCGGAAGCGGGCCAGCCCGAAATCAGTTACCCACAGCTTGCCGTCCGCGTCGAGCAGCAGATTGGAAGGTTTGATATCACGGTGCACAATGCCGTACTCGTGAGCCGCCTGCAAGGCACCCGCTGCCTGAATCCCGAGCTGCAAGATGGTGCGGATAAAGTCCCGGCGACTGGATGAGCTGCTGGTCAGGAGCGAAGGGGTCGACGCCGCGGCATCGGGCCGCTCCCTCCACGCATGGCGTTCACGCGCCAGCGGGCCGTTCTGTGTTGCCTCTCCGATGAGCGTCGGTTCGGCCTGTTGTCGCAGCTGCGCAATGGCACGATCCAGCGGCTGCCCTTCGATTAACTGCATGGCGTAATAGTGAACACCTCGCTCCACTCCCACCGCGAACACCGGCACGATATTCGGGTGATGCAACTGCGCCGCCGCCTGCGCTTCGTTCGTGAACCGAGCGATCTGCTTGCCATCCAACACCGCTGCGAAGGGAAGTACTTTGACTGCCACGCGGCGGTTGAGCGAAATCTGCCGCGCCTCGTACACCACTCCCATCCCGCCACGCCCCAGCTCGCGGCCCAAAACAAAATCGCCCAGTCTGGTTTCGTGCAGGTCACTGCCAGGCAGCTCGTTGGCCAACATACGGTCGGCTTTCTCAGCGGCTGCCGGGGAAAAGCCGGCGGCGAGATCGTGCAAGTGGACCAGGCTGCGAAGATACGCCTGCAAAGGCTCTTTCAGATCCGGGTGCTCGGCGATCAGATCCGTCGGATCGACAGGCATTCCCCGCTCCAGCGACCGCAGGTACTGGTCCAGCACATCCGCCAGTCGCAGCTGCTGCTCGTCCGACAACGCTTGGATCGCGGCCGGCTCCATACTCAGATCAGAAGAGTGCATGCGGCGAGAGATCCTGGAGTTCATGTTCCGAGTTACGCCAGCGAGGGCCACGACAAGTCGAACTGACGAATCCCACAGATATGACGAACAGGCAGCCGCGCTGCCGCTATCCGACGGAGCTCACGCCACAGCGTCGCACACCGTCTTGAGTTTCTCGATCGCCCGCAGCCACAGCATCCGTACGCTGCCGGACTTCCGCTCCATCCGCTCGGCAATCTCTTCAAATGACAGACCTTGCAGATTCCTCAGGACAATCACCTCACGATATGCAGGCTTCAGCTGTGCCAGGTGATTGGCCAGCGCCACCGATTGCTCTCGATGCCGTGCCCCGGCGCTGGGCGAAGGGCCGGGATCCGCCAGCACGTTGGCGAAATTCAATACCGATTGATCCAACGCCGCGTTCACCTGCTCCATCGACACCTCGCAGCGCATATCTCGCTTCTTCGCCTTGAGATGGACCTCGATGGCCCGATGCAGACAGTTGATCAGGATCTGGCGGAGCCACGCCAGGAACTCCCGTTCCGACTCGCCACGAAACTGGCCGATGTCGCGATGCGCGGCGAGCATCGCTTCCTGCACCAGGTCGGATGGACTCAACCGACGGTTCAGCCGCCGGTTGAACTGGGTCGTGGCCAGAACCGTCAGGTAATTGCGGTACAGCTGCAGCAGCTCGCCCAGCGGCTCGGCCCGGCCTTGCCGCGCTTCCTCCAGAAGTCTCTCGACGCTGGGAATCCTCGTCTCACTATCCGAAGCGAACGCGCTGCTCATCTCCCTCATCCTGCCTGTTGTGACAGATCGACGATAGGACCAAAGGCCTGCGGAATCCTAGACTCCATGATAGTCTGTTTGCCGGAATTGGCGAGCGAATGGACCTCGCCTCCGACAGGCATCGATCCCCTTCCTGTCGAATCTAGCGGCCATGCAGGTGATTTCGGAAGCCCGAATTATCAACCCCAACTGAACCCGGAAGGATTCGCAAATTCTCTGGATAAAGGGAGACGTCCGGAGGTTGGCGCGCCTTCGGCGGCCCAGAGGGAGGGCGTTCAGACGCCAACCAACTCGACGCCATTCAGCTCGTGCGAACGAAGCTAGCCAGCGTCGGTCGACGAGTGCGCATGAGACGCCGACTGCCTGGCGTGCCCGGGCGATCGAGACATGAGACAAACGAGTCACTTGGGCGGGCCATCAGGATGTTTTCCACATCACCCGAAACAACTTCCGCTTGCTCGCCCTGTGGCGTTTCGCATTATCGTCGTAATGTCCGATCATCGGGAAGCCGGTGGCATCGGCCCAACTCCGGCTGCGGTTGACCTGAACTCCAACCGCTGGGACGGAGTCGGGACCTTGATGTCGCCTACGGCGGTCAAAGTCTTCTCCGTCCTCATGCTCCACTGCCGACCCACTTTTTGTTGTCCACGGATGTCAACGACGCCACGGCAGGTCCGTAACGGCGAATACAGGTGAGCGCCGCCGCTCGCGTATAGTTCACTTGTGGTGAGCCTCGATAGCATGCTACCATTGTATCCCCGTCGATTACTGGAGACACCGCATCGCTGCTCCAGAGACGCTCGTTGCCGTGCACAAGATGGCCCGTCGTCCGAGCTATCCGCTAGTAGAGGACACCATTGATGACAAGCGTTTACGACCACAACTTCTATAAGGATCACCACCGGAATAACGTCTACGCGGCACTAGCGGTTTTGTCGGTAGTTGTTGACGCCCTGCCGGAAGTACGTTCGGCAGTCGATTTCGGTTGCGGAGTAGGGACTTGGCTGTCGGTGCTGAAAGAAGAGAAGGGTGTCAGTGACATCTTAGGAATTGACGGACCATGGGTCGAGCAGGACCTCCTGGAGATTCCTCGACAGTGTTTCCGTCAGGCCAACCTGGAAGAAGGAGTTGAGCTTGACAGGAGATATGATTTGGCGATTACCTTGGAGGTCGCGGAGCACTTATCCGACACAACTGCGATTCGTTTTGTTGAGTCTCTGGTCACCGCTTCGGATTTTGTGTTGTTTTCAGCCGCGATCCCGTTTCAAGGTGGGACCTATCATATCAATGAACAGTGGCCAGATTATTGGGCCGGCCTGTTTAGCAGACGAGGCTATGTCGCGTTGGACTTTGTGCGGCGAATCGTCTGGAATGACAAGCAGATTCCACCTTGGTATCGACAGAATGTTCTGTTGTTCGTGAAAGAAGAGGAAGCGCACAGAGTCAAGGTTTCCCGGTCGGATGGATGTGACATTCCTTTGCCACTTTCTTTGGTGCACCCTGACCTGTACCTTTGGAAGGTCAATGAATGGGCAACCGTAAAGGGAAGCTGGAGACTGTTACGACAAGCAGTGAAGAATTGGATCAAGAGTACGATACGTGTGGGCAGCTAGGGCATGCGGGAAGAAGCAACTTCGGCGTTACTCCTGTAGCCACGGGCGACAGCGCATGCACCGTGGCGCGAACGGCACTCCCGCCGCGGTGCGGGGGAAGCGGAAATCGCTCCTGTCTGCACGCTGGTCGGCCTAGCGGTTCACGTGCACGACCTTGGCTGGCGGAAACCCGTTGAAGTAGGTCGAGGAGGCGTGCGAATACGCTCCGATATTCTCGCTGTACACGAAGTCCTCCAGCTCCAAATCGGGGAGTTCTTCAGCCAGTGAGATCGTATCCAGTGCGTCGCAGGTGGGTCCGAAGACGGCGCTGGTTCGCGCCGCTCCCGACTTGAACGACTTCAAGTGATATTGAATGTGGTCAAAGATGACTCCCGAAAACGTGTGATAGACCCCGTCGTTGATGTAGTAGCAGGGTCGGCCGTCGCGGATCGTCTTGCCGATCACCCTGGCGACGGCGGTACCAGCCGTCGCAACCAGGAACCGGCCCGGCTCAGCCAGGATCTCCATCTTGGGTGGAAACAGGTGATTGAGCTGCTGATTGACAGCGCCGGCCAAGTCGGCAAACGGCTGGACATGATCGTCATAGGGAGCGGGAAAGCCGCCACCGATGTCGAGGATATTGACCAGCGAGTAGCCCAGGTCCCAGGCTTGCTCAAAAATGGGAACGACCATGTTCAAAGCGCGAAGATAGCTGTCCGGGCTGTTGCACTGGCTCCCCACATGAAAGCTCAACCCCTCCACTCCCAGACCGGCGTCGAACGCGGCGCGGATCAGCGAAATCGCCTCCTCACTGGCCGCCCCGAACTTCGATGACAACTCCACTACCGCCCCCACGTTCGGGACCCGTATCCGGAGCATCAGTCCGGCGCGCGGTGCAAACCGCTTGATCTTCCCAATCTCCGCCAGATTGTCATAGGTCACCAGTGGCTTGTAGGGATCCAACTCCTCCAACGTCTGGTTATCCTTGATCGGATTGGCATAGACGATTTTGTCCCAGATATAGTCCTGCCGCTCCTTATCGGGCATCGACTTGATGTTCTCGTACACCAGCCGGAACTCGGCGATCGACGCCACATCGAAACTCGCTCCGGCCCGAAAGAAAGTCTCCACAATCGCCGGATCCGAATTGGCTTTCACCGCATAGTAGGCCTGCACTCGCGGCAGGTGCTGTTTGAATTGCTGGTAGTTCCTCCGCAATACGTCATGATCCACGACGAACAGCGGAGTGCCATGTTCAATCGCCAGTTGCTGGAGTACATCAGGAGTTGGCATTATTCTCGGTCCCGCACCAGGAAGTTCTTAAATTGCCAGGGATCGGTCAGATCAAGTGACTGAGGAGCGTACTGTCCAAACACGTTTGTGCGACGTTTCAACGGCGTCCAGTCGGATACCGTCGAGATGAATTTGCCCAGGTAGGGTTGTGAAATGCCCAGAATGTACTCGTGTGGCAACTCGTCAGGCACGCGGACTCCCATCCGCGGGTGCTCGATCATCCACATGACCGCTGCCACGACCGAGATGGCGACCTGCATCGTGGTGGCATTCTGGTGCGGCACGAGCTTCCGCGACTTCTCTATGCTCAGCGCACTGCCAGTCCACCACGACTGGAACGCATGCCCCATCACCAACGCTCCGAGAATGTCGGAACCGCTGACGATGTCGTCGCCCATGATCCGCTGTCGCGGCTGCAGCTCGTAGTCGTATCCCCGCAACTCGTTGAGTGACATGATGGCCGCGTCGCACGGGCAATAGGCGTAATGCACGGTCGGTCGGTAGATCGCCTGACCGTTCTCCCGCACCGTCAGCCGATCGGAGATGGTATAGGCCTCACCATGACGTACTACCATGCCCCGGATCGAATAGTTGGGCACCCACGAACGGACCCAGGTGTTCATCCCCATCTGAGCGAGGCAAATCTGATTGCGCGGACCCTCCTGATGCTCGAATGCCAAGGGAGGCAACTCCTTTTCGTGTGTCCCCCAGCCCATCTCGGCCGTCGTGGTTCCCTCTTCTCGAAACCCTTCCACACTCCACGTATTGACAAACTCATCCACCTGCTTGGGTACCGCTGAGATCTGCGTGTCACGCTCCGAACAGTGAATCACCTTCACTCCCAGCTTCATCGCCAGATGGTTGAAGCTTCGATCGGACCTCAACTGGGCAATTTCTTCAGCTTCCGCTCCCACCACCCGCTTCTCTTCCAGCAGCCGCTCTCCAATGTCCAACAGCGCCTGCTTCGTGAAGTGTGAAATCAGACCCGGATTGGCCCCGTGTTCGATGACCGCCGTAACCCCCGTCTGTGACCAGAATTCCCGCAGCCGACAGATATTCTGGTGCCGCCAGTACAACGTACGCTGCGTCGGATGCGCATACTGCGTCAGATCGTACGGATCCCACACCTCCACCGACGTGTTGATGTAGAGCACATCACGGTCGTGGCACCAGGTCAGTATCTCTAAACAGTCAATGTTCCAAGCCAGATCGATCAGCAGATCTCCTGGACGCAGAAAACGGCCAAGCACCTCACCGAGGTTGTCCGGAGTGATTTCCTCGCGTACGAACGTCACCCCCTGCTTGATCCACGACTCCAACTGCGGTGTGCGATCTTCGAAATCGAGCACCGTGATGGTGGACAGAGGAACCCGCAAGTGTTCCACCAGCACCGGCAGCGTGCACTGAGCGACAGACCCATAGCCGACCATGAGTATCCGCTGGCTGAACTCAACTGTGGCATTCGACACGGCTCGTTCTCTCCTTTCGGTCGCCGAGCATCGGCGGGCGCTTGGTCGCGGCTTGCTACGTCACTCTCGCAAGACCGCAGACCGGTGGGGATCGCCGTTGGATGACCGTGCGAATGACTCACCGTCCAACTGCCAACCCATCACACCGAATACTCACTGGGGATAGGGCTCCTACGAATTCCACTGCTCAGTCACCTCGGCTCAGCCGGGGCTCGCCAGGTCGCTCCCGCGCAGGAGATAAACCTGGCCCAGGCAGATCTCTCCCTCCACCTCAAATCTCGCACCCGACCGTCAGACCGCTGAGCCAATAGCCTGCCGAGCGGAACGCCGCAACGTGGCAATCCCCTGCCAACTGCAGGCAGCCTGCGGGGAAAGAACCGTCCGGAGAAACCGAAAGGCGGTACGCCACTACCGAGGGGTGCGATACTCCAGGCATCCGAGCCCTGGAGAGGACCCGGATTTGAAGTCGCCATAGTAGCATACCCAGCCCCGCCTGACAGGTACTCTTCTGGAGAAAGAATCGCGGCAGGGTGCCACGGGCTCCGCCAGTGTAGAGCAGCGACGTCATTCCGCGGGAATGTCCCGCCATCAAGTGCCGCGAGCCTGATCGAGGTCGATGAACACCCCGACGAGGTGGCCACCCGCCAGCGCGCGGCGCAAGCGAGTTCGCCCATCAGAACACCACCCGATGACAAACAACGCCAGGGCAATTCGAAGGCACGATGAGGCTTGCCTGTTTCCGGCTTCAGCACTGGCAGAGCCCGTGCCACCCTGCCGCGCGCGGGAGGAAGGGCGCGAAGAAGGACGGGGGACTGCGTTAACGTAGGCGATGACCGGACCAACGCCGTGCATGTGTTTGACGGTTACCGGCAGGTGAGAGACAAAAAGATCGCGTGACAAGAAGATCCACCTCTGAACACATCTCCTTGTCACCTCATCTTTCTGTCTTTTTGAGAGCAAGCGAACGGAAGAGGCGCAAGCAGACACCCTGGTTCTCCTGGTGTCCGCACAGCGTGCCACGCCTCCGTGGAGTTTTTCCGAAATTCTTTCTATCGCGGTGAGGGATTCGGGCGCGCCATTGGTAATTCTTCTGATAGTGGCCCTGCTCCTACGGCCCTGAGCGACCGCTGGTTGCTCCGGACATCGCCGTGCGCAGCGCGGGGAAGAGGTGAGAACTGCCATGGCGCGCTGCCTCCTCACACCTCCCCGACCCCCACGAGCTCTGCTCGTGCGGTGAAGCAGATGGTCGGCTACCGACGCTGCCTCCTCACCTCGCCCCGACCCCCACGAACTCTGCTCGTGGGGGTCGACGGCGTATGCTGATGTTCGAGCGACTGACCCGACGATCTGCTACGCGAGCCCGGTGATCTTCGACTCGTCGATCTTCGGTTGCTTGACACGTCAGTTCGACGGGCACACAAATTGACCTATCTGCCGACCGCTAGCTGGCCCCGTCTGAAACAAATGCCGGCTAGCAACACTCGCGCCGAGCGCGATTGAGTCTGCCTCCGGTATGGCAACTGGAATGAACCCGACGGTTGCCTATCCAGCCACAACTGAGGCAGACTCCGTTTCCATCACGCGGGATGAATCACGTTCGCCGCTTCGGTTGGCTCAATCGCCGCGCGAAGCCGGAAGAACTCCGGTGGCTGCGTGAGCACCACGGCCTGCCGGTTCTGTCCGGGGCAGATGCAGCAGACCGGCCGCAGGCGCCGCCCTAGCCTCGATCAGATGCTGCGCATGCGGCTCTTTCGCTTTCGTCGCGCCCAGGCTGGAGTGCGCGTCAGGCTCGGCGACAAGCTTCCAACGATCGAGGCCACCCCAGCACGGAGCGACTTGTCGCCCGCGGCCCGCGACCGGAGCGTGGAGATCCGCCCTCTTAGCGTCCATTGTGTGTGCCCGCAGAGACCCTATTCTTTGGGAACGTTACGACAGCCAATCTTCCACAACCAAGCCGGGAACACGTCCAAAATCACTGCTGTTTCTGCTGAGAAGCTTCCCACCTCTTGCCAGAACCACACTGGCGATCTTCAGATCCATCGTCCCCACCTGAGTCTTCATGAGCCGCAACCGCTGAAGCTGATTGGCCGCACCTTCATCCCAGTCAAGTACGTTCCAGACGGCAAAGAACCGGAAGAGCTGTCGCAACTTGGTATAGCCGTTGATTGGGTGGTAGGGATCGTGCATGCGGCGAACAGCGGCCATCCATCCGCGCATCATTTCTTCCACGGGCCAGAATGGTCGTCGCATAGGGCTCAGATGTTCCCGCGAGCCGCTCTTTCAAGCGAACGGCTTCCGCAGAAGTGCCCTTTTGATACTCGACGATATGATCCGTGTCTAGGACGAGCATCACCTGTCCTCACTGTTTGCCTGGCGTCGGTACTCGCGGCCAAGACGGACTATCTCCTCAAAGTCGGAATCGTCTTGGATGGACCCGAAGGTCGCCTCCACGTCTTGCGCAATCCCCATCGGTTCCAGGCGGCCCCGAAGCTCGGCCACCTGTCTTTCCAGATCAATCACGCGTCGTTCCAGTTGTTCCAACGTCATTTGAACCTCCCCGCAACCTCCCAGACGGCACGATACACCCAATCAAATCGTGCCCGAGACTGTATTCTAACCAACCAGTCCCCATTGTTGATAGTCATACCTCGTGGTGTCGAACGAGCTTACCCGATGAGCCTGATGCGGTGGCACCTCACACCTTCTGCCGATCAGACGCCGAAGGAAGCCGCCCGACGGACGCTCGGCTATCTGGCCGCCTATGCCAATGGCGTGGCCCTGCGTAACGACCGCCTGTTGGGGCTCGAGGACGACCGGGTGCGCTTCTCGTACAAGGACTATTATGAGCACGGCCACGTCAAGACCAAGAGTATTCCCGCCCTGGAGCTGATCGATCGCTTTCTGCTGCACGTGCTGCCGCGTGGGATGCGGCACATCCGTCACTATGGCTTCTGGGCGCCGAACCAGCGCCAAGAGAAGCTGCCGCTGATTCGCCGTCTGCTGAGCGTGTCCGAACCAGAACCGCAGAGTGAATCGCGTGACAACGAACTGCCACAGGAAGAGGACGAACCACTGCTGCAGGCCTGCCTGCGCGTCCTGTTTCCACCCTGCCCGGCGTGCGGGAGCGACGTGTTGATGCAGTACAGCTGGCCCCGGCCGACCGTGGCCCGCCTCCTGCAGATGACGCTCGGCGAGCTGTGGCAGGTGACCTTGCCCTTCTGGTGACGACGGAGACCAGGCATGCTCAGGCACAACAACGCGTGGCAAACTTGCGGGCGTCAGCCACGCGAGCAGCTCGTCGACCTGTTGCCCCATCGCTGGAAGCCTTCCACGGTCCCACCCGTCGCTCCGGCGGACCCGGTGGCCAACGCCTGACACATATCCGCCGACGGGCTTCCGGCGCGCCCCGCTCGCACGAGTTGCTTGCCACCTTCGCGCCCCCCTGGGCCGCCGAGTGGCACGCAAACCGCAGGACGTTTACTCGAACTTGGAGATGACTATCCTTCACGTTTCCGTGGCGCCGCAGTGTGCCGACCGCCGACTTCCGTAGTCGCCGCCCCAATCCAACGCCTTTCTGACCGTCCCTTCGGCCAAAATCCACCGCATTCGGACGTCTGTACACCAGACTCTCAAAGACAAAAACGTCGATCCAGTCTTTTGACCGCACGCGATCAGTCGGGCTTCAATCGCTTCCTCCAATACCCGGGCTTTCGCCTGCCATGTGCTATTGCCACAACTTCAATCCGCTCCTCGGTCACACGGTAGACGATGACGAAGGGAAAACGCTTCATGAGGTAACGACGCGTGCCAAACAAATAGTGTGCAAACAGTTCTGGCGAATGCTCGATAGCGCGTCCAGCATCCTGCAACTCTGTGTGAAATGCGTCGGCGGCTTGCTGGCTGCGTTGGGAGTACCAGTCATACGCTTCGATCGCTTCCACGCCGGCGTCTGGATGGACAAACAGCGGCAGACTAGCCATGCCGACGCTCACGCATTTGGCGCATGACATCATCCCAGGGGATGAGTTGAACTTCGCCTCGGTCGATCGACTCGATGCGTCGCTGGACCTCGGCAGCCCACGCCTCGTCCACACCCTCGTCGGTTTCTGCGTCGAGGCTGTAAATCAACGATGCGGCGATCTCCGCGCGCTCAGATTCAGGCAAAGCAAGCGCAGATCGCAGGATATGTTCAGATTGCGTGTTCATGCCCCTATTCTCGCCCAGAACCAGAAAATAGGCAAGCCGGTGCCGTTCATGCTGCTACCTTTTCCGCTCCACGAGGGTGGCGTCCTAATAGCCGTTCTTGGCACACGCCAATAGCTCCATTCCGACGATCCGTCAACTCCGCGCAAATCGGTCGACTAACGAAACGCCGCGGAAGGGTTTCCACCCCGTGTTTGCCCGCACCCTCAGTCGCTACCCGATTCAGCCGATGAAGCGTATTCTTGGCGATACCGTCGTCTTCGCAATCCCTTCCGTCATCCTAACACTCGGGGGAAACCAAGCGGCGGTTCATACGGATCGAACGGCCATGAGACACTCCGATAACGCACAAAATCGACAAGGCAAGTAGGGAGGTCCCGGTAGGCTTCCCGCATACGCATTTCGTCCGCAACCCACCAACCTACTCGACCAGTGCGATCAAGAAGCAACTTATCACCTCCCCTGGATGAATAGACAATGATCGCATCTTTCCATTCGGGATAGCCCTCTATCTCCTTCATCCATGATTCGGTCACTCCCTCCCACTCTTCGTCAGCGATAAAGCACCCCCCGCCCGGCGCAAAATCCTCGCGCAGACCACCAAAAGCCAATAGCAGCTCCGTTAGCATCGGATGTCCGTCGAAATGCCATTGTGATAGTCGCCGATTGATGACGTCACAATCCGTCGGCGGAGCCACCAGATTCAATGCCTTATGCTGATCGACACACAACAGCCATCCTCTTGTTCCGGTGAAGACGAGCGAGGTAGGGTGGCACTCCAAAAGGTAGTCACGCATTTGCTGAAACGCATCGTTCTGCAATTCATTCCACCTCGCTGCAAGCCTCGCGCGAGCATCGTCAGGATCGAGTACCGCAATTTCTTTGAGCCAGGGATGGATGGCAGCAAAGGTCGGTGGCCAGACATCCATAGGGAGTGGATACTCATAGGATGGCGGATAGCCTTCGGCCGCATACTCTGGTAGTTGATGCACTATGGGCGCGCGATCCCGACGTTTCATGTGCTCTTTCTCCAAGCGGCGAATCGCTAAGTGGCAACTGAGTTATGGCAAATGAGAGTGAGAGCTCAATCATCAATCCCGCGGGGAACCACGGCAATATCGGGAATCACTTACGCGGCAATTCCGATAAAAGCAGCACCACCACCGCCGGTTGCCGCGCCAGGGCCAATGATGATCCATCCCCCAATGACAGTGACACCGATTCCAACACCGATTCCCACGTCCTGGTAGATATCGTTGCCAGGATCGGCTGGCACCCACCATGGCAAGGGCGTTGGCACGGGCATCGGTACCGGTGGGCGGATTCGTCGGCGTTGGCGTGGATTGTTGCAGATGTTCTGATATGTAGGCCCAGTCATTAGATCGTCGAGCGTTGAAGGGCGCGAGCCAGGAAACCGTCCCGGGTACGGTCGCATGTCCAATGCTGGTATCGACGGCCGTCCATAGTTTCGATACAAATCCGCCCGCATATGGTAAATCAGTGCTTGCATGTCCATTACGAAGGCACAGCAATCTCCGTGAGCACGGTCCATGAGATCCAGTACACGTCAATTATAATTCTGGGTAATGTCGATCCAGTGATGGCCGGTTCCCGGCAAAGTCACCGAACCGTCAATCCACGTTGTGTAAAGATCAATATCCAGCATACCACCGCAGAGTAGGTTGATTCTCTCTGGGATTCCATTTCCCTGTGGAAACCAATGGTGCCACTCGAGACCCGTTGGATCAAGAAGGTTCAATGGCCTGCTTCCGCAATACTCAAGGAGATTCGTTCCGCTCCGATACCCGATCGGATCCCTACTTGCGAACCTCCCCAGCTGGCTGTGGAAAATGCGATGCCATTGCTAGTTACTGACACACGTGTGTCACTGGTAGCGGCGGCGCCTGGTGTTTCTCGGGGTTTTCGCGCACGGACTTGGTAACTCGACCCTGCGGGGCCGTTTCGCGCGCCCGCGCGCGTAGTTTGTTACATGTCAAAGATCTGCGGGTGATTGTACCCGATAGTGCGGGATGGTGGGAAGAGAAATCGCCGCCGGGAAGCGGGATTTTCCCGGCGGCGTAGGCACAAGGCACAAGGCATAAGCAAGGACGAAGCGGCAGGGCGTGAGGTTAGGACGTGGCGCCACCGCCAGCACGGCCGCGGAGCCAGGAGCAGAAGCCCACGACGCGCTGCCGGATGGAAGTGCTCGGCGCAGTAGACTCGGGCGATGCTTCGGGCGCTGGTGCCTGGGGCGGTGCGTCGCCGTCACTGCGCACCAGGCGGGCTGGATGCGTCTGCTCATGCACCTCACACAGCTTGTTGATCGAGACATGAGTGTAGATTTGAGTCGTCTGCAGACTCTGGTGACCCAAAATCTCTTGTAAATGGCGGATGTCGGCACCGGCGTCGAGCATGAAGGAGGCAGCACTGTGGCGAAACAGGTGGCAGGCGCCCGGCTTGGTGATCCCGGCTCGACGCATCAGGCTGCGCACCTGCGAGGAGAGGCCGTTGGGATGCAGCGGCTGACCGGTGGCGCTGACGAACACCAACCGCTGCTGGGAATCGTCGCAGAGCTGCGGCCGCGCTTCGGCCAGGTACTTGTCCAGCCAGAAGAGCGCCCGCTGGCCCACCGGCACGTAGCGATCCTTCTTGCCCTTGCCCAGGCGGACCAGGATCACGCGGCGCTGGCGATCGATGTCGCTCAGCTCGAGGCGGAGCGCTTCGGTCCGCCGCAGCCCGCTGCTATAGAGCAGCTCCAAGATGGCCCGCAGCCGCAGCCCACAGGGACGCGTCACGTCGGGCTGCGCCAGGATCGCTTCCACTTCCGCCTGCGAGAGGGCGTGGCGTGGGAGCCGCTTCTCGCCTTGCGGGAAGACCATCTCCAGGGCCGGGTTCTGGGGCAGCACGCGCTGGTCCTTGAGCCAGGTCATCCAGCTGCGCAGGCTGCTGAGCCAGTGCGACTGACTGGAGAGGGAGAGCGGCTGACCGCTATGCTGGCGGTAGTAGAACAGGTGCCGCTGAAAACGCTCGATCAGCTCAGGCGTCACCTCCACGGCCTGCGTGATGCTGCGGTCCTCACACCAGGTGATGAACCGCGAGAGCTGCAGCCGCCGCACGTTGACGGTGTTCTCCGCGAAGTGATGCGTTTCCAACCACTGCAGGTAGCGGTGCAGCAGATGACAGAGGGACTGCGGGTCACCGGCGTCACCGGGGATGGCCCGCTTGAGAATGCCATTGCGACTGACCATAAGGATGCTCCTTCGGAAAGAGACAGAGAGAGACAGACAGACAGACAGACAACAGGGCAGCGCGCACTGCTGACGCGGTGCCGCGAACATGGATAAAAGAAGAGGACTGTGCGGGCGCTGCGCAGGGGGAATGTGTTACCCGCCGGGCCGAAAGTTGGCCGATTCACGCGCTAAGCGATTGGTGGCGTGAGGGTTAGCTGCGTTTTGATGCCCCGCCGGATGGCCGCCGCAGGGCCGCCGGAGGGCCGCCGGTTCGACATGCGAGTTGGCCGAATCACTCGCCTGGGGAGGGATCAGCTACCGCACACAGGCCCAGCTGCCAGGCACTGCTGCTGGGGGCCTGAGCCGGATCATAGAGCAGTTGGTACGTGCGCTGGTTGCCACAGTGCGTGCGGTGGCAGAGCACGTACTCCAGCTGCACCAAGCGGGTGAGTTGTCGCCGCAGCGCGCGGTCGCTCCAGGTGAGCGCTTCGCGCAGTTGACGCTGCGTAAAGCGGACCGTGTCGGGTGGCCGCTGCTGCAACTCCGCTTGCGTGTGCACATACGCGGCCACGGCGGCCAGTAGCTGCTG
>JBGSHS010000027.1:0-53779 GCA_041752115.1 Pirellulaceae bacterium | reverse complement strand
AACTGGTCGCTCAGCTTTGGTCGGCAGGAATGGGACGTAGTTGTCGTCGCCCCGTCGGTTTGTTCCCTGGATCCGACACCTGCAGAACAGGCGGCGGATGCGTTCTCACGAAAGATGGGTCATGCCCAGGACCTGCCCGTCGTTGCGCGCCAGCCGGGTGACCGCTCGCCTCCAGCGCGCATCCTCGAAACCTGGTTTCGCACGCAGTGCGACTTCCCGTAGTACGAATCGCCCGACTCGTGCACCTCCTGCCCTGTCGCATCCTTGCGCCCCCTCCTGGCGACGTCTTGCCACTAGGGAACGGAATACGGGGAGTCGTCCTGTTCCGGCCGCGGACTGGATCTCACGGAGACACGGAGACACGAAGGAGAAATGCGCATCGGCGGTGCACAGCTCGCGGGGGAGATGCCACGGAGTGGAAGTTCGGTGAAGCGAATTCGTTTGAAGCGTCCGAGAATGAAGTCGTGAGCGAAATACTTGACTGCGTCGACCTCCAGAATGAGTCGCACTTCGTGGGGTGACTAGCCGGTGCTGGGTGGGCCAGCCAGGACCGACTCGTCGCGCAGATACCGCTCAACGTCCTCGGCCAACGCACTGGCCGACTGGTAACGCCGATCGCGGTGAACGGGCCCACCGACTTTCGCCGTGGCATGTTGTACACCGGTATGCGCGGGGGACCGTGCGTGGCCGCGCATACCGCTGAACAAGAATACCCAGTAGAACGCCAGGGTAGGGCATTTCCGACCGACAATGTCGCTGTTCACTATTCCCACTCGATCTCCACGCTCAACTCGATCCTACCCGGGTCGACGACCCCCGTCAGCTCAAGGTAGTACGAGTTGAAGTCGCCTCTACGCGGATAGGTGTACTTGCGGACCTCCACCGGCTGGCCGTTGATGCGGGCCGCAATCGACTTGAAGGGGGCCGGCTTATCGAACGCCAATTCCAGTACCGTGTCATCCGTCCCGTCGGCCAGACAACCGAAGGCGGCCCGCTCGATAAATGGCAGGTTAAACGTCGTGGTGAAGGTCTGTTTCGGCGCCGGGGGCAGCAGTGCAGCCTCAGGCTCACCAGGTACGGCAAGAGGCGGCAGACGGCCCACAGTTGCCTCGTGTTTCGTCGTGATGTCAAGCTGCACTTCGTAATCTTCAACAAAGGCGTTGTAGACCAGGCCTCCCAGGAATGCGCACTTCCCGATCATCGGCAGTTGAACCGTTGTATCGGCCGGGCTGACGGTCCAATTAGTCAGTTCGCGCGGGGCCTGAGCGCGCGGGAATTGAACGTCGACGCGTGCCACGTTGCCGGATTGCTCCACCATCCTGGCGGACACCGGGAAGGTGTACGCCTTGACGGTTGGCTCCTGCGAGGCGGTGATCGTTTCGACCGCTTGGCCAACTGGGACAATCAAGCCGAGCTTCACGAGTTCACCCTGCGGTGACGAGACCTTTACCGAGTAGCCTGTATCGGTCTTTTCCACTCTGGCCGGCAGTCCCAGCACCACCAGCGTATCGGCCGGAGGAGCTGCGGGCTTGATCTCGACGAATCGGACGCTTTCGGGCGGAAGTTGGCAGGTAAGCTCCTGGCCCGACGAAGCAAACGGCAATGCCTGCTCAACGATCGGGCCAACCTTTGGATAGACCTCACTGAGATCGAACAACTCACCCTTCGCCAAGCCAATGGACGCGTCGAGGGTGAATCTCACTGTGCGCGGGAAGGGGTTCTGATTCACCAGGCAGATGAAACCATGGTCGTCCCTAATATGGGTGTAGATCTCACTCGCCCCAATACCCGGTTCGTCGCCGACAATCGCCGTCCGCTTCCACACGTCGAAATGGTCGCGAACAAACGACAGCCAATGCCGCATAAAGGCAACGCATTCCGCGCGCCGCGTACTTGGCAGGCGGTTCAAGAAGGTCCGCAACTCGCCCGGAGCAATATTCGGCGTGACCGCAAGTCCCTGCATGAAGCTGTACTTCCACATTTTCGCGTCGTTGATCCGGCTGCGCGGGGACAGATAGTATTCGTAGTTACAGTACGAGCGAAAGGGAATCGAATACTGATCGTGGATGCTGACCATCTGTTGCCGGCGGTTGTCACCCAGCGTCTTCAAGCAGTTCAGATCCGGTCCATACGTCCGTAGCACGGGATCGGCAAGGTAAACGTTCGGGTTGCACCAGATCAGCTTCGGCATGAAGCTGATAAAGTTGCCGCTATTCGACCAGACCATGAAGTCCGGGCTGAGCGCATTGAGCGACTCGCACAGCGAAACGAGCCCGCGAACTTGCTGATACACATCACCCGCCGGGTGGCCGTGATTCGGATTGTGGCACGGCTGAATGGCAAGCCCATCGAGGCAAATCATCTCTTCGCCATACTTGCGGTTATGCTCGGTCAGTTTATCGATGAGGAACTTCAGGTATTCAGGGCACCCCAGGCACAACTCCCCTTCGCGCCCATCGGACGTCTTGATGCGCCATTCGGGACGTTCCATGCGACGGTTTTCGTAGTTGTAGTGGGCCACATAGGGACCACCTGGCACCACGTAATCGCCCACACGCACGTTCAGCGGCTTGGCTATCTTCATCAGCGATCGCAATGATTCCGCGGTCTTGACTTCGTCGGGCCAATCGAACACGCCCTCGAACACCTGAAGGTACTCAATGCCTACTTCGTGGCACACCTGGATGTCTTCGGCAACCAGTTCGGGGCTCAGTCCCACCGTGGGATTGTCATACATCGAGTAGAAGATCAAGCCGTCCATGGCATAGGTCATGCGGTTGGTGATCGACGACGTGAGATACATCGGCCTTTCGAAACGCATTGGGAAGCGATCTTCAACGTAGGCGCTGACCGCCTCGATCTCGGCACGGTCCAACTTCCACACCCGAATGCCCGATAGCTTGCACGCCCCCACGCTAATCGTGTGGCACACATAGGACTCGCCGGCCGCGAGATCCGCATTGGCTGGATAGGCAACGGACGTGGATGTTATCTTGCTGTACGGAAAATCAAGCGTGATGAAGAAGGAGACGTCTCCCTTCCGCAAGAACAGCGTGTTGTCCTGCAGATCGGTGCTTTGGATCTCCGTGTGATCCACACCAGTCCACTCGCCGGCAAACCACTGCACGTTCTTCACCAGCGTGGGCTGTTCCACCTGCAACTCCAGGGAGAAGACCTGGAGCTCGCCGACCGTTTCCCGCTTCCATTTCGTGCTGACTGCTCCTCCGGCGTCGATCTTGAAGAGGGATCCGTTCAGGGTCACGCGTGAGTCATCTGCCTGCAGGACCACGCTGCGATCGCGGACCTCAACCGTGACGGGAATGAGCCGGGGCGCGGCCCAGTTGAAGCGTTTTGCCGGAGCGGCTTCCTGGGCCGGCGCACGCTGGGGCAGTCCAGCACACAGCCCCCAACCGATCAGCAACATGATGGCAACAAGACGAATGCCCCACGGAAGAAGTGTTGACCGATTCACAATGCGATTCTCCACGTTGCTTCTCCTGAAGACGCTCGGGACAGTGGTTCATTCTCCGTGAATTCCCGTGGAGCGGCAAGTCAACCGTTGCAGACCTTCTCGGCGCGAGAACGGTAACGCATCCGCTGCAGGAGGACCTCGATCCACAACGCGACAATGCCGGTGCAAATCCCCGGCCACTGCCCCACTTCCCGGCTGCTCCCAGGGGCCTGGTTCATCTCCACCCAAAACGGATCATCCACCATTTCCGAGACAAACAGATGATAGGCGTTGTTCATTTTCAGAACACAGCCGCCTTCACACCCGTAGCGGTTTCCTTCCTTACACGACTCGGGCGATTCGTACTACGGGAAGGCGGCCGGTCCGCTCGCATCGCATGACAACAAGAGACGGGGCGGATGTCGCAGGCCGAGCCGTTCCGAAACTTCCACAAATCGTCGCCACAGCTCACCTTGGGTCAATTCGGTGGCACCGCGAATCGCACGACGCATGACAAGCAGGTTCCACAGGATCCAGAACGTAACGACCAGCGCGCCCGTGGCGTGCAGGAGCATCAACCAGACCTTGACGTCTGGGACCAGCGACGAGGACGGTGATCGTGGCACGATGCTGGTCCCTTCCGCGGAAGATGCGCGGCTGTTCGCTTGGCTCACTTCACCGCATGCGATCCCATATCAACAGCGCCGTCCCGCCAGAGGGTATGCCGACGCGCCAGTTGATGCCGTCAGCGGTGACTTCCTCGCGATGAAATGCCGTCCCGGTGCCAACCAGTACTTGGGGCGGTCGCGAGTAGACGCCCAAGTGCGCTTCGCGCGCACGCACCAGCACCGTCAGCGGTTCCTTGTGATTCATCACGAGCAGCACATAGTGCTGTTCGTTCTGATAACCGACCCAGTTGAAGTCATAATGCTCCAGCCCCATCAGGTCGCATCGTTCTTCGGGCATCTTCACGCGGCCCGACTCGCCCAGCACCGTGCCCCGCAGCGTTTCCGGATCAATCTGCACGTGCTCAGGAGCGCGCAGATTCGCTTCACGCATCAGCCACTCGAGCGACAGCCAGGCAAACTGATCGGTGCACCAACCGGTCCACAACTGCCTGCCGTAGTCACCACGGCGCATGTTCGGTGAGACGAACGGTCGCGTGTTCTCATAGGGTGGCCCCGCCACGGCGAATTGAGGAATACACCAGCCACTGGTCGCCACCATCCCGTATTCCTGGTCCGGATCGGCACAGAAGTTCACCGCCTTAACTGCGCCGCTCAAGTCACTCCAGAACGGCTGACCGGTCTGTTCAAAAACCGCGTGAAAGGCCAGCGCGACCATAGGACTCTGCGCCTGCGACGGTCCGCAGGTCGCTTGTTCGGTGGTCTGACCGTAGCACGTCTCGTACTGACGCGTGCTTGTCACGCGCGTCCAGGTCCACGCAGCCGCATCCCGTGCGGCCGCCAGGGCGAGGTGTTCGTCATCCATTTCGGTGAAGACAAGCGTTGCAACCGCCGGTTCATAAGCCTCCCAGCTTCGAATCGTCCTATTTTCTTCTTTCGTGATGCCGACCGTATCCTCCCAGTAACCTACATACCGATGTATGTCCATGTAGGTCTTCTGGAAGAACTCCTTGGACTGGACGGCCGCCTGTCGGTACTTCGGTTCGCCGGTGGCCCGGTACATGCGCCACAGTGCCCATGTATTCCAGATCTGGCCGGCACCGGAGGCGTCGGTAATCGTGCTTCCCTCGAGGTCGAATGCGTAAGGCCATCCGCCGTCCTCGCGCATGGTCCTCAGCAACCAATCGCAGCCTTGGCGTGCCGCCGCCATCACACGCGGATCACGGCCGCCGCTGGCCCTGTCGTACCAGAGCAATGTTTTCACAACCGCGCCGGTGGCGTGCGCAATCAGCCAACGATTGCGAATGAAATCGCCGCCCAGTAACTCGGGCTGGTCCGGGCCTTGGTCGAAATACGCCGAGAACCATGCACCACGCATTGGTCCCTCCTGATGCTGTACCCGCAGCATCCAGTCGATCATCTTCTCGGCCTTAACGCGAGCCGTTTCGTTGTCCGTCGCCAAATACCACTGGTAAAGCGCCGGCGTGCTGTACGCGGTGGCGTAAAACGTCCAGAACACGCTGTCGTCGGACAGACACCGCACAATCTGGTGTTTCTCACTCCAGGCCTGGGCACTCATTAATTCCCGAGTTGTGAGCATCTGCATCTGTGTGATCGGCATGGCCCATTGCCGCGGTTGCTCGAACTGGAAGATGTCGCGAACGACATGTTCGTAAGCGGCCCACCAGTCGCCGGTCCGGATCGGCACCGTCAGTGAGAATCGATCAGGTGCCTCCTGGATCGGTCGCCAGGAGGCACGTCGAGCGCCTGCCGCGTGCATCGGCACGGTGAAGCGGGCCGTCATGGCGTGGTCGGCAGTGAAACCCCGCAGCAGATTGTCCGTATCGGGCACCAAGCAGACGGTGGCCCCACCCGTCTGGACACACAGCATACGCGTCGCACTGTGGTGCCCGTTCAGTAACTGAGGGTAGTTCGCCCCATGGCCAGCCGTATACCAATCCAGGTGAGGTCGAAACAAGACTTCGGGGTTCTCGACCGCCAATCGCAACTCCAGGTCGATCCAGGTGGGGACGCTCAGGCACGGATGATCCGGCACGACCTGGCAATACCACTGGAGATCGCCGTCGGCCGACGCTTGACTCATGAGAAACACACCATGGGGGATCACGGCTGCCAGCGACCGGCTGGTGTCACTGGTCGTTACGGCCACCAGTGGGCACGGCTGGTCATCGGCCAACAAGTGCCAGCGGCCATGCACTTGTGTGTCGTCGCCAGTCAGACGCGCCGTCCACGAAACGGCTGGCGGCGCGGCTGTGTACTGCACACGGCCGTTCCCGACCGTGTGCTCCCAACTCACTTCACCCGGCGCCAGCACGGCCCGGCGCAACTCGGTCCGCACCTGGTCGTCGGCCGTTGCCATCACGAGCCCTTCGTGGTAACCCGCCTCTGCGCACTTCGTCAGTTCAAACGGCACGTTCTGTCCGGGTTCAATCGACCCGAGATCGGCAGCCTGCTCGAACCATCGGATCTGCACGTTGCGCGCGACTTGTTGTCCTTGATTGGCCACGACTCCGGTAAGTGCGACGCGGTCGCCCCTGGCCACGACGCTCGCACCCGCGGGGACGACACTCTGCAATGCCAGCTTGGGTTGGACCTCGAGCACGAATGGACGCTCGTCGATCAGCGCATCGTGCAGGTGCAGTTCAACTCTCAGCGGCACGTGGCCAATCGTGCGCGGTGTCAATGTAATCGTAGCCGTGGTAACGCCGTCGTCGGCCGCATAAGGAACAACCTCTTCGGGTTGCGAAATCAGAGCACCGTCAGGAGCGCGCACGATGAGTCGCGCACCCTGGAGCGGAAAGTCCAGACTACTCACACGCACCGTTACACAACAAGGCTCAGCCTGGACTGCAGCGCATTGCGTCGCTACGTTGCCGATGGTGGCACCATACCACGTTTCGATCTCGTTGGTGGCAATCGCCGGGCAATTCGCGGCAAGGTTCCTGATTTCCATTCGATAGAACCGCGCAGCAATCGGCCGATCGATGCCGAGCACCTGGGGATTCAGCGCCGGCAGGTCGCGCAGTTGCTGAACAGTCCTCCACTGCATCAAGTCGTCCGAAACCTGGATATCGACATCGCGCCAAGCCGCTGGCGTCGGTGGAGTTTCATCGAAATGGTGGATAAAACGAGTGACCGCGACAGGTCGCGGGTACGTCATCGCGACGTAGAGCAACTCTCCGCGTTTTGCCGGGTCCGTGCGCCACTGGTGGTGCGGGTAAGGCTGAGTCACGCGTGAGGGATAGCCGTCGAACGCCGCTGGAGCGTGAGACTGGCCGGGCATACCGACCGCCCCCAGCGTGCCGGAAACTTGCACCGGATGTTCGGCGTAATCCCATTTCACCGCGCGTACTGCTGGGCCGGCCGGCACTCCCGGAGTCGTTGGCGCGGCCAGCGAACTCACGGGGCCGGGTGTGGGACAGGCAGCCAGCCCAAATCGCATTCGATCGTGTGCAAAATTGGCGGCAATTTCTGGTGGCGTGAGGCATCGATCATACACTCGCACAATGGCCATCGCACCAATCAACCCATCGGCGGCCACGTAGTCCATATCCGGCAACCGCGCGGTGCCCATCTGAAATCCGCCAGACGCGTGCGGCTCGACGCGGCGCGGCGCCGCAGCGTAGCCGACGGGCAGGCCATTGGCATAGACGACAGCCTGGTCATCGCGGACGGCCAGCACAAACTGCGTCCATTTCTTCGTGGGCAGCTGCGCATCGATGCGGGAGAACTCCCGATCGTGCAACACCACGGGAGCGCCATCGCGGGCCACGAGCAGTGACAGGCCCCCCGCGCCAAAGTCGTTGCCCACAAGTGTGGCACCGCGTGCAGCCACACCCTGCTTCACATCCTCGACGCGCGCCCACACCTCCAGCGTGATGGCGCGGTGTTCCAGACTCAACGTGCCCGTGGCATATCCTTGCCGCCCATCGAATGACAAGGCGAAAGGATTATGGGACAAACCGTCACCGCTCCAGCTGAAACCGTTCGCCTGTTCGGTGAGATGATGTAATTGCACCGAGTCAACTGCGCCCGGGGCCAGGTTAGTCCAACTACTGTTCCGGGCCGTCTTGCCGCCGCGTTCGATCTGGGTCGCCGCATCGAGGTGCAGCAGCAGGCCGGACATGACGACTTCTGCTCGGACGGCCGAACTCGCCAGCATTCCGCACACGCTGAGCCAGATGATCATTTTCTGTCGAATCATCGCGTCACCTCGTTGTTGAGCCTTCACACACCCATCCCATCAGGCGGTCCACGATAGACCGGCGGGAAGTACTCGCGTGGCCAGGACAACCATTGTACGCCGTATTGCTCGCGTGTGGAGCAGCCTGGCGACTGGGGTCCGGAAAGCGTGCCAAGCTCGATCGGCTGGGTCGAACTACAGCCGCGTTTGTGTAGCGATACACCTTGTCCGCCTGGTTATCGACGATCCCGACGTCGGTGCCGTCGGTGGCGATCACGAGTCCCTCGGCCGTCTGCTGCGTCGAGTTCTCGCCCGATGGCAAACAGCTCGCGTCAGGTAATGGTCACCCTAATCAGACGGACAAGTACGTCGTCCGGCTGCGGAGCGATGAGTTCGATCAGTTTCGCCAGTGCCGTGCAGCAGCCGTGGATGTCGCCGATGGCGATAATGCGGACCATGATGCTTCCGGTGATGCACCGTCCCGTGGTTGCTCACGGCGAATAATAGTTATGTGCCTGCTTCAATCGCCGGTAGTTGCGATTCGACCAGAGTCGCTTCTGGTCGGGACGGGGGTTTGGTTCAGCGTTCGAGTAAACGTGCAACTCGCTGCCGTTGAGGACGACGATCTCCTCCCGCCAGTCGCCGCTCACGTCCGCCACGTACAGGCGATCCGCCTTTTCCGGCAGCCGCAGAACGAACTGCCCGGTCAACGGCTCGAACAGCCCCACATCACCACTCTCGTGACGCTCCTTGGCACAAGCAAGCTGGTGCGACTGGCCGGTCCAGTCGATGGTGTGGATGACTTCCACTCCCTTGGTGGTCCAGCCGGTCGGAGCAACCCGATCCATCTCGTACTCGAACACAACACTGCCCATCGAGTCGAACACAAACGGCTTCTGATGCTCGTCGTAGCGTGACCGACACCACACGAAGATCTCCTCGGAGTCTGGCTTGAACCGCCCGACATCGGCGTTCTGAGGTTCTTGCTGGCGCAGGTTCTTGCGCCAGATCGGCCCGTCGATCCCCAGCACCTGCACCTCGTTCGAGCCTTCCTCCAGCAGCACGACTTCCAGCCCAGGTTGCTCCAGCCTCACGTCGGCCACGAACACACTGTCGATGTGTCCCCGAAACTCGGCGGCTCGACTTCGCTCGTGACCGTCTGGACCCAGGATCGTCGCTCCCAACACTTCGTCCCGCCCATCGCCATCCAGGTCGGCCAAACGAGCACCGTTGTGGGCACACGACACGAATGCATCGGTTGTCCAGAGCGGTTGTCCGCCATCCCGCAGAGATTCCCACGCGTAGGCCGCAAGATAGCGTCCCATCCGATAACCGTCTTTGTTCGTGGCTTGCAGCAAAAGGTCTCGGTCGCCTCCGCCTCGAAAGTCGGCAATCAACGCCAACTCCCACCGTTCGGCTCCTTCCGGTACAGGAGGATTGGCAGTCATCTCCACCTGGCCGGTCGCCCCATCCACGACATGCAGCACGCCGTCCTTGGTCAGGAAGACCACCTCGCATTTGCCGTCCCCATCCACATCGCCAGCGGACACTCCGGGTCCGTGGTGACCAGGCAACCCTTGGCTCTCGCTTTGCCCTCCTACCACCAGATCCGTCGCCTTGCCCCAGAGCTTCCGCCCGTTATTGGCGTAGACGGCGAGGCTTTCGGGGGCCGTGACCAGATAGTCGGGTTCCCCGTCGCTGTCCACGTCGGCCGCGATCAGTCCGCCTTCCGACTGCTGCGGAGGTGGCATGTCGAGCTTGATCACAACTGGCTGTGGTGGGACCGAGTCAGACGCTCCAGAGCCTGGAGGCGGGACCAGGAACAACAACATTCCGACAGCCACAGCTTGCTTCCACATGACGGTTCTCCACACTCAGATAGGGGACTCACGGAGCGGGAGGGAATCGCTCATCAGGGCCATCTTCGTCTCCGTGGATCATTGGATTGTATCGGTGGACTTCATCGCCTGCCATCACCCGCGGAAACAACGCCGGGACAGGCAATGCCGAGGGGGGCGTTAACGTCCGCGGTGGATCGAGTTGCATTGCTGCAGATCCCGACACAGATCCCAGGCAGAAAGACGCAAGGACGCGCGGACTACTCGTTGACAACCGGCAATGTGATATCGGGTCGGTGCTCCGATTCGTGGAAGCACGTGCTGTCCGCCATTAGTGGATGTTTGTCGTTGGGGTCAGCCACATTGCGAGTCGCCAACATTCAGTACATTTCGTACCGACGCGGTTCGCGACCAGTCGACTATGTGTTCCGCCACGCGATTCTTGGTCGAGACAGGATTAATTCGTGTCCGGGGAAGGCGTGACAGGTTGGGTTTGCGCACCGCTCGCGTGACCAGTTCGGCTTTCTCGGGGTGTTCCCGTGCGAGGCTGTCAATCGCCTCGCTCAGAGCGAGAATATCATCGGGACATGGATCAACCGATGGAGCCGCGATTTCCAGATTGTGGCGACGAAAGCCCCCGCCTCGCTTCAACCGGCCCTTGCGCCGAGCGTTTTCCACGAGAATCCGCCGCATGGCCTCGGCGGCAGCTGCGAAAAAATGCCCTCGGCTGTTCCACCGCTGTACTTTCTCCACGTCTACCAGCCGGATGTACGCCTCATGGACCAAAGCCGTGGCCTGCAGCGTCTGCCCCGGGTCTTCCACGGCCATTTTGGCGCGGGCGAGCTTGCATAGCTCGTTGTAAACCAAGGGCAGCAACTGCTCGGCCGCCTGTGGGTCACCATCGTTGATCTGCGACAAGATGCGAGTCACATCCGACATGGCTGCGTTGCTCCATTTCCAGAAAGCCTCGGCGCCCACTCGATTGAATCACACAACGAACGGCAAAGCAATCAGGTTCGACAACAGGCGGATTGCCCCTGTCAAGAGAAGGTGTTTGCACCGCAGTCTGTCAACAGGCATAGTGCCGATGCTCACGTTAAGTGCCATTCACGTCGCGGGAACGAAAGACGAGTAGCCTGAGTCGGAGACGACGATGCGATCTCACCTGAAGACTCTGTTGGTGGGCCGGCTCTTGTCGCTCCCTTTCCCGATGCTCGGGGTGGGCTTCATCATCCTGGACGTGGATGCCGCAATCCGCGGATGGGCTCTGTTGGGTGAGCCAAAGTACGATCTATCCGGGCCTGCCGAACGGCCACCGGTTCCATTCTTGACCTTGAATTACCGATTGTCACCTGCGATTTCTCAAGTTATTGTTGAGGCATGTGCCACGAAAGAAGTACCTGTCCCAATACGGTTCGCTGCACCGGGACGAGACAGGGCAATCGGCTGTCCCGCTTTGTTCCAGGCCGTCGAAATCCTGGAAGAGAACGAAGACTTGTTCATCGCCTCTGAACCAAAGACACTCGGAGCGGACAATGCGAACCAATGCGTGGGTGACTTTGTGCTTCGCATGCTCTGTGGTTGCAGCGACCTCGGCGGCTGAGAAACAAAACGGCATCAACTTCCAGGGGACGTTTCGTGGTGCGCATGCGAGAGCGTCCGACGGAAACGTCCGGGACCAGGAGGCTTATGAAAGCCTCAAAGGGACGGGGGCCAACTGGCTGTCCCTGAACATTGCCGTCTACCAGGACACTATCGAGTCAACGGAAATCTCTCTCGATACCTCCTGGATCGGCAAGGACGGCAAAAGCATCGCCCTTACCCCTTCGGACGAAGAGATTGAGTTCGTCATCGCACGGGCACACGAAGACGGACTGAAAGTCATGCTCAAGCCTTACATCGCCCCCAAGACTTACTTGAGTGATCCAAAGATCTGGCACGGACTGATCGGCACCAAGTTCACTACGGAGTCCCAATGGACAAGCTGGTTCCAGTCTTACACTGTCTTCATTCTCCATTATGCTGCACTCGCCCAGAAGTGCCGTGCGGATCAACTCTGTATCGGTACCGAGTTGTCGGGTACGGACCACCGAACGGGAGACTGGCAGAAGGTCGTTCAGGCTGTCCGGGGTGTGTGCAGTGTTCCACTGGTCTACGCATCACACTTTCCGAGGGCCGAGTCCATCGAGTGGTGGAACGAACTTGATTACATCGGCGTGAACGCTTACTATCCGCTCACCGGCCTGAAGAACCCGACCGTGGCCGAGTTGAAGCAAGGCTGGCAGCAACACATCGAGGCCCTGGAAAGGCTTCACCGCAAGTGGGGCCGCCCCATCCTGTTCACCGAGATCGGATATCCGAGTGTCGAAGGGGCGAACAGGCAACCCTGGGGGATGGACGCCAAGGCCAATTCAGACCTTGAGGGGCAGAAGAATCTGTACACCGCCTTCTTCGAAGCGGTCTACACCAAGCCGTGGTTGCACGGGGTCTATTGGTGGGTCTGGTTCTGGAACCTCGATCTGCCCGACTTGGAGCTTAATTTTCCCCCACATGGAAAACCAGCGGAGGAAGTCCTGCGAAAATGGTACCATGGCCGGCCATGATCTACCTGTGTCAGTCGCGGTTATCCGTAGTCGATCGAGGCGATTCCACCGGTCAAGTGAAAGCGGATCCCGAGTCCACGACAGAGGCAAACTGCCTTGTGATCCTCTATTTCGGCGTGAGCAAGCAGAATATCTTGCAGGTGTTGCCAAAGAACTCCGCGGTGAACTGGAATTCCTGCTGTTCGCTCAATGATCGCACGGCGACTTCGACTTTGTAACCACTGGCGATATCGCGGCCGGGTTGGGTAACCGCTGCCACCACCTCGGGCGGGACCGCCCCAGAGATGCTCTCGCAGTATCGGGTCTTGAAGGTTGCCGAGGCGATGCAGTAGCGGACGGACCAGGTGGGCGGCAGGGCCAATTCATCGCCGCTCTGTCGCGGCTCCTTCTTGAAGACGACCAACATGCACGGCCGGAAGCTCTTCTCGACGATACGGCGGGCCGTCGCCTCGAAGGACGCACAATACTTCGTGGCCAACTCTTTGACGGTTGCGGCGTTGATGGCGCGGCTGTTGGCCTCCAGGGCAAATCGATCTCCCACAAACAGCAAGTCCGCGGCAAAATCGCTAGCCTCCTTCTCAAACACGAGGCGAGTGGCCCGGCTCAAGCCGATATCGTCACAGACGTAGAGAGAATGCTCGTGATGCGGCAGGACGAAATGCCCCACCTCATGCAGGATACTGAACCGTGTGCGATTTTCGTCCAAGTCCGAATCCGTGGCGATAATCCGGTCGCCGAACGAGATCAACGCTCGCGGGCGTGCCTCACTGACGGTCTGCTTGGCTTCCGGCGGAAGTTCGAGATCGAAGTTGAAGCTGACGTATCCCAACCCCAGGAAGCCGAGCAGATCGGCCGTGCTTACGGATTCCCGCTCAAACTGCCCCGACTCGCGAAGCAGGTAGGTCACCAGCTCACGGGGCTCAATTTCCAAATAGTTGGCGTTGAACGTAGTCATTGCCTCTTCCTATGAGCAGCCACGATTTCCTGGAGCCGCCGCCGAAGGTTCTCCGTGTTCGCTACTCCCAAATCACCACCGTGGGCCGCCATCGCGCACTGTTGCCGTCCTTTCCCACTTCTCAAGTCACTCACGTACTTCGCCAGCAATCTTTCGCGATCCGGCTTGCGTTCGGCATCCACGATCACGAACGCATCGGCGTTCTTATCGAGCAGTCGAATCAAGGTGTCATTCGACTTGTTCTGCATGGAGCGACCATTCTCCCAGCGCGTAAAGCTCTTTTCGCCCACGCCGAGCAGGTTGGCCAAGTCAACCGCGGATAAGCCGGTCTTATGCCGTACCTGCCTGATCTCCGCAGGTGTGAGTAGGCCGAGCCTGCGGTACTGCTCGGCCTCAATCGCCTTGGTCAGTTCGTCCGGCAGTATCACTTCGCCGCAACTGGTGCAAGCGTCCCAAGTCGCGTTGGAGATGATCATCGTGCCACCGGGTATGTTCGCCGGTGGCTCAAAGCGGTAGCTACCGTGCTTAGGTTCTAGGGTTGGGCTGCCACAGAGCGGGCATTTGGCAATGGTCATGGGGCGTCCTCTCTCGAACGGGTCATCACACTGGTTCAATGGTCCGGGTGGGCAGAGATGATTAACAGATACTCGTCAGGTTGCCCCAACTCCACGAGAGTGACCTTGATGTAGAAGAGGGTCTTCTTCATGCGAGGCTTGATCTCATATGCCCTCTGGCCGACCAAGTTCGGGAAGCTGTGAAGCACGACTTCCTTCACGGGCTCGTCGCGGTCGATCCAGTCGATGATTTCGTCGCACATGTCGGCCTTCGTCAGCCGGTGAGCCATCAGGTCAAATTGAACGGTCGTGGTGAGCCGAACCCGGCTTGGGTCTGCCGCCAGCCGACGTATGTCTGCGAGCGTCCCAGCATCGGCCTTCTTTGCGGCCATCGAGTTGGTCCTGGTCGATGCGATAATTGGCTAAATACCGATTCATTCAGTATCACATGATACCATGTCTATGCAAAATGTCAATATTCATGTATCATATGACCTATTCAGTGGCCGTGTCCTGCCAAGCGATTGTAAGAAAACCAGAGTGGAGAGTGGGTGCCCAGATCGCGGGCATCGAATAATCGCCGCCGCCGAAATGGGCCAGTCGATCAGCGATTTCGCGATCTCGACGCTGGTGCAGGCGGCCGGCAAGATTCTCCACGATCAACAGGTCACCCGCGTCAGCGAACGAGACCGGCAACATTTCGTGGCCATACTGGACGATCAGTCGAGCAAACCGAATGACGCACTGATGACGGCAGCAAAGCGGTACAAGAAGCAGGTCGGCTGATGGTGACCTGGATGATCCGCCGCTCGCTACGACGCACAACCGCTCGGCGTTCGACTGCGGACAACGGATACTCAACGAATGGCTCAAGGATCGAGCCGGTCCGTTCGATCGCCGTGATCTCTCCCGCACGTTCGTCGCCACTCGTCCCGGCGAGACGCTCGTCCCCGGCTATTATGCGACCTCCACGCATCGGGCGATCTACGATGCCAGAAGCTTCTATCTGAAGTTTGGATTCCGGTCGTTGCTCGATGATCCTCGGCATCTGTTCCTGCCGATGCACGAGATTCGCGAGCTGAAGCTCGATTCACTCTCGAAGCGTTGTTGCCACGCCCGCCGCTCGTCGGCGAGTCGCCGCTTGAAGTGAATCGGACCAACCTGCTCCATGCCTGCGTGTCTCCGCGAGAAACAGGTCCGGTGGTCCCACTCGCGGCCTGAGGGGCATGATGGTCGGCGTCAGCCAGATTGGTCATGAGACGAATCGCATTCGTGTCTTGGGCACCGTATTTGGCTTGCGACAGCTCAACGACCTATTCCAGAGGCGTAGTTGCTTGCTTTGCCGGGTTGACCGAGTCTGGAGCAGCAATCGCAATACCCTGCAATGGGGCGACAGAATGGCAGCGACACGGCCAGCGCCCCGCGGGACTTGTCCGCCAGAGCAGAGTCCAAACGCCGCAACACTTCCACCTTCTTGACAGCCGCCCAACGGTACGTTCTCTTCTTACCCATGGAGGTGACCTTCTGCACACGGGGTTCGGTAGTGTACATCAACACCGACCGGACGTGCTTTGAGACACTCCCTCTCTCTCTGCCTATGGCCAACGTCTGTTCCATTTACTGGCTTGCACTGTCAACATTCCCTCGAGGAAGTTGTCCCCGAGCCGATCCATAGGAATTAGCAATGTCCCATCGAACACCGTTCACGCCACGTATATCCTGCTGGCTGGCTCTGAGCCTTGTCCTGTTTGCCGCAACATCCTCCGTCCCAGCCGACGCGGCTGATCAGTATGCTGATCCGTTCGCCGATCAGTTCCGCCATCCGCCCGAGTCCGCCCGCCCTTGGGTCTATTGGTTCTGGATGAATGGCAATATTACCTCCGACGGGATCACTGCCGACCTGGAGGCAATGCACAGAGTCGGGATCGGCGGGTGCCTGATCATGCACGTCAAGCTCGGCGACATCGGGCAGATGAAACTGGGCCAGATGCCCCCCGACGGCCCTGTCGAGTTCATGTCGGAAGACTTTCGAAAGCTCTTCCGCCACGCGGTCGCGGAGGCCGATCGGCTCGGAATGAAGATCGACATGAACAACGCCGACGGCTTCACGGGCAGCGGCGGACCCTGGGTGCCGGTCGAAAAGTCGATGAAGAAACTCGTCTGGACCGAAACCAACGTTTCCGGTCCCCAAGCGGTCTCGCAGAGCCTGCCTCAGCCCGAAACTGTACTCGGATTCTACCGCGATGTTGCCGTCGTGGCCTTTCCCCGTCAGCCTTCGCTCGTCCAGCAGATGAAGGCCGCCCGTCCCAGCTTCTCGGCCCCCGCCAAAGACTTCCGCCCCGAGGCCGTGGCCGATGGAGATGCCACCACCTGCACTCCCATCCTGCAGCAGGCTGGCGAGGGCCTGCCGTGCTTGCACATCTCTTTCGAAGAGCCTTATACGGCCGACACGCTCGTGGTGGAGTCGGTCACCAAGGGCCGTGGCCAACCGATCGCTACGTTGGAGGTCTCCGACGATGGAAAGACCTATCGCCCGATCGGTCGCTTGTGCCTCAAGTGGTATCCCGCCGCTCCGACCAACACGGCTCGGTTCGACGCCACCACTGCCCGGCACTTCCGGCTCACGTTTCCGCCCAATTCCGGCTTGGTCACCGTGGGTGAGGTGACCTTGGGAATGTCGAACAAAGTCCACTACTGGGAACCCAAGGCTGGTTTCACTCGGTACGGCGAGTGGGGTGGCGGCGCAGATCTTTACGTTGAAAAGAAGATGCCCGCTTCCGCGGACGGGTCCGAAAACAACAGTCCGGTCTCGAGACAGGCGGTCCCGGCGATCGCGACGGACCAGGTTCTCAATTTGTCGAGCTCGATGGACACGAATGGAACCCTTTCCTGGCAGGTGCCCGAGGGTGATTGGACGGTGCTTCGCATCGGCCACACCAGCACGGGCATCAAAAACCACCCTGCCAGCCCAGGCGGACACGGTCTGGAGTGCGATAAGTTGCACCCTTCCGGCGTCGAGGCGGCTTTCGCCGGCATGCTGCAGCGGCTCATCGACACCACTTCTGATTATGTAGGCCGCTCTTTCACGCATGCTCACATCGATAGTTGGGAGGTGGGTATACAGAACTGGACCGAGGAAATGGCGGAGAATTTTCAGCGACGCAACGGCTATGACCTCACCCCCTTCTATCCGTTGCTGGTCGCCGGTTACGCCGTCCAAAGCAACGAAGCCTCCGAGCGATTCCTCTGGGATCTCCGCCAGACGCTCCTTGCCATGATGGCCGAGAACTATCTCGGACGCATCACCCAGCTCTGCCATCAGGCGGGAGCGAAAGACGATTCCCAGACCACGACTGACATCTCCCACAAGCGAGAGAGTGGTGAATTGTCGGAGGCTTTGAGACCGGCTCTACAATTCTCCAGCGAAGCCGGCGGGCGTCAGACCTTTCTTCACAACCCCATCACCCTGCTTGCCATCTCGGATCTCCCGATGGGTGAGTTCTGGCCCCATGAAGGCGTACCGCGTGTCGACGGCAAGGCGGCCGCTTCCGTGGCACATCTTTACGGCAAGCCCCTGGTCGGGGCCGAGGCCTTCACCGGCGCCGGTCCCTTCGCCAACTGGCAGAGCCATCCGTTCCGCCTCAAGCAGATCGGCGACGAAGCCTTCTGCCTCGGCATCAACCACTATGTGATCCACTACTGCGTCCACCAGGCCTATGAAGATTTTCGCCCCGGCTTCGTCATGGGCCCCTGGGGCATTCACCTTGATCGCATGAATACCTGGTGGAGCGAGAGCCGTCCCTGGCTCGAGTACATTGCCCGCTGCCAGCACATGCTTCGGCAAGGCCGGTTTGTCGCCGATGTTCTGTATTTCCCTGGCGAAAACGCCCCACATCACTTCGGCAAGCGCGACAGCTTAAGCGTACCCCTTCCCGCCGGTTACGACTACGACGGCTGCGACCGCGAAACGCTCCTCCATCGCCTGTCAGTCGAAGACGGCCGGATCGTGGCACCTTCTGGCATGAAGTACCGGTACCTCATGCTCCCCGCTGACCAGACGATGACGCCCGAACTCGCCCGTAGAATCCGCGAGCTGGCCCGCGCGGGAGCCAAGATCATCGGTCCCAAGCCGACCGGCTCTCCCAGCCTTCAAGACTACCCCACCTGCGACCAGGAAGTCCGCTCCATCGCCGATGCCTTGTGGGATGGCGGTCAGGTCATCCACGGCAAGAACTTTGAAGAGATCGCTCGAGCCGACGGGCTGCCACCCGACTTCGCTTTTTCCTCGCCGTCTCCCAATGTTTCCATCCAATACATCCACCGCCAATCGGCCGACACGGATCTCTACTTCGTCGCCAACGGCAGCGACGAGCCGATGGAAATTCTGGCTTCGTTCCGCGTCGCCGGTCGACGCCCCGAACTCTGGGATCCCGCGACGGGCGAAATCCTGCTGCCGGCCGTGCTCGAAGATCTTGGTGACCGCATCCGCCTCCCAATTCGTCTCCAGCGCCTCGCATCCGTCTTTGTCGTGTTCCGCTCGCCGCTTCCCGAAAACGCCATTGTCCGCTGCACCGCAACTCCGTCAGTTCCGGCTCCCCCAGACGCCGGCTCGCCGATCGTTTTGTCGCACGACGAGCATCGGCATGTGCAGGCCCGCATTTTCCAAAGCGGTCATTTTGATTTGGACTATGCGTCCGGTGCTCGCCAGACCTTCAATGTCACCGATGTCCCGCTCCCTCGCCGGCTCACCGGCCCCTGGCAACTGCACTTTCCGCCCGGCTGGGACGCCCCCGAACAGGCTGAGCTCAGCGAGCTGATCTCCTGGACCGATCACGACCACGCGGGCGTCAAATACTTCTCCGGCACGGCGACCTACACAACGTCGTTCGAGGGTCCGCCGCCGTCCGAGCCGTCGGGTCGCCGGTGGTTCCTCGATCTGGGCGACGTGCAGGTGATCGCCCGGGTGGAGCTCAACGGCTGCGATCTGGGAACCTACTGGAAACCGCCGTTTTGCATCGACGTCACCGACGCTCTGACGTCCGGACAGAACGCCCTGGCGGTCCACGTCACGAACCTCTGGCCCAACCGCCTTATCGGCGACGAGCAATTCCCCGACGATGCTCAGTGGGAAGGGCTCTACCTCAAGTCATGGCCCGATTGGTTCCTGCAGAAGAAGCCGCGTCCCGAACCGCGCCGCAAGACCTTTTCCGTCGTCAAGCACTACGATCAGCACAGCCCTCTGCTCCCCTCCGGCCTGCTGGGTCCCGTCACTCTCTCCGCCGCCCGCGACGTTCCTCTCGCAGAAATCGCGTCGGAGCGAGTCCCCTGAACGGGCCCGGCAGCTTTCACACTCCATGTGGCGGGGAGACTCAAGGAGAAAGAGGGAATAAGAAACCGTGAAACTGACACGGGCAACTTCCGTACGGCTTCGACTATTTTCACAAGGACGAGTGGAAGCACATTGCCAGCGCGATCACTCTCGCCGACTACCGCGGTGAGAACGGGGGAGGCGTCCATTTCAGGCAGCGGACTGGGCAAGGTGGGTGTTTAGCCTGCGAGAGAGTGGAGCGCACTATGTGACACACACATGTCACACTGGGGTGGAGTCACCACAGCGAATCGGTTTTGGACGTCAGGCAGATGAAGATCGACCTGCGGTGCGGGGAAGTCGGCGATTCCGCCGATCAACTGTACCCGAACCGCCGCCAGCGTGTTCGGCCCAAGGTACCCATGAAGACCCCGCGAGTCCATGCACGCCCACCGGAGCAGGCCGAGGCACGAAACAGGCAAGGGGGGCCCCCTAATAGGTCGCAATCTCGTCGGGATCGACCGAGAGATGCCTGGCGAGCGATTTAAGCGTCGCCTTCTGAACGCGAGTCACCTTGCCTTGCTCAATTCGAGCGACCGTCTTGGCAGCAATATCGGGCTCGAAGTCAACTCGACGAAGACCTCGCTGCTTGCGGAGTCGACGCAGTGCCGCGCCGAAAGAGCGATCTTCCTGCAGTCGCCTTTTTGTGAGTGCTCGTCGGTACTCGGGATCGCGTTCGTAGAGAATGGCCTCCACCGCGGCTTCGTAATTCCCCAGTCTCACGGTCTGACCGCAATCAGCCACCGAAAATGCGGTGAAATCCGGCACCGTACCATCCCCCGACTTTTCGAAGACCGAGAAGGGCACCGTCAGCGACTCCAGATTGCCTCGCCAAAGCGTGATGGTCTGCGTTGCTTCGTTCA
Source organism: Pirellulaceae bacterium (assembly GCA_041752115.1). Taxonomy (GTDB): domain Bacteria; phylum Planctomycetota; class Planctomycetia; order Pirellulales; family Pirellulaceae; genus JAJRVM01. The sequence continues at coordinate 33,317 of JBGSHS010000027.1, read as the reverse complement.
CGAAGCCACCGATCAGCAGGTTCGCTCGATGGGCGGCACCCAAGACCTCCGCCAATTCTTCCGTACGAACAAAACCGCCATCAACGGCGAAGGCAATCCGTCGAAACAGCGACGACAGCGCCGGGATTACCTTCAGGTCCAATGCGTGGACGAACACTCCCATCCCGAGTGTGGCCGAAGCAAGACAAGCATGTTTCACCAGCGCATCGGTCAGATCTGGTGCATAACTGATCCAGATCGAATCCCTCGCCGCATGCGCCATAGGGTCGCGCAGGCCTCTGACCGAAGTAACAACCTGCGGCCGCAATCCGGCGAAAGCCGCTGCATGTCTCGAGTGTCGATTCAGCAGAATCGTCACATGGTTCAGCTGCTTTTCTTTCGATGCCATCACGCTACTCTTCGTTGTCTGCACCAGAAACCGGGTTGCCTGGGTACATCTCGTCCCACGCAGCGCGCAGCCGCTGCCAATTTGCCTCAGATCTGACGAGTGCGATCAGTTCGCTTGGCACCTCGGACCGATCGGGCAAGTCATCCATGAACGCCCCCGTCCGCAAGTCGATGCGCCACGCGTCTGCTGCTCGAAGGACGGTGACGTGAGGCGGCTCACGGGTTTTCTTGTCCCGAATCTTCACTTTCCAGCGGGCCTGCTTCAGGGCCTCGGTCAACGGCAGTGTATATGCCACGCACCAGCCCTTCCAAAGCGATTCATCACTCCGTTCGATCTGACTCGCCAACTCCCTTCCCGCCTCTCAAGAATATGTCCTTTATTGTGTAAAGTCAATATAGGACATTTATGCCAGGTTTGATTCGGCCTCGCCCCGGAAGAAATGCCACCCGACGAGAGGCTAAACCTCCGCGCTTGGCGCTGTCTCTCCGTGACTCCGCGAGAAACAACTCCGGCGTCTGCCCCCTGGCCTGCGTGCGTTGGGGATGCGCACCGCTCCAGGCAGCACCGCCACTACGCAGACAACTTGCGCACGATGCGTCAGCATGTGCCGCAGGGGTCACAACCTGCCGGTCCGGAGCGGGATTACTTTGGCGCAGCTGGCAACGTCGTATTTCGAATGGTCGCGGCGGCTAGCATGGAGCCGGAGAGTAGTATCGCCGCCATCGACCAGAGCCCGAACTGCCCGAGAATCGAGGCCCCGAAGAAACCGCCGATGTTCGCGACAGAGTTGATCAACGCAATCCCGCCAGCGACAGACCGGGAAAGGGCGTCGGCGAAAATCCGATCACCGACCCCAAGTCACACTGCGGCGACGTGCCTCTGGCAGAGTGGATCCCGTGCGCACGTGTCGGAGACGCTCCGTTGCTTGCACTCACCCCTCCCGCCGCGATGCCGAACTGCTGCTGCCGGGTGACGAACAAGTTTGACACCCGTCTGATCGTCAGATAATCTACAACCACATCGACATCCCCACGACCATCCAGAGGCGGCAGGGCCGCCAGCCAATCAGGGAGAATGCCAGCCACTGGTCCGCTCCCGTTGGTCGCTCGGCAAATGGACACGCACGGTGCGCGCGTGTTACACAGTAAGGCTCTGAGGCGGCAGGGCCGCGAGCCAATATGGGAGAATGCCAGCCATTGGCCCGCTCCCGTTGGTTGCTCGGCGAAATGGGCACGCACGGTGCGCGCGTGTTACACAGTAAGTCTCTAACCGGGGTCCCCATGAACACGCTATACCGACGCATCGTGAATCATCTGGCGACTGGGCGGCGAGCAACGCCCCCGAAGGCCCCTTCCCGATTTCCGGCTCTCCTTCTTTTCGTTGCTTTGGCGCTGGGCTCGTTCCCGGAAATCAGTTCCGCTGACGACGAGTTCGAACAGACGATTCGGCCAATATTGCGGGACTACTGCGTGACCTGCCATTCGACCGATCAGCAGGAAGGAGAACTTGACCTGGAGCGGTTTGGCTCGCTGGATCAGGTCAAGCGGCACGCCGACGTCTGGGAGCAAGTCCAGGAACAGCTGACGCTCGGCACCATGCCGCCCAACGACGCTCAGCAGCTGTCGCCCGAGCAGAAGCAGCGACTGGTCGAATGGGTCCGAAAAACGCTCCACGAGGTCGCGTTAGCCAGCGCTGGTGATCCAGGGCCCGTCGTGTTACGCCGTCTGTCGAACCACGAATACACGTACACGCTGCGTGACCTGACAGGAGTCGAATCACTCGATCCCGCCCGAGAGTTTCCCGTGGATGGCGCTGCCGGTGAGGGGTTCACCAACGTCGGCTCGGCTTTGGTCATGTCACCGGCTCTGTTAACCAAATATCTGGATGCGGCCAAGGAGGTTGCCGGCCATGCTGTGATGCTGCCCGACGGCATTCGCTTCTCGCCCAGCACGTCGGCGCGGGATTGGACTGACGAAACGCTGGCTCGCATTCGGAACTTCTACGCGCAGTACACCAGCCGTTCGACCGGCGACCAGGTCACGCTGCAAGGAATCGACCTCGACACCGGATCGGGAGAAGGGCGATTGCCGCTGGCAGAGTATCTCTCGGCCTTACAAGGCCAGCGGAGTGATCAGGATTTGAGTCGCAAGTATCTCGAGACGCTGCGCCAGGCCATGGAATCAACCCAACCGTCCGTGCTGCTTGATCCGTTGCGGCGGAAATATCAGGCCAGACAACTGGCGGCAAACGACATCGAACCGTGGCAGAAGGCGCTGTGGAAGTTCTCACTGGTGGGGCATGTCGGTCGGCCCAACGGCCCACAGGCTTGGCAGGAACCGGTCGATCCGCTGACGTCACAGCAGGAGTTCCGCATCCCACTCGATGGCGCGCACGATCACCACCTGTTCCTGGTGGCTCGCACGGCTGGCGACGGCCAGGACGGCGACCGTGTGCTCTGGGAGAACCCTCGTCTGATCGCCAGAGATCGGCCTGAGCTTCCCGTGGCCAGCCTCGGTGAATTGCAGCAGTTTCTGGAATCCCGCCGCGCGGCCATCATCGACAGCACCGAGCAGTGCCTCGCTGCTTTGGTCTCGGAGCAATCCGCATCCTCAGCAAGTGAAAACACTCAACAGCTTGTCACTGATGGAGCATCCGTCGATTCCGGTCTCCTGGCAATCTGGCGGGACTATTTGGGTTTGAGCTCAACGCAGCTCGAACCGCTGCTACCGTCGAAGATTGAGCGTTTACCAGATTATGGCTTTATTCAAGGCTGGACTGCGGGCGAAGACTTGAGTGTTTTGGCCAATTCGTCGGATCGTGTAGTGCACATACCCGGGATCATGCCGGCGCACAGTGTGGCGGTGCACCCGTCGCCCAGTCGAGCGGCGGTCGTCGCTTGGCTCAGTCCTGTCTCAGGCTCGATGCGCATCTCCGGACGCGTGGTTGATGCACACCCGGCCGGCGGAAATGGAGTCACCTGGACGATTGAAGTGCGGCGTGGCCACGCCACTGAGCGTTTGGCATCGGGCGTGACAGAAGGCGGAAACGAGATTCCTTTTGGCCCTTTCGACGATGTTCGCATGGAGGCTGGTCAGGTCGTGGCCGTGGTCATCGGACCGCGGGATGGCGACCATGTGTGCGATTTGACCTCCGTCGATCTCACGCTGAGCGATGGCACGTCGACGTGGGATCTGGGGCAGGATGTTTCGCCGAATATCCTGCTGGGCAATCCTCTCGGACCGTGGCACTTCTTAAGCCAACCGGCAGCACTGGACTCATCCACCGACTGGCCAGCTCCGATGGTGCGCTGGCGCGAGGCGCCTTCAGCTGAACGAGCCGTGGCCGTTCGCGAGCACCTGCGTCGTGACTTTCCCTTGACGCATCCGCTGTTGACATCAGCCTGGCGCGACTTTCGCCCGTCACCCGTGAACGAGCCTCTGTCAGCTCAGGCCCCCAGCGCTTTGGAGCTGCACATTCCGGCCGAGTTGTCGCCAGGTGCCGAATTGGTTGTCACGGGGAAGTTGGCCTCGGACGGTGCGGGGAGCGTACAGCTGCAAGTGGTAACCAGTAAGCCAGTCGAGTCATTGGACACGATCCTTCCCGAAATTCCCATCATCGTCGGCGAGGACGGCCCAGCCCGCCAGAGATTCCAGCAGAGTTTCGACCAGTTCCGCTCGCTGTTTCCCATCGCCTTGTGCTATGCCCGGATTGTTCCCGTCGATGAGGTGGTAACCCTCTGGCTGTATTACCGGGAGGACCAGCATCTCCAGCGGCTGATGCTGGACGAACCGCAGATCCGCCAACTGAATCGACTCTGGGACGAACTGTTATTCGTGAGCGAGGCACCGCTGAAACAGGTGGATGCTTTTGAGCAGATTTATCAGTTTGCCACCCAGGATCGTGCGGACCTTGTGGTTGAGTTCGAGAAGATGCGTGAACCGATCGTGCAAGCGGCCGCTCAGTTTCGCCAGCAACAGGAAGCGTCCGAAACGGCTCAGCGCCAAGCCATTCTCGAATTGGCAGGCGAAGCCTGGCGGCGTCCGCTCACCGAGCAGGAGGTGGCAGGGCTGCAAGCGTTCCCGCCGCGACTGATGCTGGTGCGAGTGCTCGCGTCGCCTGCCTTTCTCTATCGTGCCGAAGAAACGCCGGAGCAGACGACACAGGTGAGTGACTGGGAGCTGGCGACCAGACTGAGCTACTTTCTCTGGTCATCACTGCCGGACGAGCAGCTTCGCGGTCTTGCTGCAGCCGGCAGGCTGCGCGATCCCGACGTCTCGGCTGCCCAAGCCCGCCGGATGCTGAGGGACGACAAGATCCGTCGGCTGGCGACGGAGTTCGGTTGCCAGTATCTGCATGTGCGTGATGTCGCCGTGCTCGACGAGAAGAGCGAACGACATTTTCCTACATTCACGCAGGTCCGCCATGCGATGCAGGAAGAGGTCACTCGGTTCTACATCGATCTGTTTCAGCACGACCGCAGTGTTCTTTCGCTCCTGGATGCCGACTACACGTTCCTCAACAAGACGCTGGCCGATCACTACGGGATCCCGCTGGAAGGAGACGACTGGCAGCGTGTCGAGGGCGTCCGCCAACACGGGCGGGGTGGCGCGCTGGGTTTCTCCGCGGTGCTGGCGAAGCACTCGGGAGCGTCCCGCACGAGCGCCATTCTCCGTGGCATTTGGGTTAGCGAAATGCTGTTGGGGGACAAGATTCCCAATCCCCCCAAGGGCGTCCCCACGCTGCCCGACGAACCGCCGGAGGGGCTCAGCGAACGACAGATGATTGAGCGCCACAGCAGCGACGTCCGCTGCGCCGGCTGCCACCAGCGGTTCGATCCCTACGGCTTCGCGCTGGAAGGTTTTGACGCTATCGGTCGCACGCGCCCGGCGGACACGAAGACCGTGCTCTACGACGGCACTGCCGTGGAGGGACTGTCCGGTTTGCGCGACTACTTGCTGCACGAGCGCCAAACGGACTTTCTGCAGCAGTTCAACCGTAAGCTGCTGGGCTATGCCCTGGGGCGGTCAGTACAGCTTTCCGATCAACCCCTGATCGATACGCTGGTTGCCACCGAAGGCAGCCGCATCGGAGATCTGATTGAACACATCGTCCGCAGTCCTCAGTTCCGCGAGATTCGCGGCGACGAACGGCGTGATCAACACGAGACCGCTCCCGACACACACTAGCCGTTTCCACCACCCATCCAGGAGAACGCCCCATGCATTCTCACCAGTTTTCGCGCCGGACATTCTTACGCGGCGTCGGCGTCACGATGGCACTTCCCTGGCTGGAGTCGCTGCGCGTCTGGGGAGACGAATCGCAGTCACCTCGTGCGGCTAGTGAAGCACCAGTCCGATTGTGCGTAACGTTTTCGGGCAACGGATTTCACTCACGCCAATGGTGGGCAAAGGGAACGGGACGCGATATGGAGCTGGGGCAGGTGCTCACGCCGCTGGCTGATTTCCGCGAAAAGCTGCTGTTCGTGCGGGGCCTCTATCATGAAGAGGCACGCAAGGGGAACATCCACAGCTCGCAGACGGGCAACATGCTCTCCGGTGCTCCGATGGCCAGCGGGGGACAGATCCGCTCAGGAACCAGCGTCGATCAGGTCATCGCGCAGAGGCACGGACACAGCACGAAGGTTCCGAGTCTGGTATTGGCCTGCGAGACCTCGAATCCGTCGGTCCATAAGAACTACAGTATGCTGTACAGCTCGCATATCTCGTGGAGTTCACCGACGACCCCCACACCTCTGGAATTGTATCCGGCGTTGGCATTCGATCGGCTGTTCAAAGACAACTCGTCTCCGGAGGACAGGAGCGTTCTCGATGCAGTCCTGGCCGATGCCCAGGACTTGCGACAGAAGATCTCCACCAGCGACAGGCAGAAGCTGGACGAGTACCTCGACAGTGTCCGTGAGATCGAGACGCGTATCGCCAACGCCGGCAAACGCAACGAATTGCAGGGCTGGCGACCCACGCTCGATGAACCGAACATGCCTCGCCCGGCCGACGGTATTCCTCAGGACATCGCCGAACACATGCGACTGATGATCGACATCCTGGTCGTGGGGTTTCAGACCGATACCACGCGAGTGGCAACGCTTAAGCTCAACAACGACCACAGCGCACAGCGTTTCCCGAATCTGGCCAGCGTCGAACAGGTCGGGCATGGCATCGATTACATGATCCACCATCTTCTGTCGCACAGCGATGGGGCCGACTGGCTGAAAGTGAACCAGTTTTTTATGGAACAGGTGGCCTATCTGGCGAGGAAACTTGATTCGATCCAGGAGGGCCCGCGCACGCTGCTCGACAATACCATGCTGATGCACTGTTCAAGCATGATGGCCGGTGCCCTGCACAACAACGACCAGCTCCCCGTGATCCTGCTGGGCGGAGCGGGAGGGCAGTTGCAGGGTGGTCGTGTCCTCGACTACACCGGACATTCGGAGCGGCAGCTCTGCCGGCTGTTCCTCTCGATGTTGGACAAGGTGAACGTCCGCCTGGAAACGTTCGGCGACGCGGCCAGCAGACTCGAGGAAGTGTGACTTCACTGTGGCGCGGAAGAATACGCACTAGCGGAAGCTCACCAAAGGGGGAAACCGAAACAGGTTTCGCCCTTCGTCACGTCCCCTCTCCCCCGAATCGTTGCCGACACCAATTCGAACATGGGGACATTTTGGCTGGTGTCAACTTGGGGAAGAGGGTGGATTGACCCGGTGAGTCCCCCTTGCCACCCGTACCAAGTCACCAGTACCAATCCGTCCCCATGCCTGCCTCGCAGGTGACATTCCGGACGCCGGGCACGTCGCTCGCGATGTTGGGGATCAGCTCTAAGGCGCGCGGCGAATTCACGTTCCCGGTGATCGTGACGGCGCCGCCGCGAGCGACGACCTGAATCCCCACGCTGCGTGTCAGAGTGTTCTTAGCCAAGGCCGCCCAGACGCGCGAGCCGAGGTGCAGGTCCTCGAACTGCTGCCGACTCTCGTCCGAGGGCTGGAACTGCTCCAGCTCCGACATCTGGACGATAACCGCCACCGCATCGCCTACCGTCACTTTGCCCAGGTTCAGCGTCACGTCGTACCCCGTAGCGTCGGCGCAGTCGACGCCATAGAGCAATCTCGCCCAGCGGTTCCGCGCGTCATCGACCTTCCGAATGTGCGACAACGCTTGATCCCGCGACATGCCCGCCTGGGCCATGGCGGCCTGCAGCCGGTATTCGAGGTCGGCTGTGATGCGCACTCGCAACACCCGATCGAGTCCGGTCAGCAGCAAGTGCCCCACATTCCCGTGGTAGATCAGGTTCCCATCGCGAACCTGATCCAGGAGGACCGCCGTAAGGCACTTGACGTACGATTGACGCTTCCCGGGCACATCCTCCCACGAACGCGGCGCCCCATCCAGCGACTTGCGCAGTTCCGCTTCCTGGATGCCGTAGTCGCGGGTCGCCAGGTTCAACGCCTCCTCCCGGCCAAGGCACGGATATCCCAGACGCTGCGACAGCTCGCGTGCTACCGCAGTTCCTCCCGCAAACGAACCACGACTGATCGTGATGATGGCCATGGAATGCACCTCCCGAGTTTCATGGGAAATCGCGAACAACGGACACGACCAATGTTCCGCCACCGCGTCTCCGACTCATGAATCCGACCTGAACAGGTTCAGATCGTTATCAGTGCCCTGCGGAAGCATGTCAAGAACCATGGCCGCGAATTCCCGGAAATTGACAGCCGTGCGCGGTGCCCTCGTGTGTCGCTGCCGCAATGAAACCGACCCAACAAGGAAACGTCATCGCCGCCATCAGCTCGTGGACAAGCCACGTTGTGAGTGTTTGCCCCGCGACGGCCGACTTGAGTGGTACGATCACGTGGACTTCTCTCCTCGCTGTAGCGGTCGAAAACGACCTGACGCCTTTGTACGCCGAATTGCTCGAGTGCGGGGCAACCTGGCGAGCGGACCGGCGGATTTCGCCGGGCAAACGATTGCACCGGTCGGCGGCGAACCGCCTGACCACGCCTGGTTCGGGCAGTTAGCCCTCACGGAGACACGGAGACGTCAACCTAGTTCCCCGGTAACAGCCCGGCTAATACCGTTCTCCATGCGCATCTTCACGGAGAACCGGCCCGAGACCGAGCGTCATGTCGGTCAGTTGGAGACAGGTGAGCTGCTACGTCCTGTGCGTCGGGTGGATCTGCTCCGTGACTCCGTGACTCCGTGAGAGACTTTTCTGGCGATCGCACACGCAGCATACCGGCGTCGTTGATGCGCAACAGGGCAGTCGATTCTTAACCCCGCGCATGTCGGACGATCGTGGCGTTCGGCAAGCGCGTTCCACAGGGAGTCATCTTTCGAACCGGAAAAGCCATTCACTTGATCTACATTCCCCATCCAACGTCTTTCCCAGACAGTTCTTTCAACGGTGACGAAGCACGAGTGTTTTATCGCCGATACAAATATGAGAGTGCACGTCCTTAACATGTGCCAGCGCTATCAGAAGGCAAGTCCATGAATTCTCGCGAGTGGTTGGGAAGGGCTCTCTGTGCAATTTCCCTATTGGTGACAAGTTCTGCCACTGCCTTGGGCCAGAACGCTCCGGCCACTGGCAGCGCGATGGCAGGCAACGGGGGAGATTCGTCGCCATTGGCCTGGGAAACGGCGGTTGACCGATCGCCGTGTGCCGGCTGCCGCAATCCGGGCTGTTGTCCGCCGTATCTGTGTCCGAGGTGGTCAGCGTCAGCCGAGTTCATCTGCTTCGAGCGGATCGGCGGGATCAATCAAACGCTCGTAAGCACATACCCACCACATGATCCCCTGGTTCCCGGCACCGGCGTGGAACAACTCAACACCAACGATCTTCACCAAGGCTATGCCGGTGGACCGAGACTCGGCCTGATCGGCGACGGCGACAATGGCTACGACGTGGAGGTTTCGTTTTTTCAGATCGACGGCTGGAGCAGCGTCGGAGACATCGCGCCCAATTATCTCGGCCCATCCGCCCCTCCGCCGAACTGGCTGGTGTTCATGGCTCCAGGCGACTTTGTTCAACTGACCGATGACCCGGACCAACACATGGTATGGACGTATGCCACGCGACTTTACAGTGCCGAGCTGAACGTGCGGCGGGATCTCACGTCGCGCGTCATCGTGTTGGGCGGATTCCGCTGGGTCAAGTTGTGGGAGGATCTTCAAGGAACCATGCCTCCCGAGAGAGCAGTCCCTTTCTGGAATACCAGGACAGACAACAATCTCTATGGGTTCCAGATCGGTGGGCAATGGAAAGTGCTCAACCGCAGCCGCTTTTCGATCGACGGGCTGATCAAGGCCGGGATCTTCGCCAACGACGCAGATGAGACTGCGACGGTCAGCATCTACAGGGTCTTGTACTGGGAGTCGGACTCGACCCATCACGCCGCCTTTCTCGGTGAAGTCGGCTTGCGGTGCAAGTATCAGCTGACCGAGCGACTGCTGCTGAAGGCCGGATACGAAGCAATGTGGCTGGAGGGCGTTGCTCTGGCGCCCACTCAGATCTCACGAACCACCAGTCATGCAGTTCCGGTCACGGATGTCTACCTACAGTCACTCGGCGTCGACTGCAGCTCCGGAGCGTTCTTTCACGGCGCCACCGTCGGTTTGGAGTTTGCACTTTAGATTTGGAGCCCGTAACCAATCGACGGTTGCGGGTTGAGTTGATGCCGGTGGTTGCTTCGTCGGGGCGCAGAACGTTGACTGCGGTGGTGACGGTGAACGCGCCGTGGCGTGACGGACAAGCCGATCATCATGAGATAAGGACTATCATCGGCTGAGTACCGGGGCTGCTCGCCGGCTCGGCTTCCGAATGCTGGGTGTCTTGTTCACGTGTTGTTTACGTGAACGCTCACGCTCACGCTCACGCTCAATGGCAGTAAACGCGACTGCATTCCCGACGATTCGCTGCCAGGGGCGCGACTTGCAGCCGCCAACAGCTGGGGATAAGATAGCTACCAGTCAGTTATCACTCTCAGTAGACACCCCAGACGATCGACCACACCATCATGCAAGACATCACACGACGCGGATTTATTGGTTCGGCAACCGGTGCTCTCGGAATCGTGGCACTGGGTAAACTGGAAAACGAAGCAAGGGCCGCGGCTGCCGGCCAAGAACCGGGCTCCGAGGCCAAGCCGAAAGGTCTCCGCATCGGCATGCTGACCGCTCCGTTCTCTGACAAGCCACTGGTGGACGTCCTCGACTTCGCTCAGCAGGCAGGCATCCCCTGTCTCGAAGTGGTGGCCGATCCCGGCAGCAAGCACATAGATCCCGCGACGTTCGATGCGGCCAAGGCCGACTCGGTCAAGCAGATGCTCGCCGCGCGCCAACTGGAAATCAGCGGGTTGGCTTGCTTCGGCGACGCCTGCCGGCCGGGCGGTGCCGAGGCGTTTCAGCAGCACGGCCGTAAGATGGTGGATACAGCGGTCTTGTTAGGCGTGCCCACGCTCTGCATGCAAACCGGCATGCCGCTCCCGAACATGACCAAAATCGACCAGATCCGACAGGTCGTTCCCAAGGTCTACGCCCCGATCGTTGGCTACGCCAAGGACAAGGGCATCAAGATTGCCATCGAGAACTGGTTCGAAACCTGTCTGCAAGGCATTGACACGTTTGAGTGCCTGCTGGAGACGATCCCCGACGACAACTTCGGTCTCAACTACGATCCGTCTCACCTGATCCACCAGCAGTGCAATCATCTCCTGCCGATCCGCCTCTTCGCCAATCGCATTTTCCACACGCACGCCAAGGACACGCTGATCGACGCCGAGACCCGGGCGCATGTGGGAATCTACGGTCGCGGCTGGTGGCGCTATGTGATTCCCGGCTCCGGGGCCATTCACTGGGGTGAGTATCTCAATCACCTGCGGATGAGCGGCTACAACGGCGTCCTGAGCATTGAACACGAGGACAGCGCGGTGAGTCGGGAAGAAGGCTTCATTCTGGCGGCCCGACACCTGGCCCAGTTCTGCTGACCCTGCTGGATGTCGTGACATGGCCGTGGCATTGACACCGTCCGATCGCATCGGTACCGTGTCTTGCCGCACCCATTATGCCTACTCCCGATCTCCCAGGTGTACACTGCACGTGTACACCGTCGAGGCCATGCCTGCTAGCGCAGGCTGCAGGATCGAGATGGGTGGTGGGCACCCTACTTGCGCATGAGAATCTCGTAGTCACCTGTTTCATACAGATTGTCGTCCTGCACCTGCACCAGGTAGGTGCCATCCCGAGGCAATGTGATCGATCTGTTCTGGCCATACCAGAACGAGGCGAGCGGGGTTCCGGTGTTCGATAGGGCGTAAACCTTTATGAACGGCTTGAAATTCGCGTTGGTGTTTGTAAGTCGCGTCACCAGAATGTGAGCGACTTCACCTGCCCTGCCCGAGAAGACAAACTGATCTTTCTCCAGCGACTGGCTGATCTGTTGCCTGACCGCCACGCCGTTGACGAGCGAAATCGGACTTGGGCTGGCTGGATTGACCTTTTCCAGACCGATCTTGTACGTGCCCGTTTCGTACAGGTTGTCATCCTGCACTTGCACCAGGTAAGTGCCGTTCTTCGGCAGTGTGACCTGCACATCCTGATCGTACCAGAAGGATTTGAGTGGAGTGCCGTTGTTGGCAAGTTCGTACACCTTGATGTACGGTTTGAAATTCGCATTGATGCTGCCAGTGCGGGTCAACACCAACTGGACGACGTCGCCGGCCGAGCCCTGAAAGACGAACTGATCTTTCTCCAACGATTGCTTGACCGCCTGCTGGACGATGCCGCCGGTCACCAACGAGATGGGATTGGGGCTGGCGGGATTGACCTTTTCCAGGCCGATCTTGTACGTGCCCGTTTCGCGCAAGTTGTCATCCTGCACTTGTACCAGGTAGGTGCCAGTTTTGGGCAGTGTGAACTGCACATCCTGATCGTACCAGAACGACTTGAGCGGAGTGCCGTTGTTGGCGAGTTCGTACACCTTGATGTAGGGCTTGAAATTCGCATTGGTGCTGCCAGTGCGGGTCAACACCAACTGGACGACTTCGCCAGCCGAGCCCTTGAAAGTGAATTGGTCTTTCTCCAACGATTGGCTGACCGCCTGCTCGACGATGCCGCCGGTCACCAACGAGATAGGATTGGGGCTGGCGGGATTGACCTTTTCCAGGCCGATCTTGTACGTGCCCGTTTCGCGCAAGTTGTCATCCTGCACTTGTATCAGGTAGGTGCCGGTTTTCGGCAGTGTGAACTGCACATCCTGATCGTACCAGAAGGACCTGAGCGGAGTGCCGTTGTTGGCAAGTCCGTATACCTTGATGTACGGTTTGAAATTCGCATTGATGCTGCCTGTGCGGGTCAATACCAACTGGACGACTTCGCCGGCCGAGCCCTGAAAGGTGAACTGGTCTTTCTCGAGAGATTGACTGATCTGCTGGTTGACAATCCCCCCCATCACAGTCGCCAGCGGATTGGGACTGGCCGGGTTGACTTTCTCCAGACCCAACTTGTAGTCGCCGGTCTCGCTCAGGTTGTCGTCCCGGACCTGCACCAGATAGGTGCCATCCTTGGGTAATGTCAGCTGCTTGTCCTGGTCATACCAGAACGAACTGATGGGGGTGGCAGTATTGGACGGAGCAAACACCTTGATATACGGTTTGAAATTCGCATCCGTGGCCGAAGTGCGGGTCAGCACCAACTGAGCGACCTCGTTGGTGCGTCCCTGAAACGTGAATAGGTCCTGTTCCGCTCGCTGACTGATGCTAGCCGAGACAATCCCGCCCGCGGGCAGCGACACCGGCAGTGTCGCCATCAATAGCCGGTCTTCGAAATGCTCGAACCGAAGCACGCGTCTGATCCGATCGTGCTGGCGCGATTTGTGGCGATGCGGACGTGAGGTGAAGCGACTGAACATGGCAGACATCCTGTGACAACGGTTCGGTGAAAGAGCGACAAGAACGACGATGCGACAAGCGGTCGCCACGCCAGGCAACTGCCGCTTGCCCGCTAAAGAGTTTCTCGCAAAATCGTCCCCAGCCCCCTCGTCTCAATCAAGAAAAAGGAGAGAATTTCCCGTCCGACTTGAGCTTGCCACGTGTCCAACTGTGGGAATCTGCGAAGTGGCACAACGTCAGGGACGGTCGCGAGAGACGATCGGTCACGCAGATTTTCGCGACCGAACGGCCCAGCGTTGGAAGATCGAAACGGGAAGCGAGGGGGTCCACGATCTCAAGGGGTATAATCACCAGACCGGCGGTGCGCATCGCGCCGCGTCGAATCAGTTCAGCTGGACTGGGCCCTTGGCAAATCTCACCCCGCATTCAATCTGACATGAACACGGTACATTTTCGCTTGATCGTCTCGTTGCTTGGATTGCTTTGCCTGAACTCCATCGCAGCTGCCGACAAGGCTCCGCTTTCCGAAGACGCTCTGCGGAGAGAGGCACAAGCGATCGTGGTAGGAACGATCGACTCGATTCGCATCGAAACGGAAGAAGCTGCCTTTGAACGTGGGCTCGGAAACTCCGATTGGGGGATTTATCTGACGTTGCGGGTGGAGTCTGTAGAGGACGGAGACGTCGAACCTGAAACACTCGAAGCGAGATGCTTTCGAATCAAGTCAAGGCGGAGCATGCAAGAGTACTTGTCGCCCAGTGGACATCATCCCATCCCTGACGTCGGAACTCGGGTGCGAGTATATCTGGCGCCACGTGATGGCTCATGGGATGTCGTGCTTCCCAACGGCATCGCGGCTGCTGGCGGTGATCGGCAATCCGCTGAGTTGCTCCCTGATGCGGCGGCAGTCACACAGCTTCGAAGTCTTGCTTACACCTTTGTTCTCCCGCTGGAAGCATGGTTGTCTACGGCCGTGGCTGGTCTTCTGATGGTGGCTCTCATGGTTTGGCTCCGAAGACGGAGGCGTCGGTGAGGCTGCCCAACGCCCCCGAAGAAGTCCGACGCGCGGGCACAGCAGCGACCTCGCCGAGCGCGGAACTTGGCCTGTCCGGAGGATCCGCTTGTGGGGTCGAGAGTCACTGCTTGAGCGGAAGTTGCGATTCAACCTCGGGCTCGACCGCAATGCTGCAGGAAGGCAACGCGCTGCGCAGCTTCGCGACGCCTTCGGCCGTAATGCCGGTGCGATTGAGTTCCAGGTGTGTCAGTCCGGACAGAGCAACCAGATGCTCGACGGCCGAATCGTCGATTCGCGTTTCGCGCAGCTGCAAGACACGCAACTGCTCCAACGTCTTCAGGTGCGTCAGGCCGGAACTCGTGATCTGCGTACTGCTGAGATCCAGTTCAGACAGCGGCAGGCCCGCCAGATGCCGCATTCCAGCGTCGCCGATGCGGCACCCGCCTATGTTCAGACTCTCGAGTCTGGAGAACTTGGCAAGACAACGGAGGCCCTCATCGGTGATCGCCGTATTCCACAGCCTGATGCGACGCAGTCCGGTGATCGCTGTGAGACGTTCCAGCCCCGCGTCGGTGAGGCGAGGGGCGTCCAGGAAATGTAGTTCCTCGAGGTTTGACAGCTGAGCGAGGTGTTCTGCGCCGGCGTCGCCGATGTCGAGGAACGGCATGTGCAAGGACTTCAGTGCAGGGAAGTCCTTGAGGAGTGCCATGCCGTCGTCCGTGACGCGGGTCCACCCGACGTGCAGCGTCTGGAGCTTCGCGAGTTGCCGGAATTGGGCCAGACCCGCGTCGGTTACACGTGTTCCGTGCAGGGACAACACGGACAAATTGCTGAGACGAACAAGGGCCGGAATCGCCGCATCGTCGATCGAGGAAAATGTCAGATCCAGTTCCTCGAGAGACGTCAATTCTCCGAGGAATCGTGCACCCAGGCTCGATACGGCGCAGTCCCCCATGACGTGCAGAGCCTTGATGTGTGGCAGTTTCGCCAGGTGAAGCAGCTCATGGTCTACGACTCGGGAGAGCATGACGCGCGTCACGTTCCCCGCGGAGTCGACCTCCGTCGTTCCACCCCGTGCACGAATGGTGGCAGCAGGATCCGCCCATTCGTCAAGTGGAGGCACATAACGCCGGGCGGAGTCGTCGAGAACACGGAGTTCCACGTTGTGAAAGATCACGTCTCCTTGCGAACCCAGGGCCAGAGTTTCGGAACGAGGCCCCGCATAGTATGGATGCACCGAAAGCGCTCGCTGAGGTCCCCGCCAGGCCAACGACGGCACATCGTCGAAGAGCATCTCGATGTTCACTTGGTCGCCCTGCGGATCAAGCCGCACACGGGCTAGCACCGTGTGCGAGACACCATTTGACAGCGGCACAGGTCGCACCGCGTCCTGACCGACGCGGTGCTGTTCCTGAACGTCCAGGAGTGCCGTGGGCTCGCCGGCCCGATCGCGCAGCAGCATGGCCACAGCACCCCATCCGGCAGGCAGCCGCAAGGCCACATCTCCTTCGCCCGATGTTCGCGTGAACGCCACGCGGAACTCGTAGCTGCCCAGCGGAATCACAGGGATCTCCAGCCGATTGTACAATTCGGGCGTTTCATAGACGTGCAACTGCGCGTCGCGGATTTCCCATCGACCCATGATCGTGTCACGGTCGGGATCGAGGAGCGGTAGCAGACCGTTCCACCGCTCGCCGGCATGCAGCAGGTTGCCCCCCTCGTCGAATTCGGCCGGCGCCGGTGAAGTCGGAGTAGGGGGTGGCGGCTCGCTGCCACCTGCCGGCTGCAATTCCACTCGTACCGTTGTCTTTCCCAGTCGGGTAACCGCGAAACTCTCTGTGTGCGATACGAATCCACCCTTGGTAACACGCAGCGTATGCTGGCCCTCCTCCACTTGAAACTCGATCGGCTCTCGTTCGCCGGGAGTCGTGATCTTGAACTTTTTGCCGTCAATCTCCACCTGGGCGTCCGGTTGGTTCAACTCGACCACCAAGGTGCCTTCGGGGGTGCGCAATCGCAGCACCACGGCCAGCGCAATTCCGGCCACAAGCAATCCGATGAGTCCCACACCGACGACGAGCCGCTGGACGTCCTGGACACGTCGAGTTGAACGCAACATAGTACGAGTTGAGCGTGGAGGCTCGATTACCGGGAACGCTGACTGCGGAGCCGTTGAGGATTCTTCGACGTCGTGCGAAGTTGCGGTGACCTCCGAATCGTCTCCGGCACGACATTTCTCCAGACTGGCAATAACTTGGCTCATGGTGGTATAACGCTCCTCGGGGTTCTTCGCGACCATCCGTCTGAACGCCGTGTCGAGGCTTTCCGTTACAGCCGGACAGTAGTCCGTCAGTGACGGGATTGCCGACTGGCGGTGCGCCATGAGACGTCCGACGAGCGACTCGCGGTTGTAAAGGGCGCAGCCGGTTAACAGGGTCCAGAGAGTGCAGCCGAGACTGTAGATGTCCGCCCGACCGTCGGCAGACCGGGCGTCTTCAGCCTGTTCGGGCGCCATGTAGTCTACGGTGCCCATGATTTGCCCGCTGTGTGTCAGGGAATCGTTCGATTCCTGTTCTGCTCGTTCCGTGGGAGCAACTCGTGCCAGGCCCATATCGAGCACCTTGACGGTTCCTTCTCGGTCCAACATGAGGTTGGATGGTTTCACGTCACGGTGGATCGTGCCGTGACGGTGAGCATGCTCTAACCCGCGTGCGGCTTGGATCACATAATCGAGAGCCACGTCGACGGGCAGTGGCCCCTGCCTGCGAACGAGCGTTCCCAGGTCAATTCCGGAAACGTACTCCATCACGAAATATGGATTACCGTCCTCCTCACCTGCCTCGTGAACAGCAGCGATATTCGAGTGATTCAGCCGCGCAGCCGCCTTGGCTTCGCGAAGAAAGCGAGCCACTCGGCGTCCCTGTTCGGACGAGAGCTTTGGGACTTTCAGGGCGACGTCTCGTTCCAGTACGGGGTCAAAGGCGAGGTAGACCGTGCCAAAGCCTCCTTGGCCAAGTACCCCCCGGAGTTCGAACCGTCCCAGTGTTCCGACGAGTTCTCCGGGCCGCGGCACCAAGTCAGCGATCGTATGTTCTTCTGCATCCTCCCAAGCGAGCCGGGTTTCCCGGGCCTCACAACCGGCATCGATGGATGCCGGCCCGGAAAATGCCACCGCGTCCAGGACGAATGCTGTAGCGCATGCAGGACACCGGCAGCGTTTGCCCACCAGCCGCCGTTCGACCTTCAATTGCCTTCCGCAAGCCGGACAGTTCGAAGTATCGACCATGACCATCGTGCTCCGCAGAACTCAGCCTAACTCCCAATCGTTTCGCGAACGAGCGAAGTACCGCATACATGGATCCCGAGGACTAACGTCTCCAGCGAGGACTCGTCCGTCTCCAGCGAGGACTCGTCCGTCTCCGGCGAGGACTCGTCAACGACTTCGGCGAATCCTTCCGGGATACCGGGCCGGGGATCGCACAGCAGAGTCGGGGAGGGGATCCGCATGCCCCTTCCCATTTCAGGGATATCGGTCGACAAACCGACATCGTAGGGCCGCTCTTCGGTCGGGTATGTAGTATAACGTGGCTCCGGCCCCAGAAGAATCGCACAAGGGCGTGGTCTGTCGAGAGTTGGCGGACGGCTCCGGGACCATGCACGTCAAGCTGCCACGGGTCTCGGCTTCGGCTGCCTTTTTCGCCGACGCCGGCGGTCGCAGCATGCCTGGCCCGGCGAAACGGGCAAGCTTGACGCGAGACCAATGTCCGTGGCGGCTCAGGAGAATATGCCATGACGTGATGTGTTGATACACGAGTCATCTCGCGAGTCTACCGCAGCGATTCCCGTTGCTGGCCGCCACATCACCATCCCGAGCGGCCCGCTATCGGCGGGCATGAAGCGATGGATTAGAATCAAGGCGAGTCAGGCAACCGTCAAGGGAGCAAGCATGAACAACCGGACTTCGATTCCGCTCCAATCCCTGTGGATCACGTGTCTCATTACCGCAATGTTCCCCACGAGTCGGGCTGATGCAGCCAGTCCAACTCCGGCCGTCACAGGCAGCGACGCACCGCGCGCCGTAATTCTGGTCGACGAACGTCTGCATGCCGAGTTGGGCAATCTGCTGGAGGACTACGCTCGGGCAGCGAGCCAGCGGAGAGGTTTTGTCATCAAGGTCCAGGCGGTTCACGAATTGGATGACATGCCTTGGGAGACAGTCCGCAAAGGCGTACAAGTTCTGCACCGCAAGAACCCTGGCTTGGAAGGGGTGCTGTTTGTCGGCAATGTGCGTCAGCCCTCCTTTCACAGTCCGCGTGGCGACAACCTGCAAACGCGTTACTTCCCCCACGCGTATGAAGATGTGGATCTGGTTGTGAAACGCAAACTCGCTCCGGGTGTGACCTACCCCGGATCATCCGATCCAGAACGAAAAGTGCCTGATCATGACCTCGATTCGCTGGAAGTCAAAACGCCTTCGCGCGTGGAGTTGTGGGCCGCGTTTCTGCCAGTCGGCTTGACCGAATCGACCAAGAACGGTTACGCCGATTGGGCCCAGCAACTGACTCCGTTCCTGCACAAGGCGATCCAGTACCACACGCAACGGCCGGCACCGGCGCATCGCATGTACAAGGTGTCGAATCAGCTGTGGAACCTGGCTTCCGCCTGGACGTTCTACGGACCTGACAGAATCGAATTCTATGCCACCAATCCACTCGAAAAGGGCTCCATCGCCTCCGGCACACC
This sequence comes from Pirellulaceae bacterium, assembly GCA_041752115.1. GTDB lineage: Bacteria > Planctomycetota > Planctomycetia > Pirellulales > Pirellulaceae > JAJRVM01. The sequence continues at coordinate 14,267 of JBGSHS010000027.1, read as the reverse complement.
TGCCGATGGGTTCTGCACACTGCCGCCTGAACAGGCTTACCAGCGGTCGCCGATGGAGGAATTCTCGACGTGGGATGCGTTTCAGACGTGGTACAGCCAACACGAGTGGATGGGAGAGGGCTGGCAGAAGGACGCGATCTTCCTCGGCCACATGAACAGCCGGAACTTCGATCTGGCGTGGGTGAACGTGCATAGCTGCGAGAATTTCTCATTGATCAGCAGTGACCAGGCCCGGTCGATCCAGCAGGGCGCTCTGATTATGTTGTTGTCCGGATGTGGAGTGGGTGGGTACCGCCAGCCTGACGCCACTTCCTTTGTGGACTCGCTGGTTGCACCGGAGCAGAACATCCTGTGCGCCTTCGTCTACGGTTCCTCTCGCACGCTGGCCGCGCTCGGAGACCCTTTCAATCGCGGACACGAATCGTATTACGAACGGATGATCGAGTGGCTGACGCAGGGCAACTACCTTGGTCAAGCCCATTTGAAACGGATGCAGCTGGAACACGACAACTCGCATTCAGGCGACGAGCTGAAAGAGAATGTCATGGAGCTTCTGATTGGCGACCCCTTTGTCGATCTGACTCCCTAGATCAATGACGAATGACGAATGACGAAATGACGAATGGCGAATGGTGTCGCAGGGGTAAGAAGATGAACGGCTGGAAGTGAGCGCAATCGACCATGATTAGCTGACCTTTGGTCAGCGTCCGCACTTCGGCCTGCACTCGAGTTGGCGATGCCTGGGTCTCCCGCAGGTTGCCCGGCATGTTCTATCGTAGGAATATGCAGCCAAGAAACTCGACACTGTCGATTAGTTGCCTGCGGACTCGCAAGCGGATCCTCAGACTGCGGGGCAGGCGACAGCCACGACTCAAGCGAGTTGTATTTACCCTCTTGCAGTTGCATTCTTGTGACCGTACTCTCAATCTTACGATCTGGTGCGAGTTTCGCGTGGTTTCGAGGGATAGGCCGGACTGGGAGAAAGGGAAGAACATGGCTGCACGGACCGCATTGAGTGATCCCCGCGAAACGGCCATTGCGCTGCTGACGCCTGCCCTGGCCGATCCGGTGCCGCGTGTGCTCTTTGGCACGGCTGCGGTCTCCGGCTTCTTCAAGGGGCAGACGGCGGCCGTCAAGGCTGCAGCGGAATACAGTCTCGCGCAGCGATGGCTGGAGGAGACGGGCGAAAGAGTCGGCAAGGGGGCGAAGGCCAAGTCGTTGTATCGCCTGACTCCTCAGGGGGTCGAAGCCCTGCTGCGGAACAGTCCCCCGCTGCTGGCACTGCAGAGTGTCGAGGAGACGTTTCGCACTCAGCAGCAGCTGTTGCTGCAAGTCCAGGCTACCATGCAGAGACTATGCGATCCCGCTCAGCAGCAGCGACTGGAGCAGATCGTCCGCTCGGCTGTCGAGAAGCTCAGCCCACCTGACCTGGAGACGTGCTTCCAGGGAAGCCGAGAGCAGAAGGCTGCGCCGTGTGAGGTGAGTGGCCAGTGGCAGGAAGAGGTGACAGGTCGGGCGCGTCACGCCAGCGCCGCTCACCCGCTGTCGCTGCCCGAGCTGTTTCGAGAACTCAAGCGCAAGTGGCCTCAACTGGAGCTGGGGAGCTTTCACGACGGCATTCGCGCCTTGCGTGACGCGAAGCGCATTCGGCTGTTACCCTACACGCGGGCCTACGCGGAGATCGCAGGGCACCGTGAGGCCATGTTTCTTGACGGAGAGGTGATGTACTATGTCCGCTGCGATTGACGAGTCGATGCGATCCATCCTCTGCTCGTACAATCCGTTCGACGACGTCGCCCGACCGCAGCATGCGGACGGGCGATTCCTGCAAGTCCATGTGCCGACTGTTCTGCGGGGGCCGCGTGAGCAGCTGCTGGCCGCCATCGAAGCCTACCGAGTACGTCAGTTCTCTGCACTGGTTGACTTGCCGGCAAGTCGGGTGATCAAGGTGCTGGGCGATCGCGGGGCAGGAAAGACCCATCTGTACGAAGCCGTTCTCCACCGCGCAGACGGTGCGCCGCAGCTGCTGATCAGCCGGGAGACAGAAGACTATGACGAGGGAATGCCGTTCGAGGAGTACATGTTTCAGCTCCTGATGACTGCCTTGAACGGGCGGCATCCTCTTCACGGCTATCGCTTCTTTGATGCACTCTCCGGGCAGGTCACGCGCAGGCTGTTGCTCTATACGCTGCGCGAACTGGGGCCGACCGACCGCATGTTCGTCACCGGTCCTTCGCCGTGGCGGCGGTTTCGGCTGCTGTGGCGCGGCGGGGAGGAGGCCGGGCGCAAGTTCGACGAGCTTGCAACGGAACTGCGGGAACCGGCCGCGGCTGCCGATGTGCGCCGAGTCTGTGAACGGCTGCAGATGAGCCCGGAACTGCTCGCCGATCTGATGTTGGCGCGTCTGTCGCGACTGGAGCCGGGGGACAGCACGCAATCGTGCATTCGCCGTGAACTCTACGGGGCGATGATCCGAGCCGTCATGCTGCAGGACCGCGATGCGCTGCAGGGATTTCTGGAAGCCGATTATCAGGCCGGTTCTCGCGCGCGAGTGCTCCATCGAGCCGACGTGGTGCGCCAGTTGCTGCATGCCGTACGGGAAGTCTGCGCGCTGGTGCAGCTTCCGGTCGTCTATGTGTTCGACAACATGGAAGGGCTGTTGGCTCCGGCGGGGAATCTGCAGCCACGACGAGCAGCGGCGTTCCTGGAGGGACTGGCCCAGGCGGTCGACCATACGCGTGGGTTCCTGTTTCTCGTCCTGTTTGAACGGGGGCTATATAGCCAGGCACTGATGCATGCCGGCACGTTCGCGCGCAGCCGACTCGATCTGGGCGTCCACGTGCCGGGGCGTTGCCGCGTGGCGGACGTGGAACTGCAGCCTCCGACCGAAGGGGAATTGAGCGACCTGGTGCAGGGGCGGATGGCGGAACTGCGCGCCCAGTTGCCGGGCGCGGACTCGCTGCCAGTGAGCTTCCCGTTCTCACTTCAATTCCTGAATGACGTGGGACAACTGCGTGACCAGCCGATTCGCGGCAAGCTCGAAATGCTACGCGAGCAGTACAGCCGGATTGTGTTCGGACGCTGCGACGTGGCAGTCGGTCCCGCGGAAGTTGTGTCTTCCAACGAGGTGACTGGACAGGAATTAGAGCGGATCTGGGAGGACGCGCTGCTGGAAGCGGGGCGCAGTTTGGAGGTAGCCTGGACCGATCAGCAGGCCAACTTGACACGCGGGTTGAGCCAATTGGTGCAATTGGCATTGCCCTGGCCTGAGTTCCTGCCCCAGTTCGCTCCTGAATGCCAGGCGTTGCCGGTCGGCGACAATCCACGCCACGGCTTTGCCACGCTGCTACGCTGCACGCAACCACCGACGCGCGTGGCGATCGGTTTTCTGCTGGCGGCGGGCAAAGGCATGCCTTTGGACCTGCGGTCCAAGTTCGCTGCATTCTCCGACGAAAAAGCACGCGCCAGCTGCCTCATCGTCCTGTGGCCGACAGCCAAGAGCAGCGAGGACTTGGTTTCGGCGCTGCCCGAGAAGACGCGGGAAGCCTGGGAATCGTCGAGCCAGCAACGCTCGGCCTGCCTGCGCGCCGTCGATCAGATATCGTTGCGCAAGATCCGCGCACTCCCACTGTTTGTGGAGAACGCGCACCAACAAGAGGTCAGTCTGTCCAGCGACCTGCTGCGATCGTTTGTGCGGGAACGCTGCGCAGAGGTCTTTTCCTTGGTGATTCCGCCCCAGCAGGTGACTGAGCATGGAAACTGAAGTTCTTTTCACTCCAGAGCACGTGAGGACCAGGCGGTGCGAAGTCTCACCGGCGCTGCTGGCCCAATCGCCGGAAACCCTCTCGATCACGACGCGTCGCGGACGGGAAGTGCCACTCGCTTTGGCCGGCTACCGGTTGCGGATGGGCGGCACGTACCAGATCCGCGTGACGGGACCAGTGCGCGATATTCGCTTGATCGGATTTCCGCGTCTGCTGGTGCAACGACGGGGTGACCCACGGGAATGCTCGGATGACCATCAGCAATACTGGTGCCTGGAGTTTCGCGTCCAGCGAGCAGGCTTGTTCAGTATGGTCACCCATCTCGGCATTTTCCCCGAGGAGCTGGAAATCGAGTCGACGCTGCTCGACGACCGCAAAGTTTCCGTCTGCGTCCCGGTCGTGTTGGAGCTTGGCTTCACCTGGAAGATCGTGTTGTTACTGGTACTGTGGGCGTTCTTTCTGTCGGTATCGGAACTTATTTCGGCGGCTCTCTGGGACCATCGTGTGGACTTGCTGAGGTCGCCGGCTCCGTGGCTGCGGGCTCTGCTGTTGGCCATGCTGTACCCTGTCATGACATTGGCCCGTCGTGTGTACGGTTTGCGGAAGCGGGCGCGTGAGCTGCAACAGCATTACCAGGCGACCTGGCAACTGCCCGACCAGGACGCACACGCCGGTGTGGAATCGCACTGCATTTGAACCAGGCTGCTTGACGATGGTGATGCGCAACCCAATCGCTCGGGATACTACGCGCGCCGGATGACATGCAAGCTGTTGGGCTACTGCAGAGTCCGTGCCATCAGAGGACGCATAGACGTCCGATCGCGCCAGGTGGTTGTGGCACAAACTGGTTCACATTCAGATCTCGGGTAGTGGCAGTTCGTGGATTTCCACGTGGGATCTGTGCAGACGCCGATTGCACGGTGCTCAGTACCGATTCCCCGTTCCGAGTACTGGTGGCCGCTTCTTGTGTGGCATTGCGGCAGTGAAGTCGCCACATAGCTGAAAGGAGGTCAGGACTCAATACTACGCACTGAGTCCTGACCTCATCGTGCTTTCGTGCAACACGCTGGCGAAACCACATTCTCATCTGGCCGTCAACTCTAGTGTTGACGTTCCAGCAGTTCCTGCATCATTCGGCGCAGCTCATTCATTTCCTGACGCAGCTGGTCCACCTGCCCGCGAAGATCGTGTTCGACGGAGGCGGGCACATCAGGGTGCGGCGGTCCGCCGGGCCCCTGTTCGCGCATCATCTGTTCTGCTTCCTGTGCGAGCTTATCGGCCAGATCGTGCAGGCCCGCTGCATGCAGGTTGTCAATGGCGACGTTCAAGTGCTGCATGCGCCGCTCTCGTTCCTGATCCCTCTCACGCTCCCGCCCAGGTGTCTCGGCGCGCGCGATTCGCTCCAATTCCTGAGCGACCTCGCGCGCTTCTCGCTCCATTGTTTCGGCGACCTTGTGCCGATCCGCTTCGTGCAGGCGTCCCGCCCCCTTGGTAAGCATCTCCAGCCGTCGCTCGAGAAACTTGCGCGCCAGTTCGGCCGGAGGCTTGGGGTGACGCTCCTTGATCTCCTGGAGACGTCGACTGAGCTCTTCGCGTTCGCGTTTGAGGTCTTCAGCCCGCGCCCGCTCGTCGTCGTTCATCAGGTGCAGCTTCATCTCGATGTCAAACGCTCTGTTCTGCAGTTCGAGCGATTCGCGGAGGATCTCCTCGACTCGCGGTTCGGGGGGGGCACGCCGCCTCTGTTCTTCACTCATGCGGCGCTCACGCTCTTCCCGCTCACGTTCCCTACGCCTTTCTACCTGTTCCCGTTCGGCCCGCTCCCGCCGTTCAAATCCCTCGCGCCGCTCACGTTCGCGTTGGCGAGCCTCCGCCTCGTCGCGCGGTCGTGGATCGCCCGGCTCCACGCGCTCCTGCGGCGCGCCTTCCTGGGCAACCGCCGTGTGGTCGGTACTGGCAAGTGGCGCCAACAGCGCCATGGCGGCGGCGGCCAGAGAGCGTCGCCAGGTATTGTTCAACAAGGTCATCGTCGTCTCTCCTTCTGATATAACCGCCCGGGGACGCGCCCAGGCGGTACCTAGGATTGTCGTCAGGACTAACACAAGCGGTGCGACGTAACAAACAAGTCCCCACCTGCGGCAGCGGGAGGGACTCCACGAGCAAGCCGGTAACTCGAGCAGTCGCTGCACGCGTTTGCCGAGCTGCGAACGGAATGGTGAACCTCCCACAGAGAGCCAGCCCCACCGGCTGGACGTGCCCACAGTGCGCCCCAAGACCACCAGACAGCCAGCCAGGATGTCTGGGCCGTTCGGCACCAGAAGGCTCGCTTCGTCCGCCGCCGCCTCGCTGGTAGCTTCCAGACTGCGCCGCACGACGTACACCAGCGGATGCCACCAGAGCAGGCTGCTCACAACACTGCTGGTACACTTCCAGGCCGAGTCTCCGGCGGCAAGATGAGCCAACTCGTGCGCCAGGATCGCCGCCTGCTCCGCACGGTCGAATCGCTGCGCAAAAGACGGTGGGAGAACGATCGTCGGATGCATTCCTCCAAAAGCCGCTGGCGCAGACAACGCCGGCCCCTCCAGAAGACGCACGCGTCGCTCGTACGCGAGCTGCCGGGCAAGTTGCCGAACTCGTTCGTTCAAATGAGGATCGTCAATCATGGCGGCCTGGCGGGAAAACCGGCGCAGTTGCATGCGGGCCCATGCGATCCGACCCAACAACACAACCGATACGACCACCCACAGGATCAGGGGCCACGCACTCCAGAAAGGCACGCTGCCAGCTTCTGGGGATGCGCTCGACAGTGCCTCTGCGGACAGTGCCTCTGCGGACAGTGGCGAGCTGGCTGGACGCAAGTGCACCGTGTGCTCAAGGTTGGACGTGGCGACAGGCAGGTCGAGCTGGAATGCGTCACGACCGATCCCCGGCGACACGTCCGATCGAACTCCAGCTTCGTTCACCCGCCACTCACCAGGCATCGGCGACAGTACGCTCCCCTCGGTCCCGGTCGCCGACGCGTTGTGAGGCCCCGCGCGCGATCCCTGGTGATCCGTCGCCGAGACGGATTGCCCGGCGCCTCTGGTATCGTTGGTGCCATCATCGTCTCCTACTGCAACTCCAGACTGTAGGCACACTCGATCCGCGGTTTCGCATCCGCGCGCGCAATCAGCAGCGAGGTCCAAGGCAACGGCTCCGCTGATCGCCCCACAGCTGCCGCTCGCGCTGGCCGTTAGCGGCGCGCGAACGAGTTCCACCCAGACAGCGCCGATCCCGGTCAACTCGAAGAGCAACAGCAACAACAGACCCAGCGTCGCCATCCTCCAGAGGGCCCGCTGCGCTGTCGAGGACCGGAGGCACTTGCATGCCACCCAGGCCACCCCCACCACGATGGCAATGCCCACGGCCAGTACCACGGTCAACTCCAGCCACGGAACAAGTCCCAATGCGCTGACTGGCATGTCGTGCATGATTCACCGATGCCTCAGGAATAACCTCCGCTCGCCATCGCGAACGAGCGTCGTGGCGTGGCTCCACTCGGCCGCAATGCTACTCGCGCTTCTTGCGCCGCTGCCTGATCAGCTTCTCCAGCTGCTCGAGCTCATCGTGACTCACTTCCCGCGTCCGCAGGAGGTGACTGACTGCATCCGCCAGACTTCCGCCAAACAGACGGTCCACGATGTCGTCCGCCATGCACCGAGTCACTTCGTCGGCCGAAACGAGCGGTTCATAAACGAACGTCCGCTGTTGTTCGCTGTGCCGGACCAGTCCGCGATCCTCCATCTTTCGCAGCATCGTGGCGATCGTCGTGTAGGCGAGCCGGTTGCCTTCCAACTGTCGCTGTACGTCGACCACTCGCGCAGCACCACACTCCCACAAGACCCTCATGATCCTGAGTTGCAGGTCGCCCAATCGGTACGTCGGTCGATCAGCCATGTTTCCATCCCACATGCACCCGGCCCGCCAAGTCAACTACCTCGGTAATACTATCATAGTAGTAAACGGGTGTCAATCAGGGCTCTGCGGGACGGCAGCGCGAGTGAAACCCTCGCGACTGCCTCCCGCAGCCAAAGGCCACGCGGCACAAACTGTGGTCGGCGGCGAAGGTGTTCTGCTTGTCAGACGTTATGCGGCTCTTTCGGAAGGGCGTGACGGAATCGAGGACGGTCCGCCAGCCATGATCCTTGTCGCATACTGCCGCCTCACACGCCGGCCGGCTGTCGTCACCCGGTGGATAAAAAGTTGCTTGCCGGTCTGTCGGCGATCCTGGACAATGGCGCCGATGGGTGGTGACTACTGCTGACACGACAGCTTGGCGCGAGCGAGAAGGAGGAGACTTCATGCATTTTCACCAACAGTTCGATAAGCGAAAAAATGCGTTGGGCTGGCCGCTCATGATCCGTGTCGCCCTCACGTGCTTGATGGCGGCTTTTCTGCTGCGAGTGCCAGATGGTGTGGCGGACGAGACTCCTGCCTCTCTTTTGAGCGCGCATTTTCCTGGTCGACCTGCTGCGGACTATGTGGCCGAACTCCACCATGGTCCCGGCGATGAGCTCGTGACGGGTACGACTGAAGTGTCGCAAGACGACCAGCAGATTACGATCGTCACACCCCAGCTCGAAGCATCCGTGCGGAAGAGAGGTTATGTCAGCGGAGTGGCTGCCGGATCGTTCCTGGATCGAAAGACCGGTTTTCGCGATCCTGGATTCGGACTCGACATCGTCGACTGGATCATGGAGCCCGGCAGCGACGAAGCCTATCGTGACACGCTGGATCGCGAACTGGTGTACGAGTTCAACACGTCCTACCACGGCGCAACACCCAAACGTTCGCTCGAGGGACCGCAGATCTGCACGCAAGCCCAACAAGTCTCGCCGGAGATCATTCGGGGCAAGGACTTCGTGGCCCTGCGCATGTCGTTCACGTACCGACTTGCCGCGCCTGGCAAGGCGACCGGTTCGCGCTGGACGCAGACGATCGTATTCCCCCAGGGGGCAAGATACTTCATTTCGAGCGATCGGATAGATTCGGTCAACGCCAGCGATGCGATGTTTCTGCGGATCGACATGCCCGGACATATTAGACACCATCGCGGCGACACGTTCAGCGAGATCTACCTGAGTTATCCGGTAGACGGCGGTCAGAGGGTCGACAACGGCACGACAATTCCTGCCGATGCGTTCTTCGAGGATTTTGCGCCTGACGCGCGATTCAACTATCGGCGCGACATCACAAGCAATCCACCCAAGCGGTTCATCCGCGCATGCCGGCTCCGTGATCCGCGGACCGGGACGCTGGGCCCCTGGTTGGCCGGCATGACGCTCGACCCGGCGATGGTCCACGAGGCCTGGTGCCACCAACGCGGTTACGTGTGCATGATCGAGGAGTTCGGCGGTCGCCCAATCAAACCCGGCGAATCCTTCAGCGCCGCATTCATCGTTGGCTACTTTGATTCGCTGGACGAAATGCACAAGGTCTACGACCAGTACAAGGGATTCACCGGACTGACCGTGGACGAGCAGCAGTGGGAGTTGACGCGCGCATCTGGTCCATCGGCCCCCGCCAGGCGGCCTTGAAGTGCTGCCACGACACAGGTTGCCACCGGCATGAAAGGGCCGGACAAATGCCGGTCGCGGATCGATTCGCGCCAGCTTCTACGTAAGGTAGACCCTCGGAGTTGTGCCGCGTGACCGAGTCCGAGCGTTCAAGTCATCGCCTCATGTCGAAGACGCTGATCGTTCCCGTTCTGGACTCATGCGGCAACCATGTCATCCAGACAGAGTTCCCACAGTGGCGACCGACAGGTCGGCCGACAGGAATCCTCGGCCTCGGCGAGAAAATGTATCACGACCACGTGCCAGGCGGGTTGACCGAAACTCGTCCGACTTCACTGACCCCCATGTCCAGAACGGGAAAACGCGACCGAAATCGAGATCACGTCGTCCCGCCGATCGTCTCGCGATTGGCTCGCCACGCGGGCGTTGCATAGAATTACCCATTGACCCTCGCGAGACTCGCTGTATTGGCTGCCAGGAGCCGGCGCAGCACCGCGAAAAAGTGGTTGAACGTCGTGGGGCGGTGTGGTCCAGGCGAGTCTGCAACGCGGCGCATCGGATGGCGAGCAAGCTGTCCTGTTGCGCTGCGTCAAGGGCATGTGGCCGACAGGGAGATGGCTCAGGTCACGTTTCTACCACTCTCCAAGGAGCAAGACCATGAAAACCGCGTCAATGGTGGTCGCAACGACATGCCTCCTGTTCGCGTGTCCGGCCCTTTGGGCCCAGGAGGCCGAGAAGCCTGTACTATACGCCGAGGTACAGTACATGCAGGTACCCGCCGGCGGTGATGAGCTGTATCTGAAGGTCGAGAACGCCTGGAAGAAGATTCACGCCATCCGGAAGGATGCGGGGATCGTCTCGCAATGGGTCGTGTGCAAAGTGACTCGGACGGAGGGGCCACCAGCCGACTACAACTACGCAGTGATCCACGTCTTCGACTCGTGGGACAAGCTGAAGAAACTCTATCCCGCCGGACTGTTGGAGGGCAAGCTCACCCTCACAGAAGAGGAGCAACAGGCCATCAATGCTACGCGCGAGGCCCGCAAGATGGTCCGCACGCAGTTGTGGGAACTGGATGAAGTAGCAGTCCCCGCGCGGCTGGGGCAAACCGACTTCGACAAAACGATCGTACTGGCATTCATGAAGTCGAAGGACACCGATCGACATGTGACGCTGGAGCGGGACGTGTGGAAGAAGATCTGGGCGCAGGCCGCGGCAGACGGATTCCGCGAGAACTGGCACCTCTGGATCTGCCGCTATCCAGGTGGTCACGAACGACCGATTGACGAGGTGGCGGTGCATCTCTTCCCCTCAGGCGAGCCTGGAAAGGCACTCACCCGGCAGTGGTGGGAACAGACCGTGCCCCGCATCTTCCCCGACAAGAGCCCTGAGGAGTTGGACAAGCTATTTCAAGAAACACGACAAGTGCGTGATATTCCGATTACCGAAGAGTGGCAGGTCCTCCTGACGCTGGACCGCTCACCCGCGACTGCCCCGCTTCAGCGGCAGTGAAACCAGCCGTGCCGGAGCGGTGGTCGCGTCCTTAGGACCGCGGGAAGAACAACGTCCGGATCTTTCGCTGCCGTCGCCAGATGGCCGACGGTTTTCCACGCTCTGCGCGAGCGTGGCCACCTTTACGCTCGACTGGCCCAGTGGGACCGAGCCCCGTTGGCATGAGTGCTCCCGGCCCGAAGGCCGGGAGCACCATTTCTGCTATGCCTCCAGCTTGACGTTCCAGTACGCCTCGCTGATGAACTTCGACCAGCTCTCGATCCGTTCATCGCGAGCCGCCGACCAGCGCTGCGCGCCGGCGCCCGGCAGACTGCACGTCGGTTGGACCGGCGGTCGCTTCAATCGCATTCCAGCCTGCTCCGGCGTGCGATCAGCCTTGCGTTTGTTGCACTCCACGCACGCCAGAACGCAGTTGTCCCAACGCGACGTGCCACCTTGAGCACGCGGAACAACGTGGTCCAGCGTCAACTCCTCCGTGCGGGGCTGCTTGCCGCAGTACTGGCACGTGTAGCCGTCTCGCTTGAAAATGTTCCGCCGGCTGAACGTCACCACGACCGCAGGCAGTCGGTCGTAGTCGGTCAGCGTGATCACCTCCGGTACACGCAGCCGAAACCTCACCGCCTGGATGAACCGCTCGCCCTCGGCAGGCCGCAGCTTGCACCAGTCCTCCCACGAGTAGGTCTGGTAGTCGCTGGGGTCTACGACACGAGCTGACTCGTTCCACAGCAGCACCAACGCGCGGGCCACGGTGGCCACGTGCACGGCTTGCCAGTTTCGGTTGAGGACCAATGCCGGTCTGTTCAGTACCTTGGTGAAGATAATTCTCCTTACAACAACGAGACTCACAACTCGAATCCACCAGCGACTCTCCGGGCTGCAACCGCTGGGGGCGTTAGTTACCCCGGTGGCCGAACCGCAGAATATCGAACAAGGAACACCCAATTTCCAGATGAAAGAGCCACGTCCGGCACTCACTCGACGGTCGCTTACGCCATACGGTCCCTTCCTTCTTCCGTCTGCAGTTCCTTGTTCGGTATTCTGCGGTTTTCTTCGTGGTTTCGCGTGACGAGAGGGTTGACCGACCGGATTTGAACCGGCATCTACTTGAGCCACAATCAAGCGCCTTACCGTTAGGCTACGGTCAACAGGGATATCGTGTGGGTCAGTCCAAGAAAAACCGATGTCGTTGGTGACACCGGGCCGTGGAAAACCCTCGGGGAGGGGCGTAGTCGAGTGTCACAGTCACGGAGGATGCGCAGAGGTGCCGTACGATCTCTTCTCGGCACTTCGCCCCGCGCATGTCTGTTCGCACATGAGACTCGACCACCAACCCATCATTCGTCCGGTTTCCTCGGCTGCGCGGCGATGTTTGCTGCTCGGATCAGTTCTGATCTGTCTGACCTACTAAGACGCCGCAACGCCACGATAGGTTCGCAGGAATCGGAGGGTGGGGGCCCTGCCCCGGTAGCAGGAAAGCCTCAGCAGGTCTTCTTCCCGACCCTTTCGCGGACCCCAGAACACTGAAGAAACTCGCCCGCGCTCATGGCTGCGGACGATACCGCTGGCGCAGGCCAGTTCCACTGCTGCGATGAAGAGTCCGACAGAAAACCGCAGGATATCGAACAAGAAGCCGCCAAACGAAGCAGGAAGAGAAAGCATCGCGTGAGCGAAAGCCGGGCGATCGCAGGTCACTGAATAGTGTGATGCTTCCACTCAGTACTTGGACATTCCTTGGTCGATATTCTGCGGTTCAGAAGTCTCCATGACCAAGGCCGCAAGCTGTGCAATCGCAGTCAGACGCTGGAAGATCGAGGGTTGTCTGTCGTGCTTTGGGCTGCCGCTGGTCACTGCGGAGGGTCACTGACGCGGAGTAACGCCTCGTAACGGGCGAGTCCTTCGGCGATATGAGCGAGCGCTTCCCGGCGTTGTGTGTCGTTGGCGAATCGCGCCGTCGACTCGACCCGCAGGGCATGCTGCCGCACGTTAGCGATCCAGAATTCGACCGCCTCACGTCGCACGACCTCGCGCCCGTCCACACGTACGTAAACGGCGCTGGAGTGCGCGATGTCGGGACCATCCAGTGCATTGAAGCTGTGGCCGTCGCGGGCGGCGCGCACAACAAACCAGCGACTCGTTTCCGCCGGCAATTCGCAGCGTATTTTGGCCTCGTTCTCATCCGTTTGCACGGTTTGCAGCACTTCCCCGTTGGAGATGATTTCCAACGCCCCAATCGGCGCGCGCGACACAGCGCGGGCAGTCACGCGGAGGACGGTGCCTGACGCGACATCCAGTGTGTCGCCGATCTCCGCATCATTGACGGTGAGAAAGACGAGCGGGCCGGAGGTCGTGAACGTCCGACCGCGGCGCAGCCCTTCAATCCAGGTCTCGTAGGTCAGCGGCAAGGCGGTTCGCACATAGACGCGACAACAACCAACCACGCGAGCCGGGTGATCGCTGCCGTTGGACAGTCCGATGTGGAAGCCACAGTTGAGGAACCGATAGTAATGGTCCGGATCGAGCTGGTCGAGCGAATCGGCCAGAGCGAGAGCCACGTTGACTGGCACGTCGGAGCAGTGAAAGGGGCCCAGATTATGGGCCTCGATGCTGATCCCTCCCTGTTGGCGCGCCGCCAGGATCGCCGTGCGATTGATCGGGTAATCGTACGCGTCGGCCGGCCCTCCGCTCCCCGGACCGGTCGCCAGCGGCCGGATCAGCTCACGAATGTTCAACAGGTTAATGTGGCCATAGTGGTTGTCGTTGCGATACTCTTCAGCCATCTGGATCAGGTAGTCTGCATTGCTATGTGCGGCAACCAGCCCCATGGGGAACTGATCGGGAGTCGCAAAGGGTCCCCCTTGCTCGTCACTGCGCCACTGGTAGAGCGTGAGGTTATTCGCCACACGCAAGTCCTCGGCGCGCTGCACCATCTCCAGCAGCCCGAGGGATTCGTTTTCGTCCCAGCTGTTCTTGCTCCAGTGAATGTGGGTATCGCCGGAGACCCAGCCCAGGGACCGCATATCGAGGAACCGGCGAGTGGTGAGCGTGACCGTCTGTGACTCCCCGCCCCGGGCATCGATGCTTTCGGTCACGAAAGGCGATTCGAAACCACGCTCGAACGTCAGTGTCGTGGGGCCGGGCGGAACATCGATTTCAAACGTACCGTCACTGTAAAAGGGCTCTTCGGGAGAATTTGTGGGTAAGAAAGCCTGCCTGGATGGTCGGCGGATCTCGCAAGAGCCCCTCAGGAATCTGAACAACAAAGCCTCATGTTGAGGGAAGTCATTTGAGTTGGCCCGGATTCATCATCCTGTCATCCGTCGGGGCCATTCGCTTCGCCCGGGGGTGAGCCCCGACGGATGACAGGACGACGAAGCCTCATCGAACCCAGGTCAAGATGGGATAGCATCCTGTGGAGGTTCCGTTATAGGTGAGTTTGCAC
>JBGSHS010000026.1:0-4951 GCA_041752115.1 Pirellulaceae bacterium | reverse complement strand
GGCCTGACCCCGGAGGCGGCCCGGTCGTCAGGCTCGGGCCGCTGGGAAGGTCGCGACCTTGGAAATGGGGGCCTGCGTGAGGACCGTGCCCGGGTGCATAACGCTGCCCGTCCTGTTGCCGGAGCTCGTTGAGGTGGGCGAGCAGGATCCGACGCACCTCCAAAATACTTCGCGGATGAGCGTGCACGGAAACGTGATCGGCGTCGACCACCAGTTCGGACGCGAAATCCTCCCGGCGCGCACTCTCTAAGGGAACGACACCGTCCCCTTGTTCGGCGAAGTAGCTCATCGGCCAATCTGGTTCTGTCAGTCCCACGATGTTGTGGTACGTGGTCCAGGGTGCTCGCTGCGCAGTGAGCATCACAGGCAGGACCGGCGAGTCGGGAGCGAGCGAATCGATACTGGTGGAAATGGTCAGGAAGTCGGTATCGCGGAAGAAACCCGGATTCTCCAGGACCAGTTGCTGAGTGACCCACAGGACCTGCTTGGGCAACTGGATCAATTTACGGGCGAGGAACCGAGTATAGTCGTTGGCGAAATTGCTGCCGCGATGCGGAGTGCCAATGGTGATGACTTCCTGAATCATGGGGTTCGGATGGAAGAACACCGACTGGGCCACCGACTCACGCACCTCCGGATCAGCCTTCAGCTCCTCAAACGGCTGGTCGCTCAAGATGCTCCAGAAATCCTGGCCGCTCTCGAGCGTCTGCATCATCGAGACCAGCCCGCCCATGCTGTGCCCGACCAGGACCATCTGGTCGAACACCGGATTCTGATGGTTGGGGTCGAGCGACTGACGCATTTCGGCCAGATCGCTGCGCAGCTTGTTCGCGCTGTTCCAGAACGGCTTGCCGGTCGGGTAGAGGTAGAACCAGAACTGATAGTTGTGGCGAATCTCGGGATAGGCCAGCAAGTCGTTGAACATCTCCATCCAGGTCATGGGGCTCGACCAGAGGCCGTGAACCATGAGCACGGGGACCTTATTGGGATCAAACGGCTCCACCATGTAGAGTCCCCCCACCGTCTCGACCTTGGCAGGATTGAGTAATCCGAGCGTGGCGACCGACGACTCGTTGTTCTCCTGGCCTTTTTCCAGTTTGTATCCCAACGCCGTGCTGATGTCCGTTTCCAGCGGGACCAGACGATTGGCCACCACGGTGTTCGTGGAATCAATGGGGTCGTACAGTTCCAGCACACAGCAGCGCGCCGCCGGTCCCTGTTGGTCCGGCCGTGCGGGGATGATCCGCAGAAATGCGGTGACGGGGAAGCTGAGCGTGCGCGGATAATACTTCTCGACCGGATCGCTCGCGTCTCCTTGCTTGCGAATGGCGATCATCGGGACGCCCAGTCCGTAACTGTGATGGCGGTTCTTGAGGCCGGTGATCTCGAAGTCGGAGACGAATTCCAGCCGCTCGAATTCTTCGTTGCGCCACGATCCCCGGGTGACGACGTCGACCCGGAGCTGCTCCGAGCCGGTGTCGACCATCAGACTTTCGCCGGGCAGTAGCTGGCCATTGAGCTGCACGAGCCGCAGCGCAGCTTCCAACGCCGCGTTGTAGATGTCACACGCTCGCCGAAACTGCGGATCGTACGGATTGCGGAAGTTGTCGTAATTGGGATCAAACAGATAGTCATAGGCGTAGAACACGGCCGCCCCATAGAGATTCAGGGCGCGGGCGTGGTCGCCCAGGGCGTCTGCCTTGTAGGCTGCTATGTACGTCAGTTCCGAGAACGCCTGCAGCTTGTCGGCCGTCGGCTCGTTGGCGATCTCCTCCTGCAATTTCGTCAGCGTCGCGTCGGGATCCTTGGGCAGCAGCTTCTCCAAGTCATAGCGGCGCAGCGTCTGAATGGTCCGCTCCGTCGGCTGAGGGCCTTTGCGTGAGACGAGATTCAGCGGGCCTTCCAACGGGTTCTTGGGGATCTTGCGCACGCTCAGGTACTTAGTGCGCGCACATCCTCCGCAACTGACGCATATTACCACCACTGCCAACAAGGTGGCCGTCCACACCATGGGGTGGTCATGCCAGAGCCGAGTCCGAGGCGATTTGAGCGTCATAGTCGCAAACCGTTATGTCGAACGACGAGTACCAGATGAGACCAGGGGCGGCAGACAATAGCGGCAGGGCCCCTCTCGCGTCAAGAGAAACTGGCCGCAAAAAAGAAGGCAGAAGGGCCCCATGGCCATGGCTTGAGACCTGTGCGGCGGGCCAGACGCCAGCGACGCGATTGGCCGCTACGGTCAGGGACAGGCCGCCAGGACGTGGTGAGGAAATGGGGAATGCGACAATGCCACTAACGAGACAGAGATCGCCAGGACGTGGTGAGGAAAGAGGGAATGCCACAATTCTTCAATGCGACAAGGCCACAATGTGACGTTGTCACAGTCTAATACGCTACGGGGAGATGCTGGAGGGTGGACCTGTCAGGGACCGATGAACTGGCTATAGTGGGTGTCAGCACCGGTTGAAACGTGAATCGAACGAACGCCAACCCTCTCCTGGTGGACATTCGCATGAACCAGTTGGCAATCCACGGCGCTCCGCCGGCGTTTCCCGCTGGCCCACCGACGTGGCCGGTCCCCGACGCGGCCGTCGATGAGATCGTTCGAGCGGCGTTAAGCGATGGCAGTTGGGGCCGATACGAAGCGTTCTACCGACGCTCGCTCGAAGAGAAACTGTGCGAATTGCACGGAGTTGACTTCGCGCTGACCTGTTGCTCTGGCACGTTTGCCGTGCAATGGGCCCTGGCGGCACTGCCGGTGCGGCCGGGCGATGAAGTGATACTGGCCGCTTACGATTTCCCCGGCAACTTCCGGGCGATTGAAGCGTTGGGAGCGCTGCCCGTGCTGGTCGATATCGATCCTAGTACCTATTGCCTCGACGCTGAGTGCTTTGCCCAGGCGTTGGGCCCGAAAACTCGTGCGGTGATTGTGTCGCATCTGCATGGCGGACGCGCCGATATGCAGCGTGTCGTCGCGCTGGCGCGCACGGCCGGTGTGGGCGTCGTCGAAGACGCGTGCCAGGCTCCCGGAGCTCAAGTGCAAGGCCGTGTGGCGGGAGGCTGGGGTGATGTGGGCGTCTTGAGCTTCGGCGGCAGCAAGCTGCTGACGGCCGGCCGAGGTGGCGCCATCCTCACTCGCCATGCATCGATCTGCCAGAGAGCCAAAATCTACAACGAGCGCGGTAATGAGGCCTTTCCGCTGAGCGAACTCCAGGCGGCGGTGCTCCTGCCACAACTCGAGAAACTGGCCTCACGCAACCGCCAGCGCGCCGCGTCTGCTCAGCTTCTGAGACAGTTGTGTGCGAGTGCTCAGCGACTGCAGATCCAGAACGTCGTGACGGATGACCAGCATGAGCTACCCGCCTATTATAAGCTGGCGCTTCGCGATGCGAGCTCAACGGCGGCCCGGAGCGGTCGCGACGACTTCATCGCCGCAGCGCTGGCCGAAGGGATTTCTGTGGGACCCGGCTTCCGGGGATTCACCCGTCGCGGCTCAGCCCGCTGCCGTTCGGTCGGCACTCTCACCCACAGTACCAATGCCTCGACCTCCACGGTGCTGCTGCACCACCCGGTCTTGCTCGAGTCGGAGCCATATATCCGCTCCCTCGCCGATACCCTTGTTCGAATCTGCCGCCTACTGGGCTGACTCACCGGGCACGATGGACCAACTCACTGGTTGAGAAGTCAAAGGTGGGCAACCCGACCACTGCCAGGCCACGCTTCACAGCGGACGCTGGGTCGACCCCCTTGGCTGACCGAGGGTTTTCCTGCGACCGCTTCGCTTCGTCCTTAGACAACTCCCCGCGCACGATGCGCACGTCTGCAGGAGCTTCAATCCCGAGCGATATGCGATTGCCAGAGACCCGTTGCACGACGACCGTGATGTTATCACCAATCACGATCTTCTCGCCTACTTTGCGGCTGAGTACTAACATGGCTGGTTCCTCCCTGAATCTGAATCTAGAGGGATCTCGACTGAAGATGCACTACTAAGTAATCGCAGAGCCGTCGATGATTCCCTCACGTACGTCGTAAACTTCTTCCAAATGTCAATTTGACTTGCCTACCATTGGTAGACGGATTTTGTGCAAAGAAGATGCCTGAATTCCCAGAATTTTTTTGAGAATTCTTGGACTTTTCGTAACTCTCGGCCGAGCCGCAGCTTGCGTCTCGACCAAAACGCTCCGATGCGAACCGGTACGTTCGAAGAGGACTGCCGCCGTCCCACCATGAGCAGTTTTGTCTCAGAGTGAGAACAAATCGGCCATTGACAGCATCGCTAGCACACGTGGCCGCCCCCAAGAACGCACGCTGCTTCCACTCAACATGGTCGCTCTGCCGCGAGATTTCTTGCCACCGGTCGAAAGAATTCGGTTCGACGTGCCCAAGCAACCCACCAATGCCGCTTGCACCGATCGTGTCAGTTGTCCCGTCTGTGACGGCCAAGTCGAGGTGTTGCAGTAGGTCATACGCTCTTCCCATCCGCAGACGCCGAAGTGTCAAGAGTTCAAGGTGCAACCAGTGGCAAGTTCGGGACTTAGCCGTCCTGCACCGTCGCCTTTGCGTGCGCAACCTCGCGCTGCGATCGATTTCCGGACGCGCCCACGCGGCGATTCAGGGCCCCTGCCTGGTCGCCTGCATCGCCCCCCCACATAGACGTGGAAATGGAAGTAGGGATGACTGCATTGAGTTTACAGCTTTGTCTGAGCCAACTAATCTAGAGAAGTAGCTGTAAATCGTTATCCCTCAATGGCTACCCCGCCTATAACGAAGGAGCATTCACGTGCTCAGCTCTTCTTCGCGCACCGCCTGCCGGGCAGGCAGTGTTCGTTTCGTGATGTTGATATCCGTCCTCTTGGGATGCAGTTCGGTCGTGCGCGGTCAGGAAACGCCGCCTGCTGTGCCACCGCCCACACCGGAAGCTGCGCCGGCGGAACCGGCATCGCCCAGC
>JBGSHS010000025.1:0-6868 GCA_041752115.1 Pirellulaceae bacterium | reverse complement strand
GAGCCGTTTCCTGCGAGGGCGTATCCCACCCGGGTCTGACAGACCTGCTGCAGTTGGGCCGTGTCATCATTTTGATCTTGTGGCAATCCGGGCCGCATACCGAAGGCCGTGTCATTTTGACGGCACAGGGTTTGAAGCTTGCGCGCACCGGCGGATGTGACCTGCCACGATTGGCGAGTAGCGTTTTGGTGCTTGGTTGTTTGCGATCTGAGCGAATTGGCGCCATCCCGTTGCGCACACAGGTCGATTTCACCTGTGTACGTAACGGCACCACGCCAATCGTAACTTGTGACCGATTGGGGCGGTTCACGGCCGGATGCACCAACCGCATGGTTCACTCCATCTCACGGGTCTTCAGACTACGAACCAGTTCTTCCACGCGCTCCTCAAAAGGCCCAGTCGTTAGGTCGAACCACAGAATGCTGGCGAGTTGTAGCGGCATGAATCCAGGAGGAAACGGCGCGATGATGACAGGCACGATGTTGCTGTGCTGCGACTGTGCCGCGCGCTGAAGTGCGTATTCCGTTTCATACTTAACCCACGGGCTAGCAAGTGCGGAAGGACTGAGTAGTACCAGCACGAATCCGCGTTCGACAGCTTCGTCGATGGCCTCTCTGAGCAGATTCACAATTGACTGTCCAGGACTGAAAAACTCCGGGCGAGTTACGCTGAATTCGTGAGCCATCAATGCATCGCCAATGAACTTAGCAGCCTGGCGGTCCGCCGACGCGTACGAAACGTAGACCGTGGCCCGCTTCGATAATCGTATGATCTTGGCGAGAGCGACATCGAGGTCTTCACTCAGGTCAATTGTTTCGAAGACCTTTCCCTCCATCCCCTTGATGAGCTCAACTTCCTGCTGTACCCACCGAGACTTCTGAGCGTTGGTGCTGTCGCAAAGCACAAACCATTCACGAGCTCGGATTTCGTCGCGGATGAGTTCCGGCAACCGCGCGTCGTCGTTCTCCAAGCATTTGAGAAAGAACAACAATGGTTTGTGGCCGCGCTTTTCGAGCGCGTTACGGATTTCGCGGACCTTCTCCAGGTCGTGGTGTGAATGCGAGACGAAGACCCATGCGCCTGACTGCTGTTGGCCCAAAGTCATGCCTTTCCTCCGGATGTAGAGTCTGAATGCTGGTTATCACTCACGGCCTGAGCAGCCATTACCTTCTCTGCAACCTCGTCAGCGAGAATCCTCCGCATCCCCTCAGCAGCAGCAAAGAAGTGGCCACGCGAGTCCCCGTGCTGAGCCTTCTCGACATTCACTAATCGGATGCAAGCAGGGCTGTCGCCTGAAGCGTCTGGCCCGGCTTCTCAGCCGCCAGCTTTGCCCCAGCCACTCGCCTCAGCTCATCATAGACAAGCGGCAGTAGTTGCTCGGCGGCGCTTGGATCACACTGCTCAATCTTTGAGAGTACTTGCGTAACGTCGGTCACGGTCCGGGCATTCCTAGAGGCTTACCACGACCGTGATTATACGCTTGCCGCAGTAGTAAAGCTCCATCCCAGTCGGGCGTTATTCAAAGCAGTGATGGCGTCGGCCATGTTCCGCGAATAGTTCAGTGGCTCGATCCCGCACGCTGTGGCGATCCATCGCCTGAGCCAGCTGAACGGCCCCAGAAATACCTGCAGCGCCCGCTCGTCTTCGTCCGTTTTCACGCACTGCCGTCCCGGTGGTAAACCGTCAATCAATAATCCCGATGCAACGGACTTCACAAATGAGGCCCCGGTCCGCACAGCCACATTCGGACACCCCGCCAGCCGTGTCTCCTGGAGTGCCAGCGGCCCGTGGTCGCCGTCCGCGAGGTGGGCACACGCCCGTGAGCGACGGGCGGCCTCAAACAGCTGCTCGGAATGATATTGGCCGTAGTGAATCTGGATGTGCCAGGATCAGGCGGCACGTTGACAGAGTCTTCGACGTTGCTGGTGTCCTCCCGTCGGCCACGATGACATTTGCCTCGTGCCGGTGGTTCCATCAACCAACGACGCCAAATGCATCGCGTTGCGCGCAGAAGTGAATCACACCTCGGCAGGAACCGGCACGTAGCCAGCGCGTCCAAGTGGGCTACGCTTGCGTCGTTTCCTACAAGGGCCGATCCCACCCAGGTCTGACAGACCCGGTCTAGCTGAGGCACATCGCCAGGCTGACATCCAACCCCCCGAGACTGATGTCCTCGCGCAGTCGACAGGACGACACATACGGTTCGGCTTTCCGTGCAGAGCGATGCAATTCGATGCGGGCTGTATGACGCCATAATTGGCACCTCTTGCCACCACGGTTGGCACCGTTTTTCCGCAGGGGAACGACATTTGCCACATGAAAGGAAGCCAGTTTCGCTGCAACCTCACCGCGCTCGCCAGAAACGGATGCTCTCGCCCGCAGTCACTTCGGCGGACGCCAGGACGGTTTCGTCGTCTGAGATTGCCAGTCTGCACACAGCACTCCTCGGCTCCGTGAATGTGGCCTTGGTCTGGCCTGTCTCGATGTCAATGATCCGAACAGTGTTGTCCCCACCCGTCGAGATAAGACTCCGCCCACTGGAAGATATGAGGATCGTCTTCACTGGACCAACGTGCGCCGAGATCGTCCGAGGTGTGGTGTTTGGCTCTTGGGGATCCCAAAGCTTAATCGTGTTGTCGAAGCTCGCTGAAGCGAGGAGCCGGCCATCGGGCGTATATGCCAAGCACACGACCTGAGCCCGGTGACCATGCTTATCGAGAGTACCGATGCGCTGTCGTCTATCCAGTTCCCACAGATGGATCTTTCCGTCTCTTCCTCCAGATGCGAGTACGGGCCGGCATGGGTCAAAGGCCAAGCATTCTGCCGGGCCGTGATGCGCTTGATTGAAGCAACAAGGAGGATTCTCTCCGCCCACATCCCAGACCTGAATGCTGCCGTCTTCGCTCGCCAGAGCGAAGAAACGTCCGTCGTGCGAGAAAGCCGCCGGCGAACAGTCGTCGAACATCGGCGGTAGACGTCCACCGTGGTCGAGGCATAATTCTTCTCCGGTCCGAAGGTCACGGATGATGACGTCTTCGGCAGTGACCAGTGCCAGCAACTGACTCGCGGAGACGGCCATTCTCAATATGGGCGCCCCGCTGAAGTCAGGCGGCTTATTCGATCGTCCTGTTGTCTTATCCCACAGTTCAATCGAACCGCGGGTGCTCAAGCTTAGAAAGCCATCAAGTGCTCCTGCAAACGCCAAGTCGATCGCGCGGTGGCTCGGACGCACGAGATTCGTCGCTGCCATGAGCTTGCCAATATCCCATATGCGAACCGTGTAGTCTCGGCTGGCCGATGCCATGAGTGAACCGTCCGGCGAGAAGGCAATCGATTGAACGAATGACGTATGTCCCCGCAGGGTGCGCAGCTCGACAAAAGAGCGGGCATCCCACAACTTGACGCTTCCATCACGACTGCCGGTAACAACGAACTTACCGTCGGGCGAGAACGCCACAGATCGCACAGCGTCGCGATGTCCCCGCAGTACGACTTCCTTACCGGTCGCAAGCTCGCGGACCACTGCTTCGTCGCGTGGCGTCCCGTAGGCCAGCAGGCCGCCATCCGGTGAAAAGGCCAGGCAGTGCGATAAGTCCGAAAGAGTAGCGGAAAACTCCTGGACTATCTCCCAAGTGGAGCTATCCCAGACTCGCGTCATTCGATCTTCGCCCGAAACGGCAAGGCGACTACCGTCAGGCGAAAACACCAGTGCCGCGACGCCCTTATCCCCGACGGGCAACTTGCGCAACTCAGTCTGCGTTCGAGCATCGGTGATTAGCAGGAAGTCGTCCTGTCCAGCCGATACAAGGTACTCACCGTTTGCTGAAAACGCGACCGACTTCACTCGTCCGTGATGGCCTGAGAGGAGTGTCTCGTGACCACTAGCGAGATGGCGCACAATGAACCTGCCGGGCTGATCATCCGCAAAGGCGAGCGACTCGCCGTCCGGCGAATAGGATAGAGCATATGACCATAGATCCTTGGGCCCGAAGTTCTGGACCCACTTACCAGTGTCCGCGTCGAAAATCGTGATCAACCCGCCGGACAATGCGCCGAGACCCAGTTGCCCCACTGCGATTTGCGAACCGCTTGGCGAGAACGTCACACACGTCGCCTGTTGGTCCAGATCAATCACGCGAGAATGGCTGTCCAGCTCGTTGATCAACCGTCTATAGTACTCCCAGGCGAATTCGTGTAGCTCCTGATCATCTTCCCCCTCGTGCCGTTTGATGAGTTCCCGCACATCGCCGATGTTGTTCTCACCCAGAAGGCGCTGAATAGCGACAATGTCAGACAGGATAAGCTGCTTCCTGCGGGACTCCGTCTCTTCGTTGGCACGTTGACTCTCGGTCTCGGCAAATCGCTGTAACGTGATCGCGCGAAGCCATCCCGCCGACGTGCCGACAATCGCCGTCAGCAGAAGCAGCAGCATCGCCGCACCACTGACCACTGCCGTCCGATTACGTTGGTAGAAACGCATCAAGCGGTAGCTCGCCGAGGGAGGGCGTGCCTCCACGGGTTGGCTCTGGAGATGCCTCTGGATATCCTCGGCAAATGCATCGGGAGTAGGATACCTTCGCCCCCGGTCCTTATTCAAAGCCCTAACCACGATCCAGTCGAGGTCACCTCGAATTACCTTGCCGAGGCCGTCAGGGTCAGTGCCGCGGTGTTTCGAAATGTGTATCGCGAGTTGGTTGTCGAGCGAACTAAGCGTCGTACTTGGCTTGGGCACGTCTTGTTCGCGAATAATGCGGAAGGCTTCATCGAGAGCTTTCTGTTCCAGGTACTTGTGATGAACCGGCGTGTTGCCGGTGAGGAGCTCAAACAGCAGCGCGCCTAGTCCGTAAACGTCGACGCGCGTATCTATGTCCTTCGGACTCAAAGTCGCCTGCTCGGGGCTCATGTAGGCCAGCGTCCCAATGGCCTGAAATACACCCGTATAGATGGACCCATCGGCAAGCGGCTGATGGAGAGCCTTCGCGACGCCAAAGTCTATGATCTTCGGTATCGGCGCGCCGTCTTGCTCCGTAACGAGCACGTTCGACGGTTTGATATCGCGATGGATGATTCCCTTCTGATGTGCATGTTGCACACCCCTGCAGACTTGAATGAAGAGGGACAAACGTTCACGAACTGGGAGCTCGTGTGCATCACAGTACGCAGTTATTGGCAAACCATGGATTAGCTCCATGACGAAATATGGGCGTCCCTGGGCGGTCGTGCCAGCGTCGAGCACGCGGGCAATGTTGGGATGATCCATCAAGGCAAGCGCTTCTCGTTCTGCATCAAATCGTGCCAGGACTTGCCCGCTGTCCATGCCGGGTTTGATCACCTTGAGAGCAACTCTCCGTCGCAGGGGGTGCTTCTGGTCCGCGGCCCATACGGTACCCATGCCTCCTTCACCCAACTGCTCGCGCAATTTATACGGACCGATATGGCTCCCCACGAGCTCTAGCGGGCACGGCACGGCGACCGTGCCTGGGGACTCGTCTTGCATGAAATGGCCGGCACGTGCGTGCGCCG
Organism: Pirellulaceae bacterium; assembly: GCA_041752115.1. Classification (GTDB taxonomy): domain Bacteria; phylum Planctomycetota; class Planctomycetia; order Pirellulales; family Pirellulaceae; genus JAJRVM01. Next base: position 1,345 of record JBGSHS010000025.1, on the reverse strand, counting down.
CCAAGAGTCGATCGACCCTGGCACGTAGTTCAGCATCGACACCGCAGGCGCGTTCTAAGAAGTCTTGTCGGTCTGTGTCTGCAGCAAACTCAATGGCCTGACAGAAGATCGAATCGATGTCCGGTTCGCTGGTCATGATGGCGCTCCTGAAAGGAACAGACTCCATCGAACAATGCGAGTTTCTTGGGCTCAGGGCTCACGGAATTCCAGGAAACAGCATCCCAGACAGTTCATGAGCCGCCGCCCAAGAGTTCGTTGTACAGGAAGGCTCGCGCGTAAGTCCAATGCCGCTTGGCAGTTGCAGGAGAAATGCCCAAGGCGCGAGCGGCATCGACCAGCGTCAATCCTGCGTAGTACCGCAGCTTGACGAGCGCGGATTTCTCCGGGTATTCCTGTTCCAGCTTCGTCAGTGCCTCGTCCATGGATAGCAAGGTGTCGGGTTCGGCATCGCTTGCCGGGAACACCGCATCAAAGTCCACTCGGCGCAAACCGCCTCCGTGTTTTGGCCGCCGTCCACGTCGAGCTCGGTCGACAAGTATCCGCCGCATCGCTTCCGCTGCCGCGGCAAAAAAATGCCCCCGGCTATCCCACCGCTGATCTTGATCGACGTCTACCAGCCGCAGATAGGCCTCGTGCACCAGCGCTGTGGCCTGAAGTGTCTGTCCGGGCTTCTCGTGTGCCAGCTTGGCGGCGGCCAGTTTTCGTAGCTCCTGGTAGACCAGCGGCAGCAGTTGCTCAGCTGCCGTCGGATCGCCTTGTCCGATTTGAGACAGAATCTGGGTTACGTTGGTCATGGTCCGGACTTTCGTAAATGCTGCCGATGACCGTGATTATACCGCTGCTCCCACCGGAACGCTCTCTCCCCGTCGGGCGGTTTGCAGAGCAGCGATGACGGTGTCCGAGAGCCGGTCGATGTCGAACTCCACGGCGGCTCGATCCCGCACATTGTGGCGCTCCATGGCGTGGGCCCACCAGATCCGGCTCCAGGTTGACCGCCAGCGCCCGCCCGTCGTCGTCCGTTTCCACGCAATGCCGTTCCGGCTGCAGCCGGTTCACCAATGCGCCGGTTTCGCCGTTTCGTACGAATGAAGCTCCGGTCCGCACGCCCACAGACGGACACCCGGCGCAGCTCGTTGCGCACACAGGCGCTTTCCACCGTGGTAGGAAACGGCACGCTACCAGCATGCACGGGTGCTGCGCATTTGAGCCGTTTCCTGCGAGGGCGTATCCCACCCGGGTCTGACAGACCTGCTGCAGTTGGGCCGTGTCATCATTTTGATCTTGTGGCAATCCGGGCCGCATACCGAAGGCCGTGTCATTTTGACGGCACAGGGTTTGAAGCTTG
>JBGSHS010000024.1:0-3880 GCA_041752115.1 Pirellulaceae bacterium | reverse complement strand
TGTCCGAAGGCTGCCGGATTGAGGAAGACTTCGTCGCTTTCGTTCAGGCCTCCCTTGACGATCGTGTACACGTCGTTGGTGTCGCCGAGTTCCAGCCAACGCCGTTGGGGACCGTCGGACGTCTTGACCCAACAGAATGGCCCCTCCGTTGCGCCGGCCAGTGCGGCGACGGGTATCGTCAATACGTCATCGTACCGAGCAATAATCACTTCCACTTCGGCGCTCATGCCCGGCATCAGCCCTTTGTCGGAGGGGAGCTTGATGATCGTGTCATAGGTGACGATATTCCCAGTCCATTTACTGGTTGGCGCCGTGACCGAAGCCACGGAGGAAACCAAGCCGTCCAATGTCACTCTTTCCATTCTGATCCTCGCATCCAGTCCCGGCCGAATGCGGTGAACGATGGCTTCGGGAATCCCCACCTTCACTTGCATTTGGGAGAGGTCGGGCATCAGAAGCAATGTCTGCCCCATGTACACCGTGGCACCCACTTCGATCTCGGGTGCGTACTTCCAGGGTTCCGCCGTGGGGTGGATCACCAAGCCGCTCCGTTCGGCCTTGACGATGCAGTTTGCGAGATCTCCCTCGCACAGTACGAGTTGTTCCGCCAAGTTCCTTTCCCGCTCCGTGTCTGCTTCGTGCCTGGCCGTGGTTACCTTCAGGGTGCCATTGAGCGTTTCCAGTTCGATCTTCTTGGTGAAGTTCTCCAGCACCTCGATTTCCGTTTTCTTGGCGGCGACGTTCATTTCGGCCTGCGTGACCGCAATCGTCTTCTCGTCGATCTCCATCGCACTGACGTAGCCTCGCTCAGCCATCATTTGCGCGTGATTCAGCATGTTCTGTGCTGAGCCCAGGCTCGCCTCAGCGACGGCGAGATCCTTCTGCAGCGTCATCCGCCGCGAGTTGTAACTGCCCTCGAGATAGGCCGGGATGGCGGTTTCCGCGTTGGCCAGGTCGGCCTTGGATCGTTCCGCGAACGATCTGGTCGCGTGGACCCACTTCAACACTTCATTGACGCGGTCTTCAAACTCGAGCGTTTCCAAGCGGACCAGTACATCTCCCGGTTTCACCTCCGTGCCGCTGTCGATCACCCACAGGATAGGAATGTTGGCGCCACGAACCTTGCATTTGATTTCCACATTTTGGGAGCTTTCCAGAATGCCCTGTTCGATTACCGAGACGAGCAGTTCGCCGCGTGTGACAATGTGCGTCAAACGAGGTCCGATTCCCTGCGACCGGGTGAAGTGAAGGACCACGAGGGTGGCTGGAACCAAGAGGGCGACCACAGCGGTCGCGAGCAGACTGCGTTTCCACCACGGGCTTGTCGAGACACCCGCTCGAGCGGCAGCGAGTCGTCGCCGTTCTGGGGAAGGGCCCGGCGCGGCTGGCAACACGTCAGTCGTCATGTTCGACCTCCGGCCCGGGCAGCGGCGCGGGGAGCGGCGAGGAATCGGTGACTGACTTGCCTGCGTCCGAGGGCGGGGGCTCCATTTCGCTGTGTGGTTTCAGCACCTCGACTTGGGCTTCCTCCACATAGGCCAGCGGATTGATGACAACTTCCTCTCCTTCCTGCAAGCCTCCCTCGACGATGAGGGACGTGTCATCGGTGTCGCCCAGTTGCAGCAAACGTCGTTCGAGTCCCTGGGGCGTCCGGATCCAACATAAGTCTTCCGTGGCTGTTTGCACGACCGCCGTGACCGGAATGGTCAACACATCTTCGTACCGCTTGATGAGCACCTTCACTTCAGCGCTCATCCCGGGTTTCAGTCCCCCGACGGAAGGTAGTTCAATGATCGTGTCATACTTCACCACGTTCCCCGTCCACCATCCGGCCGGCCTGGTAACGGACGAGACCGACTTAACCTTGCCGTCAAGTGATCTGTCGGGCAGTGTTATCTTGGCCTCGAGTCCCGGCTTGATGCGCTCGATAACGGACTCGTGAATGCCGACCTTCACTTGCATTTTGGACAGGTCCGGCATGAGCAACAGGACCTGGTCCATATGCACGGTGGCCCCTGCTTCGATCTCCGGCACATCTTTCCATTGGGCGGCCGAGGGGTAGATCACCATCCCGCTTCTCTCCGCCTTGATCGTGCAATACTGCAACTCCTCGATCGCGAGATCGCGTCGAATCGCATCCATCTTGGCCCGTTCCTCTTCCGCGGCCAGCTTGGCCCTGGCGGCATTCAAGTTGCCGTTGAGCGTTTCCAGTTCCATCTTCTTGCTGAAGTTCGCGAGAACCTCGATATCCAACTTCTTGGATTTCACGAGCAACTCAGCCTGGGTAACCGCGAACTCGCGATCCTCGATTTCCAATTCACTTACGTAGCCTCGCTGCGCCATCATTTCCGCATGGCGAAGCATGTTCTGCGCAGAAAGCAAGCCGGACTCGGCAATGGCGAGGTCCTTCTCCAGAGTCATCATCTGAGAGCGATATCTCCCCTCCAGGTACTCCGGAATGGCAAGCTCGGCGCGGGCCACATCAGCTCGGAATCGCTCGGCGCCGGACCTCGTCGCATGCGCAAATTTCGTGCGTTCGGCGATCGCGTCTTCAAGTGCCAGCGTGTCCAGGCGGACCAGGTCGTCTCCCGGCTTCACTATGGCACCCCCTTCAATGACCCAATTGACCGTGCTTTCACCCCGCACTCTGCACTTGATTTCCGTATTGTCAGAACTCTCCAGCGTGCCTTGTTCGGTTATCGTGACCAGCAGCTCTTCGCGCGAGATGGTGTGCGTCGGCACAGGACCGATCTCGCGCGGATGGCTGACGCCTGGCAGGCGCACGGCAGCCCACACCAATGCCGCAGTCAGGCTGAACCCCAGGATGCCGAGACTCCAACGCCAGACGGCCGAGGAACTCCGTTGGTCGCCGCGCGGCTGCGGACGCGATGCTTGCGGTGCGCGGTGGATGTTGGGCAGGACGTCAATTCCCATGGTCGGCCTCCCGGTTGACGGATGCACCGGCCTGCGTGCCGGACTCTTCCGAGTTCGCCTGCTTTGTTTCGTCGCCGGGATGTTGCGCGTCTGTTTGAGCTTCCTCGCTAAACGTCTGCGGATTCAGTACAACGACGTCCCCTTCCTTCAGGCCCGCCTTGACAACAATGAACGAGTCGTTGGTTTCGCCAAGCTGCAACGGACGTCGGGCTGGTCCCTCCGCCGTCTGGACCCAGCAAAAGTCTCCCTCATTCAATTGAATCACCGCCGCGACAGGTATCGTCAGCACATCTTCCAGCCGATCAATGATCACTTCCACTTCGGCACTCATGCCTGGATTGAGTCCATTGACCGAGGGAAGTTCGATGATCGTGTCGTACTTCACCACATTCCCGGTCCACCAACCGGCGGGCCTGGTTACCGAGGCCACCGTGGACACTTTGCCCGTGACTTGCCTGTCGGGAAGTGTCACCAAAGCGGTCATCCCCGGCTTGATGCGGTCGATGATCGACTCGTGAATCCCCACTTTCACCTGCATCTTGGAGAGGTCGGGCATGAGCAGCAGCGTCTGGTCCTTGTGTACGGTCGCACCTTGCGTGATGTCGGGTGTATCCTTCCACTGCGCAGCCGAAGGGTAAATCACCAGACCGCTTATGGGGGCCTTGATCACACACTGCTGCAACTCTTCCAGCGCGCGATCGCGGCGTCCCTCGTCCATGGCGAGCCCGGCCTTGTCCGCTTCGAGCTTGGACTTGCTGGCGGTCAAGTTGCCATTGAGCGTCTCCAGCTCCATCTTCTTGCTGTATTGCTCCAGCACGGTGCGCTGAGTCTCTTTGACTTTCAGCTCCAATTCGGCCTGCGTGACCGTGATCGCATTGCCTTCGACCTCTAACTCTGTCACGTAGCCGAGCTTGAACAGATCTTCCGAATGACGGAGCATCTTCTG
>JBGSHS010000023.1:0-6476 GCA_041752115.1 Pirellulaceae bacterium | reverse complement strand
CCGCGCAGATTATGGAAAAACTCGCGCAGACTTCCTTCCAGCTCCGGGTGCTGGGCGATAAACGCCTCGGGATCGATCTGTTCGCCCGCGTCCACGCGCTGCAGATAATCGGCCAGCGCGTCGTCAACGCGCGCGTCGCGGTCGCGGCTCTCGCCCGACGTTCCCCCTGCCATACGATCCCCCCCTGGCATGCGCCCCCCCTGCGGCTAGTCCGAGACAAGCAGAATGAACGTCCATTAGGCACGAAGTCCGGACAGCTCGCAAGGTGTTCGCCGAAGCCGGCCAGGGGTGGCCTGATAGAACAGCTGAGGTCTCGCGTGTCGGGGATCGCGCGGCGCGGAATGTCGAGGTGACCTTCGCAGACGTGGGTTGCGCCACCACGTTCGCTCGATCAGCCGTCCGGCAAGGCAACGCTGCGGAATGTTCCGCAGTTCGCGCGCCCTGTTTCCATGCCCGATCCGCCTGTATCTACAGTGCCCGCGTGTCGCTTCCGCCGGTGCGGGTCGGCTTTGCGGGGCGTGGGGACCATGTTGTCCCGGAGCGGCAGGTTGCCCGTTGTTCGGGACTCGAACCACAAATACCAGGAGTGTGTCCATGCGATGTGCGACATCACCAAGACGATCTTCGACGCGATTGGCGACCATGCGGCTGGTCCCGTGGGCACTGGCCGTCGGAATGGGCCTGGTCGGTGAGGTGCACCTCGGCACAGCGTGCGGTGAAGACCAGCCCCGTGTCATAAAGTCGCACTGCTTTGTCGTGAAAGATGCTGCCGGAAGGGACCGGGCGATCCTGGGTTTCCAGGGAGGTGCGGGAAGTCAGGCACAACACGCCAGTCCCATGCTGCGGCTTCTGGCCGCCAACGGCCAGGTGCGGTTCGAAATCGGCTTCAGCGATGCGGAGGACGCTGGTTATCTGCACATGCTGCGAGCCGACGGCACCCATGGCCTGACCCTGCTGAGCGGCAGGGGAGGCAACTCGGTGACGTTTGAGCACCAAGGAAAGCAGCAGCCCGCGATGGTGCTGGAAACCTGGCGCGACCCGAGCGGCCAGGGCGAAGGCGGCCTCATCGAGTTGTTCAACCCGCGGGGCATTCCGCAAGTTGGTGTGGTCGTGTTGCCCGATGACAGCGCCGGAATGCGGCTCTACGACCCTCAGGGGCGGCCGTTCGAGCCGGGGAATCCGTCCCCGTCGACATTGCCCAGTCGGCCTCAGCCGACCTTTCCCGCGCCTTCGACGGATGCCAACCCTTCGTCCCACGAATCCCGCACGCACGCGAGCGAGTTTCCCACCTGCGAGGCCGACGCGTATCAGCTTGTCGGTGACCAGGATCAGGTGCGTGCGGTCTTCGCACAAGCGGAGGACGCGGGAGGCCATAGCGTGTTCCTCCTCTTCTTCGACGTCGATGGCGGCGCCCGAGCCGGGATGTTCTTTCGCCAAGGCGATGACATGGCCAAATTGGCCTTCAACGATCAGCGCGGTCAGGAATCACTCGGCGCCAGCGTATCGCCCGACGGCGGCGGCCTCTTCCTGTTTACCTCGAGCCCGAACAAGGAGATCGGCGCTACGGTGGTCGACACGAAAGACCAAGAAGGCGTCTCGACCACCGTGGGCCTGGGGGGTTCCGACGGGCGAGGCCGTGTCATGTTCGGCGAACATCGTGGACGCGGTACGCTCGGCGCCTGGGATCGCTCGGGCGACAAACTGCTGTTGATCGTCGAATGACGCCGGCCGCGCAATGCGGTGACGTTTCCATGCCTCACGTATTACGAAAGAGTCACACATGAACGCTCTTGATGTCTGTTTGCCCATCTCCACGTGTCGCTCTCGGATTCGCCACGGTACGCTCTTGCGCCGCGGCACTGCGGCGGCCATATCGGTCCTGCTCACGCTGGGGACTCGCGCACCAGGTGACGACACGCCCATGCCGATTCCCGAACGAACGGAAGCCAAGGCCTTTCTATTGAAAGACACTGGCGGACAGCTGTGGGGCATCTTCGGAATGGGTGTTCAGGACGAACCGGAACCCATGCTCATGCTCAACCCGAATAGCGAGTCGGGCATCTTGATCACGTTGCTGGACGAACCGATCACTCCACGCCAGGTGGTCCTCGACATGAAGGTGGGAAAGCGGTACATGCAGCTTGGCAACAACGACCGGTGGGGCTCGTTCCTGCACCTGACGGACTCGGTGGGCAGACTACGCTTGGTGTTCTCCACCCGAGCGCAAACGGCGTTGGGGGGCGACGCCGCCGGGTGGGGTGACGGCCCATGGCCTTGCATGTACGCCATGAGTGCGACAGGAACTCCCCGAGCTCTGTTCGCAGCCACACCCAAGGGTGGCGTGTGCGAAGTATACGACAACCGCAACCAGGTCGTCTTCCGGCATGGAGTGGGCGCGCGAGAGGTACGGACCGACACGCCAACGCCGTCGCACATTGCGCCCCCATCCGGCAACCCAGTCGGCGTGCCACCACGAATCGGCAACTGGGACTACAACACCTACGGTGCGGCGCAGAGTCAACAGCAGCAACGAAAGTAGCGGGGGCACACTCTACGTATCTGCCGACAAAGAATCACGAACAACCGGAGTGAGACCGTGGGGATCACCTGAGGCGCATGACAACACCCCGTGAACCTGGCCAATTCACACCTGGGGTCATCCGTCCTCGCATTCGGCACTCGTACTACTACAGCACCTCTGAAAGAAGGAACAGAACGATGATTCGCTTTGAGCGACTCCTGATTTCTACTTCCTGGATGGCGTCTGTCATGACGCCACTCATTGTCGTCGCTGCCGATAGGGCGGTACCGATGACGAACGCAGATCAGGTCTCAGTGTCACCTTACTGCCAACCCGTTGCGTTCGAGGGGAGGGTGTTCTTCTGTGGAACAGATCGCGAGCGCGGCAGTGAGCTGTGGGTGAGCGATGGCACGCGAGCGGGCACACACCGATTGAAGGACATCTGGCCAGGCCCCAATTCTTCTGCGCCATACGGTTTTATGACGGTCGGAACTCGCGTTTTATTCTGGGCAAATGACGGCATCCACGGCGACGTTCTCTGGGCGACCGATGGCACGGAAGCGGGTACCACTGTTTTCGAGAGAGCTTCGGCGGGAGATGGAATCGATGACAGTACCGAGTTGCCCTCGGAACGGCCTCATAGCACCCCGTCCTCGAAATCCTCATCTGGTCGCATTCGCAGTGTCCTGGTTCGAGATGAGAAAATTGGTCGGCCAGAGCTAACTGCCCATTTCAACAGCAAGCTGTTCTTTTTCGCTGATGGAGAAAATGGCTTACCAGCTGTCTACGGGACTGACGGCACAGCAGAGGGGACCGGTGAAATCATCAGTAACCTGAACGGACCTGGAGAACTTCTCGCGTGTGAAGACGGCGTGTTCGTCTTTCAATCGGAGTTTGGCACAGGCCTCTGGAAGACAAATGGCGATCCACTCGAGACATCCTTTGTGCCGGGAGTCAAGAAATGGCGAGGGTCTCGGTCGAGCGACTTGTTTGCGCCCGACGAAGCGAAGAGTCGTATTCCCATCGCGATTGGCCGTACGATGTTCTTCGTCGCCGACGACGACACCACAGGGGTCGAACTTTGGAGGACCGACGGAACCGAGGTGGGCACGCGGATCGTCCGCGACATCCGCAAAGGCTGGAGTGCGCCGGGTTACGGTGAATCAGATCGATCCGCCTATCCCTTGTGGTTGACCGTATTCAACAACGAGATCTACTTCGCGGCGACCGACGACGTGGACACCGACCGCGGCCGAGAATTGTGGAAGACGGATGGTACCGAAGCGGGTACTGTGATGGTCAAGGACCTCAACCCCGGCCGAGGATCCAGTGACCCGGCTTCGCTGATCGTATGGAACAATGCTCTGTATTTCACCGCAATCACTTCACTACGGAATCGTGAACAGCGAGTCATGTGGAAAAGCGATGGCACTGAAAAGGGCACTGTGGCGGTACGCGGAGTCGCCTACGCGCCCAGCCCTCCGGCGTACGTGCAGCCACCGCACTGGCCTCTCTCGTGGCCGCTGGTGTCTCAAGGCTGCCTGTACACGTCGGTCAACCCATACGATTCCATAATGGGTGTGGGAAGAATGAAGCCCGGCTCTCACGTAATCACGATGCTCTTTGGCATGCCGAATGCCGAAAAGCGCGATACCAATCAAATGGCCAATCCGCGATGGGTGCGCTGTAATGACGCGGTCTATTTCGTGGCCGCAGCGACATTGTGGAAGTGCGTGAAGCCGTAAACGCGCCCAATTTGATCTTGCGCCCGCCCGACTGGGAGCCGTCTCGGTTGATCATCCTATCCGAGGCAGACGGGGCGGCACCGGTTTCCGAATCCCTTAATGGGACACTTCTGTCCGCGGCCGCTGAATCTTGAGCGATGTCAGACAGAGGCCCCTCGTCGTTAACCGACTGTGCGTGATCCTTCGGTGGACCTGCCCCGACCCACGAGAACAATCGCCGGGCGGCGATTGGAACGACACTTGTGTCAGGGGTTTTGCTGAGCAGGCAATCGCCGTCCCTCGAGACGATGTACAGTTCATCGACACAGTCGTGAGATTGCAGGACCTCCAGCGAATCGACAAGTCCTCGGCAGCAGGCATCACATAGTATTCGCGTCTGACCCAGGTCCCCACTTCGAAGGCCTGCTGCTGGCGATCAAGGCGCTCTTGCACACTCAACCAACTTGCCTCAGGCTCGACACACAGTGCCACTACGGTGACATGGTAAGATGACCGCCGGAGTTGGGAAGCCAATTCCGTCGCGGTAGTCGGTTGGGCCAGGTGCGTTGCGATGACCAGGTTGGCTCTGCGCTGCACCGCGGCGCTGATCAGGGCATCCGCGGCTTGCCAGATCTGCGAGCCAATCTCCATCATGACCTGCCGGTCGTCTCGGTCAGCGTACACGGCATAGGCCGGATGGAAGTACTTGAGCTCATCGGGGTCGACAACCACACAGTAGCCCTGTTCAACCATCAACCGGGAGACATGCTCTACGATCACTCCCTTTCCCGCCCCTGGCTGGCCGGCGACGATCACAGACGTCGGCTGGTCCTGGGGATCGGCGCCGCGCAGAAATCGTTCGATGACCCGTTCTCGCCACGCAACGTGGCGAGCGACCGCGCCATCCTCGATCTGCCATCCGCTCTCGACTAATCGTCCGCAGAGAATGGACAGCTACGTCTCAAGGAGCCCACTATACCAAATGATCGCTCCGATTGGCGACGTATGAGCTGAAGGCAACTGCGGGAGGGCACTGACCGTGGGGAGGAAGCCTGCGAACGCGTGCGTAAATACCGGCCTGATATCGCTGTCAATCGCCCCTCTGGTTAGAATGTGAGGCCGGTCGACGTCGCGTCGACGTGCGTCCCGTCCTTCTATTTGTTAGTCCCCACCCTGCAGGTTATCGCCCATGGCCGCAAGCGAACCGTCGATTGAAGCACTCATCGCGCACGCTCAAACGGATCGTGCGGCCCTGGGCCTATTGCTCGAGCGGTATCGCGCGTTTCTGATGCTGGTGGCTCGACAGCAAATCGGCCCGCGACTGGCGGTCCGCAGTGACGCGTCCGATATCGTGCAAGAGACGATGCTCGAAGCCCATCAAGCCTTCGCCGGATTCCGCGGCGCCAGTGAGCCGGAGTTTTCCGAGTGGATCCAGGAGATCCAACGCCGCAATCTGAAAGACGCGGTGCAGAAGCACGTCTTCGCGGCAAAGCGATGTGTCGACAAGGAGCGGCCGATGGCGGATATGAACGGGTCGGCTACCCTGCCGATCTGGGAACCCGCCGCCGATCAGACCTCGCCCAGCCAACGGTGCGTGAAAGGGGAGAAAGCCTTGCGGCTGGCCGAGGCCGTGGAAGCCTTGCCTGAAATGCAACGAGAGGCAGTCCGCTTGAGGCATCTGCAAGGTTGGCACCTCGACGAAATCGCCCAGCACCTGGACCGTTCGCCGACCGCCACCGCCGGCCTGCTCAAACGGGGAATCGCCGCGTTGCGTGAGAACATGTCCGGGGAATCGTGGCTGTGACCCGTTTCCTGGCTAACGCCTTGGGTGAACACTCTCTGGCGACCTCTTGCGGGCTCTTCGGACGTGGTGCCTAATGGTCGCGATATCTGCTTGTCCCAGACGCACCGCAGGGGGGGAATGGCATGGCAGGGGGAACGTCGGGCGAGAGCCGCGACCGCGAGGAGCCGATTGACGAAGCGCTGGCCGATTATCTGCAGCGCGTGGACGCGGGCGAACAGATCGATCCCGAGGCGTTTATCGCCCAGCACCCGGAGCTGGAAGGAAGTCTGCGCGAGTTTTTCCATAATCTGCGCGGGGTCAACCTGCTTGTCGCACCGGCCCCACGCAGCGGCGGTCCGCCGGAGAAAGGGCCCCCTGGCGATCCCTCGCCGGCATCGTGCCGCGATACGGATTCGCTGCGCGCCCCCGACGCGCCGGAAACGGATCC
>JBGSHS010000022.1:0-16843 GCA_041752115.1 Pirellulaceae bacterium | reverse complement strand
CCCGCGGTCTGCGCGACCGCGGCCACCTCCCCCGAGAAGGCCGGGGGAGAAGGGAGAAAGAAGGACTCCATCGCGACGGGCGGAGTGACCATGGCGAGCGCAACGACTCTCGTCTGACGCACTTGAGCCGGTTTATCAGCTCACCCCGTGACCGTATTGCTTTGCGTGCGATTGAGGGCAGGGCCGTCACGCACTAAAGTGCGTGCTACGCGCTACGTCGTGGCGTGAGAGTCAGGCGACCGATGCCGCCGACGTTTGACCCCAGGCGAGTTGCTGGACAATCCACGTTGTTTGTCTTGTGGCAGGTGGTAGAGATGTCTGTGCGTTTTCTGAAGGCGAGTTTGGCAGTGAGAGGCGGCTTTCTTCTGTTCTTTCTTCGGTCTCTTCCGTTGGCGATTCTCTGCGGCGGACTTCCGGCCACCCCGGTCTGGGCTCAGAGTGATCTGACTGTAGGGATTGCGCCGCGGCTCGAGAAGATCGCCGGCACCTATCGCGTCGAAATCATCTTTCTGCAGCCGTCGTTTCCCGTGGACACACCACATGGTCGGATCGACGGTCGGGCGGCGGTCACCAGGTCGCTCGAGCATTATGTGCCGCTGCTGGCCGCCGAGTTCACGCTCTACCCACCGGAACTGATCGAACGATCCGCGCTCAAGCGACTGGTGCTGTGTGCCGACCTGACTTTCGCCGGACAACGGAGAAACGCGGTTCCGGACTTTGAGCACGATGTACTGTATCTCGATGTGAGTCGAGGCACTCATAGCAAGTCGTATTTGCGGACGGTGATCCACCACGAACTGTTTCATATCTTGGATTATCGGGACGACGGATTGCTCTATCAGGATGACCGTTGGGTGGCTCTGAATCAGAAGGGCTTCCGATACGGAAGCGGCGGGCGTGCTGCCCAGGACAATCATCAGATGTCGCTCCTGACTGAGGAGACGCCGGGGTTCCTTACCGCATACTCTCAGACAGGTGTGGAGGAGGATAAGGCCGAGACATTCGCTCACCTGATCGTTCATTCCGATCATGTGCTGCAGCGTGCTGCGCGCGATCCGGTAATTGAAGCGAAGGTGCAGCGAATAAAGGAGCTGATGGCTTCCTTTTGTCCGCGAATGAACGACACGTTCTGGAGTCGCGCGCGCGCGTTGGATCGCAGCGACCAATAAATAGGCTCGGCGCATTCTGTTCCCGCACGCTGCGCTGTCAAACACGCCTGACCCGGGCGTGAAGCGACAATACCTGACCGGATGGCGATCTTCCCGTGCCGAACCGATCTGCCAGGGAAAGTCGGTTGAATTCGTATGCGCCTCCCCGATTCATCACGGGGGTTGTTTTCGTCATTGGGTATTTCGTCATTCGTCATTTCTTCTCGCGTGGCTGGCCACGCGTGCCTGACAACGCGAGCAACAGCGGGCAGTCGTCTGTCACGGGATCGCCGCGGCGGTACCGTTCCAGAAGCTGTTGAGATCGCTGCGCCAGCAGGCGGCGCACCTCGCGTCGTTTCCCCTTCACTCGAGCAATGGCCATCGTGTCGTAGGCGGTGGTCTGGTGACGCATCCATGCGATGACGGCCGCTTCAGCCCGTTGCGCGAGGGGAAGGCGTGTGGTTCGCGCCACGGTACCGCTGCCCACCGGCGTGGCGTGATCGGTTACGGCCTGAGCGAGCTGCAAGGCCAGCCGGCGATGACGCTCATGAAAGGCCAGGAACTGCAACACGGCTCCGCCGAAATCCTCGACGTACTCGGCCTGAATGTGGGCTCGACGCCTTCCATCCGCTTCGCGTCGCCGAGCGTACTGGGGAGTGGATCGCTCTTGTTCCAGCGTTTGCCGAAGCTGCTGGATGATTTCGGCCGGGGCCCAGATCCCGCGCGAAAAGACCTTCCGTCCACGTTTCTCCTCCACGATCCAGTGATCTCCCGCCGCTTTGACGCGGCGAGTCAGGGCGGCATCGCCGGGCGGAAGCAAGATCCATCCGGCGGGAACGGTCAGAATCTCACCGGCAGCGGTACGAACGGTCGTGGGCGTGGGGCCGGGCGTGTATCGCATGTTGCTCATCAGGGCGTCTGTCAGGCAAAAACATTGGCAGGGCAAGGGGGTCTGCCCGACGCGGTGGGGCCATTCAGCACTTCGTGGATGCTCGCTTCCTGCCCACTCGTCCGGCCGCTTCGACCTTCGCAATATACTCCAAGGCCAGGGGGACTTTGCAGGCGGTTTCGCCCATATCCACCTCGACCTTGCCGATCTTCTTGGCCGCCGATTTGGCCTGCTTCAGCAGTGGCTGGACATACGATCCGACGGCAATCACGAAACCGTTCATGCAGTACCGCACCCGATTGGGAGCCTTCGGCATGCCGTCGACAGCGCGTTGCAGCAGAGCTTGAATTTCCTCCAGATCGAGCTGATCGTCGGGTTGAGTGGCGATCATAACGGCATAGGTGCACCAGCCGCACGCGGCAATCGACTCCTGAGAAGCTTGCATCCACTTCATTGCCAGCTCGCGAGCATGAGGGCTCTGAGCCGCTACGCCCGGCACCGAGTATTCGGAGATCATGTACCACGAAGCCTTCTTGGCCCAGTCCAACAGTTGTTTCTTGGTCATCTGAGACCCGTCGGCGACGAGACCGGCCAGATACATCGCGTCTGAGTTGCCCGTGTTGTAGAGCGCCAGGGCCAGTGCCTGCTGGCCGCGAAGCCGCTTGGCGATCGGCTTCAGATCGCCGACTTTCACGCCAAACATGGCTTCGGGGGCTCCGTGGCGCCGAAAAATCTGACGCGTCTGCTCGCTCCCCTTCTTCTCCAGTTCGCTCATCACACTTTCCACGGTCTGCATGGTCAGCCTCGCTTCGGGTATCTCGTCTGGTAGTCTTTTTGCTGCGCCGAGTCGGCTGGCCGGGCTGCCGATCCACTATCGCCGGTCGAGCGTACACAGGGTCCAACGCGTGAGAAAGTACAGCAGCAGGATCGTCAGCAGCAGGATCGGGATGTGAAGGGCCCCTTGCCATGTGAGCAGTCCCTCGGTGCGGAGTCCATCGCCAAACATCACCAGCGGCAGCAACACGGAGAACCAACCCATCAGCTCACGCTCCGGCCGAGTCCCATAGTACATTCCCGGCACCATGCAAAGGAAGCAGATGGGCGCCGCCCACGCCGCTGCGGTAACGGACAGGCGGGGGAGCAAATCGGCGGCCCACACTCCGACGATTGTCTGCAACGTGGGCGCGACGGCCGATGCCAGCATCCAGGTCCCGAAACCTGCCAGAAAAGGTGACGCAAGCCCTGTGATGCACAGGAGAATTCCCGCGAGACCGTTGCGCCGCATGACGCGCCGCAAGCCGGCGACCTCGCAGAACATCTGCCACAGAGCACGTTGCTTCGCATCAAGTCCACAGGCGAATTGAGTGCCACTGGGAGCGACAATCATCACAGCCGGCCCTTTCGCCAGACTGTCCCTCAACGCGGCATCATCAGAGATCTTGCCGAGATACCAGCAGCAGTCAGTGAAACGGTAGCTCTCTTGTCTTTGCCGCGTGGATACCGTCAGCATATCGTCCTGCACGGCAATGGTCCGTGGAACCGTTCTCCGATATCCGAGGGTGGAGGCGAAGAGCAGCAGTCCCGCGAGCACCGCCACTCCCGCGGTGAAGCTCAGTGCCACCGACTGTTCTACGCCGGCTAGCCATGATGTGACGCCAATGGAAAGCACCAACAACAAGTAGAGCGCCGAAGACGTGACGATCGAAACCGGGTGCCGCGTCCTCCGCGCTTCCAAAACGCCTTCGTCCACAACCTCGCGCAGGCGATCGTGCTTTGCCGCGTACTTGACCAACTCGAAACACTCCGGCATCAGGAGTGTATCGTCGTACTTCTTGCCATCCCAGAGCTGAATCATGTTCGTTGGATCCGGAACCCAGCAATAGTGCACGCTGATGTATCACGAACTTCGCCGGCTGACCGTTGCGCCCGCCAGCAATGTGGTGCCCGCGCAGACCGACTTTGCCTATTCCTGCCGCGATCGCCTGGTGATGGAAACGAAACCTGTTCCTGCGCGGCGCGAGGCATGGGTTGGGGACGATCCTCCGGTCCGGCCAGAGATTTTCCCACGGGGCAGGCACAAATTCAACGCAACTTCCCCGAAATCCTGCGGCGATAGTCGGGTACCTCGGACGCACGATGGAGTAACGCAGGCTGTTGGATTGCTTTTGTGGAGTGGTCGCGAGGGATGGCAAGCCCGATTCTTCCCCTGTGGTCCTCTGCCTGCGACATTGGGATTTTCCTGTGCGATATTCTGCGGTTCGGACGCCCGAATGACCCACGCCGCCGGTGGTTCGCCCCAAGGTTGTCGCTGGCGAGCTGGTCCCATGATCGAACGGCTTGCCGCCGAAACCTCAGCATCGGCTCTGCCGGCTCGTCCCACTCGGGATTCGGACACCGACGGAAGTGAGGTATTCGATCCGGATGGTCCGAAACAGATTGAGCTGACGCGACGGTCCAGTGGCCGGAATGCATCTGGCTACGGCCGATCCGGGCGGGACAGAAACAGCAAGGCAACGCTGGTGGCGATCAGCGGATTGCTTTCCACCGAGCTTGTGCCTCGCCAGCTGCCGGCATGGCCAAGGGGGAGGGTATCACCGCGAAGGACACACAGGACACGAAGGACACGAAGAGAAGAAAGGTGTGCTCCTGAAGTGGTAGTCCAGGTGGTGGTCTGAATTCCCTGCGCCTTGGCGTGAGATGAAACCAATGCTCGCGCACCTGGGCCTGCGGGTACTTGGTGGCGGAGGTGCTTAACTCAGACAATCGCAAAAAAACGTCCGATTCGGGAGGAACGTCTGTAAGTTCTGCGCTGCTGTCGCGACAGATCTGCACAACGATGCGGAACTGCCGCGCTTCGCGCCGTCGCGGGTTGCGGTCGATCACGATGAGACCCAGGACGATCTTACCGTCTCCACGTTGTCGCCTTGCCGCATTCCCTATTCCCGCACCACTTCCCAGCGGCCTGTCCTGGCGGGAAGCGGCATGCCGCCTCGGGGCAACTGTCGGCTTCTCTCGCGCTGCCGGGGCAGGACACGCCGCCAGGAAATGGTTGTGCAATAGGGAATGCGACAATGCGACAATGCAACAATGCGCAGTGTGAGCGAGACCGCTGTCCGAAGCAGTCGGCTTTTCGCGCGCTGCCGGGAAAGGACACGCCGCCAGGAAATGGTCGCGCAATAGGGAATGCCACAATGCCACAATGCGCAGTGTGAGCGAGACCGCTGTCCGAATCGCTCGGCTTTTCTCGTGCTGCCAGCCAGTTCGTCCGGCGCAGCCCCACCGATCGCCTCCTCATTGTGGCATTGCTGCATTGTTGCATTGCCGCATTCCCTATTTCCGCACCACTTCCCAGAAGTCTGACCGTTCGGCATCGTCGTCCGCTCTGCCACTTCGCTCACTGCAGCTCGACCAAGCGTCTCCAATCGTCTCCACGTTGCCGCATTGCCACAATCAGTGGTGTCATCTGGGGGAGCGGGTCGAGGGCTCCGACGAGGTTGAGATACAACTGGCGGAGGCTTGCCAGGTGCAAATCTATGATCCGACGTTGGGAGTTGAGCCGATTCGGGACCTGACGGCAGCCGATTCGATCAAGCTTGCGGTGAGCGATCACCCCTACGTTCTGACGATCAGTCGGAAGTAGATGATGTGAAGCGATTCACGCGAAGTCGGTCGAATCGAGCTGAAGTAAGCGCAGCTCGACGCGAAACGCCAACCATCGCTCAAAGTCGACTGGTTTCGCGTTGCGGAGCGGGTCGAAAACTGGGAACGCCGTAACGTGTGCCGCCTGGCGGCACACTTACCTGGGCAGGTCTTTGGAGCCGACGATCGTCAGATTCATGCCGATCTGTACGCTCACCGACTTGTCGCCGACTTTGACATTGGCCTTTCCGTTGAGGTACCAGCCGAGCGAGCCGGTAGAAAACTCCTTCACTTCGGCCGTCATCGGGATGCCGTTGATCGTGACCTCAACCGGCTCGGCATTCTGGACGAATTCTTGACGCGTTACGGGGCAATGTGATTTGGCCATCTCGATTACCTAAGGGGGCAAGGCCTCCAGCCAGGCGGGGAGACCGCAAACAGTAAGTGCGCCGAGCGTTCAACGCTTGACGAGCCGCTCAACGATACCATGTGGGTTCGTGTTGTGGTAGTAGCGGTCGCCGCCAGCCAGTTCGGTCAGTTCTGTTCGACGAGTTCCCCGGGATGGGGATCATCCAGCGTGTCGCGAACGTACAGCATCTGCACCAGGACCATCGCGGCCACGGTCAACGGAGCGGCCATCATGATGCCAATCACGCCGAATAGGACGGACATCAGGAGCTGAACAAAGATGGTGAGGGCAGGGGGGAGTGTGACTTCGTACCGCTCCACGATCGGACTGAGCAGATAGCTTTCGACGGTCTGCAAACCAATATTGAAGAGGATCACAAAGAGGATTGTGTTCGTGCCAACTTGGGATGCCAGCAGTGCCTGTGGAAGGGTGGCCAGAACCGGACCGACGTTCGGTATGAAGGTCAGCAGAGCGGCGACAATTCCCAGAGGTATAGGAAGAGGGACACCCAGCATCCACAGGCCGATGGCGGTCAGGATGCCGACGACGCTCATCGAAAAGATGCGTGCGGCAATCCATCGTCCGAGCGACCGGCGCAGCGTGCCGAGCACCTCTTCGGCTCGCGGACGGTGTGCGCGAGTTATCAGCTTGATAATCCCTCCTTTGTACAAGTCGGGATCGTAGGCCACGTACAAGCCGACGAAGAAGATCACCAGCATGCCCGTCATGCCCCAGATCAACCACCCCATGCCCTGCATGACCTGTGAGAAGACCGCACCGCCGCCGCCGGTGACCATCTCTTGCAGCTGAGACGAATCAGCCAGACTCTGACGACCCCATTCGTACTGTTTGAGCCGGTCGATAAACTGCTGGCTCGCGCTTTGCAGCTGATCAGAAAGTTGTGCGAGCTGCTGCCCGATCTGCGAGCCCATGTAGAAGATCGCCAGAGCGATGAGCAGGACCAGAACAGTGATGACGATCACGTACGACCAGCGGTAGGGCAATGGAATGAATCTGCTCAGGCCGTTAAGGAAGATACCGAAGAGAACTCCGGCAAGGATCAGCAGCACGACGCTTACGGCACTGACCAGCAGGTCCGATGCGGCCA
Organism: Pirellulaceae bacterium; assembly: GCA_041752115.1. GTDB lineage: Bacteria > Planctomycetota > Planctomycetia > Pirellulales > Pirellulaceae > JAJRVM01. Next base: position 9,650 of record JBGSHS010000022.1, on the reverse strand, counting down.
GTGCGATGGCCAGCAACAGCAATACCAGCGTCAATCGTCTCATAGCATGGGAGACGTTCATGAGGTACGGCCTTTCGAGGCGACCAATGAGCGGACATGGTAGCGGTGAGTGAACACCAGATCTTCGACCTGGGATCTCGTCATTGCAGCAATTGTGCCGAAACGACGTGAGGCGGCGTGTAATCAGCGACGGCCAATTCGCAGTGCGGTGCGCCGCAGAACGATTGACAGGACCGTCACGCCAGTTGGCCGTAGGATGGAGCGAAGGGCTTTGGCCGCCGGCGCGAGGGTCGTGTGAAAATCGGGACTATTTCGGCAAGCGGGCGGAGAGTGTGCCAAGGGACTTTCGTGACTCGGAACTACAGCCAGGGGGGAAGCGAAATGCGCTCGGCCATCAGACCGGTCGCGCTCGGGCGGTCACCTGGCCGGTCACATTGGCGTCGGATGTGACAGGCTGACTGTGTGTGGGGACCGAGTGCTGGTCGGCGACGAGTCAACAAGAGGCAACGAAGCGACCGGCGATTTCCGAATGAACGCGGAACACACTGAAGATGTTGCGATCGTCTGCGCCAGGAGATGTTGATCGGCTCAGAGAAAGTCACTTCCGTGCCGATTTCAATCAGCCTGTTGGACGATCAGAAGCCAGCCGGTATTGTTGTACGTATCCGGGCGTGTATTCACGATGACCGGTGCGCAGGCAGCTAGACTGCGCGAATTGCTGTCCTCTGCCAGCGGGTCGTGAAATCCATTGTTAATCATGCTCCCTGGTCGGGAGGGCAGGTCTTGCTGCGCGGCCTCCCTCTGGTCAGGGGAAAGCGGCGAGAGGAGCTCGAGATCGATGTGCGGCAGCCGCTCCATCCTTGTGAGATCACCCATTGCCGCGTGATGGAGGATGAGGCCTTCTCCAGATTCGCGATGGGGCTTGGGGTGCTGTCGTTCCAGATAATACTGGCGTGTGTCGACCAGCATGACCTGTTGCCCGATCGGAAGATCCAATTCCAGTGCGGTGAAGTCTCCCAAGCTGATTGCCATCCCCAACACGCCGATGGGAGGTGAGTTGCTCTCGAGGCGAATGGGAACTGAGAAGACCTCGGCCAGTGTCCCTCCATTCGTGCTTTCGTGAATCGCGGCAACATGCGGAAGCGTACAGGGTGCTCTCCCAAGTGGCCCCTCACGACGGTCGTCTTCCCCCGCCGCGTGGAAGTAGTCTCGATAGCTCAGATTCTGACCAAGGCTGTTGGCCAGTTCGGGGCCCGATTCGCTATCCACGTATTCCGGATATCGAGCCACTTGGGTGCCATCGGCCGTCATGACGAACAACGACCGAAACTTCAGCAACTCATACTCTTGGGCGTAGGTGTTCAGCCATTGTTGAAGCGGTTTCCAATGTGATCGCTCCAGGGGGGCACTGTTCACGGGGCCCATCAACTCGTGCAGCTTCGGGTCGGCCGCCATCTTCTCCAACGATCGCCAGCAGATGTCCACCTGATTGGCGATCGTATGGGCCGCGAACTGGGCGGAAGTACGAAGGCTGTCTTCTTTGAGTTGAGTCTCGCGTCGAGCCTGCTTGCCGATCAACAGAGCGGCGACTACGACAGCCACTGTAAACAGCGTCAATCCACCCATGATTCCCTGCACGACGGCCGAGTGTCTGCGAGTCCAACGAGCGAATCGTCGCAGAACCGGTTCGTCGAAAGCACTCACACTCGCGTCAGCCAGGTAATTGTCAACGTCTTGAGCCAGTTCGAGCGCTGTGGCATAACGATTGTCCGGCCTGACCGACATTGCTTTCAAGCAGATGGCCTCTAACGCTCGGGATACGTGCCGGTTGACCTGCGTGGGTGGCGGAAAATCGCCCCGTATCACGCGTAATCTCACGTCGCTCGCCGGCCCTTCGAATGCCGATTTGCCACTGATCAGTTTGTAGAGCGTCGCGCCCAGGCTGTAGATGTCGCTCCGCTGATCCAGCTCAGCTCCCAGGGTCGCTTGCTCCGGGCTCATGTAGGCGGGAGTCCCGGCACCGGTGTTGCTCGATTCGTTCGTCCCCGAACCGAGACTCAATGTTCGCTCGGAGCTTTGCTTGAATACACCCTGGCGGCCGACCGGGAGCGCCAGTCCCCAGTCGACCAGAATGGTCTCGCCGAAACGTCCCAGCATGACATTCGCAGGCTTGATGTCACGGTGCACAATACCGCGGTTGTGAGCATAAGCAACCGTCTTGCATAAAGCCATGAAATGTCCCAACAGCTCGCGCAACTGCGCATGCTGCTGCTGCGTGGTCAAACGTATCCGGTTGCTGTGCAGTCGCGCTATCGCATTCTCCAGGGTGTCCCCCTGGATCAACCGCATGACGTAGAAGAGTCGGCCGTTCTCCGTCTCACCAATGCCGTGCACCGGCACGATGCCTGGATGTTCCAGGCGACTCGTTACCTCAGCTTCGACCAGGAAACGCTCCCGGCATTCCGCCACCGTTGCCAGTCGACGTCGGAGGAACTTGATCGCTAACTCGCGACTGAGCTTCTCATCGCGAGCCGTGCAGACAACTCCCAGTCCGCCACGAGCGAGAAAACGCAAACCGGTCAGCTGGCAGTGCATGTCGATCAGGCGGTGCGAACGAATCTCGTCGTACGTCGTCTCAATCGCCGGATCGTCGCCACCGGTGTTCACTTCCCCATCGCTGAGTTGCAGAGACTCAATCTTCTGTCTGAGTTCGCTGAGCAATTCAGGACAGTCTGGACACAGTTCCTCGGCCGACAAGTCTCGGCCCTGCTGGCGAGCCGTTTGCCATTGATCTAACAGTTCGTCGACGCGAGTCCGATCGGTCATGGTCTTGGTCCTGCCAGAGTGTGATTCTCTTGGAAGTTCCCGGAGCGAGGCTTGCTTGACACGTCTGGGCGAGATTCCGTTGGCGTGGATTTCGTCCAGATCACCGTCAGGAGACACAGATCGCGACGAAGGAACAGGTCATCCGTCCCTCATGCAACACGGGAGGGAGGTACTTGCCACCTCCAAAATAGTGCAGTTGCAGGAAAGAATCCAGACAACGGCTCCCAGCAAAGTGATCATTTTGGGGAGAGCCCGCTTCAGCCCGCGTGAAAACAGGGGAGCGCACCGGCAACTTCGTGCCCGAGCGGAACCACTTTTCCTGCGAGTTCGCGCCACGGGTCGATTCGGTGGGGGATGGTCAACCATCGGGCGACGACGCCAGGATGGTAGCTCACTGCCGTACGAGCAGGCCAACGAACAACTCCTTGCCGCGGAGTTTTCATGGCGGAAGGGTGCGGCATGCGGAAATGTGCGTTCAGGAGCGAGGGAGCGAGGCGAAATCGATCTTCGGCTGTTCGCCGGCAGTGGACTCGCGTGCGAATGTCTCACCGGGATGACCTGTCTCGTTGAAGAAGCCGCAGTTGCGCAGGAAGAAGGTCGTGCCCTCTGCCCCGCCTGTGAAGTCGAGCCGATGGCCGCCGCCGCCGGTGGCATCCACCGAGAAGCGTCCACGCGTACACTCATGCCACCCTCCGGCCACGTCGCGGACCCAGACGTTCCCATAGAGGCCGCTCCGTTGGATGTATCCGGTCGTCGGGTTGAAGCTCTCCAGAAAGGAATGAAAGCCTCGCAGAGAAGTGTTCGTCTGGGGCCGACGAAAACTGGCAATCAGACGCCACTGGTCCTCGCTCTTGTTGCCGAACCACGACGTATAGACTGTGTTTCCCTCCCCGTCCGGCTTCACTTCCGTCAGGAAGCGATACGTGACGCCCGCTTTCCATGGATAGACCAGGAAACTCTGGCCTCCCGATCCTTCGTTGCCGAACTCGCCGACCCGAACCTCAGGGCCTTTCGCGAGCGTAACGATTCGCTGGTCTTCAGGAATGTCGCGCGGGTTGTCCGTTGCAAAGGGGCTCCACACCGAAAACAGGACTCGCCGCTCATCAGGTCCATTCACCTGGATCCCAAAATAGCCTTCGCCGAACCCGTTGGCCATGAAATAGGATCCTTCCGGGTCCTGCCCCTGCGGCACGGTAATCTCACTGTAGGCATACTGCAGTTTCAGATCGCGTGGCACTTCGTACCCCAGGTGCACCGACGGACCGCGACGTCCCCAATAGAACATGTTGCCGTCGTTGGATTTCACATAGTCGACCGTGAGCCCTTCGGTGCTGGAAGAAACCAGCAGATCACGGATTTCGGCATAGACCGCACTGGTCCGCTGCTCGCCTTTCAAATCCACACGGACATAGCCGGCCTGGTCGATGTGAACATGTCCGATCGCGTGCGTTGCCAACTCCTTTCCTTCAATCGGCGTGTGAAAGGTGTTGTCCCCCACGCACGTGAGCAGCATCGAACGTCCTTCACGACTGCTGGCAAGCATCGACAGTTCCAGATCAGCAGGACGGTCCAGGTGGAAGAAGACCGAGAAGACTCCCTCCGGGTCGTTCCAGGCGACGAGCCCACCGCGTCGAAATCCTTCACCACCGGGAGCCGGTGCGGTGCGGAACGCGTTGCCTGCCAGCGGCACCGACCAATCCGCGCCATCTAATGATGTGACGCTCAACAACAACGTGCCGATAGCCAGACTGCGAAAGATATGCTGCATGGTGTGGTGGAATATCCGGATCAATAGTAGGAAGACGACAGTTAAGAGCTTGCGGGATTCAGCTGACGACCTCAGGACGAGGATGGTTCCAGTGTTCGGGGAGTGCATTGAAGTAGAGCTTGGCTGAACCTGCCGGAAGACGCAGTTGATATGGCCCGGTGTGGTCATCTGAAGCAAATGGACTTTGGCTCCTTCCACAGTCTGACCTTCCGCATCGACGCACCGCACACTGACGTTTTGTGTTGTATTCTCAGGGGACTCACTGCGAGGTTCGTTTCGATGAGACGGCTGTGCACTGGTGTTGGCAGCCGGCAAGGCGTTGTCTTGCTGCTGAGTCTGAGCCGCCACTTCCACTGGATTCCCCTCGCTCGATGTCCCTTCCGTGATCCTTCAGCACTAGCCATCGGGGTCGTCGAGCAACACCCCCAATCGTAGTCTCAGCTCGGGAGCCAGTTGTTCCAGCCAGCTTGCATCGATCAGCCCCACGGAGATCATGTCTCGGATGTGAACACGGTCTTTGTCGCAAAATGACGTCAGCATCATTCGCACTAATCGCTCGAACGGCAACGTCCGGACGTCCTCCATCAGTTCGTATTCATCGATCTCCGGCACTGGCTCGGGATACTCCTGGCGGACCTTCTTGCCTGCGAATACAACGTGCACTGCGTCGCGCGCCTTCGCGTCCGGGCCATCCAGAAACATCGTCACGCCGGCAGAACGTCGGTCAATAAATCCCTCGGCCTCCAGGGCCGGGACGGCGCGGTCCAAATCCGATTCGTTCAGGATCAGATCGACATCACGAGTATGCCGAACGACAGATTCATCCACCTGAGAAACCCAGTGCTGAACTGCATTGCCCCCGATCACTGCGTAGGGAATGTGGGCGGAATTCAGCGCGCGCGTTACACGACGCAGACGGTCCTTGACCTTCTCCACTGCTCGTTCAATCCTTTCCCAGAGGGCGTCGCCAGTATATTTTATTTCGATCATCGCCACAGTCCTCGAAATAACTATACCATAGACTGCGGCTGGGTGGCACTGGCTTTTGCCGGTGCGAGTGCCGGGACCGATCGTTGGTCACCAGAGGTGCGATTGGTTTTCTGGCAAAGTGATGACGCATGCCAGAAACTCTCATCCGCACGGGCACGGCTTCGGGCCTGAGACAGAAGACGTGCACGCAGCAATGGTCTCAGTCCACCGAGCGAGACGAACCAACGCCCTCTCGAACGGTGGCGGCGCGCACACCAATCCCACCCGCGGCACCGCCGAGCAGGGGTCGCATTCATGGTCCGCACTTCGTGCGGAGACGCCAGCACATCTCGTCCGCTGATCCCACCACGATTGAACGTTACCCGGCGAAGTGGGTGATGATCGCGCATGCGAAGTGGCTGCTCGATCGGAGAAGGTTACAAACACCAGCGGATTTCCTTTCGTCTTGGAGCCTGTGGCCATGTCCGACGTCACCTGCATCTTGTCGCACATCGAAGCTGGCGATCCGTCTGCGGCCGAGCAGCTCTTGCCGCTGGTATATGACGAACTAAGGAAATTGGCCGCAGCCCGGTTGGCTCACGAGAAACCGGGCCAGACGTTGCAGGCTACGGCGCTGGTGCATGATGCCTACATCCGGCTGGTGGATGTGGAGAAAGTGCAGCATTGGGATAGCCGGAGGCATTTCTTTGCGGCTGCGGCGGAGGCCATGCGGCGGATCTTGATTGAAAGTGCGCGTCGGAAGAGACAGGACAAACGCGGCGCTGGACTCCATCGGATTGATCTGAGCGACGCCGAACCAATCCACTTAATCACCCCTGAGCAGCTGGGAGCCCGAAGAGTCGGTCAAGAGGAACAACTTTGGCGCATCGGCCGGTCGATTGTTGGCGCTGGACCCACTCGCCGGTGTTACTCCCCTGTGCGATCGCGCTACCGGCCGGGAGGTGGCCAAGCTGGAGAGCCCGGATGCGACTGCAACTCACATGCACTTGTTCACATCCGACGGCTGTAGGCTGATTGATCTGGGCAACGCAGAAGTCAAAGGGATCCATGTCTGGGATCTTCGTTTAATCCGGCAGCGGCTGACAGACAGGGAACTGCAGGGGGATTGGCCCGCCATCCCGCCGCTTCCACGTACCGACGCTGCGGCTGAGCCTCTCCAGGTGTCTGTCGTGCCGTGGGACTCCGCCGGGCTTGCTCCGCCGAAGAATCAGGAAACGCTTCGCGCCATTGAATATTACCGCTCCCTCGTGGCTGCGGAACCAGACAACGCGTTAGCCTGCAATAACCTCGCCTGGGTTTATGTGACCGCACCAGCAGCACTCCGCGATGTGAATGCCGCTCTGATTCTTGCCGAGAAAGCTGTGCAGCTTGATCCAAAGCGTGCCATGTACCGGAACACATTGGGCGCGGTTTACTATCGAGCCGAACGGTATCGTGAGGCGGTGCAGATACTGCACGCCAACCTCGCGCGGCAGGAGGACTCAAGCCTGGCATTCGACCTTTATTTGCTGGCGATGAGTCACCAACGCCTGGAGGAGGCAGTCCGGGCCAGAGACTATTACGACTGGGCCGTTCGCTGGACGCGATCAAGACAAAGATTGTCTGTCGCGGATACAGCAGAACTGACTGCCTTTCACAAGGAAGCCACAGGGCTATTGGGCGTGGAAGAGACCACGGACGAGTAGAGCTGACTGGGCGGAAACTGGTCCTTACAAGCTCCAACCGCAACAAACAGAAGAGCGGCCGGCGAGGCCCTAACCGTCAAGAAAGTCCTCACCGGCCCGGCACCGCCCCGGCGCTCGGTTTGCGCGCCGGACGCGCTGCCTTTCCATTCTACGCAAACCATGAAGGAAAGATGTCATGACTTGCCGTTATTCTGTGGTCTGCCTCATCCTGGGATTTTCGTTGGCGTCGGCTCTAGGGGGCCATGTCACCGCAGTCGAACTCCAACGACCCAGCAAGATTCTCCAGACGCCACTCAAGAACTTCCTGGTTGCCGAAGTCGGAACGGCGACAGCAGCACCTAACTCAGGTCGGGTATCGATCATCGATCGCCGTGGTAATCGACGCACGCTGATCGACGGTTTGCCCTCGGCACCCACAAATGCCGCCAATACTCCTTCGGGGCCCTCGGGCTTGTACCTGGATGGACGCACGCTCTTTGTGGCCATTGGCGAAGGGAATCCAACCGTTTCCGGTCCAGTCCCGCGAACCGAAATCCCCAACCCCGCTGTTGCATCCCCCATCTTCAGTTCTGTGCTGGCAGTGCACTTCAGCGCAGTGGTGGAGCTGAAAACCACGGGCGTCACACTGAGTTTGAGCGATCATTACGCGCTCGAGAATGGCGAGCGACTCGTCCGCCGAGACGCGAAGGGTGGGAGAGTCACCATCGAGCTCATCGTTGACTTTCCCGATTACATATCCGAACCGCTGCCGAGCCTGGCCGCCAATGTACGACACTCGCATCCGTATGGAGTGGTTGCTGACTGCGACTACTTGTACGTGCCGGACGGCGGTTTCAACCTGGTGCATAAGGTTGATATTGCGACGGGCATCTTCGCGCCGCTCGTGAGTTTTCCCAACACCGTCAATCCACTCTTTCCAGGCTTCGGGCCACCGACGAGCGAGAATGTACCCACCAGTATTCGCTGGGACGGCGATGAACTCCTGGTGACCGTGCTTAACGGATTTCCGTTTGCTGCCGGCCAGTCGCAAGTCGTCGCGGTCGATCCCGACATGGGCGGCAGTTCCCCGCGGATTGCCGGGCTCACCTCGGCGATTGACGTCCTCCCTCTCCACGCGGATTGCTCGACGGTGGGATACTTGACTCTGGAGTACAGCATCAATCAACTCGGTGGGCTGCCCGGACGTTTGCAGTTGTATGACGCGGCTGGGACCCTGGTTGAGGTCTTGTCCAGTTCGCTGGTCACGCCATCCAGCATGTCGTATGACAGGAAATCAGGAAACATCACCGTCACCGAAATCAGCGGGGGGAATCTGATGGTGATCCCGCTGAATTGGTAAAGCAATGGTCACAACCCGTTCGTCTCAGCGGCAAGGTCCCACCGGACTATGAACTGGTGTTGTCGCTGAGGTGTCCGCCGACTTTGGCCGTCTGATTGCTGCACACTGCCAATAGGGGTCGGCCGTGAGTCGCGGCGGTGAAGGCCGAAGTGCGAGCTTCGCAACGGGGTGGCGTCCTGCAGTACTTGGGATGGGATCAGTACTGGGCGGGAATCTGGCAGGCCCGTATCGAGAGCCTGCCGAAGTCCTGCGAACTGCAAGAGAGCGGTGACGCCGGAGGGTGAATCGTGCTCTCTCCGGCGCACGGCGCAGAGCATGCCGAGCCTTGCGTAGGCGGGGCCCGGTGTGCCGTCTCGTTGTATCCGTCGTGGAGCCCGCCCTTCGCGCAGCGACGTGCAATGGGGGAGGACCATTTCCCGTTTGGCCACCGACTCGGCCAGGGAGCATTGGCAAGGTGTCTAACCTCACGCACTCATCCGCAAGACAACGTTTTCGATCAGAAGAGCAAATTCTCACGGAGACACGGAGACACGGAGACACGGAGATAAATGGGAACGAAAGCGGCACTGCTGAGCGTGATGGGAAGGATGGTATCACGCGGGGCGTTCACGGTGAACTCCCGCGGTTCCTCTGTGTCTCCGTGCCTCTGTGAGGCAGAAATGGGTCGACCTGACGCTGCAATCGAGCGGGCGGCAACACTGGTGCTTTGTCAGCACGCAAGATGTGGGTGTCACGAGCTTTGCTGATGCAGCATTAGCGAGGCCCAATCAGCTGCAGCACTGGCGAAGCCAGTGCCACCTCATTGACGCGTGCGCCGGACGGATTTACGATCCAAGTTGTCCCGCTTCGTGCGTGGAAGGAAGGAACAGGCGATGCGCACCAATCTCTGCTGTGGTCGACGGCTTCTGCTGATCATGATTGCTGCTGGCGGGTGGCTGTTGCCCCCGACGCTGTCGGTGCCGAACTTTGTGCGGGCCGACGACGCGGCGCCGCCCCCTACGCGCGAGCAGATTGAGGCCGACTGGCTGCGACAGGCCGTGGT
>JBGSHS010000021.1:0-6398 GCA_041752115.1 Pirellulaceae bacterium | reverse complement strand
GTTCACCGCACGAGCGGAGCTCGTGGGGGTCGGGAAGTGTTGAGAGGCAGCGTCGGTAGCTGACCATCTGATTCACCGCACGAGCGGAGCTCGCGGGGGTCGGGAAGTGTTGAGAGGGCAGCGTCGGTAGCTGACCATCTGGTTCACCGCACGAGCGGAGCTCTAACTAGCCCAGTCTGAAAGAAAAATGCCGACTAGCCAATCTCGTGCCGAACGGTATTCAGGCAGACTCCGGTTTTCGCTCCGTTTTTCCACAGTCCATTAGCTCTCAGCGCGTCTCTTCTGCATTGTCGTCGTGATAGCGGGAGAACAAGAGGACAGCGTTCGAGCGCCAGCTCGCCAACAAGTCGAGGCCATGCCTCGTCAGTATCCAAGCGGCTCGACTCCAGGCCGAGTCGCGCACGGACACCAGTGAGGCCTCAATCGCCTTGGTCGTAGTACTTGGTGCCCTGGCGGATCGCCGCGCGGCTGCGCAGCTCGATCTGGCGGCGAAGCGCGAATTTCGCTTCCCGCCGCAGATCCTCACCGCTGGGCTGGAATCCCGGCATATCGGCCCTCGGACGCTCGGCAAGCCGAGCCTTTCCCGATTGGATAATCGACAGCGCCTCACGGTAATCCGCGCTGTTTACGTCGCCGACGTTTGCCAGACAGGGACTCCATTGCGGCCGCTCGAACGTGATCTGTGGACCACGATCGGCTGCGAAGCTCCGCAGCTGATCAAAGGGCACCAGTGTCAGTTGCGCCAGCCGCTGTAACTGCGCATCATCAAGCGGACAGCGTCCTGTGAGGCTATCTGGATAAGCGCTGGCATAGGTAGGGTAGTAGACACCGTTGAGATCGATCCAAGTGACGATGCGCTCCAGATCTTCTGCGCTGAGCCTTATGTCTCGGTGCTCGGCGACCTTCGGCTGACGGATCTCGGCGACCAAAGGGCTGGCATGAGAGCCCCAGGAGCGGGCTGGCTGGATTTCGGCCGGCCCGGCTCCCACACAGGTGATGTACCCTTTGCGCCATAGTTCGTTGTAGGCTGTGTTGAATGTGATATCCCGATCCGCTGCCAGGTTGAGTTTCTTGCCGGCGTCCTTGCCGTAGTCGTGGCAGGTCGTGCAATGCCTGTCGAGCACCGGTTGGACCTCGGCCATGAAGCTGAAGGTGCGGCGGGGGCCGTACCAGGATTCTGGCCGGCTGGGCGGACGAAGCAACGCCAGCGGCATGGCCGTGGCACTTGGCGGAGCGCAGCGCCGCTGCTCATGGCAGCCGACGCAGCCGATCCGCTCGCCCGATTGAACGCTCGTTCCGCTCCGCATCGACTGGACCATCATGCCGTTTTCATCGAGCAGTTGGAAGTAGACGAACGTCTCGGCCGGCAAGATGAACGAGGCGCTGCCGTCTGCTTCGACCGGCACGGTGCCGAGGATCCGCTTGCACTCGAGGCTGTGCCAATTCATACCTGGCGCGGTATATCCCTGTCCGAACCAAGCGCCGCGCGCCCAGTGACGCTTTTCCGGCGCCTCCACGATTCGCAGTTGCTTGACACTGCCGCGGGTGATGCCCTCCATGTGCGTGCCTTGATAGACGTCGGACACATAGAAGACTCCCTCGCCATTTTCGAAGTCCCGGTGCGTCGGAATCACGGGCGGCCGTGGTCGCGGGCCCAGTGGCATGGGATCGAAGCAGCCTGGTGCCTCGGCATGCAGCAAGACCTCGTTGCCCCACAGATCCACCAGGAAGATCCCCATCGACTCGCCCGGACTGATCATCCGCGAGACAAGGAAGTTGTGTTCATCCAGCGGCCAGGGATCGGCGTACTTCAGACTGACCCGCGCAAATTCGTCACAGTCGAACGCCCCACCCGTACGCACGCGATCAATCCACTGGGCAGGCCACGTGCGGATGACTCCCGGTCGACCCTCGATTCCCAGTCTCCGGTCAACGATCGCCAGCGCACCCCACAGACGGTCGTGGTGCGGGCCAAAGATACACAGTACTCTCTCAGTGCCCGGAATGACGTGCGGGTTAAAGGCTGCGCCCGGGGAGGCGGTGTTGTTGCCCCACCAAAGTGCCTGATTCGTTCCGTCGGGGTTCACGGTCCACAGGCTGTGGGCATCGCCGAAATTGCGGTCGACATATTCCCACCGGGCATACAGGATTCGACCGTCTGGCATCAGCGCCGCATGGTTGTCAAACAGATTGTTCTTGCCCATCTGGTGGATATTGGCTCCGTCCGGTTCCATGCGGAACAGATTGGCTCCAATATCGCGGCTGCACTGGTTGTACTTCGGTTCCCGCGTGGAAGAAAAGACGATGCTGTCGTCAGGCAGATAGATGGGATCAAAGTCGGCCACACAGGTCGCTGACGTGAGCTGCTTCAGGCCCGATCCGTCGGCCTGGATTTCCCAGATGTGATAGTCTTCTTCCTTGCCCCGCCGCATGGCGAAGACAATTCGCTGACCGTCGAAATGCACGTCCGGATCCCGCACGACGCCCTCCGGCAACTGAAGGACGGTTCGCACTTCGCCCGTGGCCAGATCGATCACCTTCAACGCCCCACCTCCCTCGAACAGATCGACATGCTGTTGATTGCGGTCGGCGTTGAACTCGTCTGTCGAGAACAGCGTGTCGATGGCATGGTAGTGGCTGCTGTACTGGTGACGTACCACGAATACGATCGGCTGCTCAACCAGCAGGGGATGGGCCACCAACGCTTCACGGCGGAGCGATTTCAGTTCCTGTAGCAGCGCCGACAGCAATTCCGGCTGAATTTCGTCGAGATCCCGCTGAAGCACTTCCTCGATGCGTGCCAGCTGATCGAGGAACTCCTCGCCACGCGGATAGCGCTGGGCATACCGGCCTGCCAGGTCAGCCACTGCCGATCGCAGTGCCGGCAGGCAGTTTGCCTCTTCTCTCACTTCCCTTCCGACGCGCCGGAGGTCAATTTCGGCGAATCGCTGCCGAGTTGCTTCTTGGTCGATCGTTCCCTCGGCGGAAAAATCGTCGAACGTGACGTGCCCCCAACCACCATGCTCGCGGTCGACCACGCGCAAGAACACTCGTTGGCCGACCAACTGCGGCGCGTTCCACTCGACACGCTGCATCACTTCGGTCATCGGCTTGCCGCGAGCCAGCAGGACTTCCTGGCCATCGAGCGTACAGAGTGCAATATACGTATGCTGCTGAGTGCCAGAACCGACCAGCATCGACATGCTTGGTCCCGACAGAACGAACACGGGCGACTCCGCCACACCCGTCATAGCGTCGTTGGACGGTTGCCCCGGCTGCTGCTCCACCGTCGACAAATGGTATTTCCCCTGCTTATTGTAGGTGTTGTTGTCAAATTCGCGATCGGGATAGGTATTGTGGAATCGCGAGCGGTCGGAGACGAGATCATCAAACCGGCCCTCAACCACTTGCCACGCCTGCAGGTCGCCCGACTCAAAGTCGAAATGAACGTGCTCTTCGACCGCTGCGGCGATTGCGTTGCCAGACAATGCGACAGCCAACCAAATAATCACACGACGAAATGTTCTGGAGTTCATTCGGAGCATTCCCGTTTCGCCTTGTAACATGATTTGGTGCCACGCCATTTCGGCCGGCAGAAACCACGCGTTCAAACGTCGTGCCGACAAACCATCGTGGCGTTGAGCAATGCCCGCTCGATCGTCAGGCATTAGCATGCTGCATGCATTAGTTCCGGAATCGCCGTCCGGCACTTAGAATGCGTTGTCATTCTACCATCGCTCATGCCACTCCTGGTAGCAATCCCAGAACACCCGTGTGAAGGATCTGGGCGAAAGCTAATGAGAGCCGTTCTTCGTCCAGGGCGGCTCCGACCGTGATCAGCGCCGTTTCTGTCATTAACTCCGCTCTGTTCGCGGTCGGCATGGCGCGGACCATGCATGTCAAGACGATTTCGGATTCGCAACTGGAAGTCACTTCGACTCTGTCAGCGGGCACTTCGATCAACCACCCGATCAATATCCTGATCGTCACGATCGGCGGTAAGATCTGGAAGGAATCCGGCGTGGAGACGCTATTCGCGATTGCAGCTTCGTTCGGGTTTGGTTCGTTCTTCGTCTCGCTGACCCTGCCCCGTCACGATGGGAAGCGATGGAGGCTTGACAGCGTACCCTCGGCGAACTCACAATTGAGGCCCCCGGGAGTGAAGTTGCATCCCCCACCATCTCTTCCACGAGAAACCACCATGAACAAGCCCACCATGAACAAGCCCACCATGAAAAGACGATGTGCCGTAGCGATCGCATTGGGGTTATTGGCTGCCTTCGGCCAGACCGCACCGGCGGCAGGCGTTGAGGACGGGTTCGTGCCCCTGTTCAACGGCCGGGACCTGACGGGCTGGGTCAAACGGGGCGGGTCGGCCGAGTACGGGGTGGAAGCCGGCGCGATCGTCGGGAAATGCGTTCCGAACACGCCAGACAATACATTCCTCTGCTCGGAAAAGGAGTTCGGCAACTTCATCTTGAGGCTGCAATACAAGTTCCTTGAACCCGGAAACTCCGGTGTACAGTTTCGCTCAGCGGCCCGTCCGGAGGGTGATCACGAGCGCGTCTACGGCTATCAATATGAATGCACTCCCGAGGGAGGCTCGACCGGTCGCATCTACGACGAAGGTCGTCGCGGCCATCAGTTCGGCATCATCTGGCTTGACGCCTACACTCCGCAGGATCGCCTTGCAGCCGCCGAAGCAAGCAGCAAGGTTGGCGAGTGGAACGACGTAGAGATTCAGTGCGTGGGACCGTCGATCAAGACATGGCTCAACGGCAATCTGGTCGTCGACATGTTCGACGGTGTTTCCTTGAAGGGCTTCTTCGGTCTGCAGATTCACGCTGGAACATCCGGATCGGTGGCGTGGAAGAACATTCGTGTGAAGGACCTGGGCGAAAGCAAATGGGCGCCGTTTTTTGTCAAGGGTGACGATGGCAAATACCAGCTGAAGGATGCCAAGTTCGTTCTCCCGGAAGAGTGGTCCTTCACGGATGACGGCGTACTGTGCGGCGTGCACTCCCAGAATCAAGACAAGGACGGACTGGTCATTTCCACCAAGGATTATGACGACTTCATCGCACGCGTCACGTACCGCATGCACGGCGGCAACAGCGCATTGTATTTCCGCGCCGAAGAAACGGCCGCCCCCTGGGTCCTGCGTGGATTCCAGAACGAAATCGCCAACAACGGCAAGGATTCCGCCCTCTGGCACACCGCCGGGATCGTCGACGGCCAGACGATCCCCGGTCGCGGCTGGGTTGTCTCCAACGACGAACTCGTCGAAAAGGTCCGCAACAAGGACGACCAGTGGAATACGACCTGCACCGCGGCCTACGGAGATCGCCTGGTCCAGATGCTGAACGGATTCTGCACGGCCGATATTGTTGACGAGGCTTGCGAAAAGACGGGCAAGCTCGGACTGCAAATGCACGGCGGCGCCGACTGCGAGATGTTCTTCCAGGACTTCGAAGTCATCCCCATCACCGCCGACATGAAGCAACTCATCGACCGCAACTAACGCGGCCGCGACGCCACTGGCTGAGCGAGCGGGCGATGCAGCCTTGCGTAGGGGTTGTACTTGAAAACACGAAAGGTCTGCAAAGACTCTCCTGTGGTGCATAACGGCGCTCGTGTTACGGACGGCTGGGCGAGGATCAATTGCATGCCGTCGACACCACCCGCCCCGCCACTTACCTCCTCCTTCTCTGCACCCCACGAGCTCGGCTCGTGCGGTGAAGCAGATGGCGAGCTATACCGCGCCGCTTGCCTCCTCCCTCTCTGACCCCCACGAGCTTCGCTCGTGCGGTGAAGCAGATGGTCAGCTACACCGCGCCGCTTGCCCCCTTCCTCCTCGACCCCCCCGAGCTCCGCTCGTGCGGTGAATCAGATGGTCAGCTGCGGCGCCGCTCGCCCCCTTCCTCTCTGCCCCCCACGAGCTCCGCTCGTGCGGTGCATCAGATGGTCAGCTAAACGATTCCTCACCGCCTGCATCGAGTACTTGCCGAACGTACCGAACTAGAGCCCCGTGCTCCAGACGCGTCCCAGTCGCAGCAGTTGCGCGAGGTTGTGCTGATAGCAAGACGCGATCTCCAGCGGTGTCGTGTCCGGCTCGGCCCGCAACGCCGCGTGGATATGACTTAGCGCAAACTCGTGGTAGCTGACCACCTGGTTCACCGCACGAGCAGAGCTCGCGGGGGTCGGGGAGGAGTGAGAGTGCTGCGTGGTAGCTGACCATCTGATGCACCGCACGAGCGGAGCTCAATGGCACTAAGCTTGTCTTGACAAAAAAGAGTCCTCGCTGACATAAGTTGTTGTGTATCGGCAACTTACTCGTCAGGAGGACTCAAGGATGTTCACGGACGAACATAGGTGTGAGGTATTGGAGCAAATTCGTC
>JBGSHS010000020.1:0-22883 GCA_041752115.1 Pirellulaceae bacterium | reverse complement strand
CGGCGGCGGCCAGAGCGGCCAGGTTGGCCTGCGCTGGCTTCAATTCCTCCTCGCTCACCTGCTGCTTGCCGGCAAATGCCTCGGCCGCTTCGGCTAGCTTGTCGACGGCGCCACGCCAATCCCGCTGCCGACGCTCCCCCTGCCGCTGAATCGCATAGTCGTCGTTCACCATGATCACAGCCGCTGCTCCGTGCTCTACGGCGTTCTTGACTTTGCTCTGGAACGTTGCGTGCGGCGTGGACCTTGTACCGTCGAACACGCTGTCGCGGTCACCCTGCTGCGGCTCCCGCCGCAACATCAGCACAATTTTCCCCTTCACATCCAAGTTCGCATAGTCGTCGTAGTTCAGATCGGGAGCGGTGATTCCGTACCCCACAAACACGACCTCGCCGCCGACGGTCCCCGACCCGCCCACCGCGAGCGGATTGAAATCCTGGCCGACCTTCATCTCGACGCGTTGAGCTTCGGTATCGCCGCCGGGGCCCTGCAGGACGAGCTGGTTCTCCGCCACGGGCCCCAGTTCCGGGGAACCACCAATGGTGAACTTCTGGTACGGCTGACCATCATAAGAATCCGTTCTCAAGCCGATGGCAGCGAACTGCTCGGCGATATATGCCGCCGCGTCATCCAGCCCTCTGGTGCCAATCCCACGTCCCTCCATCTCGTCAGCCGCCAGAATCTTCACCGCTCCAATCAAACGGGATGCCGACTCGTTCTCCTCGGCCCCCAGGGCCGGCCACGAACAAGTTGCCAGCAGTCCCAACACAATCGCGACTGTGGTCATCCTCCTCCATACGATTCGTGACGTTCGGCTTTCAAGCGGCCTGCGATGGGCCCGCGAAGCGGCAGGAAGGAACGGATTCGCCATAACGAACACCCTCAACGCTAACAAGACACAAAAAACGCGGGAAACGGACCGGCAACCAGACTGCTAGCAGCCAAGTCTCGATTGTCCAATGCCCGTCGACGGCAGTCAAGCTGCACGCACGGCACTTCGCAGCAGAGCGCCGTGAGGAGTGGCCGGCTGCGATAGGAGGTACACAATTGTCGGATTCCTGTGGAGGTGAACCCCCGCGACGCGAGTCCGGCGATGGTGCAGAGCCCTCCACGGCTGGTCGTGAACGAATTAGTGGATCCGGCCCCCGGCCAAGTGGGTCGCAGGATCGAGCCCTGAACCCACGAGTGCCCGGCTGACGAGCCGGAACTCCGATCACGAGAGACTGCGGTGCGGCGCGATGCCGATATGACGAGAATCGGTTTTGACACAAATGCGAGCACGCGATATTCTTCCGACCCACGCCTGATGCAGCAGACATGGAAGTCTGCTCCCACAAACGAAACGCGGCCCCTGACAGGCTCGCCCACCACCGACTGTCCGGTCGTGATGCGAGAAATACTCAGGTAGCGCACACATGGAGGTGCAGCTGCTGATGCCGAACCGAGCCCTCGACCATCCTCCCCATAGTCACCACCCCACTCGAGTGTTGCCCACACGAGTAGTGCCTACACGAGTATTGATCGTCGACCAGTCGGATGATTCTCGCGATGTCATCCGGACCGTCCTGGAACGTCGCGGAGTGGAGATCTTGGAGGCCTTGTCAGCCCGAGCGGGTCTGGAGATCCTCCGTGAGCAGCGTCCCGATGTCATTGTGCTGGACCTGGAAGCCGACGCGGCCGATGATGCTCAGCTTCAGGCCCAGTACGACGACGAGCTGGCCGCGAATAAGGCGGAAATGGTGATTCTGGGCAATCTGAGACGCGACGAATGCCCTTCGTCGTGTCACCTCGTTCGCAAGCCGTATCACTACAAGGCCCTTATTGAGAAGATCGAGCAGTTGGCCAGCCATGCCCTGAGCGGCATGCACGGATCCGACTGACTGCGGTGTCTGCCTCGCTCGGCGGCTGACGCTGTAGGTCCATGCACCGGGTCGGGCTTGTCGCGGAATCGCTCCCGATACTGACCCGGAGAGTGGCCCTTCTCTTTCGGCGGTACCGAATTCGGGTATACTCGCTGGAAGTATGGAAATGGAGCATCGACGCGGCCGCTGCGGCGCTGAGCATGGTAGAACAGCGTCAGTATTCGGTTGGCCTGGCGGATGCCAGGCTGCAACGTCAGCGGATGGCCGCTGTGCCCAGCGGTGAGTGCTTGCCCACACGGCTGCGGTGCCTTCGATTGCTCCTGTCGATGTTCTGGAGATGGGAAGCGGGGCCAGGCATGCCTTCACTTTTTGTGATCCAAGGCCGAGACCAAGGGAAGCGATTCGAACTGACCAGTCCCACGGTGTCCGTGGGACGCGACAAGTCGAATGCCATCCAGCTGCATGATACGGAGATTTCTCGCTTTCACGCTGAGTTGCGCTGGGGCGATGGGCACTATGAGCTGGTGGATTTGGGGAGTTCCAACGGGACTTTCGTCAATAGTCAGGTCACGCAGTCGCAGATGCTCAAGAGTGGTGATCGGGTCCAGGTGGGCCGCACGCTCATGATTTTCACGGCGGGAGAAGAGCACGCCGGCACCGACCTGCTGGACGGAATCGATATCGTGGGCCGCCACGATTCGGCAGCCGGGTCGCGTATCATCCGCTCGATCGGCCAGCAGCATGGCAGCCAGATCTTCCCGATGGAAGGCAGATCGGAGAGTCCCTGGCTGGCGCGCGCGCGCAGCAATCTGGATGTGATGTACCACACCGCGTTGGCCGCCAGTCACACGATGGACATCGATCAGTTGTTGCACCGGATCATGGAGCTGATATTTGAATGGGTGGAGGCCGACCGCGGCTGCGTCATGTTGGTCGATCAGGAATCGGCGGAACTCGTGCCGACGGTGCGACGCGACCGTAAGGTATCGGGAACGGCGGAGAAGATGGAAATCAGCCGGACGATCCTCGACTACGTACTGCAGCAGAGTGAGGGCGTCTTGACCAGTGACGCCTGTGAAGATGAACGCTGGGAAGCGGCGGGGAGCATCGTGCGAATGGGAGTGCGGGAAGCGATATGCGTGCCAATGCAGGGACGCTACGGCATTGTCGGCATCATCTACATCGACACGTACACGCCGCCCGGCCGATTCATCCAGCGACCGCAGAACCGATTCTCGGATGAACACCTGAAACTGATGGTGGCCATCGGGCATCAGGCAGCCCTGGCGGTGGAAGACACTCGTTACTATTCTGCCATGCTGCAGGCCGAACGACTCGCTGCCATTGGCCAGACCATCGCAACGCTGTCACACCACATCAAGAACATTCTGCAGGGCATCCGAGGTGGTAGCTACCTGATCGAAGAGGGGCTTAAGGCGGCCGAATACGACGTGGTCGCCAAAGGTTGGGCGATCGTCGACAAAAACCAGGAGAAGATCTCCAACCTGGTCATGGACATGCTCTCTTTCAGCAAGGAACGTCAGCCTGAAATGGTTCCGGCTGATATCAATGACGTCGTGACCGACGTGGTGGAACTGATGCGGACTCGAGCCAGCGATATGAACGTGCAGCTGCGCTGGACTCCGACCCCCAATATTCCGCGGCTGACCTTCGATCCCGACGCGCTGCACCGCGCGATCCTCAATGTCGTAACCAATGCCGTTGACGCCTGTGAGAAAGTGCCCGACGGGTGCGTCTGCCTGCGTACCCATTACGATCCTTCAGCCCATACGATCTCGGTGCTGGTGGAGGATAACGGCGAGGGGATACCGCCCGAAGATCTGTTGCGCATCTTCTCGGTCTTCGAGTCACGCAAGGGGAGCCGTGGAACCGGGCTGGGATTGCCAGTCAGTCAGAAGATCATGCACGAACATGATGGAGATATTTCGGTTCAGAGCACTCCGCGCCAAGGAAGTTGCTTCTGTCTCTTCATGCCGGCTGTCCTGGCGGAGAGCCCGGCGGACAGTACGCACCTGCTGGAGTTGCGTACGACCAGCGTGCCGCTGCCCCCCGATCCTAACCACTGACGCAGTCGGCTGCGACCGGCCGTCGCGGATCAGGATTCTCACTCGTCGCCGAACACTGAGACTCCGACAAAAGGATTGTATCGCTTCTCCTCGCCGATCGTGGTGGTGGCCCCGTGGCCTGGATGAACGAGCGTCTCATCGGGCAGCACGAACAGCTTCTGGCGAATGGAGGTCAACAGGACTTTCATGTTTCCGTCGGGAAAGTCGGTTCGGCCAATGCTCCCCTGAAACAGCACGTCCCCGCCAAACGCCACCCAGGGTTCACCCCCTTTCCACAAGTAGACCACGTGTCCCTTCGAGTGGCCCGGCACTTCGAGCACTTCGAGGGCCAGGCCCGCCGCCTGAAAGACCTCTCCGTCGTGCACGAGCTGATCGGCTGGCGGGCTGGTCAAACCGGCGCCGTAATGGCCCGACAGATTTGCCAACGGGTCCGTGAGTTTATCGGCTTCATTGGCCCCGATGACCAGCGGACACTCGGGCCAACAGCTCTTCATGAATTGGTTGCCGGCAATGTGGTCGATGTGCCCGTGAGTGTTCAGGATCGCTTTGGGGGTCAAGTGATGCCGCAACAGACTCTCTTGGATGGCCTCGGCGTCGAAGCCCGGATCGATCACCACGCAGTCGCTGCGATCGGCTAAACCAGCCAAGAAGGTGTTCTGCCCGAACATCCGCGACACCACTATATGTACCACCAAGTCAGCAGCCATAATGCTCCTCGTCCATCTGCAAGGTGCCCCCTTGTCTTTTCCCCAGCCGACCATGCTCCGGCCAGGGCCCAGCATGCAGCGACTGCCGCCCCGAAAGAGCCATGACTCACTCCGTATCATAGGCTCGCGCGCGTGCATTCGAACAGATTCACCGGCCTGGAAAAAGGGGGAGCACCGGTGAATGTCCGTGGATGGCTACTGTGGAGGGGGGGTGTTCTTCCCCATGGCAGGGCATTTCCTCCGGTGAGTCGGCGCTCAGGCTTCGCTGGAACGATCCGGCTGCGAAATCCACCTCGCTGTAATCCGACGGCACGAGTAGAATAGGCGAAGTTGGTAACTGGGATCGGCCGGTTCAGTCTTCCGGCCGGACCAGGACAGAGGCTGAGGCTGCTGGCAGATTGCCGGCGTGTTTTCATCGGCTCGGCCGGCATGGAGTTGGGCTGTGACCGACACGCAGGGCGATCGCCGGTTGCGACGTTGATTCAGACGACAGGTAGCTGTTGAGCTTTGCCGATTGGTGAAACCCGACTGGAATTACCGCGGATTGTAATTATTCCACTCTTCACAGGGCGATACTTACAACACCGCAGTGTCCCGTTGGGCAACGGAAAGGCGGGAGTGTGCGTAAGTTCTCAGGAATACTGAGTCTACGCAACAGGGCTTAGTTTCGCCTGCGACACCATGCTCGTTTTGGCGCGAGACTTGCTTCGAGGATCTACTGGAGAAGCCGCTGGGACGAACACACGGTCCGGTGGTGTTTACTCGGAAGACCCGTTCAGGGAAGAATGAGACAGCTTGGAGGGCGTGACGGGCCCAATCACGTCTGCCGCCTGTCGCATGCAAGGAGTGATTCGAATGAGGCGAACTAACGTGTCCCATACACCGATATCCCGCCGGACTTTCTGTGCTTCCACGTTCGGCGCTTTGGCCTCCGCCGCGTCGGTTCTCGCCCAATCGCCGACACCGCCGGGCACCCAGTTGGTGGAGCCGGTTTATCGCGTGTCCAAAGCGAAGGTGGACCACACGGCCGTGGCTCCCAAGCATCCGCTGGATCCCGCCCTGGCGCTGGCCTATGACGGGCTGCGGAACATCCGTGAGAATGTGCGGGACTACACCGCTACGCTCGTGAAGCGGGAACGGATTGGTGATGAGCTCCAAGAGCGCGAATACATGTTCACGAAGATCCGCAATGAGAAGTCGGTGGACGGCCAGGTCGTCACGCCGTTTGCCGTTTACCTTTACTTTCTGAAACCGGATCCGATGAAGGGGCGGGAAGTAATCTTTGTGCGGGGCCAGAACAACAACAAAATGATCGCTCACGAGCGGCGTGATTCGCTCAAAGGCAAGTTTGGCTCGGTGTGGCTTAAGCCGGACGGGCCCATCGCCATGCAAGGCAACCGGTATCCGATCACCGAAATCGGTCTGGAAACACTGGTCGTGCGGCTGATCGAAAAGGGAACCCGAGACAAGCAGAACGGCACCCCCGAAGAGTGCCAGGTGCAGTTCAACAGGAACGCCACGATTAATGGCCGAGTCTGCACGATGCTGCAGGTCTTGCATCCAGTGCCGCGTGATTATTTTGACTTCCACATCGCTCAGATCTTCATCGACGACGAATACAATGTGCCCGTCCGTTACGCGGCTTACAGTTGGCCCAGTCGTGCGGGCGGCGGTCCTGAGCTGATTGAAGAGTACACCTACTTGAGCCTGAAGCTCAATGCGGGCTGTCCGGACGCCGATTTCGACCACAACAATCCTGAGTACAACTTCTAGGCCACCCGAGGGCGTGGGGCACCGTGGATTAACCGGCGCGTCGTCTGGCAACTGGCGGCGCGCTTCTCCATTTTCTTGGGCTCGATGTGTTTGGCCGCGTCTTGGCCTGTTGTCCCGAAAGCTGGAGCGATCCAGGTTCCGTTCTTTCGGAAAACGGGACGAGTGCCTATGATGGTTGCAGCAGGGAAGGGGCATTCGACTCCCCGACCGTCTGTTCCAACCAGGGCGGCGTCGATGAGCCAGGGCAGCGTGTCAACCTCCGAGAAGCCCATGACATGGGCCAGTCGATTCTGGCGGCATCGCGCGGGACGCATCGTCCGTGCCTCGGTCTTCGCCTACTTGCTGTTCCTACTGCTGATGATGTGGCTGGAAAACCTGTTGATTTATCCGACGTGGCAGATCCCCGACGGCGATTGGAGTCCGGCAGGGGTGGCGTTTGAGGATCATAACCTCACGTCGGACGATGGGACTCGGATCAACGCCTGGTACTTCGAGCACCCTCAGCCTTGTGCTTACGTGCTCTACAGCCACGGTAACGGCGAGAATCTGGCTCATTTGGGCGAGTACATGGACGATCTGCGCAGCGCATACAAGGTGAGCATTCTGGCTTACGATTATCGTGGCTACGGACGCAGTGGCGGCAAGCCGCAGGAGTCGGGTATTCTCGCCGATGCACGAGCGGCTCAGCAGTGGTTAGCTCAGCGGGCCGGTACTCCAACCGACCAGGTTGTCCTGTGGGGGCGATCCATCGGAGGCGCCGTGAGCGTGCAGTTGGCCACCGATCTGGGGGCACGCGGGTTGATACTCGAACGTACGTTCACGTCGCTGCCGGACGTGGCGGCCGTGCACTACCCGTTTCTCCCCGTCCGTTGGCTCATGCGCAACCGCTATGATTCGCTGGGGCGGATCGAAGAGTACCAGGGGCCGATCTTGCAGAGCCACGGAACCGCGGACGAAGTGGTGCCATTCACGTTGGGAGAGCAGTTATTTGCGGCAGCAGGGAGTCCCCGGAAACAATTCGTGCGAATGCCCGGAGTGACCCATAATGGACCCAACTCCAAGGATTACTATACTGTGCTGTGTCGGTTCCTGACGGAATTGCCGTGACCGGCCGATCGAGTTCTGTTTGGGTTGTCTGGTGCGCGTCCAGTGCGTGATGTCACGACGGCACGATCGTCGCCAACGAGCCACGGGGGCCTGACGCGGCCGCACCACGCAGACAGGACGGCTGTTACTATCAGTTTGACCGCCCATGGGCGGACGACAGTGAAGTTGAGGAGAATAGCATGCGATGGCGAGGTGAGTTGCTGGCCTTCCTGGCCGCAGTCGGATTGTTCTTAGGTGGCTGCAGCAATAAAGAACCCACGCCTCCAAAGGGGACCAATACCGAGACCCCTACGGTGGATATTGAAGTGGGGGATGAAGCAGCGCCAGACGACATCACTCCCAAGGGAGAGACATCGACTCCGGAAGGCGAGAAGCCGGACGTCAGGGCAGATGCTGCGCCGGATGGCCAATAATCCTGACCGGCGCTTCGCTTCGAGTCGACTCAGAGAACTCGTTCAACACGCACGTGAAAGAAGCCTCACCAACAGGTCGAAGGTTTCTGCGGCAATTCCTGGGGCCGTGCTCTCGCGCGGTCCCGCCACATTGAGGATGCGAACCTGCTGCTGACTGAGCCATTGGCGGATCAGCTCAAGATCCACCTGCTGCGATACGTCCACGACCATGGTCGATTTGTTGTACCGGTGCGCCAGTTGGTGCGTCAGACGCGTACCACCTCGAAGGGCCCCGCGACAGATGATCAAGGTGGCTGACGAGTCCAAGACGTTCTGACGAGTCCGGACAGCATAGTGGGCCGACGCGGTTTCCCTCAAGTGATAGTGAGCGGCGATGGGACCATCTTCGGCCAATCGGCCTCGCGGGCACCAGCCACCGTGGGGAATTCCCAGGTGCAGTGCAGCGTCGAGCGCTCCGCGATCCACGCCCGTCTGACCACCGGACACGATCCGGTCAACCAAGCGAGCTGTCGGGACCTGCGTCACACGCACTCTCCTCGTACCTGATCAGGAACTGCCTCGAAAATGTCGCGTCACCACCGTTATCCTGCTCCGCTCAGGCCTTACTCGCTCGCTCGGCGACACGCAGCCGTGCGCTGCCACTGCGAGGGTTCCGGTCGATCTCCGACTGCTCGGCACGCACGGGCTTGCGTGTGAGCACTGTCAGCCTCGAGTCCTCACGAAACGCCGTCTTCACCAGGCGATCTTCCAGCGAATGAAAGCTGATGATGGCCAACCGCCCCCCCGGCTCCAGGCGATCGGGAAGACGCCGCAAGGCGATTTCCAGCGACTTCAGCTCCTGGTTCACCGCAATCCGCAAGGCCTGAAAAGTCCTCGTGGCAGGGTCGATCGAATGGCCCTTGGACCGGGGAACACAGCTGCGCACCAGGTCGGCTAACTGCTGAGCTGTCCGTATCGGCTCCGTCCGCCGTCGCTCCACGATCAGCCGAGCTACCCGACGGCTGTAACGCTCTTCACCCAACTCGTAAATCAGCTGCGCGAGATGATCTGCACTGAGTCGCGCCAACAAACGAGCTGCCGGCTCGCCACGTTCCGGATCAAACCGCATGTCGAGCGGTCCGTCCGACTGATAACTGAAGCCCCGCTCGCGGTCAGCCAGTTGATCGCTGGAAAGTCCCAGATCCAGAACGATGCCATGCACGCTGTCGATCCCCGCGCTGTCGAGAACCTCGGGCAGATCACAGTAGTTGGCCTGCGCAACGCGGATCGGCAAGCCGGCCAGTTCACGCTCGGCTCGCGCGATCGCTTGCGGATCCCGATCGACGGCTACGATCACTCCCTGCGGACCGACGCGCTGTGCCAACAGTCGAGTGTGTCCACCGCCACCCAGCGTGCCGTCAACCAGGGTCTGCCCCGGTAGCGGTGCCAGTGCGGTGAGCACTTCGTGAGCCAGAACGGGAACGTGAAGAGAGGGTGAACTCATGAATCGCCGTCAGTTGCGTGTCCAGATCGCAGAGGTTTGCCAGAGCGTCATCATACACGCGCTGCCGCCCAGGGGGAGAGGCGGGAGTGAGGCGAGACCAGCGCAACGACGAGAAGAGATCTTGCGGGCAATCGGGACTCTGCGCGCGGGTCGATCGTCGACTCACCAGACACTCACTGCGTCGGCGTTTGGCATGCGACCCGGGGCGCGTCCATGCGCCCCGCGGGTGGGCCGAGCCAGCAGCAGCGGAAGACCCAACAGGGCTCCGCATGCTGCAGTTCGCAGCCGAAAACATCCCGTTCTCGTGCTTGCGAAGAGTACCCAGCCAATCGCTTGGCTGTGGATTCGTCAGTCTGTGGCCGTTGACTGACCAACCCCTCTCCGCACATGGCGAACTTCGGACGGACGTATCCTCACGGTGCGGACCGTGTTTTTCTCGCTACACTTCGCGGTTTCCTCATGGCCTCGACTTGCCCGCATCACGTCGTTTCTCAGGTTCCAGCCCCACTGTGTTGCTGCAGGCCTGTGTTGCTGCAGGTCTCTGTCGGTTTTCGGACGTGCCGCTGTTGTGAAATCGTGCTCGCGTACCTGTCTGCATTGTCCAGGACGGCATGTCGGTCAGCCCGCCCTGTGGGCTGACTCAGCGTGGTCTCGTGCGATGCACTCCGTCGATCATTGCTCCGTCAGGTTCTTCAGCCCCATGGTGTCGTTCCTGCGGTCCGTCCTGCCGATCGGTTTCGGGCACCGCATTGCCCGTCGTTCGGCTGTCGGTCGATCGGCTGTCCCGCGATGCGTAGCCGCCGGTTCGACTGCCGTGTGGAGGAATCTCCGTGGCCGACCCGCCGAAAGCACTTTCGGCAATCTCGTCATAGAACGGTTGCTTCTGTCCCAAATACTCCTCCCATCGCATTCGGTCCCAGATTTCCAGATGGTCGCGCACTCCCAGGAGCACAATCTCCTTACCTGGCAGCGACAGATGCGCCAGTTCGACAGGGATGCGGATGCGGCCCTGGCGGTCCATCTCGACCCGTTGAGCCTGAGCGTAGAACAGACGACTGAAGGCTCGAATATCCTGAGCGGTCGGCGAACCGTGTCCTAGTTGATCCCCTAGCTGGGTAAACGATTGCTCGGTGTATACCACTAACGATCCGTCGGTGCCTGGCGCCATGTACAACACCGTGCAATTGGCGTGTCCTAACGCGTCGCGAATCGGTTTCGGCAGAGCAAACCGGC
The DNA here is from genome assembly GCA_041752115.1 of Pirellulaceae bacterium. Lineage (GTDB taxonomy): Bacteria > Planctomycetota > Planctomycetia > Pirellulales > Pirellulaceae > JAJRVM01. The sequence continues at coordinate 12,221 of JBGSHS010000020.1, read as the reverse complement.
TCTTTTCATCCAGATTCCGATGAAAACTTCCGGTGAGCAACATGCGCGTCCCACTCGCTACCATTTGATCCCACTATGGCCCCAAGATACCCACTGGCGCTGCCACGTCAACACGATTTCGCGCGGTGGACTAACGCAGGGTGGCAGTCGGTGCGACCTAGGTGCATATGGCGTGAGGACTTCGAGCGATCAGTGGCGGTGGTGGATTTTTTTTCCCAGCCGTCAGGAACATCGTCAGACGGCTGCTGACACTTCGTCAAACAACTCTTCGTAACGCTCAATCATCGCTGGCAGCGAGAAGCACGACTCGATGCGTCGCCGATTCGCCTCGCCCAGGTGGGCGGCAATCGAATCGTCTTGCGTGATCGTAAGTACTTTTTCAGCAAAAGCTTGTGAATCACCGGTAGCTACCGATTGCGCGTCGGAAAGCGGCCCCAGGACCTCCTGGACCCCTTCGACCTGATTGCAGACAACCGGTCGTTGGCAGGCCATCGCCTCGAGCAGGACATTCGGCATGCCTTCCCACCGGGAAGGAAGCACCAGCAGGTCGCTGGCCTTTAAGATCCCGGGTATGTTGGACTGCCAGCCACAAAAATGCACCCGCGATCCCAATCCCAATCGCGCCGCCAGGGACTTCAATGGGCCTGCCTCGGCGCCGTCGCCGACGAGAAGCAAGTCGTGGCGGGGCAGTTCCTGAAGCAGTCGCGGTGCCATCCGCAACAAGTCATCGATTCCCTTTTGGGCGGCCAGACGGGAGATGCAGGTGATCGCGCGGTGACCCGGTTTCACGCCCAACGACTCGAGCGACGCGGGCGTCGCAGCCTGCCACACCTGGACATCAATGCCGTTGGGAATCACTTCCAGCTTTTCCTCGGGGACGTGAAGTCGGGTTTGAGCAAAGGAGGCAACCTGCTGACTGACGCAGACCACGCGTGCGGCAGGACGCAGCGCGATGCGTTCCGTGAATTGCCGGATTCGCGCAGGATCGGCGACACGGATCCCCGAGCACCATCGGCTCAGATGTCCGGTTCCTCGTGCGGCTAACGCGGTTACCACATTGGCATGAAAGAGCATGGATTGCACCACGTCGGGGGGCTGTCGGATCCACGCCTCGCGCATTCGTTTCACGGCACTCCAGAGCTGCTGCTTCCTGGTGACGCCGAGGAACTCGACACGGATGTTCTCAGCTTCCAGCAGCTTGACGAGCTCATCGCGAGGGGACCTTGGCCGCGGAGCCAGCGAGTAGATTTGGGGCTCATACCGACTTCGATCGATATGCCGAGCCAGATTGGAGAGGCACCGTTCTGCCCCGCCCACTTCCAGTTCCGTGATGACCAATGCCAGTCGGTAGGGGGCGTGGGCCATAGGGTCACCAGCTAGGAGTTTCGGCGGTGGTTGAGATTGCTGCACACAGAACAGTTCCCGGAGGATCTCAGGCTGTCTCAACTATGGCCAAGATGCCATCTCTCTCGCAAGACCATCTTCGTGTGACTTGGGGAATATCGGTGTGCCGACGTTGCGCGCAGCGTGGGGCGGCCGCTGCCGAAATGGGGTGGAGGCGAAGTCTGCTCGGAGTGGTGGTTCTCTGGACGACTTGCGGTCTGGCAGTCGATTCGCCATAACATGGCAGCACGGTGAGTTGGCGGAGAAGCGCCGACGCGTTCTTGTTGGGGGGCAATAGGAAGCATCGGCCGACCGCACTCCCCACGGCGGCCGGCTGGGCAGCAAACCATGACCGAGCTTTCCGAGTACGATTACGATTTGCCGCGTGAGCTGATCGCTCAGCACGCGCTCGCCTGTCGCAGCGATGCTCGGCTGCTGGTGGTGTCTCGGCGGCATCGTTCGCTGACACACTCCCATGTGCGGAACGTAGCGGAGTTTCTGCAGCCTGGCGATTGTCTGGTGCTTAACGACACACGTGTGCTCGCCGCCCGCCTGCAGGGATATCGCACGAAGACGCGCGGTCGCTGGTCCGGGTTGTTTCTTACGGCCGATGCCGAAGGACGATGGGAGGTGATGAGCAGGACGCGGGGACGCTTGCATCCCGGCGACTCAGTCATGCTCCAGGATCGCGAAGCCCGCGACGCGTTCTGCCTCCACTTCATGGCTGATCTGGGGGACGGGTTGTGGGTTGTGCAGCCTGAGGACCGAGGCTCTCCCGTCGACGTGCTGCAGCGCATCGGACGCGTGCCGCTTCCGCCGTATATTCGCGGCGGCGAAATGGAAGAGGGGGACCTGGACCGATACCAAACCGTGTACGCGCAGCGGGCCGGAGCCATTGCCGCTCCGACGGCAGGCCTGCACTTCACGACGGAACTGCTCGACCGTCTGGTCGCATCAGGGATGGCACTCTGCCGCGTCACGCTGCACGTCGGCGTGGGCACTTTTCGGCCCATCACGGCGGAGCGGTTAGAAGAACACCAGATGCACTCCGAATGGGGCGAAATCACGCCGGCCGCGGTCGAACAGCTGCGCGCCTGTCGTCGTGCCGGGGGACGCATTGTGGCGGTCGGGACGACCTGTGTCCGCGTGCTGGAGACGGCGTCGCAGGGTGGTGAACTGACGCCGTGGCAAGGATCGACCGAGCTGTTCATTCGTCCCCCCTTCACCTTTCGCGCCATCGATGCCTTACTGACCAACTTCCATCTACCCAAAAGCACCCTGCTGGTGCTGATCCGTACGTTCGGAGGGGACGAGCTGATGAAACGGGCGTATCAGGAGGCGATTGATGAACGGTACCGGTTCTTCAGCTACGGAGATGCGATGCTGATTCTGTGACGCCATGCGGATCTGTGATACCATCCGTCAGGGTGTGTTCGACGTGACTCGTCTTGGCCAGAGCGAGCCGCCGGCGCGCGAAACAGCCCGGTGTGGCGACGGATCCGCTGCGCCCGCAGGGAGCTGAGTAGCTGGAAAGCGATGGGGTTGTTAGACTGCCCGTTGCAGGCAAGGGAGCGGTCGGTTGTGAGGAGGGGCCAGGGCGTGGACGACCACCCGAAGGCGGTTTTCTTGTGGAATTGGTGGAAGTGCCGCCGTGCGCCGTGCAGGGCTTGCCAGCTCGAGAATCCTGCGCGAACCACTCGCCGGGATCGAGGTCACATCGGAACAAGCACGCTGAACACTGTCCGTGACACGCGTCGCCGTATACGAAGAAAGAAGGCAATATGGCTGGAGTATCCACCGAACGCGTGCTTGTCGTGCCGACGGCGCTGCTGCACGAACTCGGGTATTTTCAAGGTTTCATGCCGGGGATCCATCGATATCTCGATTCGTTGCTCAGCAGTCAACATACGAGCTATCGGTTGCGCGGCGAGATGGAAGAGGATCCGAGCTTCAAGCAGCTGATTCCCTACGTGATTTTCTCTCATCGCAACGAGCAGGGAGAACTGGCCGTATTTCGCTACACACGTGGCCGCGGGCAAGGAGAACAGCGGCTCCACAGTAAACACAGCGTAGGTATCGGCGGCCACATCTCGTCGGATGACGCCACCAGCACGGCTCCCTACGCCGAGGGCATGCGACGGGAACTTGAGGAGGAGGTGTACATCGACACTCCGTACGTCGAGCATTGCGTCGGCTTGATCAACGACGACCAGACCGAGGTAGGCAAAGTTCATCTGGGAGTGGTACACATTTTCGAAGTCGAAACGCCTCACGTGCGGCCGCGGGAACCCGATATCATGGACGCGGGATTTCGACCGGTCCGAGAACTGCTGGCCAACTTGAATGGCTTCGAAACCTGGTCTCAGATCTGTTTGGAATCGCTTTTTGCCAAGGGGGACTGAATCGTCACACGCACGGCTCGTCCTGCCGCAGGGGACGGGTAGAATGGTGTCATGGTCCAGACGCCTGTTTACCTCGATAATCACGCGACCACGCCCGTCGATCCACGCGTCGTCGAGGCGATGCTGCCCTTCTTCACTCGGCAGTTCGGGAACGCGGGCAGCTCCAGTCACACATTGGGCCGGTCGAGCCACCTGGCGGTCGAAGAGGCTCGACAGGAAATCGCCCACACCCTCGGTGCTCACCCCCGCGAAATCGTTTTTACCAGTGGAGCAACCGAGGCAAATAACCTGGCCCTGCGAGGTCTGGTCGAACGCCGAAGCCAGGGCGGCCCCGCTCATATCGTCAGCGTGCAGACCGAACACAAGGCCGTCCTGGACCCCTTGACGCGGCTGCAACGCCAAGGGGTGGAAGTCACTCTGTTGCCGGTGGCTCCCCAATCGAGTTCCGACGCGGGTCGCGTGTCGCTCGAGCAGCTCGACGAGGCGATTCGGCCCCACACGTTGCTGGTCTCCATCATGCTGGCCAACAACGAAATCGGGGTCCTTCAACCGCTGGCAGAAATCGGAGCACTCTGCCGCCAACGCGGAGTGGCCCTGCACACCGATGCGACCCAAGCGGTCGGCAAAATCCCGGTCAATGTGCAACAGCTGCACCTTGACCTGATGAGCTTTTCCGCTCACAAGTTCTACGGCCCGAAAGGAATCGGGGCACTCTTCGTCCGCCATTCTGGAGGGCCCGTGCGACTGGCCAGCCAGATCGTCGGTGGCGGTCAGGAGCGAGGTCTCCGCAGTGGAACACTCAACGTGCCAGGCATTGTCGCGATGGGGGTCGCCTTGAGACTCTGTCGCGACGAGCTGCCCATCGAAACGGTGAGACTGAACCAGTTGCGCTGCCGGCTGTTTGATCGACTCTCACAAACCATCGATGGAGTGCAGCTCAATGGGCCCCCTCTCACGCCACCCCAGGTGCGTTTGGCGGGCAACCTCAATTGCAGTTTCGCAGGAGTTGATGGGGAAGCCATTATGCTCCGCGCCCCCGACATTGCCGTCTCGAGCGGGAGCGCTTGTACGTCGGCCAGTCCGGATCCCAGCCATGTGCTCCGCGCCTTGGGACTCCATCCGGATCGAGTGCGGAGCAGTCTCCGATTTGGCCTGGGGCGATTCACGACCCTTGACGAGATCGATTTTGCCGTTGACACACTCGCCCAATCTGTCCACTCCTTGCGGGCCCTGGCCTGATCTGGGTCTTGTGTTGTAAGGTATTTATACGAAAGAGGTTGTGTTTACTTCGAGAATTTTTCCTCGGGGCCAGTTTCCCCCATCCAAGAAATGGAGTATTTTAGACATAGTTCGATGTAATAAATCGTATCGCCCCAGTTACTCAGGTTGCGCGCCGACGCGCACCGCGCACCAGACGGAGACCGTTTGCATGGCCATTATTTTGACGGAAAAGGCAGCCGCGGAAATTCAGCGGGTTCGAGACGAACAGAAGTTGGAGACCGACCTCTTTTTGCGAATTGGCGTAGCCGGCGGTGGCTGCAGTGGGTTCAGTTACACCATGGGCTTTGATAAGTCATTTGACGCGGCAGCTGACAGCAAGTACACCTTGCATGGTGTGGACGTCGTCGTCGACAAGAAGAGCTCCCTGTATTTGGACGGCGCCACGATTGACTGGTTCGACGGTTTGGAGAAGCGAGGCTTCACCTTTGAAAATCCCAACGCGGTGAAGACCTGTGGCTGTGGGAGCTCGTTCCAGGCCTAAGGAGCTCCTGCAAGACGTGGTTGTCACCTGACCTGGGGGGTGAACTCAGCTCGCAGCGTGTGGAACAGAGCGTGTCAAACAATGGGTTGTGTTTGAGCTGCTAAGCGAAAACAACCTCCCTTTGACCATAGCGTGGCAGGTCCGACGAGCAACTGTCGGGCCTGTTTCGCATTTCACATCCAGCGACTGCCCCTGACTAAGCTGATACCCCGACTGGGCAGGGGGCGGTGGGGGGCTAAGAGACGAGCGAAAAACCACTGCGGCGTTTCTCTTGTAGCCGCGCTTGCGCAGAGCGTGGGAATTCGTAGCCGCGCAAGCGCAGAGCGTGGGAAACCGGCCAACCACGGGAGTTATTATTCCCGCGATCCGAAGGAGCGTTCACCTAGCCGGGATGGTCGCCTGGGCCAGGGAGGTGAACTCAGCTGGCAGCGTGTTTTTTGTTCGAGGTGCGGAAGCGAAGTCCGCGGTTCCTGCCATTGCGGGGGGCGTGGCTGAGTCATCGCGGGGCCGATGTCGCGGTGGACGAAGGGTTCTTCCCACCAGCCATGTGCTGGCAAAGGGCAGGTGCGGCAGTGGTTACTGAGGAAGCGGCCACAGCCATTTGTCACGAAGCACCGGGCCAGCTCGGCTGATGGCCGTAGGTTTCTGGCTGCGTTTGTGAAGGCCACGTGAGTCGTCACTTTACTTCTTTCCGGCGTCGTGTCATAACGGTTTCTGTCCGCGACGCCGATTCCGCTCCACCGGCAGTCTGCGATTGTTGGATCGGCGAGGGTGGAGTGGCTGGGAGTTATTGATTGTGTCGGCGCCGCGGTCAGTACGAAGCTGCCCAGGAGGGAGAGGGAGCTGACATCGGCGTATGCCTTTGTCTCTGCCGTTTCTGCGGGGAGCGGGTTGGGAAGACGAGGGCTGTACTGGCTGTTGTCGTTCCTTCCTTTCAGTGGTTCACGCGGCTGTTACATTTTGCCATGCAGGAAAGGGCTCAGGAGGTTGCAACGCGGCAATGGGAAGTCGAGATAAAGCGGATCGGGTGAACGCGGAGTTGGTTGGTGGACCCAAGGTGCATATTCTGGGGATCGGCGACGATGGGATCGAGGGGCTCACAACCGCGGCTCGGTCGTTGATGGAATCGGCCGAGTTGATTATCGGTTCAGCTCGGTCCTTGGCTCTGGTCAGCGCATTCTCGGCGCGTCAGGCGGCGGCTGACGGTGATCCCGAGGAGGTTGCGCGACTGGTGGCCGATCATCCTGCGTTGCGCATTGTGATTCTCACCAGTGGCGACCCGCTGTTTTACGGTACGGCTCGCTACCTCTGCGACCGTCTGGGGAAGGAGCGGTTTGAAGTGGTCCCGCATGTGAGCAGCATGCAGTTGGCATTTGCTCGCGTGAAAGAGCGGTGGGATGAAGCGTATTTGACAAACTTGGCCAACCAGCCATTTGATCGAGCGATAGAGCGTATCCGGTCGGCCGATCGTGTAGGGCTGTTCACGACGGAGCGTTACTCGCCAGCCGTTGTGGCTCAATCGCTGTTGGAGCGTGGGATTGACTATTTCACGGCCTACGTCTGCGAGAATCTGGGATCGCCAGACGAACGGGTGACGCACGGCGAGTTGGCGGAACTGGCACGACTGACCTTCAGTCCGCTGAACGTCATGATTCTGGTCCGCAAGCCGGACACTCCGGACCGTCCGCGTGAGATGATGGGGCGGCGACTGTTCGGGAATCCGGACGAGATGTTTCTGCAGAGTCGCCCCAAGCGGGGCCTGCTGACGCCGTCGGAAGTGCGTTGCATCGCGCTGGCCGAGATGGATTTGGGACCTGCGAGCATCGTGTGGGATGTGGGGGCAGGCAGCGGCTCGGTCTCGGTCGAAGCTGCCCAGATTGCGCTGCGTGGCGAAGTCTATGCCATCGAGATGGATGCGGAGGATTACCAGCTGATATCGGCCAATGCGGAGCGTTTCTCGGTGCGCAATCTGACGCCGGTTCTGGGGCAGGCGCCGGATGCTTGGGCCGAGCTTCCCGATCCGGATGCGGTGTTCATTGGTGGTACGGGGCGGCATGTGCGGCGGATTGTCGAGCAGGCGTTTGCCCGTCTGCGCGGCGGTGGGCGGATGGTGATCAACGTCGTCAGCATCGAGAACTTGACCGAGGTGCAGCAGTTGATGCGACAGCTGGCGGGGGAGGCGAATGTCTGGATGATTAACATCATGCGTGGCACGCAGCAGCTGGAGACGTTGCGATTCGAGTCGGCTCCGCCCACGTTTCTGATTGGAGCGGTCAAGCCGTAATTGGCTCAGGACTGGCTGCTTGGAGATCCCGGGGACAGCGAATCGTAACAACCTAGCACGGGGAATCGAGTGAACGACTATCCTCAACTTGACGTCGTGGCCGTGGGGGCGCATCCGGACGACGTGGAGATCGCCTGCGGCGGAACGCTCGCGCGACTGGCCGCGCAGGGCTATCAGGTGGGAATCATTGACCTGACGGACGGCGAGCCGACACCAGGCTCTCCGGGGCCGGAGGTGCGACTGGCCGAAGCACAGGAAGCGGCTCGGACGCTGGGCGTTGCCCGGCGCGTGGTGCTGGATCTGCCCAACCGGCGACTGTTCGACTCCTTCGAAGCGCGCGTGGCGTTGGCGACGGAGTTCCGCAAATACCGTCCTCGCATTGTGATCGGTTTTGGTGGCAAGACGCCCATGGCGTCTCCCGACCATTGGCAAGCAGTGCAGATCACCGACGGAGCGGTGTTCTACTCAAGGCTCTCCAAGTGGGACCAGTACTTCGATGGTTTGCCGGTGCACCACATCACGGCTCAGCTCTATTTTCGCCTGGCTTTTGAGCCGGCCACGATGGACGGCTATCACAGCCACTTTACGGTCGACATCAGCACGACGCTGGAAACGAAGCTCACCGCCATACGCTGCTATCGGACTCAGTTTCCCTCGTCCAAAGCACATCTCTTTGACCGCATCCGCGGTGCCGCGCTGCTGGCCGGCTCCGCGGCCGGGTTTGCCGCGGGCGAAACGTTCGTCGGCACGCGCCCCCTGGGCACACAGGACCTGGTGCAGTTCGTGTTGGGCAAGGGCATACCCCAGGAGGCTCCGTTTGAACCGGCAGATGCTCCTCCGACGTCGTGATGCGGGGACTCCCGGCTCGTCCGCTTCGTCGAAGTTGCCGGCGTTATCGCCAGTACCGGGTGCGGCCACGGAGGTGGGCGCAGCCGCCTGTCGCGAGTCTGGGCATTTTGGGGATGGCATTACGCCCGCTGTTTGACTATAAGAATGGGGTGGGGAGGTGAACTGTGTGGGTCGCGTTTCGGGGCCAGCTGGTGCTGGGGTCTCTTGCTGCCGGCCGCTTCTTTTCCCCATCTGCTGTCGACGTGGAGTTTCGCTCCGCGAATTGAAGCACAAACACTGGTTACGGGTGTCGTTTCGCCAGGGGATTCTGGCCTGGGGCGGACCGGTGTGAGCCCAGCTGCATTTGATGTCTAGCGAGGTCATTATGAGCCATCTGTCGCGATTCATCGCTTTGGCCATTCTGTTGATTCCGACGCATCATGTCCTGGCGGATGTTTCCGCGTCTGTGGCGCTTGACTGGAGTTCCTTGAACATCCAGGCGCTCAGCCTGCCCGGCGGCTCGACCGCACCCACGTTCGAGTGGTTGAGTGAGTACGGGTACTTTGAAACCACGGCGCGGACTGCAGGTGGAGCACCAACTTCGGACATTCAATCGGTGTCGGATTTCAATTCGCCGCTCTTCATCCAATCTGTCACCTCGCTGGCTGAGAGCAGCGCGGACCGGAGCGATTCGCTGATTCAGCTGGAAGCCTTCGGCAAGACAGGGACCAATCCGTGGGGAATCGACACCAATGACGCGAGCGTCTGGGGTGAGAACTACGGCAGCTTCGAAATGTCCGGTTCAGGGATGGTTCTGATCAGCATCGACTGGCAAATTGACCTGATCGGCACGCTGAACGATCCCGATGAGGTAGCAGGTGCGGGAGCCTATATTTACGCGGGATTCTCTGATTCCCAGAACCAGTCAGGGTACGCGGGCAGCGATGTCGATTTCAACACGTTTGACGATGGGGCCGGCAGTCGCAACGGCACGTTGTCGATCGTCATCGTGAATATTGGCAACGGGATCCTCAGCGGGGATCTCTACTTCGGTGGTTCGGCCGACGCTTCTGCGGTCAGCGTGCCTGAGCCGAGCACTCTGGCGATGTTGACGATTGGTCTGGGCGTGGTCGGGCTCGTTACCTGGCGGCGGCGAAAGGCGTAGTCAGGTGGAGCGAGAGCCGAGCGGGGACCACAAGTACCAGGCCTTTGTCCGCCCGCGCTCAGGGCTGCCTGCTCGATCGACTTGTCACTTCTTGTGACGTTCGGTGATCACCTGCCTGCTCTGACGCAGTTCTTCCAGAACTCGCTGCAGGTCCGCGGGCAGTGGAGCCTCCATGCAGAGCGTCTGGCCATTGACAGGATGAACGAATTTCAGCCGATGGGCGTGTAGCGCCTGGCGGTCGAGCAGGACTTCCGCATCATCGGTCTGATGGAGTTGCCCGCGCGTAATCTGCGCCCGGCCTCCGTAAAGTCGATCACAGAGCACCGGGCAGCCAATGTGGGCCAGATGGACTCGAATCTGATGCGTTCGACCGGTCTTGGGTTGCACCCTCAAGTAGGCGAAGCCACGGAACCGTTCGATCACTTCGTAGAAGGTAGACGCTTCACGCGTTGTGCTGTGCTGTGCGCGGATCGCCATCTTATCCCGTTGATACGGGTGGACCCCGATCGGCTGCTCAATGCGGTCGCGATCGCGATCGGGCGTTCCTGCCACAATCGCCAGATACTCCTTCTCGATCGTCCGCTCGGCCCACTGTGCCGCCAGCGCCATGTGAGCTTCATCCGATTTCGCGATCACAATCACGCCCGACGTGTCTCGGTCCAGCCGATGCACAATACCCGGCCGCCCCGCGCCTCCGCTGCTGCTGAGCTGAGTGAAGTGGTGGGTCAAAGCGTTGGCCAAGGTGCCCCCGCCGTGCCCCTTGCTCGGGTGGACAACCATCTGCGGTGGCTTATTGATCACCACCAGCGTCTCGTCTTCGTACAGAATGCTCAGCTCAATCGCCTCGGCGGCCGGAGCGGTACGAGGCAAGTCAGGCAACTTGACCTGCACTTTCTGTCCCTCGGTCAGGCGATAGGCTGGCTTGGTGCGGCGTCCGTCGACCAGCACGCCCCCTGCACTGATTGCGCGGCGCAATTGAACACGACTGTGCTTCGGACAATATCGCGCCGCAAACGCATCGAGTCGGGCCCCCACATCCTCCTGGCCCACCACTAGCTCAAGAGGTTCCCCGGCAGCCATATACGCAAGGTCCTGAAATGGTATCCGTCCACAACGTCCTGCAGTGCTCAGGGCAGGCGAAGCTACAAACGTGATCATTCAGTTCGTAACGGCCAGCGCGACGAGCTACGAGCCGTCGCCACTTGAGCTGTGGCGGCGGAAAGCTCAATCATTTGCCGGCAGGTTCGGGCGATTCCGGAGCAGCGGGCGCATCGAGTTGCGGCTGAGCTGGCGCTGCCTCGGAGCTCGGGGCATTTCCGCCCGGCGACTGGGGCTGGGCTCCTTCTGGCTTCGCTTCAGTTTGTGGCGCCGTTTCGGTCTCGCCTTCCCCACTGGGTGCGGCGGATGGCGGAGCTCCCTCTCCGCTCGAGCTGCCCGACATGAAATCGTCGCCAGGGCTCTCGGGCAACAGATCCAGATTCCGCTCCGGCAAGACCGTTCCACCGGTGGCTCCGTCCGCCCCTTCCACTTTGCGCGGAACGGGCTTCTGACGCGAGAACCAGTTGTACCACTCCTTGGTCTCTTTCTCGTTGAGGTGCGTGAGTCGCTGCTGAGCCAACTGACCGATCGCGGAGCTCTTATCCGTGTCGACGACCGCCTGGTAATGCTTCCGTGCTTCCTCCAGTTGTCCGGTGGCTTCCAGTGTCTCTGCCAGCCCCAAACGGGCTCGACGCAGCAACATCGGCGAGCGATCTGCCAGTTCGTTCTCAAGGATCGCACGATACGATTTCTCGGCTTCACTCAGACTGGTCTCGGCTTTCGCACGATCTTGAAACAGCAGACGGATTCCGGAAGCCATTTCCAGGTCGGCGGCTGTCTGCGCGGCCCAGAGTCCAGCCAAGGTGTCGGAATAGCGATCGGCCACCGCACTCAGTTCGCTGACAGCATTGGACTGCGGGTCGGCACCGGCATCCATGTACGAGCGCCAAGCCTGAGCCTGTTCGTATTCTCGACTGGCGGCCAGGTAGTACCAGGCTGCTACGATCGCCACAAATCCGGCCACGACGATCAAGATGAGGGTCAGGTGAGGTCGAAGTTGCTCAATCCACACTCCTAACCGGTCTGCCAGTTCGTTCGTCTGCAACTCGTGCCGTCGTTTTGATTTCATAATATCCAGCCGAAGAGTACTCTAGCGAGACTTCCGCCGCGCCCCGACGAGCCAACGGTGATACGCACTGCCAGCGAAGCGGGATTCCGGGGGAAAACTGAGGACGTTGTGAAGGTGCTAAGTATAGAACTGGTTTGAGAAAACCGTCAATAGCAGGGGACGCCCCACAGCGTCCCGCCGGGCCTGGCTCGGCTCGGCAGACTCGCGTCCGGTGGCGGTCGACGCCCCGA
>JBGSHS010000019.1:0-13715 GCA_041752115.1 Pirellulaceae bacterium | reverse complement strand
TGACGAATTTGCTCCAATACCTCACACCTATGTTCGTCCGTGAACATCCTTGAGTCCTCCTGACGAGTAAGTTGTCGACACACAACAACTTATGTCAGCGAGGACTCTTTTTTGTCAAGACAAGCTTAGTGCCATTGAGCTCTGCTCGTGCGGGTCAGAAGGAAGGGACGAGCGGAACGGTAGCTCACCATCTGGTTCACCGCACGAGCGGAGCTCGTGGGGGTCAGGAGAAAGGGTCGAGCGGAGATGTAGCTCACCATCTGATGCACCGCACGAGCGGAGCTCGTGGGGGTCAGAAGGAAGGGACGAGCGGAACGGTAGCTCACCATCTGATGCACCGCACGAGCGGAGCTCGTGGGGGTCGGAAGGTAATCGAGATTCAGACGTACTGCGCCATCATGGCGTGCCTGCTGATTGCTCTCTGGACGGGTAAGAAGCCCGCGCTCTGCGGGATGGCGGACGACGATGAACTGATGCAGCACATAAAAGAACTGACGTCGCGTTACGAGGGAACGTTACGACGGGCGCGCAGTGCGAGCACGGCGTCGGCCAGTGGCTGCGGTCCGTTGCGGAAGATGTCACACACGGGCAACCCGAACTCGTCCTGCACTCGTTGCCGTTCCGACTCTGCCACGTCCGGGGCGACGAGCCGACCGTTCATGGAAATGCCAATCACCTCGCACGGCTGCATGATGTTGGCCATGATCTCATTGAGCCGTTTGATTTCTGCCAAGGGAGGAATGCGCATGTGCGGGAGGCCGGTAACCGTTTCGCGTCCGATTTCGTAGCAGAGGATCAGGCCATGTGGTGAACAGCCGTGGAGCAGACCGAGCGTGACTCCGGAATACGACGGATGCACCAGACTCCCTTGCCCTTCGATCAACAGGATGTCGTGATGCTGCTGTTGGAGAATCAACTGCTCGATGGCGCCGCTGATGAAGTCGGCCACAACGCAGTCCACAGGCACTCCGTCGCCTTCGACCATGATCCCGGTCTGGCCCGAAGCCAGGAACTTCGCATCTTCCCCGCGCCGCCGCAATTCGTTGGTGACTTCGATGGCGGTAACCATCTTTCCCACGCTGCAGTCATGGCCGACGGTGTGAATGCGAAGACAGTCCTCTCTCAGGCCCACGCGGCGGGCGATTTCTTTCTGCTTGTTCCGGCGAACATCGATCAGTTGAACCCCGTGCCGTGCGGCGGCCTGGGCGAACTCAGGATCCTCACACAGGAAGTCGTGCAGACCGGAGACCACGTCCATTCCACGAGAAATGGCCTGCAGCACCACCGATCTCCACGCCGCCGGAATCTTGCCCCCGGGAGGCGCAATGCCGATCAGCAACGTATTGGCGCCCACGGCAGCGTCCAGGCTGGCGACCACCGGCACATCGCCACCGACTCCCAACAACTGTTGGGCCCTGATTCCACTCTGCGTACCGTCCAGCACGGCAACCACCTCGGTGCCACGATAGCGCAGCACGCTGCACGCGGTCTTGGCTGTGTGGGGATCGGAATGTCCCTCGGTCAGAATCACCAGCTTCTGCGACATAACGTCCTTTCGTCAATCTTCCAGCTACCCCCGCGCCCATCGGGCACGGGACCTGCTCAGCATGATGCGCACATCATGAACCGTCAATCGGGGCGAGGCGGGCCAATCGCCCCCCTCGGTGGCTTGCTTGACACTCGCCGGAGCCAGACCCTAGGATCACAAGTGCGACTGCCGGATGCTGGCTGCTGGATTGGGGGCGCGGCCGTGCAACGGTTCACGACGCCGCTCCGTTCAGAAATTAATCGAGGCCGCAATGAACGCCAGAATTGCCCTGCTGGGTCTGCTGATCTGCATGTCGGTCCGCATTACGGCCGGAGCCGATCAGCAGCTCGATATCGCCAAAGAACCTCCGCCACAAGTGGAGCCCGACCGACCGCAACCGGTGCAGCAGCCGCCACGGCAGCCCCCTGCGCAGTCGTTTCGGCAAGCGGCGATCATTGAGCTCTCAGGCGTCATCATGCCGAAGCTGAAGAACTATCTCGACCGGAAACTCGACTTGGCCGAGGGTCAGGGCGTGGATCTGGTAGTCCTCAAGATTGACAGTCCAGGCGGGGAACTGGGAACGACCTTCGACATGGTCGACCGACTGAGCAACGTGTCGTGGGCATACACGGTCGCCTACATCCCGGATGAAGCGCTCAGCGGCGCGGCGATTATTGCACTCGGCTGTGACGAGATCGTGATGGGGCCCAAGGCCCGACTGGGGGACGCCGGTCCCATCTTCATGGGCCCTGACATGCTCTTCCGCCACGCGCCCGAAAAGATCCGCAGCGACCTCGCGCGGCGGATCCGTGATCTGGCCGCCGCCAATACACGCCCGCCGGCACTGGCGGAAGCGATGGTGGACATGAATCTGGAAGTCTTCCAGGTGACCAACCGCCAGACAGGTGAAGTCAGCTACATGTCAGAGCATGAACTCGATTCGTCTCCCGATCTCGACCAGTGGGAGAAGGGGCCGCTGGTGCTGGAATCGCGTGAGGGATCGTTTCTGGAGGTCAATGGGTCTCGCGCCGTGGAGCTGCAACTGGCCGAAGAGACCGCGGCCAACGAAGCCGAACTGCTCGAGCGATACGGCGTGCCCGAGGAATCGGTGATCCGGTTGCAGCACAGTGCTCTCGATACGGCCGTCGACATTCTGAACAATCCGTTCATCACCGCGCTGCTGTTCATCATCGGCGCCATTGCGCTGTGGATCGAATTGAGTTCACCCGGCATCGGCTTAGGTGGACTGGTCGCCGGGCTCTGCTTTCTGCTGTTCTTCTGGAGCCGGTTTCTGGGCGGTACGGCCGGTTGGTTGGAAGTCATCCTGGTCCTGGCCGGAGCGGCCTTTCTGGCCGTTGAGCTGTTCGTTCTTCCCGGGTTCGGCATTGCCGGTATCTCCGGCCTGGTATTGATGGGAGCAGGCATTCTGATGGCCAGCCAGGAGCATTGGATTCCGCAGAGTCCGCGTGCGATGACTCAGCTGGGCAATTCCCTCCTGGTATTGGCAGGATCGGGTGTTGTCTCGCTCATCGGCATTGTCGCTCTGAGCCGCTTCTACGGATCGATCCCCATTCTCGGTCGACTCGTGCTGCGCACCCCCACCGATTCCGGCGCGCCGCGTGGTGCAGAAAAGAACACACCGCTCCCGCCTGCCCGACGTTACGAAGCCAGTGTGGGCGACTGGGGCCTGGCTGACTCCCCCCTGCGTCCGGCCGGCAAGGCCATCTTTGGCGAGGAGTACCTGGATGTTGTCACCGACGGTTCGTACGTCGAACGAGGGCGACAGATACGGATCATTCAGATCAGCGGTAATCGGATCGTGGTGCGGGAAGTTGAACCGGAAGAACCAATGACGAATGACGAAGTACCCAATGACGAATGGAATAACGAATGACTCCATGACGAAAGAGGAGCGAGTAGTTACCGAGAACAAATCGCGTCACGGATATACGGCACGTTCGTTCGACATTGGAACTTCGACATTCCACTGGTCCTCGACATTCCACTGGTCATTGGGTGCTTCGTCCTTCGACATTCCGAAAGGACAGCGTGAACGGTTGTGTGTGGTGCCGTGGGGTCAGTCTCTCAGTCCGTACCGCACGATGCAGTAGAGGGCATTGCAGGCATCCTTCAGTCCGATCTTCTTGCCTTCGTCGTAGCCGCGTCCGTCATAGGAGATGGGGACTTCGGTGAACCGAGCGCCTCGCCGCGCCAGCTTGGCCGTCACCTCCGGCTCAAACCCGAACCGGTCCTGGCGAATGTCGATGTTTTTGAGCAACTCGCGCCGGAAGGCCTTGTAGCAGGTCTCCATATCGGTCAGTTTGAGGCGCGTAAACAGATTCGATGCCCAAGTCAGCAGGCCGTTACCGAATCGATGGAGTCGGGATGGATCCTGTTGCGCATTGTGCAAGAATCGTGAGCCATAAACGACGTCGGCCTCCCCCTCCAGAATCGGGCGGAGCAGAGCGGGGAAATCGCGCGGGTCGTACTCCAGATCGGCGTCCTGCACCACGACGACATCGCCCCTTGCCGCGGCAAAGCCGGTGCGCAGCGCAGCCCCTTTCCCTTCATTCTTCTGCTTGAAAATCACGCAGATGTCCTGCACCTGGGTCAGTGTCTCCAGGATCTCGCGCGTCGCGTCCGTGCTGCAGTCATCCACCAGAATGATCTCTTTGGGAATCGGAATGCCCGCTACCCGAGCGACGATGGTGCGCAGCGTCGCCTGTTCGTTGTACACGGGAATGACGACCGACAACTTGAAACCGGCCGGCAACTCCCATTCCATCGGCGCGATCTGGTAAGCCGGATCGAAGTTCAACAGTTGGCTCATCGCATCGATCCGGTCGAGTGTCTCTTCGATGCGCCGCACGGTCGCATCCGACGCTGCTGCCGAGCGACCAGAGACGCCTGGCAGAGGGACCGGAGCACTGGTTGGCTCATCTGTCGAGGCTGGTAAGTAGTGGGAAGTGGGACTCACACGTGGTTCCTTTCAACAAGACAAACGACCTGGATCGTCCAGTGACACCCGCGGGTTGAACCATTGGCGGCGTTGGTCACCGAGGCGTACGAACCGCAGAACTTCGAACAAGGAACGGACCATTACCAAGTGAGAGTATCACGTTGGCAGTTCCCGGCCATCGCTCAATGTGTCGCTCAAGCTGTGCTTCCTTTTCCTTCTTCATGCTGCGGTTCCTAAGGTGGATATTCTGCGGTTTTCTGCCGGATCCTCACTGCTACGGATCGCCTGAAATCGCTTGCCTGGAATCGCTTACCCTGCCGTCAACGGACTCTTCGTGGGCTGAGCGTCCGGGGCGGAGGATTGATGGACCGCCTGGTCGCTGGCGCGTTGAGGCAGAGCCGGCCAGGCGACGATTCCGGTCTGCGGGTCTTCGGCGATGTACCGTCGCTCCGGCGGAACGTAGGCTGGATCGGTCGGATTGCCGAACTTGTCGGAGCGTCCCCACAACTGGGCTAACGAATCTTGATAGAGGAGCGTCCACTCGTCGGCATGTTGCTGCAGGATCCGCACGGCAGACGCCTGAGCACGATCGATCAGCACGAAATCGGGGTGCTTGTATTGCAGGATACGACTCCCATCGATCGGCGGAGACAGTGAGCTGCGATAGCGCATGTCCGGCGGCGCATCGCCCAGCGCGAAGTCGAAATACATGTCGACCATTTCCTGCGGATAGCAAGTTCGGAATCGTCCGTCGAAAGCGACCTTCATGAGCGGGCGTTCGCCCGTCGGCGGGCCAAAGGCGGCAATCGCATACTGCGCCCACTTGAATCGGACGATCATGTTGCCGCTGAGGTTCTGATCCAGAATGTACTGGAACGCCGAGACCGGATAGCCGTCACGATGCACGGTAATCAGCTTGTGGTGCGAGAACAGATTGAAGCCCAACACGGCAATCACCACCGTCAGCGCGCCCAGCAGACTCCACCGCAGGCGAGGCGAAATGGGACGCGGCTCCGACTCCGCTCTCTGGCTCTTCGGCAGCCGCTCAAACAGGGATTGCACGTGAATCGGCATCCAAAATCCGAACAGAATGGCAAAGAACGCAATATGTCGTCGGTGCTCGCAGGCCTGCCAGAGTGTGAGACACAAAATCGCCGTCTGTGACCAGTCGCGGGGCTTTCGAGTCGCCACCAGGGCCGTGAGAAAGACGAAAACCATCAACCACCAGATGGGCCAGACGGGACTCCAGAACTCCGGCGGACGCCATTCGGTGATCTCCGGACGAGGCTTGCCGAGAGCACCGAGCAGCCAGCGATGCAACTCGATGCCGTAGGGATTGGCGAGCGTCGCCAGCAGAGTGACCACTAAGACGCCGGCCAACAGTCCCACAATCGGCCAACTGCGACGTCCAAATGCCAACCACGCCTCCACCCCGCGTGCCACGAGATACACACCGACAATGCACCCGCCCGCCACAAAACCGCCGTGCGAGTTGGTCCAGACGACAAGTATCAGTGGCAGAAGCCACAACCACTTCAGACGCTGACGAAGTTCAGCGGTCAGATCGTCTCCGAAGGTAAACGGCTTGCTCCGCCCCACCAGGCAGCCCCACGGCTGAGGCCACCGGTAGAAACACCAGGTAACCAGCGCTATCGTCAGGCCAAAGAGGAAATACGTCATCAGCTGCGGACGCAGCGTCCAGGAGTGCATCAAGTTGCACGCTACCAAGAGCATGCTGATCACTGCGGGAGCCGTTGCGACTTGATCCTGCTTCGCCTGCCGGTAGATCAATCCCAGGAGCAACAGCCCCAGAACACTCTTAACCAGCAACAATCCAGACGGCCCGATCGTGCTCACTCCCCACGCCATCAACAACTCGCTCAGGTTCTCATGATTCACCCAGCGACGTCCCTCCGCGGTATACGAATAGGTGGTGGTCGACGGCAGCCCCTCGCGCAGCACGTCACGCCCGTATTGCACGTGTCCCCAGAAATCCGGATCGGCGTTGTGGTGCGAGATCGCCAGCAGGCAAGCCAGAAACACGCTCACCAGGAACGCCCTCTCCAGCCATTTCGGAGAATGATTGTTGAGCGGTGTCACTCTCTGTGTCGCTATCATGGAGTTCGCCCTAAGGATCGCGGGAAAAACAACTTCCGTGGTTCGAGATACCGTCGCCAGACGGCGGGCCGTTTCCCACGCTCTGCGCGAGCGTGGCTACAAGAGCAACGCCGTAGTCAGTTTCTCCCTCCTACCATTGCCCATTACCGCCGGTGTCTGACGCGGTTCGACATCGGTCTCGACAAGTCAGTTTCGAACCGGCAACCAATCGATCACGTCGTACCTCTGGCGGTCGGTCCGCCAGCCAAGAAAAGTCTTTCAGGAGTCTGCTCACGTTCCACTGTGGCGTACGTGGGTCTCGCACCAGACGATGAGCGCCCCCGGCACTTCCTGCCGCTCACGCTTCTAACCTCGTTCAAACGAGAAATCCGCAAACACGACGTCACGCAGCAGGGGAGCCTGCAGGACCCGGTTGATGGACGGAATCAGTTCCGACTTGAGCCGCGCCAGCAACGGGTCGTTGAGCTCGTCGGGCTTGCATTGTGTGGTGACCTCGATGACTTTGCCCCGCAGCGTCTCCGTACGCGTCGGATACAACTTGCTGAACTCTTCGTTCAAACCATCGGGAAGGACCCCCCAGAGATGAAAGCGAACGTAGAAAATCGATGGCTCTTCCCGCAGCGATATGGTGTATTCTCCCAGATCCACTTCGCTGAAATGCTGGGGATCATGTCGACGCCGATCTTTCTCGTACTGCTCCAGCATCGAAGTGGTGTCCATCATCGAATCGTGCTCCGAGGAACTGCAGCCAAGACTCGTCCCGATCAGACCGGCCAGGACAAACAGCAGCACACCGCAGTGCTTTCGCAGAGGAACCAATGGTATCAACATGGCGTGGAAGGTCGTATCGTGTCAGGAAAGAGTTACCGGCAGAATCCGCTACAGGGCCGCCGCAGGGTGGATGGCCAGAGAACTTGGAGAGAGCCAGCAAAGGCTCCGCTCCAGTCGAGTCCTGTGCACCTTCTACTTCCACTCCATCGGTCGGGTGACTTCCCCAGTGACTCGACCCGAAGGCATGCGTTGCCTGAGCACTGGCAGTGCCGCCCCACTTCGGCAGGCTGGCGAAGCACCCATACCGCGCGACTGGCTCTGTCAGAACCGTAGCACAGTCCGGCGAGTCCGTCCTGAGAAACTGTACATCGCAAGATCTCCTGCTGATCTGATTCCTACAGGAAACCGGCCTCTACGGTGTCACCTCCGTGCGTGACGACAAGCGCGACCGGAACGATTATGCTGATACAGACGGCTGTGACGCGCCAGTCAATCGCTCGACGGTACAGTTTATTTGTCTTGCTACCAGATTGGATTTCGACGGATGATCCCTTTCCCACTTCCCCTTCGCGGACTCTCGGTGAAGTACCCATACTCAGCTCCCGTGGTCCGTGGGCTCGTCCTTGCTCTGGGCAGCATCTGTACTCTGGGCAGCATCGACTGCCGGGCAGCGGACCCGCCGCGGCTGACAGACGATCGCGGAATCGTACTCCAGAACAATCAGGCGCGCATCGTCTTTGACCAAGCCCGTGGTGCGCTGGTGAGCCTGGAGGATCTGGCGGCTGACCACCAGCATCGGACAGCCGATCCTGCCGGCCCCCTGTGGAGCCTCACGCTGTCCGACGGCCAGATGATCGATCCCACTCAGGCTGAGCAGTTCACCGCAACCTCGTCGGAGGACCGAACGTCAGTCGCATTGTGCTGGACCCGGTTCTCCAACCGATCGGTGCCGCCTCTATCGGTGACGGCGAACATCGAGATGCCTCCCGATGGGCAGAACAGCAAGTGGCGGATCGTTGTCAACGGATTGGGCGATTCGAGCGTGCGGTCACTTCAGTATCCGCGCATCACTCAGATCGCTCCGCAGCAGCGCGAAACACTGGCTGTACCGGTCTGGATGGGAGAACAGACGCGGCAGGCTCGGCAGGTACTCAATCCTGCCGGCAGTGCCGGGCTGCGTCACGCGTGGTCCTATCCCGGTCTGCTCTCGCTGCAGTGTCTGGCCTTGTTTCAGGAGCATGGCCCTGGCCTCCTGATCTCCACCGACGACACCGCTGCACTGCGCAAGGAGTTCGCGGTGTTCGGAGATGGAGCGGGTGGGTTGAGTTGTGAAGTGGTCCATGTGCCGGCCGTTGCCGACAAGACGGGCACCTTGGCGCTGTCGTACGCTGTCCAGGTGACGCTGTTTCAAGGCGATTGGTATTCCGCCGCGGCTCACTACCGCCACTGGGCTCACCGGCAATGGTGGGTCGAACAAAGCCGTGTGCGGAGAGAGCTTTCGCCGCCATGGGTTCGGGAGACCGGCCTCTGGGTCTGGAATCGTGGCCGCTCGCCAGGCGTACTCCCGCCGGCGCTCGCCTTGCAGAAATCGCTCGGTGTGCCGGTGTCCGTATTCTGGCACTGGTGGCACGGCTGCCCGTATGACGCAGGCTTTCCAGAGTACCTGCCACCACGCGAAGGGAGTGAAGCGATGCGTGATGCTGTCGCGGCGGCTCACCGCGAGCAACTGCACTGCATCGTCTACATGAACCAACGACTGTGGGGCATGTCGACGCGCAGCTGGGTGGAGGAAGGCGCTGAGCGATTCGCCGTCAAGAACCCCGACGGATCGGTGACCCCGGAAGTGTATAACACGTTCATGAAAGTCCCCTGCGCGTCGATGTGCATGGGAACTGAGTTCTGGCGCGACAAATATGCCACGTTGGCCACTCAAGCGGTGAACGAGCTGGGAGTCGACGGAATCTACATGGATCAGGCTTGTTCCAGCCTGGCCTGTTACGATTCCACCCATGGCCATCCGCTGGGCGGTGGCGCCTGGTGGATGGAGGGATTCCAGATCCTGCAGCGAGATATTCGACAGCGCTGCGCCGACTGCAAACCGGTGGCACTGGCCGGAGAGGGTTGCGGAGAAGCGTGGTTGCCCCATCTCGACCTGATGCTCAGCCTGCAGGTGAGCATGGAACGCTATGCGGCGCCCGGAATCTGGGAACCGATTCCCATGTTCCACGCAGTGTATCACGACTGCGCTGTGATGTACGGCAACTACTGCTCGCTCACCCGCCCACCTTACGACGACCTGTGGCCCAAAGAGTATGCGCCCCAACAGCCACTGACACTGCTGGACGCCAAGTTCGCACAGCAGTTCCGCCTGGAGCAAGGACGCGCGTTTGTGTGGGGGCAGCAGCCGACAATTGCCAACTTCCAGCCCGAACAGTTCGCAGCGCGGCCAGCAGAACTCGACTTCCTGTCGCGCATCGTGCGGCTGCGCCAGAACGCTCGCCAGTACCTGCTGGACGGCACGTTTCTTCGCCCCCCCTCGGTCGACGGCGGAGAGACAAATATTCCGATGTCTCGCCTGTCCATCTACGCCGGTCAACAGGACGCCGTTCAAGAGTATATGCGCGTGACGGACAACGTCCTGACGGGAGCCTACCAGGCTGCCGACGGGTCCGTGGCTGTGGCGCTGGTCAACGTGAGCGATCAACCGGTCACCATCCAGCTCCAACTCACCGGCGACGACTACCCGCTCGCTCCGCAAGGTGTGGTCCGGCGTCTGCTGGAACAGCAGTCAACGGAAACAGGGACGTATCGCGACGCCACCGCCATCCTGCAACTGCAACTTGACCCGGCCGACGTGCGCATCTATGAATTCATCGCGTCGGAGCGTGACGCGAATTGAGCTGTGATCCGTGGGTCCCGTCGCATCGTGACACCCGCACCGGAAATCACTCGCCCCGGCCCCTGTCCCGTCCGCCGACAAGGAATACCGTGGTGCATGCGCGCAAGCGAGAACAGCAACCCCCTTCTGCACACCAAGAACCTGACGAGGCATCTGCTATGGATCAGCCACTAGTGAACAAACGCATTTTAATGTTCGTGGGAGACATCTATGAAGACCTGGAGTTGTGGTATCCCAAACTGCGATTGAGAGAGGCCGGAGCAACCGTGCAGGTGGCAGGAGCCGCAGCCCGATGCGAGTACAAGGGGAAACACAGCTATCCCTGTGTCTCGGATATCGCCGTCTCGGAAGTCGTCGCGAGTGAATATGACGGAGTGGTTATCCCCGGCGGGTTCATGCCCGACCGATTACGGCGCGACGAGCGAGTGCTCAACATCGTCCGGCAGTTTCATGCGGCCGAAAAGCTGATTGCCGCCGTCTGCCACGGCGGCTGGATTCCCATTTCGGCGGGTGTCTATCGCGGCGCGCGCGTCACAGGGTCACCCGGCATCAAGGATGACTTGATCAATGCAGGTGCCCTGTGGGAAGACAAATCAGTCGTGATCGACCGGCATTTCGTCTCCAGTCGCAGTCCGGACGATCTGCCCGATTTCTGCCGCGGAATCCTCACGGTCCTGACCGGCCAGTCTTGATGCCCTGGGAACGCCCCGCCCGCTTCCTCAAGCCACGCTCAGAGTTCAGAAACGGATGGTGGGCGTTCTTCGGCGGATGCGGTCCAGCGTCATGGCTGGCCGCCGCGTGCTGCGTGCCAGGACAGGCCGATCGAAATGGAACGGGAATGCCACAATGCCACAATGCAGCAATGCGACAATGCGACAATGCGACAATGCGACAATCGAAGGAGCGGGGAGCGAAAACAGACACGCTGCGTATTATTCCGTCTGAACCGCAGAATATCGAACACGGAATGTCCAATGACCAACGGAAGAAGCCA
Source organism: Pirellulaceae bacterium (assembly GCA_041752115.1). Classification (GTDB taxonomy): domain Bacteria; phylum Planctomycetota; class Planctomycetia; order Pirellulales; family Pirellulaceae; genus JAJRVM01. The sequence continues at coordinate 2,446 of JBGSHS010000019.1, read as the reverse complement.
GCGGTGCCAGCAACGGGTACCTCTTAGCGGGAATCTCACCGCGGCGCAGTAGCCCCTTGTCGCATTGAGGCATTGTCGCATTGAGGCATTGTCGCATTCCCTATTGCCGTTCCACTTCCCGCCGGTCTGTCCCGGTCTGCAGCGGCGAATCGCGCCGAGACCGAAAGCAGACACCCGGCGCCTGAAGCCTCACCGGCGCCCATTGTCGCATTGAGGCATTGAGGCATTGTCGCATTCCCTATTGCCGTTCCACTTCCCGCCGGCCTGTCCCGGTCTGCGGCGGCGAATCGGATCGATAGCACGCACCCTGGGGCGCTGGCGGGCGCGTCGGGAAGCTGAATCCGTCTTGCCCAACGGGAGCGGATTCGTATAGTAGACACATGTTTAGTAGGCACGACGTGTCTTGGTCGACCTGGCATCTGCCCGTTCACCGGTTGTGGGAAGAGGGGCTCTGCCAGTGCCCCGAACGGCGACCGCAAGCCTCCCAACCCCCGTGTTGTGGGAGGGCTGGGCGCACGACCGATTTGCCGAGGCGAAATAGTGTGACTCGGCCTGATCGCTGCGGCCATGGCTGTCCCGCGCCGGGACGATAAGAGAGACACGTCGGGGATATCGTGAATGAATAGCGAATGCCACAATGGGCGACGGGGATGCAACGAGGCTCCCTCCGACGGGCGTCTGGTGCTGGCACCGTTTGCTTCTTCCCTTGGTCATTGGATATTCCTTGTTCGATAGTCTGCGGTTCAGAGAGCTTGATGGCGCAGGGCGTTGTTTCGCTGCCATTGTCGCATTGGAGAATTGTGGCATTCCCTATTCCCGTTCCACTTCCCATCGGCCTGTCCTGGCACGATCGGACGCGACGGGTCGAGGCCGAGAACAGTACATGAGGTGCAGGCATGGATGTCACGGCATTTCTGGCGGACGTGAAACGTGATCCGCAGTATGCGGGGCAACTGGTACATGTCGAGGAGATCGCCGCGCGCGAGGGAATTTTCGCCTGCCCAGCTCGGCCCCTGCCGGACGCTCTGCAACGGTTGCTGGAAGCGCAGGGGATCGGGCAGCTTTATTCGCATCAGGCGCAGGCTTTGGACGCGGCGCGCAGCGGCTGCGATCTGGTGGTGGTCAGCGGCACCGCCAGCGGCAAGACGCTGTGCTACAACCTGCCGATATTGGAGAGTTGTCTGAACGACCGGGAAGCCCGAGCACTGTATCTATTTCCGACCAAGGCATTGGCCCAGGATCAACTCAAAGGGCAGCTGGAGCTGCTTGCTTCGGATCCCCAGCTCGCCGCACAGATTCGCCCCGGAGTCTATGATGGCGACACTCCCACTGCTCAACGACGACGCATCAAGGCGCAAGCGAATCTGGTGTTGTCGAATCCCGACATGCTGCACGCCTCGGTGCTCCCCTCTCACCCGAAGTGGAGCCGGTTCTTCAGCGAGTTGAAGTATGTCGTGCTCGACGAAGTGCACACGTATCGCGGGATCCTGGGAGCGCACGTGGCGTGTGTCTTGCGCCGGCTGTTGCGCGTGTGTGAGCATTACGGTTCACAGCCAGTGTTTCTCGGCGCCAGCGCCACGATCGCCAATCCGGGCGAATTTATGTCCCGCTTGATTGGACGCGAAGTGGAAGTCATCGACTCCGATGGTTCGCCCCGGGGACGCAAATTCTTTGCGCTCTGGAATCCTCTCGAACACCACGCGGATCAGCTGGCGCGCCGCAGCGCTACCGATGACGCCGTCTGGTTGATGACCCTGGCGATGCAGCAGGGAGCACAGACCTTAACCTTCACTCGCACTCGGCAAGCCACCGAGCTGATTAATCGCTACGTGCAGCAGGCACTGGCGCAGCAGGGATCGCCACTGGCCCAACAGGTGCGTGCCTATCGCGGAGGGTATCTGCCCAACGAACGGCGTGAGATCGAACAGGAGCTGTTCGCCGGCCGCTTGCGCGGTGTGGCAGCTACCAATGCACTGGAACTGGGGATCGATATCGGCTCGCTCGATGTCACGCTGTTGGTACATTATCCGGGCACCATCGCCAGTACGTGGCAGCAGGCGGGACGCAGCGGACGACGCCACAGCGAGAGCCTGACGGTGCTGCTGGCGGGGAATGACCCGGTCGATCAGTATCTGCTGCGACACCCGCAGTACTTCTTCGCCCAGAATCCGGAACATGCCGTCGTCGATCCGGAGAACCCCTATGTGCTGGCCAAGCATCTGCTGGCCGCTGCGTTTGAGTTGCCGCTGCAGCAGAGCGCGCTGCCTCGGTTCGGCCAACTGGCCACCCGCATTGCACCCATGTTGTCCGACTCCCACCATTTGTCGGCGATCGACGACACGTACTACTTCTCCGGCTCCCAGAATCCGGCTCAACAGATCAGTCTGCGGCATATGAGTGACAATACGTTCAGTATTGTGCTCTGCCACCCTCCTCTGACCGGAAC
>JBGSHS010000018.1:0-4333 GCA_041752115.1 Pirellulaceae bacterium | reverse complement strand
TCGTATTGAGGTCGGTCCGAATCTCGTTCCTCCGTTTGCAGGCGATCGACTAACGCGTCAAGCGTTCCGCCAGAGTCAGCGAGCAGTTGCTCCCGGATTGCGTGTAGTTCGTCAAGAATTGGATTCTTCGTCATCGTCATCATCTCCGCCGAGAAATTCGGCCGGCGTGCAGATCAACAGTTGACCATACCCAAGGTCTTCCAACAGCCGATCGACGCGGGGCGGCAGCCCTGACGCGGTGGCACGTTATTACGGCCACCAGGTCTGTGCGTGATCCAAGAGTGGCTTGCATTCGCGGCGGCGATGGATCACGATTCCTATCATCCAGACGGCCTGACGCCTGCCGCGACACGACGAGGGGGTCGGCCGATATGCCCGATACCTCGAATCACCTTGCGGAGGAAAACGTCCAATGAAACCAATGCTCTACAGTGCGGGACTGTTACTGCTGCTGGCCGCGCATACGGCGGCGGAAGCCGAGACCACGAAAGCGCCCAAAACCGCCGAGGTGTGGATGGCCGTGCTGCCGGCCGACGTTCTGGTGCAGGACGGCGCGCAATGGGATTTCGTCAAGAAGCACGTCGATGGTATCAAGTTCTGGACTCAACAGGTGGACGACGAGCCGGAAACGTGGCCATTCCAGGGTGGGGTGCCGGCGCCGGGAGCGTTCCAAAAGCTGGTGGACCTGTGCAATGCGGAAAAGATCCCCATGTTTGTGGAGAAGGGGCTCTGGCCGCAACGGATGCCCGACCCTGCCGCGGAACGCATGGGCGGCTTGGCCGGTCCCTATGACGACACCTACGGCAAGCGCGCTGCTGACAACGAGATCGCTCGCCTGAAACGACTGGCCGCACGGGGGTGCCGTATCACGGCCCTCGATATGGATGGTCCCATTCGGCACATGATGTACCCGTTACAGGGTGGCACAGGATTCAGCACGTATGACGAGGCCATTGACGCGTATCTGACCTACATGAAGCTGGTGCAGGCTGAGTTCCCTGCGATCCAGTTTTATGAACTGACCAACTTCCCGAACTATGGTTACAAAGGCGAGCCGTCGTATCACGGTGTCATGTTTTGGGGCGATTACCATGAGGCCATACTGAAACTCGTGGCGGCGGTGAAAGAACACAACGCACCGCTCAAAGGAATCACCGTGGACAACCCCTACGACTATGCCATGGGTACGCGGCCCATGCCTCACGTGACCAACATCGACCACGCCAAAATCGACTGGACCGCCCGTATTCTCGATCTCGAACGGATCGCCCATGAGAACGGGCTGGAGTTCAACCTCATCATCAACGCTGAGGGGTCCGGCGGCGCTGACATGGCGCAGTACTGTAAAGACACTTTGGCGTTCCTGGACATGTACACTGCTCGGGGCGGCCGGCCGGACCGATGGATCGTACAGAGCTGGTACACTCATCCCTTGCGTGATGAAGTCGTACCGGAAACGAAGCCCAACACTTTCACCTGGTTGGTCAAAGAAGTCATTCGGAAAGTGAAAGGCATCGCCGAATAGCACCAAACCAGGTGGTAGGATCCAGCACCATGGCAGATACTATGTCGAACTGCGAAAGGTCCGTTCGCCGCGGCGCCGAGCGTCCGATCAACTCCATCTCAGCGCTGCTCAAGCTCTAGGGCCACTCCCGCCGAATGTCTAGTGCGTGGAGTCAGATCGAGCGCTCACGCCTTCGGCAGTGGCGGTGAACGAAGATCGCCTTGAAGTCCGGGCCTTGCGGTCTCCGCCGGGATCGCTCATATGCCTGCACGACATCCGCGACAACGATCATTCGTGCTGCCGGCGTGGGTGGACCGCTCGCAGGTACGACGGTTGATTGACGAATCGTTGCATGCCGACGTCAACTGTGCCCCGCGCGCCTGGACGCAGGAGCACGCGGAACAGTGGTCCGTCCACCAGTGTTTCATCGCTCTTGTGGCGGATCTTCGTAAACTGATGTTCGCCAAACGCGCCCGCCCGCAAGATGACTTCGCGCGGTTCGGTCGGGTGCAGGTTCACCAGCTGCACGGTCAGACCGTCGGGAGAAATCCGCTCCACCATCGCCGCCACATCGGGCGGGAGGCCGGGCCGCTGTCGCACCGGGTCGAAGTAGAACAGCCGGCAGTGCAGCAGCCCGCCGTGATAGACGTGGTTGGGAGCGCCCAGCAGGAGTTGCACGAGCCCTTCCAGGACCACCGGATTCCGTTCCTGCCAGTGATGCACATCACGCAGCGCCGGAGGGCTCTGATCGTGGCGCAACATCTCCAGTCGCTGCAGGCTGGCCGCGTACGTTGCGCGGAGGATCTGCAACGGATAGTCAGGATTGCGGCCTTCGATGAAACCGAGCCAGGCGGCCGCGTGCTCCCAGTCTCCTTTCCCTTTGTGGTAGCTGAGCGTCTCGATTGGTGTGCCGGCCGTGAGCGTGTTGATGCGCTGGCGGTCCTGCGGATCTTGCGAGATGGACCACAGGTAGACCAAGTGGGCGGGATTGAGCGGTCGATAGTCGTACCAGCCGCGCTCGCTGTAACGGTGAGGGACGACCGTTTTGCCTCCTTCCACGCGGGCGAGTGTCTCGACGAGCTTCAGAACCGATCGCGGCAGCTCCAGGTACTGCGGATCACCACTCACCAGGTACGCGTTTGCGCCGCCAATCAACGTCGCTTCGATCTGGTTGAACAGGCCGTGTGGCCAGCGCCAGCCGTAATATCCACCCCACCATTTGCCACCCATGTTTTCGCCGATTTCGCCGCTGAGCCCCACGTTGTCCGGCAATATGCCGTTGTTCTTGCGCGTCCGCTCCAACCACGCCGTGACATACTCCTCGATCCAGGTCCGATACTTCGGCTCTCCGCTGTACATGTAGGCATTCGCCACCATACTGGTCGCGGTGAGATTCAGTGGCACGTCGCCGCGCATCATCCGCTGGTTCATTGCCTCCAGAATCTTCGGGAAGCGCGCGTCGTCGACCCACGCATCGCTGGACGTCACACCCGGGATGTCGTCATACGGAAGAGGATAGTCCGCCAGCACCGCACGGTGCGTCACCCAGTCCTCGGCCGAATTCACGAACCGCGGTCCGCGGCTGCCACTGATCGGCGAGCGAATCAGTTTCCGCTCGGCATCCCAGTTCGGTGCGGCAGGGTCCTCGCCGAGATACAATCCCGCGAAGCGCAAGGCGCGTTCGCGGAACTTCGCCACCGTCGGGTCAGCCAATCCGAAGAAATAGAAGTTCGTGTAAGCTTCACCATGGTGCATCCAGTCATAGTAACCGTCGAACTCGTTGTAGACTTGTCCATACTGCGTGAACTGCGTGGTGACGATATCCCACAGCCGGCGCGATAGTGCGTCGATCTCTTCGGGACCACCCAACGCATAATACAACGGGAAGTTGTAGTAGCTTTCATAGCCGTCATCGGATCCGTCCATGCCGGGCCACGTGTCACGCCAGATCAGCGTGCCGTCGTCCCGCGTGTACTTCTGCACGAACTCACGAGCCGCGGCGCTCAGATGGTCCAGGAGATGACGTTCCCACAACGCCCATTCGGGAGGCGAGGCGACTTCGGTCAGTTCCACGGTCGTCAGCGAACCGGTTTGATCCGGCTGCTGCGGCTCGTTCGCACTGGTCGCTGTCACCGACAGGGCGGGACAGCAGCACAGCAGCGAGCCCCAGATCGCTGCGATCCAGTAGTGGCCGGCGTGACGAGATGCGCGACTTCGCGTGCCGGCATGTTGAGAGGAAGAACTCGCAGCAGATCGGGTGTCTCTTGGCACGTTCAGTTCTCCATCAAAGTCGGCCTTCTCACCGCACAAGTACGCACTTGCACAGCGTGAAAGCCCCGGATGTCAGCTGTCTGTCAATTGTCCGTCTGTTGAGGATCGGTGTCCTGTCCTGCCACAGGTCGACGATGCCACCAAGTGGCCAGCATTGCCCCCGAGATGTTCATCCAGGGTCCGAAGATGGCCGGTGCGAGTGCCGCGCTGGGACTCTTCAGGACATGGATGGCCAGCCCGGACGCCATGCCGCCATTCTGCAGGCCAACTTCGATCGCCACAGTCCGAGCCGTGATCTCGCCCAGTCCGAGCAGCCGAGCGACCCAGTAGCCCAGTACATACCCCGTCGTATTGTGCAGCGCGGCAGCGCCCATCAGTGCCAGACCGACCGTCAGCAACTCTTCGCGCGAGCGAGCCGTGATGATCGCGATAATGACGCAGATGCCCAGCATCGAGACAACCGGCAGAGTCTTATCCATCCAGTTCCGCGGCCCGCTGAACAGTACGCCCACAACCCACTGCGCCGCGGCGACGGCCCCGATCAGCAGCAGCCCGATC
>JBGSHS010000017.1:0-9131 GCA_041752115.1 Pirellulaceae bacterium | reverse complement strand
CCCGGCACGACGGCCGAGGAGGCGCGTGAACTGGCCCAGTGGGGTCCCAGCCATGATTCCCTCTATCGCCAACTGGCGATTGCCGAGAGCGTGAATTTCCACTGCCTGCAGAGCGGGCGATTCTGCGTCGGGCAGACTGTCCTGGCGGGACGCGAATACAGTGGCCGCGGGGGAGAACGCGTCTACACGCAGATGTTCCTGATCGAGCCGGACGTGTTGCTGCGTTTCTCCAATAACCCCTTCCCGATCATCGATGCGCTGGTGGGAAGCGGGCGTTTCACCGTGTGGCGCGAAGTACCACCGCACCTGGAACCGATTCCGCTGGTGGGAAGAGCGTCGGCGGTCAACTGCGCCAATCTGGAATTTGTCGCCCGGCAGGTCGGCGCCCATAAGCTGGCGGCGCTGGTCTGTGCCGCGCTCAAGACCACCGCACTCGGCATCACCGCCTCGCTGCCAGGGCGCCGGCTCTTCTCCACGCTGCTCGATCTCCTCCCGCCCCCGACGCGTCTGGACTTCTCGCTCACAACCGGGCTGCGCGTCTCCGCCTCACGCTCCTACCGACTGTCGATGCTGCCCGTCGACCGGGAAGAGCAGCGCAGGGCAATCCGACAACTCCATCTCACCGTCCTTGATCTCGCCGCCGACGTGCCGGCCAAGTTCGCGCCGCAGACGGGATGGCCGCTGCTGATCCACCAGCTGCTGCGTGATCAGCAGTTCGAACTCCTGGCACACATCGCTCAACTCACGACGCACACCATCGAACGAGATCTCGATCTGCTTGCTGAACAGGTTCGCGAACAGCTCGAACGAGACACCGATTCGCCGGCGATCCTCAGCGAATTGCTGGCGTAGACATGAGCTGCCGAAACTGCGGGAAGAGGTACCGGCTGTCGTGAGGGCCCGCCGATGCTTCCGGGTGATACTGCACACTGAAGGCCGGAGCGGTCCGGTGCCGCAGTCCGGCGATCGTCTGATCGTTGAGGTTCCGGTGCGTGACCACCAGGCATTCGGGCAGCGTCTCGTCGTCCACAGCGAATCCGTGGTTCTGGGCTGTGATCTCCACCCGACCGGTGTCGATATTCAAGATCGGCTGGTTGGCGCCGCGGTGCCCAAACTTGAGCTTAAATGTTCTGGCGCCGCAGGCGAGCGCCAACAGTTGGTGTCCCAGACAGATCCCGAAAATCGGCGTCTGACCCGTCAGTTCCGCAATCGTACGAATTGCGTAGTCAATCGGTTCAGGATCACCCGGACCGTTGGAGAGGAAGACTCCGTCCGGGTTGAAGGATAGAATCTCCTGCGAGGTTGCCGTACCGGGCACGATCGTCACCTTGCAGCCCAGATCAAACAGGTGGCGGGCGATGTTCCACTTCATGCCAAAGTCCATTGCTACGACATGGAGCTCGTGCGCCGGACGGACATCGGCGGGAGTCTCACAAGGAGCGGTGGTTTGCGGCAATCGAGCCCACGGGCTGAGCCCCTCGTGCCACCGCGTCACCTCGTGGGGCACAACCTCCTGTACCAGATCCCGACCGACCAGCCCCGGACTCGTGCGTGCCTTGTGGACCAGGCTGCTGTCATCCAGATCAACCGATGAGATCACCCCCTTCATCGCACCCAGGTTCCGAATCCGCCGCACCAGAGCTCGTGTATCGATGCCGGCCAAACCTACCACCTGATGCTTGACCAGGTAGTCGTGAAGTGACCCGGTCGCACGAAAGTTGCTCGCCACTCGGCTGTTCTCACGCACGATGAACCCAGCCACATGCGGTCGGCTGTTTTCCACGTCCTCGTCGTTGACTCCGTAGTTGCCGATCTGCGTATAGGTCATCGTGACAATCTGACCTCGATAGCTCGGATCGGTCAGAATCTCCTGATAGCCGGTCATCGATGTGTTGAAGACAACCTCACCGTCCGTCTCTCCCACGGCTCCAAAAGAAGTGCCCGTCAGTACCGTTCCGTCCTCTAAGGCAAGCTTGGCTGGTTGGGTCATCGTCACTCGTCACACAAGCGTTAACGAATTGGTGGTTGTACCGAGCCGAACGAGTGATCTAAAGTATCACCACTAGTTGTCCCGATACCCAAAATACGGCTGTGGGTCTCCGGATGCTCTGGTGTCACAACCAGTATCCGGGCAGCCTTAATTTGGAGGGCTCTTGTTGCGGCGAACAAGAGCCCTCTTTTTTTTGTGGCTATGGACGACCAAGCGACAAGGGGGGGCAGGTTTCCTCCTCGCTGCTTTCAGGACATGTCGATGCCGCGGGGAATGCCCGCGCCCAGCCACCGTTGTCCGGGTCCCCGCCCCAAGCAGGAAAAGGTTGCCGGGGTCTCGCCCCCCCAAACGGCAATCCTCTGTCCCCAATGGCCGAACGCCGCTGACTGCCCGCCGCATCGTACGATCCCGAGACCGGTTCGCGTGAGCGAGCACCTTCACGGCCCCGACTTCAGCCAGGATTATACTGAAGAGGTTGGGAATCTGATAGGACCCGAACGCGCGACCGACGATTCCAGACGCGTCCCTACCGACGACGGCCGTGGCGGTACCGCCCCCACGTCGGACCACCGCGATGAATCGCTGCTCCAGGCAAACCACGGCCCCCAGGGCAACAAATCACCAAGGGCAACAAATCACCCAGGGCAACAAATCACCCAGGGCGACAAATCACCCAGGCGAAAAATCACGCGCTGCAGCGGCGAGTGCCATCGTCCGGTTGAGTCACAGCGTTCTGAGCAAGGACCTCAGACGACGCGCTGCGGAACAGGGTCGTGAGCAACGGTATCCTGGCGGTTGGCATATTTTGAGGGATCTGCTTGCAGGCAGCGACTGATCTGGCGGACGGCTTGACGCAGGCGATTCTCATTTTCCACGAGCGCCATCCGTACATAGCCTTCTCCAGCGGGGCCGAAGCCGCTGCCGGGGCTGACTGCGACATCAGCCTTTTCGAGCAGCATCATGCCAAAGTCCATGGTGGACATGGCCTGGCACCACGGTTGGGGAACCTTGGCCCAGACAAACATTCCGGCCTTGGGTGGTTCGACCGTCCATCCGATCCGGCGCAGCCCGTCAACCAGCACGTCGCGGCGACTCTGGTACTTCTGCGACTGAGCTTCGACGGCTGCTTCGGTATGTCGCAAGGCGACGATCGCCGCGATCTGAACTGCCTGGAACATGCCGTAGTCGTAATACCCTTTGATGATCCCCAGGCCACGTATCATCTCGGCGTTGCCACAGCAGTAGCCGATGCGCCACCCGGCCATGTTGTAGCCTTTGCTCATGGTCGTGAATTCCACCCCCACGTCGATCGCTCCTCGTGCCGCGAGAAAACTGGGAGGACGGTAACCATCAAAGGCGACATCCGCATAGGCGAAATCGCTGATGACCATGAACCCGTAGCGTTTCGCCAATCGGACTACCTCGACAAAGAAATCCGGCTCAACCGTCACTGTCGAGGGATTGTGCGGGTAGTTCAAGATCAGCAATTTGGGACGAGGATACAGATGCTGACACGTGTAAGAGATGTTGGTGAGAAATTTCTCGGAATCCCTGACCTCCAGCGCGATCACATTGCCGGCCGCCAGGGCCACCGCATACATGTGAACCGGGAAATAGGGAGCGGGAATGATTGCCGTGTCGCCAGCGCCCATCAAGGCGAGGCACATGTGACTGAATCCTTCTTTGGAACCGAGGCAGACCATGACCTCCCGTTCGGGATCCAGACGCACTCCAAATCGCGTCAGGTACTTGGCGGCCATTTCGCGGCGCAAGTTCAGAATGCCGTTCGACTTGCTGTAGCCATGATTGCGTGGATCCCGGGCCGCTTCGGCCAGCTTGGTGATGACGCGTTGTTCCGGCGGATCCGACGGATTGCCCATCCCCAGGTCAATCACATCATTTCCTTGTCGCCGCTTCTGGTAGAGCAGATTGTTGATCCGCCCGAACATGTACGGTGGCAACCGATCGACACGTGCTGCCAATCGGATCGTAAAAGGTGCGGTCAGTTCGTCCGAAGGAAGCTGGTTTTCATTGCTCATCGATAGGTTGCTTTGAGTAAGATCGAAGGTAGTTCAGCTGGCTCGCCTTGGCTCTCAGCTGGCGTCCCGCTTCGGAGGCGTCAGCGTCCCGTTTCGGTGACTGTCACGAAAGGCGCATTCCCACAAAGAATATGACTAAATATCGGCGCGACAAGAGCCAGCAGATTTCTCGAGGGTCCCTGAAGCCGATTGCGAGGGGTTGACGGCTGATCCGGGGCGACTCGAAACCACACCGGTCGGGGGCTGTCGCGGCGTGCGTGAAACCGTGATGGGCCGGGAGATTTTCATGGATGGCCAGCTGGGGGGGCGACGGTTGGGGCAGCAAACACGACCGATCCCACTCGGTGGCGCAGAGGCTTCAGCCCACACGTCGTGGGGGCCACCTCAGGTGAGACCGACATGGTAGAACTACGCCCAGTCAGCTGCCGAGCAAGGTGCTTCGAGCAAATGGGAGCGGGCGACGTCCTGTGCGAACTCATGGTCGTGCTGAACGCGCCGTTTCACGCCCCCGCCTTCCGTGGTTTGCAGGTACGGTTGCAGCTGGTCCCACAAGCGTGCCCAATCGAAGGGCTTGGTGATATACCCTGAGGCACCCAACGCGAACATCTTCCGCTCCAAGCTCTTCTCCCGACGTCCGGTCAGGACAATGACGGGAACGTGGTTGGTCAGTCGGTTCTCTTTGAGCCGTCGAAGCACATAATCCCCATTGCCATCAGGCATCTCGTAATCGAGCAGAATGGCTTGGGTCGGAGTGAAGAAGGCGGTGCGGTATCCCTCCCTTCCCTTCGACGCCCGCACGACATCGACCCCGCGTTTCTTCAGACGCAGCTTGAGACCGAACGAAAACGCTTCATCGACGTCGATGCACAGCACTCTGGGGCGGGCTGTCGGAGGCGGGGTGCTCCCCCCCATGGTTGTGTCCCTGACCCAGTCGGAGCAGTTCTGCTGCGTGCAGCCGAGGGCCGTGAACACCGCGTCCATTAGTTCTTCGTGGCGATCGACTTCCTGGCACTTGTCACGATCGCACTGAGGGAGCTCAGCACCGCCGTCTGGTTCGCAACCCGTGACCAGAAACTGTTTCAGCAGAGGAGCTATCCGCGACCAGACGTCTGCCCCCTTGGCCACGAAATACGTCAGCAGCTCGTGGCAGCGCCGAATTGTCGACTCATCGTTCTTCCCGGTCAGCACGATAACGGGGATTTCGCAAAGTAGTGGATGAGTGGACATCATTTCGATCACCGCCAATCCGTTGCCTGGCGGCATTTCGACATCCAGAATGGCCGCTGCCGACTGGTGCCACTCGATCAATCGCCATGCCGTGACGGTGTCGGTGGCCGTCTCAACGACTCATAATCCGCGCCCACCACAACACGTGGACCAAGAGCGGGAGGAGTTGTGAGAACGTCGGCTCTCTGCCACCGCACAGAAAAACTAGTCCACAATCAGGCGATGGCAAGTGAAAAGCCGATTTTGGCCCCCGCTGTGGTCGGGGGTATTTTTCCGCGGGGTGGATCTGTCGATGGCCGCGGCGCTCGGCAGCGGCGACGCGCCCCCCGGTTCATGACAGCCACTGCCGCATCCAGGCCAGATACCGCTGAGCACAGTGGTCCAGATTGGTCAGGGAACCTCCCCCGCGCAGCGGCGAACACATTTCGTACGTTGCGAGGCCGTCAAAACCGCCGTCGACCAACCCCCCGAAGAATGCGTTGTAATCAATGAAGCCTTCGCCAAACGGCACCGCCCGCACCAGATCCGGGAGGACGGCCGTATAGTTGACCGCCTCGGACTGGTATTGGAATCGGGGTAGCCTCACGTAATCAGCATTGGTCGTGATCAGAACCTTGCTGGCCGCTTTCCTCGCCGCGCCATACACATCCTCGCCGCGCAGGGCCGGGGACCAAGCGTCCAAGCCCAGTCCGCAGTTCGGCCGGTCCACGTCGGCCAGCAATTCCAGGAGGGCGTCCGTATGCACGGCCAGATCGTGGTGGTTCTGCACGGCCAGTTGCACGCCATAGGCAGACGCCCGGTCGCACATCTCGCGCAGAGTCGTCACGACAATCTGCCACGCACGTTGAAGTGGCAGACGAGCGACTTCGTAAGCCGTGAAGACCCGCACAATCGGGCAATCCAGAGCCGCGGCCAGACGCGCGAGCGATTCAACGTAGCCGATCTGAAGTTCCAGGTACGGAACTTCTGCGGCAGCACCGGGTGCCAGGTCGGTGTAGGCCGCTAGTGCGCCGCAGCGGATCGCCTGAGAGGATAACCTGTTGCGCAGTGCCGCCACCTGCTCGGCGTCAACGTCAAGCGGCGACAAATGAGGGCGTTTTCCCGCCAACATCACGGTCTCGTAGCCGAGCGCAGCGGCGTGCGAGATGAAGTCCTCCAGCGACAGCGTGTGCTGTCCCCAGTAGCCAGCGTAGCTGACCGAAAAGAGTCCCAGCCTCATGGACCGATACCTCATCCTGCACGACGACTGCTACAAACCCGTGTTGACTTTGGCGTCTGATTCTACCGCGCCGGGCGACGCGTTGCAGGTGACCTCGCTCAGGCGCGTAGTCCGGCCCAGAGGGGGAGCAAGAAACGCGGCGACCGATCGCCTGCAGAACAGATGATCGGCCGCGAATGGTCAGCTGGTACGTTGTCCGACGGGGACCGGGCGAGCGGTCAGCGGGTGGGATTGGCAACTATGGGACGTGCCGACGCTTCCGCTTTTCCGCTCACCGCCGACGGCGACTGGAATGTACCGGAGAGATAATTGTCGATCTCGGCCGACTTCTGCAGACGATCGAACTCCACCGCCATGGCCAGCCGCAGTTTCTTCTCACGAAGGTCCTTCACCAGTTCCTGCCGCACTTCATCGTCCATCGTCTTGACGAGCGGTGTGGTGTAGCCCGTGCAGCGCAAGATGACGTAGCTGTCTTCGCTGGCGATGATGCCGGACATCTCGCCCGGTTTGAGCGAAAAGGCCTCCCTCTCTAACTCGGGACGACCGCCATTCTCCCGGATGGGCGGGATGCGCCCGAAATTCTCACGTGATACCGGATCGACCGAATACTCGTGCGCCAGCCCGGCGAAATACTGCTCCGTCGGATTCCCGCGCGCCATGTCCCAGATCTGCTGCGCCTGTCGCTGGTTATTCAACACGATCGCCAGCGCCTCCACGCGAGGCCCGTAGTTCGAGACGAACCCCTTCTGGATGTCCTCGTCGGTCACCTGCACATGATGGTCCACCAGTTTCTTCAGAGCGACCGTGGGCCAGACGGCGTCCCGTACATACAGCTCGACCGTCGCTCCCTCTTCCTTGGTTACCTCAGCCAGCCACTTTTCGATGTTGGGGGAACCATCCTGATTGATGAAACCATACGCATCGGCAGCGCGAGCGATTTCCTGATCAATGTCGCCCTCGGTCACCTGCTGGTTCTTCTTCTTGAGCGCCTGCTGGAGGACCCGGCGATTGATTTCACCGTCCAACACTTCCGCACCATAACGCTGTACACATTCCTCCGCCAGTTGCTGCAGCGAGATCTTCTGATCGTTGATCGTCGCCGCGACACCCGGCAGCTGTTTGCGCAACTGCGAATCGTTCATTACGTTGACGACCTTGGCATCCTGCTGCAGTTGTTGAAACAGATTCGCCGCCGCACTACGCATCTTCTGCTCGAGCACTCGGTCGCGTATCCGGTCCTCAGCATCCTTGCGGAACCGCTCGGCAATGTAGGTCTCACCCAAGTGCTTCTCGCACTTCAAAATGACGTACTGATTCGCGACCGGAATCACCGGCGAGATTTCCCCCTCTTGCAGGCCGAACGCTGCCTGTTCAATATGCTCGTCCCCCAGGTGTTTGCGGATGGGAGGGATCAAGCCATGCACGCTGGCGCTCTGGTCCTCCGAATACTGCTTGGCCAGGACGCCAAAGTCATCCGGTTTCGCAGCAGCGGTCGCACGCAACTCTTCAGCCCGATCACGCGAGCTGACCGTGATGGCACGCACCTTCACGCGAGGTCCGTATTCGACCTCCCACGCCTTCTGCATCTCGTCTGGCGTGACCTCCAGTTCTTTGGCGGCCAGCGCACGCAATGCCAACGTCGGCCAGATGATCTCCCGACGGTATTGCTCCGGCGCGATATCCCGCTCTTCATGCAGCATCGTTAACCAGCGGCTGGCCGTCATGCCAAACTTGCCCGCCATCCGGTTGATCTCCGCATCGACGTCTCCGTCCGTGATCTTGATCCCTTTCGTCTGGCATGCCTGCCAGATCAGATGCTTGTTGACAATGCTCTCCAACACTTCCGTCCCATAGCGGCGGAGGCACTCCTCGGCCAGCTCCTGCCGCATAATCTGCTCGCCGTTGACAACCGCCAGCACCTTCAAAGTCTGCGGACTGGCTGCAGGTGCGGCAGCCGTGCTTTCGGCGGGGTTGTTACGAGGCAGTAACGGCGTGCTCTCCCGCGCCGGAGGCTCGGCTTGCGCGTCCTCCGCTCCAGAGAAATGGCGCAGCGTGAAACATACGCCGATCACCAGCAACACACTGACTGCAATGGCGACTCGTCTGCCATAACGCGGTGTCCGCACCGCTCGGTCACGGGCTTCCTTGCGAACCATGGGGGGTCCTCCCTTAGCCTGGCTGTTCTGGGGTCTCGACCGGCTCTTCCTGGGCCGGCATCGGTGGGAGGCTGCCGCGACGCGGGGTGGCGCAGCAACCGCCTTTCGGGGTGGCGGAGTATAGTACGGGCGTCCCACGCGGGTCAAGACAGATTGCAGCGACCCCAGCCCGAGCCCGAAGCCCGAGACGGGCCGACTGGCCGCTCCTGACAGGGGCAGGCCGCAGCGAGGTGGAACGGGAATAGGGAACGCGACAATGCCCCAATGCGAGAATGCCGCAACGAGTTCCCACGCCGCGATGAGCCTCCCCGCCGCAGGGTTGCCGTGGCTGACACGGCCTGCCTCTTCCCTCGGACCTTGGACATTCCTTGATACTCATATGAAAAGGGTCCCCTTCCAGATGAGGCTCAATCGTTCCCGATTGTCCTAAAGTGGTAGGTGTAGATCTTACCGCTCAGTTATTCCAGAAGGAGACCCAAATGCGCTTCTACAAACCGCAC
>JBGSHS010000016.1:0-7295 GCA_041752115.1 Pirellulaceae bacterium | reverse complement strand
CTATGTGCTACCTATTGGAGTGCGGGTCCTTCGATTCGCTCACCGCGCTGTTGACGAGTCTGATCTTCGGGCTTGAACGTGCCGTAGAACAGGGCGTTGGCATCCATCCAGGTGATCAGGCGATCCAGATCCTCAGCGGGCAGAGTCACGCCTTCATGCCCTTGCCGAATCAGCTGCATGAGCTTGCTGGCACGAGCGCCGAAGTAATTGGGAGGGGTGAGTGGTTCGGAATTGGCCTGCGGGGTCCCTTTCCACTCGGAGAACGAGACCAGCGGTGCCAGCGCGTTGTAGGAGATGGAGAACTCGCCCTGCGGCGTGCCTTCCAGTACGATGCCCCCTTCCGCTTTGTCACTCTTGTGACAGTTGACGCAGTGCCGATCAAGCACACCCTGGACCAGGATCGGATAGCTCAGCGGACGGGAGCCATCGGGACCAGGTGTGATCGGGGACGGTTCGCGCTGGATCGCAAGTGCCGTGGGCAAAGACTGAGGAGTGCTGCTGCGGTGTTCGTGGCAGCCGACGCAGCTGGTCTGTTCTCCTGGTTGCAGGTAGGTCAGGCTGCGCATCGTCTGCACGGCCATGCCGTTTTCATCCAGGGCCTGAAAAGCCAGCGGCACGCGAGCCGGCGCGCGGAAAAAGGCCGAGCCATCCGGCTCCACCGGTACGGTTCCCAGTACCTGCTTGCCCGGTGAGGCAAAGGCCAGTCCGACCTTGGGTGTGTTGGCATGCGGTGTTGTCTTGACGAGGACCTGCAGGATGCGCAGTTGTTTGATCGTCACCTCGTTGTCGTCGGAAAGTTGAGGCCAGCTGTCGTACACGTTCTGCAGGAAGAAGGTTCCTTCGGCGACGCCGGTCGCGTTGTCACAGGACGGAAGGACCGGTGGACGCTGGCGACCTCCGATTGGCATGGGCCACAGACTGCTAATGTTCACATCGCGATAGAGCAGTTCTTTGTTGCCGAAACGGTCCATCAGATAGAGTCCGAACATATTCGCCTTGTTGGCGTGTGGCTCACCAATCAGCGGATCGTAGCTGTACGCTGCCAGGAAATAGTCCTTTGACAGCGGATACGGAGTCCGATAGCAATGGCCTGGCCAACGATCGGCCTCGACCGGAACGGCCGGAGCTGACGAGACACCTGCCGGTGCATGCCACGACTGAACCGGCGATTCGCTTTCGGGGAACAAGGCATCGGGTGTAATACGCGTGATCGGATCCAATCCATCGATACCCTGTGAGACATCCAACAAGATGATCGATCCAGCGGTCATGGCATGGTGTGCCGCGGCGGTGGCCATCACCAGGTCCGAATTGGGGACCGGCCTGGCCTCCCACACACCGACCGGGTTGAGGGTGTTGTTGCCGTAGAACGCCGTGACATTGCTGCCGTCCGGTCGGCAGGCCCACAGTTGCTGGTAGTGGACCGCGTGGCGATCGACGTAATCCCAGCGAGTGTAGATGATGCGTCCGTCGTTGAGCACGGCCGGGTCCCACTCATGTGTTTCATGGAAAGAAATCGAATGAGCGTCGGAGCCGTCGGCGTTGGCTGTGGCCAACGTGTAGACGGGGCACGGTCCGGCTCCACAGCGATGGAACCCTCCACGCCGTGTGGAAATGAACAGGAGTTTGCCGTCAGGAAGGTAACGGGGCGAAAAATCATCATACGGGCCATCGGTCACCTGATGCAGGTTCGAACCGTCAAGGTTCATTTCGTACAGATGGTAGTGCCGCTCGGGATGGGCAGTCCGGTCGACGGGCGGCGCCTCGACGGGGCAGAAGGCGAATATCGCCCGGTCGCCGTCCCACGACACATCCAGGTGCTCATAGCTTCCCTGTGGCAAATGGGTCAACTCGCGGCACTGCATCGATTCTCCGGGCGAATCGAGCACACAAACGCCGCCGCCCGGGCGAGCGCACATGCCGTAGTACTGAGTCAACTGATGACTGAAACAAGACGGAACTCGCTTGACAAACATCAGTGGTCCGGTTTGCGCAAGAGGGTTGCTCAGCGCGATGCGTCGCCGCAACTGATGCGCTCGCCGCCAAAGCTCCTCCCATTGGTCGTCACTCGCTCTGGCGTCCGAGAGTTGCTGCCATTGAGCCCTGATGAGTTCCCACTGCTGAGCCAGATCTTCGACCGCGACCAGCTCACGCTGCAGATTGCCCAGCAGCAGATCGCCGCGCTGCAAGAGCAAGGCGACAGCGTCGGGCCAGCTACGCGGCTGACGCGCCGTGCCAATTCCGTCCTGCATCCGCCAGTCCCATTCGATCAATTCCTGCTCTAACGCAGGACGCATTGCGACTGACTTTGGAGCGGGAGCTGATTCAGAAGTTGCCGGGAAGACGAGCGGGATTGCGTGTGCTGCATCACGCAGCTGGTAACTGAGATTCCGCCAACGCACACACGACTCACCGTCCACACCACGGGTCGTGCAGACGATCGTACGACCCCCTGCCGGCTCGTCCGCATTGACCGGCTTGACGGCCAGCTGCAGCTGAGTCGACTCGCCCGCATTCAGGCGGCGACGCGCGATCTGATCGCCTGCCGCCAGCTCCACATCGACGGCCGATCCGCCTGGCACCACGACGTCAGCCGTGACCGTGAGTGCCTGTTCATGGCCCTCGACCGGAATCGACACTTCCACGGTCTCACCCGTGTTGACGGCGGCCGACAGCCTGTTGGCCGGTGCCATCACGGCCAGTTGCGGACCGGACGCACAGGCGATGACCGAGAAGCCGCAGTTGCTGTCGGTCGAGCATGTTGCCGGTGCACCGTTGAACCTGGCGGTGGCAGAGCCAAAGGAAGGCCTTCCGTTCTCGCGGACCAGAGGCGTTTGAACTGCATCGTCGCTCAGATGGAGAATCTGTTGAGCGGGAGCCGTGCCAGTGAGTGTCAGCGCAGTGAGCAACGTGGTGCCGAGCACCAGGTTGCGAACGACACCTTGACCTGGACAGACACGCAGATGGCGGTGAAGGTGCATTGGATTGATCATGGAGAAACGTTCCTCGGTCCAGGCTCAGTTGCAGGCCACGACGCAGGTCACGCGTCACTTGCCATTATCACGACAAACCAGCATGCTGTGCAAGATCGCGCAGCGCCGAGCTCGCCAGACGAAGACAAAACGATGGAATGACAAGAAGATCGGACGGCCAAAGAGTTTAGAACGCAGCTTCTGGTCCGCCGATTCCACCTGGAACGGATTTCGCGCGATTGTGCCGAATCGCCGGATCGACTTCATTTTTGTCCGACCTGGGACCCAAGTGCATCGCCATCGCACGCTCGACAACCAGACCGACGGACGGTTTCCGTCGGACCATCTGCCGGTGGTTGTCGACTTAGTTCTGGGGAGCCGGAGCTGACGGGCGGTACCAGAGCGACTGCCAGTACTTACGGTCCAATGCATATCCATCCGCAGACTCAACGTCCCGCTCGTCGGCCGGCAGGATGCCGAACCGCCGCATCTCTCGAAGGTAGGGAGGAGGCGGCTGAAATCCCGGCATGTCGAATCGTTTCATCTTCGCCAGTTCCGCCTGACCGGCGACGACCATGGCGAGCAGTATCTGGTAGCCGGCGTCTTGTGTGTCTGCAAAAACCTCAGCCACGTTGCCTGAGATATCTTGGCAGCTTCCCCAGCCACCCGCCTGCCTGGCCAGTGGCGCCAGCAGGAGCAGGGACTTCTCCGGCCGCGTGAGATTGAACACGATATGACGCGACAGTTTCAGACGCGGGTCGTGGAGGCTGAATCGCCAGAACGACACATCTCGCTCATCCGACAGCGCTTGAGGCAGCACGTTGTCGCCCTGGTGGCAGGCGGCGCAGCGGCGCTGAATCACCTCGGCGCCAGCCACCGTGGTCGGCCAATCGAAGTCGGTGTTGACTTGAGCGTTCTGCTGATAGCCGCCAATCGCGCCGCAGCCGAGCGCTGCGTAAGTGCCGGGATAGGGAGCTCCTGCATCGATCCAGAGTCGTAGGACCTGCCTCTGTCGAGCATCGGCGACCACGTCGTAATGGGAGCCGTCGAGCATCTTCAGAATCCGACTGGCAGCCGAGCCAACCGAGCGTGGCGCGAGATTGCTCTTCGGGTCGTTGCGGTTGTCACTGAACAGACGCTGGACGGTCATCGCGAAATAGGCATGCGAGAACATGGGACCATGGTCGCCTGACAAGACCACATTTCCAGCGTACGGCCCGCCGCGCTCCGTCCGCTCGTAATCGTGACAGTCGACGCAGAGCTGGTTGAGAATGGGTTGGATGTCGCGAGGAAAATCGAACACGTCCGGCACACCGTCAATCGGTGCGATCTGACTGGGAGGACGCTGCAGCGCCTCCAGGTTATAGCGCGGGAGGAACGTCTCGTGGCGCTGCTCGTGACACCCGACACAGCCTGTAACCTCACCCGGTTGAACGGTCACAAAGCTCTGCATCCGTTTCACCGCCACGTCGTCTTCATCCAGCGCGACGAAGAACAGGCTGCGCAGGGCCGGCAGCTGCATGTGGGCTGACCCGTCCTCTTCGACCGGCACGGTGCCCAGCACACGCTCGAGTGTGAACGAGCCGCCATAGGTGAGCGGGTCCATACCGCCGGTGTAGTTGATCGGCTTGGGGAGTGACTCCATGACGAGCAGCTTCTTGATGTCACCGCGGCGGATGCCCGTCATGTTGCGGCCTCGATAAATGTCCATCAGGACCAACGTCCCGCTGTCGCTGGTTCCGTCGACTCTCGGGGGAATCAACTGTTCGCGAGGCCTGGCAATCAAAGGCCGCGGTTCGTGACATTCCAGACCCGCCTGGATGTCCTCTTGGCTGAGCTGGTAAATCGACTGAGCCTCTCCCAGGTCGTTCATGACCACCAGCTGTGTGCCGCAGGCAGCCAGGAAGGCCTCCGGCGAAAATGCCCAGGGGTCGCGGAAGTGTGGCGTACGAGAAAAACTCAAGGCCTGCGATCGATCGTCGGGACCGTTGGACGGATCGACAATCGTCAGAAAGCCGTCATGTTCATTGGCGCCATGCCCAGGCGAAAAGACGGCGACCACCTTCTTGCTGCCCGGAATCGGCTTCGCATCAATCATCACGACTCCCGGATGAAGATTGCCGTAGTAGACCATCTGACCAGTACCGTCCGGGTTCGTCGTCCAGAGGTGATGGTAGTCGACTTGCGAGCGGTCGACGTACTCCCATCGCTGGTACAAGATCCGACCGTCAGGAAGTACCCAGGGAGTATTGTCGTGTTCCAGGTTCCCCGAGATGGGGCGGATATTCGAGCCATCGGCGTCGCAACGATGGAGCACCGCGACCTGAGTCACCCAGCAGTTGACCCACCGCTTGCAGCGACTCGAGACAAACACAATGCTGTCGTCCGGCAGATAGCATGGTTCGATGTCGTCAAACGGACCGTCCGTCAGCTGTCGCAGGTTGCTGCCATCGCTGTTTACCTCATACAAATGATAGTTCTCACTGTCTCCCTTTCGATACGAAAACAGGACCTTGCCGGCATCATAACTGACGACCGGATCGCGGATCCCGCCTGTGCAGTCCTCCAGGATGGTCGTGGCGGCACCAGTGTCGAGATTTAACCGGCAGAGTCTTCCTCCTTCGCCGTAGGTGACCAGCTTGCCTCCACTCTGATGCGGTTGGAAGTAGCTCTGCTCCACCTCGCTGTTGGCGTAATAGCCGAAGTTCGCGTACCAGTGTCCGTCTTTGCCACGTTGGCGTACGGCAAACACCACCTCCTCCACCTGCCGCATCGGACCGCCACGCAGCTGGGCCAGCAGATCGGGTGAAGCACCAGCGGCCAAGTCGAGTGGAGCGGCGACGCTGCGCAGCGCTACGTAGTCGTAGACGATCCAACTCCCTTCGTCCAACCGGATGGTGAGTACGTTGTTACCAGGACGAATCGTGCCCGACGGTATGGCAAAGATCATCGTCTGCGGTTCGCCACGCTCGCGAGGCGACCCGACGACGTTGGCGGCTCCGGCCGGAGCCGTTTGGCTGGGAAGTTCGACCCCCGCCGCGCTGACGGTAACTCGAGACGGTTCGGCCGGATGTGCCCCGGCCAGACCGAGGATCAAATAGAGCGGTTCTGGATGCGCGATGTCCGCAGTGAAATGGATCGAGAATGTATGTGGCTTCCCGCCTGCCCAGCTATCGCGAGCTGATGGATGAACAAACGGCCACTCGATCGGCCGGCTCGCGCCGACGATAAACTCCACCGGCTCCGGAAACACCTCGGCAAAGGCCGCATAGCCCGATCCATCCCGAGCCAATCCGAATTCGGCCGCGTAGCTGTCTGCCGTGCCCACGCAAAACAACGTCTCCGTCGGATCGTCGGCACCGACGTCGCGGACCACGAAGGCCAACAGGAGCGACAAGAGGGTCAAGGACAGTTGAGTCCGAGTAGGACGGCAGCGGCAAACCATGAGTTGTTCTCGTCGGGTGGGAACCTGGGGACGTGAAAGGCCAGGAAAGATCGTCCTGGTCGCAGCTACGGGAGTAGTTCCTCAGGAAGGACAATGATCAACCGGGCCATTTGTCCCGGCCCTTCATCTTTCCAGGTTGGCACCCGACCATGCCGGCAGGATGCAGACCAGTATACCAAGAAACCTGAGCCGATGCTCACCCTGCCAGCAATGACGAATGACGAAATACCCAATGACGAAAGAAGCCTGAATATTCCGTAATCGAGCGAGTTTTCATGGCAGGCTGGTGCGCCAAGCGGGTCTACCGCTTCTTCATGGTGACTCCCACGCCCGTCCCTTCGGGGAGCAGGAAGAACGTCTCGAAGTCGGGATTCGTGGTGATCTCTTTCACGAACCCTGGATCGGCCTGCCGAGTGTTCATGTTGTGAGCGATGATCAGGCCGCCCGGGCGAATCAGGGGAACCAGTTTCTGCAGATAGTCGATGTAACCTTCTTTGTCGGCATCGAGAAACAGGATGTCGATCGGGTCCTTGTACTGCTTGACCGTTTCGTGAGCGTCGCCCATGACAATCGTGATCAAGTCATCCACGCCGGCCTTCTGGAAATTCTCGGCGGCGACCTTCGCTCGTCCTTCGTCTATTTCGTGTGTGTAGAGATGTCCGCCGGTTTTGCGGAGTGCCAGTGCGAACCAGACCCCCGACTCACCGGTCGACGTGCCGATCTCGACAACCGTCTTGGCTCCCATCGTCTCGGCCAGCATGCGGAGCAAGCGACCGTCGTCCGTGGCGACGTTGGCATAGCGGGGGCCGGCCCGCATTTCGTCCATGACGGCGAGGATTTTCTTTTCGAAGTCGTTCTTGGGCACCAGTTGTGTGCGG
>JBGSHS010000015.1:0-21912 GCA_041752115.1 Pirellulaceae bacterium | reverse complement strand
GACGACGGCACCACTTTCCCAGGTGCGAGTTGGTTTCATCGGTGTGGGTGCTCGTGGATCCGGATTGCTGGGCAACCTGCTGGATATCGACGGCGTCGAGATCAGAGCGGTCTGTGATGTCGTGCCGGTTCGTGCGGAAGCGGCTCAGCAGCAGGTTATTGCGAAGGGGCGACCGAAGCCAGCCGCCTACACCGCGAATGAAACTGACTACGAGAATCTCTGCCAGCGAGACGATCTTGATCTCGTCTACATCGCAACGCCCTGGGACTGGCATGTGCGGATGGCGGCCAGCGCGATGCAGAACGGAAAGCATGCGGCGGTCGAGGTGCCGGCCGCAATTACCCTGGAGGAATGCTGGCAGCTGGTGGATACGGCGGAGTTGACTCAGCGCCACTGCATGATGCTGGAGAACTGCTGCTATGGCGAAACCGAACTGCTGGTCCTCAGCATGGTGCGTCAAGGCGTGTTGGGCGAGTTGACCCACGGGGAAGCGGGTTACCTGCACGAGGCTCGCGATTTCATGCTGCAGGACGCCAGTGCCACGAATTGGCGGCGGCGCTTCGTACAACAGTTCAACGGGAATCTCTACCCCACGCACGGACTGGGTCCGATCGCGCAATATCTGGGGATCCACGGTGGTGACAGGTTCGATTTCCTGGTCTCGATGAGTTCGCTCGAACAGGCTTTGAGCGAGCGGCGTGACGCGCTGCCGGACGACGATCCACGTCGGCGGGAAGAGTACGCCTGTGGCGACATCAACACTTCGCTCATCCGAACCGCCCGCGGACGCACGATCATGCTGCAGAAGTCCTTCGCCCTGTCACTGCCCTACAGTCGCATCAACCGCATCTGTGGCACGAAGGGCTCGTTTTACGATTACCCGCCGCGTATCCACCTGGACGGCAATCCGGACAGCTGGGAAACGGATCTGACTGAGTACCACGCCAGGTATGGCCATCCGCTCTGGAAGCAGCTCAGCGCACTGGCGCAACGGTCCGGTGGCCATGGCGGCATGGATTTCATCATGAACTGGCGATTGATTCAGTGTCTCCGCGAAGGCCTGCCGCTGGACATGACGGTGTATGATGCCGCGGCGTGGAGCAGTATCTTTCCGCTGAGCATCGCGTCGGTCGCCAACGGAAGTGCCCCGGTGCCGGTGCCCGATTTCACGCGTGGCGACTGGAAGCGCCAGCGTCCGTTGGGTATCGTCGGGGCTCCGCCCGCAGGCTGAAGCTCCGGTGGGTCTCGACGAAACGGTCGGCAAATCTGTGGAAGACCTGGGCTGATCTCGTGAGTTTGAAGGAGCCTGGGGCTGGACGTCGACTCTCGAGTGGGTGATGTGATGGACGCGAGCATCCTCGGGTGGTGTCGAGCTTGTGCTTGAGGCGCGCCAGCGTATGGAACGCCCACGGGCACCATTCGAAATGGCCTCGCCGCGAGTTCGCTGAATCAAGGTGTAAGGGCCACGCCGCGAAAGACGTACAATCGAATCGACTCGCTGCCCGCCTGGCAGAAGATGAGAAGATCGGAGCACAGGGCGATGTTCCCATGTTTCGCGCGAGCAGAACTGAGGGAAGCTGCGAACAACGGCCGAAATCACCTGTCCGCGTTCCGATTGACGGAAGGTATGGACGCTTCCCCGCTCGTACTCTCCGACCCGGTCCACCTGCTCACTCCGCGATATGACATCTGCGGCCAGAAAAATGAAGAGACGAGGCATGGAGGCTGAATCGACGCTACAATGGGAGCCGTTCCACCACCACCAGGAATGGTCCTATGAGCGACGTCACCCGCATCCTGTCGCAGATCCATGACGGCGACGCTGCTGCCGCCGAGCAACTGCTTCCGTTGGTTTATGATGAACTCCGCAAACTGGCTGCCGCCAAGCTGGCCGGCGAGAAACCTGGCCAGACCCTGCAGGCCACGGCATTGGTGCATGAGGCGTATCTCCGGCTGGTGGACGCCGAAGGAGGGCAACACTGGGACAACTGCGGGCACTTCTTTGCGGCCGCGGCCGAGGCCATGCGCCGGATCCTGATCGAGCGGGCACGACAGCGAAAGAGCCTCAAACGCGGTGGTGATCACCAGCGCGTGGAGTTGGACGCGGTCGTCCCGGCCCCAACCGTAAGGCGGTCTGCGAGTCTTACGCAGGGCCAGAACGGGTGCTATTCGATTATGTCAACCGAAGTAGGTGGCTTTCCAAATGGTGACGCAGTATGCACAAGGCAGCATGCGTGGCTCAAGAACACTCGAGAATCCCGCTTCCACCCCCCGGTAGCTAGTACGATCCTATCGACAGCCAGTTGAACGCGGTTGAGCAGAGATCGATAATGCGTGGCGGTTTCGTGTTTCCTTGAAATGCCCGTCCATTTGGAGAATCAGCCATGAAACAGTTTTCTCTTACTCTGGTTGTCGTGCTGATGTTCGCGACTTGTGCCAATGCCCAGGAGGCGCACAAGACATGGGCCAAATTCTTTGCGGGAACGTGGGAAATCTCAGGTGCCGAGGGTGTGGCCGAAATGAACATGAAACTGGTTGCCAAAGGCGCAGCCCTGATTGGGACCACTAAAGACAACGAAGGACGTGAAGCGGCGTGGATCTTTGGTTGGGACGGCGTCCAGCAGCGAATGATCCACGGCTGGTGCGGAGACAATGGCGAAGTCGGATTAGTGAGCTACGAGATCAAGGACGAAAACACCCTTACCGGCAGGGGCGCTGTTCGCTCCGCCGAAGGTGAGATGAAGGGGACCGTGACCGTCAAGAGAACCGCTGAAAACCGCTACACCGTGGATTGGACTGATGTGACCGTCGATGGGGCGAAAAGCGACAATCTGAATCTGGTTGTGGAACGGAAACCGGCAGCCAAAGAATAGTGCCAACCAGGGAGCCGTCACAACTCTTCATGTGCCACCGCCAGCGTGCTGGCAATTTCCGCGTCGGCGTCTTGGTCGCATTCGCTTTGCTGTTCGGCCGCGTCATTGTCCACTCGTTTGCCATTATCGTGAAAACAGAGGGAGTTATGATCGAAGCGCGAAAACAACAGGGCAATCGCCCTTGGCTACGAGTCGTCTGTTTCACCACTTGCACCGTGATAGCCACGGTAGCTTCACGCGTGGCAGATGCTCAAGCACCTCTCGTCATTGACAATGCGAGGGTGATTGTAGGCGACGGCCGGACATTCGAGAATGCAACGGTCATCATTCACGACAAACGGATCACCAGCGTATCGGCGGGAGAGCAACCTTCGGTGGATGGCGCAGCGCGAATCGACGCCCGAGGCATGACGGTGATGCCGGGGCTGATCGATACGCACGTCCATCTGATTCAGCCGAGTGGAGTGGCAGGCGAAACCGCGTACCGGAAATATCTTGACGATGTCGTGCCGAAGAACCTCCAACAGTATCTTCGCCATGGTGTGACAACGGTCAGGTCAGTTGGAGACGCCATCGATCTGATTGTGGAACTGCGCGAGAAAGTCGGAGCCGGTGCCATTGCAGGCCCTCGTCTGCTGATTGTCGGATCCTGCATATCGTGCCCAAACGGACATCCGTCTGCCACGCTTTTTTCACAGGACGAATGGGCTAGTTCGCAGGTTTGCCAAGAGGTGTCCACGCAGCAGAATGTCCACCAGGTCGTGAGCCAGTTGGTTGCTCGCAAGGTGAATGCGATCAAAGTGGTCTATGATGGTCAGCTCCGGAAACAGACCGATGGCAGCCCTGTCAACCGACTTTCGAAAGACCTGATGCACGCCATCATCAAGGATGCTCACCGACATGGCTTGCGAGCCATCGTGCACACGTGGGCAAAGGAGGAGGTGCGCGACGCGGTTGAGGCTGGAGCCGACGGAGTAGAACATGGCGTACAGACCGAGAGACTCAGTGACGCACGCTTGGCCGAACTGCTCCGCGAGCGGAATGCATTCTACGTGCCAACACTGCAACTTGCCGAGTTGTTTCCTGAGGACTTTGATCTTAAGGTCACACAGCACAATCTCAAGTGCATGTCTGATCAAGGTGTCAAGATCGCTTTGGGAACGGATTCCTTCGGCAATGCAGCACCCGGCAAGACGACCATCCGCGAACTCGAGTTAATGGTGAACGCCGGCCTGAGTACCGAACAGGTCATTCGAGCGGCAACTGTTGACGCGGCCATACATGTCGACCGGAGCGATGATTTGGGGACGGTTGAACAGGGTAAGATAGCCGATCTGCTCATCATTGATGGCGATCCGCTGAAGGACATTTCGGAAATGTGGAAGATCAAGAAAGTCATCCAAGATGGGGTGATTGTCTACGAGACAGACGACGATCGAAGCGTTAAGTGATGATCGAAGCTTCCAGGAGCGTACATGTAAGTCCGAAAAGAATCTTGACCAAGTCACGTGCGGCACGAGCTCATGCCTGGCTGAAGCCCCAGATTCGCGAGCGTTCTGGAGGCTCCTTGTGAGCCAAGCACAGACATCGCGGGTGGAAACAGGAGACCGGTCGTGGCGAAGAGAAGACGCCAGGGTGATCGGAAAGAGCGGCAGTCGACGCAGCCCCAGCAACAACGCCGGGAAGTTGTCGAAGCGGTGGATCAGGCGGCGGCCGCGGAAGTGTATCCTTCGCGCCATCCGAGCCCGCTTCGCACGTGGATAACGATTCTATTCTGGATGACCGTCGGCACTTCGAGCGGACTGTTTTTCTGGGTCCTTCGCCGGGAGCCAGTGTCGTCCCTGGGGTGGTTTGCGATCCTGGGGGCTTTGGCTGGGGCTCTGCTCACCTATAAAGGACTGCCTGGCCTCCGGCATCTGGTGTGGTGGGGAGCTTGGGCTGCTCTCGGAATCTTCGCTTGTGGCAGCGTTTGGTTGTCACAGTCGCTTGGGCCAAACGGTCCGACTGCTCCGTTGTGGGTGTTTGTCGTAGTGGGAGCCGGCTTCGGCACGATGATCGGTTTCTTCTATGAGCGAACCCATCCTCGTCGCTGTCCACGGTGCGGGAAGAGCATGGGATTCGCTCAGAATTTCCGGTACGGTGGGGCGGAGCGTGCTATACAACCGGAGAATCGGATCCCCGATGGGGCTCTGTGGGCCAAGCCTCCCCTGGGCATAGGACGGGCCCGAATTAGCGGCCTAACGCCAGTCCTCAAGACATACTACTTGTGCAAACGCTGCGATCGGGAGTACCTGGCCATTTGTCTGGACTACCGAAACCACGCCAGCTGATACTTCCCGCTGGTTATGACCGAAGGTACGCATCACCGAGCCCTGTGAATCGCCGGTCGAAAAGGGTATCAGGCAACGAGCCCCGAGAGGGCA
Source organism: Pirellulaceae bacterium (assembly GCA_041752115.1). Classification (GTDB taxonomy): domain Bacteria; phylum Planctomycetota; class Planctomycetia; order Pirellulales; family Pirellulaceae; genus JAJRVM01. Next base: position 16,616 of record JBGSHS010000015.1, on the reverse strand, counting down.
CCAGCCCGACAGCCCGGCGTGGTGTAGTTGAGTATCGTGCTTCCCGCCAGCAGGTGTGCTATCTTGGTACTGCTCCGGTTCCCCTGTAGCCGCACTGATGCGTCTAGCCGGACAGTCTGTGTTCGCTGCCGTGACCGGTTCGCCGAAGCCTTAAGGGAGGCGATGCAATGTCCAGTTGGCTCAATAGGCTCTGTCGTGCTTCCGTCCTTCTGAGCATTCTTGGCGGCATTACTTTACAGTCTGCAGCCTCAGCGGAGTCGGAACTCCAACAAGCCGACGTGCCGGAATATGCAGTGACCGGTGAAGTCAGGTACGATATTGGCCAGCTGATCACCGCAGGACGCGTCGCGCCGGCCAACGCAATCGTCATGGAGCCACATGACTCGGACACCTGGCTGCTGCGCACGCCGAACTCGCCTCCCGAGTTGCGTTGGCCGACTAATCTGCTCAACGCCGGCATCAAAGTCCCGCCGCTGTCTGTCGAGCTGCAGCTGCAGGGCACGTATGATGTTTTTGTTCAGATACGAGCTGTTGACTCCGGTGGCAGTGCAACAGTTGGACGTGGCGATGACGGGCTGCCCATGGCCTTCGAATTGGCACTGGATGACGGCAGTCGTTCGGAGATTGTAGGTGCCAAGGGATTCCCTGGCCGGCACTTCGATGTGGAAGTCCTGGCCGGATGCGGCTGGCCGCTGACCAACCGCAAACTGATCGTGAGGAGTCTCGGCAAGCCCGTTTACCTGTACGGATTTCGGTTCGTGCCCACAGAGTCGCCTATCGAGGCGTCGCCCCGAATCGTTCGACGCTATCTGGCATCTGATCATGTGACGATTGTCGAGGACACAGACAAGCACTTTGCATTTCCCGGCGTCGCTCTGTTGCCCAACGGCGAACTGGTCGTCGTCTACCGCGAGGGGACGATGCACGCAACAGAACCGACCGGTAAGGTGAGCTTGAGTCGCTCCGAGGATGGCGGTCGGACCTGGTTGCCTCGTGTGACCGCATTGGACCTTCCTGACGTGGATGATCGGGATCCCAGTGTCTTCCAGATGCGCGATGGCACGCTGCTGTTGTTCTCAGCCGATGTGATGTGCACGTCGCGCGATGGTGGCCGCAGCTGGTCCGAGCCGGCGGCAACCCCTGTGTTCGGACCCAAAGGTGGTGTCGAGGACGAAAACGGTTACATTCTCTACGGCGGTCTGAAACGGGTCGTTCAGGCCGACTTCACCACCATCCAGAACCGATCCGCTCTCCTGCAGGCCGACGCCGCCTACCGCTCGCGCGACTACGGTCGTTCATGGGAACCAGCCGGGATCGCCACGTACACGATGTACCTGGAGGGCACGACGGATTACGTCTGGTACGACGAGCCGTTTCTGTGCGTGATGCCCGACCTGTGCTGGATCTTCTGCGCCCGAGTGGATCTGGACGGTTTCGCTCGAATTATTCGTTCGACCGACCGCGGTCGGACCTGGGAGGCCGTGCGCAAGACACCGGTGTGGGGTTACCCGCAGCACCTGCTGCCGCTCCGCGACGGCCGGCTGTTGATGACCTACGGCTATCGGCGTGCACCGCTGGGAGTGCGGGCCTGTATCAGCTCCGACCAGGGTCAAACATGGGACGTGGACAACGAGATCGTGTTGCGCATGGACGGCGGTACGCCGCCGGGACAACCTCGGATCGTGGACGATGGCGACCTGGGCTATCCGACGTCGATTCAGCTGGCCGACGGGACCATCTTGACCGTCTACTACCACAACACGGCAGGCAGTAACTGCTTCATCGCCGGCACGTTCTGGCAGCTTCCGCCCGCCCGGCATTGAACTTGCGATACAGAGGCGCACGAGGTGAGCAAGTAACTGCTCGATTTGCACGAACAGACCATGCGCAATTCGGCAACCCCCGAGCCGAATGACGAATGACGAAGTACCCAATGATCAATGGAATAGCGAATTTCGAATGACGAACCAACCTGACCCCATAAAAGGACTTGGCGAAGCTCGCTTCCGGGACGGCATTCTTGTCTATCGGACTACTTTCATCATTGGGTCTTTCGTCATTGAGTCTTTCGTCATTCGACATTTCCTGGCCGGTCATTTCCCGCGTTCGGCCACCAGCGGGTTCTCGCCCGAGGCCAACGGCAGCGTGACCGCCCGATTCTCGACAATCGATTGATAGGCGGCCATCAGGGTTTCCGTCGCGAGCAGGATCGTTTCCGCGTTGGAGGATGGCGGAATGCCATTTTCCATGGCAGCAATCAGTTGGTCCAGTGAACTGACCGCCTGAGCGCCTTGAGCGAACTCATCAAAACTCTGTAGCACGTGATTCACGGTCACAACACCGGCGCTGGCGTCCATCAGAAGTGTCTTATGTTCGAAATTGATCGTGAGGATATTGCTGTGCCGCCGCTCGCCCGCGAGTTGTTGTTTTCCCACTTCGAGGAAGGCGAAGAAGTCGCCATAATCGAGTACGATCTGACCGAAATTCTCGACGTCAGCCTGTCGGTAGACGTCCCAGTTCTTCCGCCATTTGGCGTGCACACTCTTCGGTCGGCCGAACAGGGACACCGCGAAGTCGATCGCGTAGCAGCCCATATTGGTCATCTCGCCGCCTCCCGACTTCTCGGGTGGGTCCAACCGTTCGGGCCACGTGGTCGCCAGGTCAAAGTCGGGATCGAAGTTCATCCCGAACAGGTGGTGGTAGCCCAGCACGGTTCCGTGTCTGCCCGCTCGTACTTCATCCAGCAACCTGGCGTAGACAGGAACCGAGCGTACCATAGGTATGTCATGTACCAGAACCACGTTGAATTTCTTCACTGCAGCGGCAATCCGGCGCGCGCCGTCCAGGCTGGCGCACGCGGGCTTGTTCAGAAAGACCGGCTTGCCGGCAGCGGCGGCCATTTCGACCATCTGCGGCTTGTCACATGGATCGCACGTGATGGCCACGATCTCCACTTCAGGATGATGAATAACGGCGTTGTACGACGCGGCCAATTCTCCGCCCAGGGCCTGCCGCAGTTCCTCCGCGCGCCGCGGGTCCGCTTCGAACGCGGTCACGACACGCGTCCGCGGATGGTTCTTGAACATCTGGCAGACACCCGCTCCATGCGTACAGCAATTGCCTACGATGCCGACACCATAGACTCGCGGCGCTGACTTTGGCTCGTCGGCGCTGCCCATCGACACGGCCACGACCAGCGTGGCAAACACACAACAACTCATGGACCTGCTCATATTCTTCCTCCCAACGCTTATTACTCTCGGCTCGTGTCACGCTCACCACTGGGCGTCGCATCGTACGCCGTAAACTAAGGGATGAGGGAAAAGCAGCGTCGGCGTTTCTCTCGTAGCCACGCTCGCGCGGAGCGTGGGAAGCCGCCCGCCCACCGTCTGATGACGGTAGCTCCAAACATGGATATTGGTTTTCCCGCGATCCCATGGCTCGGAACAGGGCCGCATTGTACCCTCGCCCTCTCCACGTGCCATACTCCTGCCGGGGTTGTCACGCCGACAGGCGCCTTGTCACCATCTCACGTCAAGCACGTCGACGTCGCCGGCGGATAGCACGATCGATAACGGCTGTCCTGGATCCAGGTCCTGTTCCCGAAGTGCGCTGCGCACCGATTTCGGTGTGCCCAAGCGAAGCTGCAGCGTTCCTCTGTAATCGGCAAACAACTCGTTATTAAACAGCCCCACCTGAATTCGACGAGGTTCGTCGGTGAAGACACAGCATGTCACTCCTAGTCCTGGCGGACTCACACTGATTGGGCTGAACGAGCTGAAATAGCAACCCAAAGTGGCTTCGATTCCCTGCAGCCAACGGTAGGGTGGGTGCATGTGTACGATTTCGGGACAGCGATAAGTCACGGGGTCGGTCATCCAGTGGTCGACTGAGCAGACAATCACGCGACCGCGATCGACCTGGTTCACGGTCAACAATGGATCACACGCCTCGTTGGTGAGCAGAGGAACGGCCGACTGGACCGTTACTTCTCGGTAAGAATAGGGCAGTTCGTCCCAGATCTGGCCTGAGGTGGTGTCGCGTGACAGAAATCCGAGACGCGTGTTTCCGAATTGGAGGCCAGGCAACGAGTCAGGCAAGGTCTGAGCCTGTTCGGCGGTGAGCAGCAGATCGCCGCCCTGTTGAACAAATGCGGTGAGGTTCTCGACGAGCGTCGGTGTCATTTCCACGTCACCCATCAGCATCAGTGCGGTATACTGTTCCAACACCTCCCCGGGGCAACGGTTCGTGACGACATCGAAAATGTCGCCGAACGGAGTGGGGGTGAGAAAGCCGCGTTCGTTCCGCAAGTAGCTGCAATCCTCATAGCCGGGCCAGATGATGCGAAACAGTCCGTCGAGGGCATAGTCCCCTTTCTCGTACGGAAACTTGCCCCAGATCTTGTACATGTCTCCGCGATAGAGATGGCGCGGCATGTTCCAACCGTGGTGAAAGTCCAACATGATGGCCACCGGCGTATACATCACACCGCGGTCGGGATGGCGCCGAAACCAGTCACGCAATTTTAGGTGTTGTTGGCCAAGCGGGCTGAGTTCGGGAGCGCCGTCAGGCAGAACATCCGCAGTGAACTGCGCGGTTTCGGTCCCGACGATGCTGTGACCTCCCAGATAACTGCTCAGAAACAGCCGCTTGTGCAGGCTGAGGGAGCACCCCTTGTTCGGACCGTATCCGTATCCTCCTGGAGACTCAGTGCGGCGACCGTGGTACATCTTGTAGCCGAAACGGTTCCAGACGGACGTGGCCTGTGTCAACAACCGCCCGTATTCCTTGCCTGCGCCACGCAGAAACGAAAACATCAAGGTGTCGCTCGGCAGTCCCTGGGCCGTCTCCAACCCCAGGGTGCGGCAGTTTCGTTCTCCGTAGTAGTGCGAGAAATTGAGCGAGCCCGTCGCATTCATGTAATTCTGGCTGTCGTTACATACCATCTCGTCCCATCGCACGAAGTCATCCCAGCCTTCGCGGCGATTGCGATGCTTACCAGGGGAGGCAAAACCGCCAATGTAACGTCCATCCTGTTCGCCGTTGTCAAATCCCAAGAAGCGATCGCCGAAGACCCGAATCAGGATCTCTCGATGTTCCGGTGCGACGCGCGCGGGGTAGTTGCTGTCGAATGGAACGTAACCCCAGACATCGAACAGGAACAGGCCACGGTCGCGAACCGCCGCCAGTTGTTCCTCCATCCGAATCAGTGCTGCGCTGTAATCCGCGTCAGTGGCGTAATCTCGCCGCTGAGGACAGATGCCGATGTGGGGCCAGCACACGTCGCCGAAATCATAGTGCTTGTGGAACTGATCCAGCGATGCATTATCGATCGAGCGGGCGCCGGTGCAGTGCAATTCATATCCCAGCGTCGCACGTGTCACCGGAAGCGGGGAGGTTTGGGCGTAGCGGGAGTGTTCTTCCGGAACGATCGGACGCGTCCAGGGCTGGAAACTTGGTGCGATGAGTGGCTCCTGTGCCTTCTCCTCGCCCTTTGCACCTGCCAGCCTGGCCCGCGCGGCAGCGATCGCCCAATCATAGCCGTCGGGAGCCACCACAACGTCGCGACGTTCCCAACGCATCTGCCGTAGCGTTCCATGAAACGTGTTGACCTCGTCGACCCGCGTGTTGCCTTCGTCCAGCACAACGCACACCTGTCGCACTCGACCGGCGTCGAAGACGTCGTTGCCTTCGAACAGAATCGGCACCACGACGTCCGTGCTCTCTGCGTTTGCGTCCCGATAGCGCCAGATCAGCCGCTCGTTGCCCTGTATGTCACGAAGCACGAGCGAGATCACATGTCCCGATCCGTGTCCCTCAAACCGGAATGCCAGTCGCCCGAACGGTTCCAGATCCCACGCGCACGAAGACTCCAGGCTCACCACATCGCCGGCAAACAGGTCTTCCCGGTTCGTGTTCCGGAAAGTCGCCGAGAATTGCAGGCTCGTGTCGTCCTCATGGGACGTGACGGTTGCCGTGGCCTCTTGCGGTTGTCCACACAGAGTATTGGCGGTCCACGTTTCCAGCTGACTCAGGCAGTCAGTGCCCGGGACCGGATCGCGCTGCCAGGAGCAGGTTGCGGCCGGTTGCGGGGGAACCGGATCGAGTCGCAGGGCGACGACTTCCGGAACGATTCCTTCCATCCGCATCCAATGGAGGCCGGCTGTCAGGTGGATGCGGCCCTGCAATTCCCAGAACGCTTCCGAAGGCGTAGCTCCACCCGTGCTGTTGCGCGCAGCCATGTGATAGGGGTGCAGATCGATGCCGTCCACCACCAGATCGCATGGCAGAGGCGATAGGGCCGCGTAACGAAGGAACACGGCATAGTCGTGCCCTGCGGGAATGTCGAGCCAATATTCCGCGGTGCCGGTGCCCGACAACCAGGCTGGCGCATCGTCCACTGCCGGCAGGAACTCCACAGCGCCGCTCCAGCGGTCGAGCGAGTCGGGCGTGAGCAGGATCCGGTCAGGTCGCGTCGTTGCTGGATCGCCGAAGGGAAGTGGAATCAGGACCGGGGGCGAGAAGGTACGTCGCGAAATGCTTTCACCCGACCATTGTGACACACTCTTGGTACCTTTCGTCAAGGTCGCCCCCGTGACGGCCAGGTAACCTCCTCCGTCGGTGACCTCGATGCCCAGCATATAGCGGCCTTGAGCTTGAAGTTCGTCCGACACGTCGCACATGACCGACGTTGTACCCCCCTCGACCGTGTTCGACAGGTCGAACGTGCCAACCAGAGATGCCGGACGTCCGGGAGCCTTCAGTGCCAGGGTGCCGGTCGCAGCCGGGCCGTGGAGACGTTTGAGGCGGACCTGCAGTTGTGCGGCCCCCGTGGTCCGCGGAGAACGTACTGTTCGGGTGCGGACGGGAGGAGTTGGCAGTTTGAAAGCGGCCTCGCCGACTTGAAGCTTGTTTTCCGGATCATAGCGCACGCAGTTCGACACGCGCACTTCATCAAGCTTGCCTGAGTACCAGAAGTCCTGTCCCACGTAGCAGCCGATCCAAAGTCCTCGCGAAGGGACGCCGAGCAGGAAATCGCGGCCCGCCGGTTGGCGACTGCAGAGCACTCCATTGAGGAAGAAACTCAGTTGTTGTCCGTCAAAAGTCGCGGCAACGTGGTGCCAACGACCACAGCGGACGGCGCCGAGTCCGGTCCCCAGGTGAACGTGCGGATTGCCGTCGGCATTGAACACAGTCCCGCCTTGGTTATACAGGGACAGCGAGGTACTGCTGCCCTCGCTAAAGTCAAAATGAAAACTCACATCGCGGCCAACCAGGAACTGTCGTCCGCCCGGGCGTTCCTGCTGCAGCCAGCACTCGACGGTGAGTGTCCGCAGGCCTTCCATTCTGGGTGTGATTTGGCAGAACACGCTGTCATCGACCCCGTCGAAGTGCAATCCGCCTCCGAACCGACCGCTCGTCCAGGTTGGACCATGCACGTCACCGTCATAGCCGCAACCACTAGAGTCCTTCGCGACGGATCCCGCCGCATCGTCGAAATGGTAGAGCAGCAACGTCTGGGCATCCGCCTGAAACGGGCCGCTGCCAGAATCGTCCGTAAGCGACGCTCCGACGGTCCCGATGTTATTCAGGAGCACGATGACCGACAGGACTATGCTGAGGTGACAGTTCATGCAAGTGATGTCCACGTTGGAACTGAAGGGTGGAACGGCAACATCGCCGCCCGTTCCGGTTTCAAGGTCGTTCAGGACCATTCTACCAGCGGAATCAAGCAAGTTCATCCAGTACAGCCATCCGGTTCCGAGTTGGCCTCCACCTGGAGGCCAATACTCAACAAGTGCAATCGATATCGTGATGGGATAGAATGCGAGTTAGAGCCTCCCCGCGAGCAGTGGCGTATCCGTTATGATCTGTCGCGGGACGACGTAGAGTGATGTCATGTTTTCCGAGGGTGCATAAAATGGCATTCCGAACATTCTGTCTATGCATGACGATCCTGCTGGGGACCATCCTCTGGCTACAGCCGTCTCAGGCCGTGGCCGACGGGCTGGTCAAAGGGCCGAAGAAGTACGAAGGGTCGATCGCGGAAAGCGCTCAAGAGGCGATCATCATTGTGACCGATCGTCCTGAAGACGGACTGGCAACCGAAGACCTGATTCTCAAGATATCTGTCAAGGGTGAGACGGACCGGTTCGCGTGGGTCATCCCGCTGCCGAATGCACCGGTGACGCAGAAGGCTGATGCCCAGCTGTTCAAAGAGCTGTTCAATTATGTCGAACATCGTCTCGACTCACAGCGGAAAACCAAGAGCAAATTCTTGGGCGGAATGGGTGGATTCGGAGGTGAGAAGGGAGTGGATGTGCTGTCGCGCCAGATCGTGGGGTCATTTGACGTGGCCGTTGTGCAAGAAAACGATCCCGGAAAGCTCAACCAGTGGCTCGAGGAGGAAGGCTACCAGCGGATCGATAACGGAGAAGAGGTGATCAGTTACTACCGTGAGAGAGGCTACGTGTTTGCCTGTGTGAAGGTCAGCGACGCACAGCTTGCCGGAGACACCGCGATCGAGTTACACCCGCTCCGGTTTACCTTCTTGACCGGCGGACGCGACGGAATCTACTTTCCCATGAAGCTGACCGGACTGCAACAAGAGCCGTTCGATGTGAATCTGTATGTTTTCTACCGTGCCTGGCTCAATGACGATCTGAACAAGTTCGGGTACAAAGAACGCGGATTCAACCTGCAATACCGCGACTGGGACGCGCCTCGAGACAAACCCAACGCAGGCAAGCTTTGGTCCCAACCGCAGACAGATCCGTTCCTGAAAGACATGGCCGAGCGAATCCCCACTGTTGCCAGGTTATTCGCGGAGCTTCACCCCGAGGAGCGGTTCTATTTGACCAACATTCGCGCCTCCCGTTTGGATCCGGTATCGGTCAAGAACTGGCAGACCGATCTGTGGCTGTTTCCGTACTACCTGAACCCTCGCTTTATCCCCTATGACGCGCGTCGCGGAGGACCGGCCACCGACCGGCCCGATGTGGAACGCGACTAACTGCTCATCGGCAGTTGCTGGGTGGCGATGTAAGGCGCGTCACCGCGTCTGCACGCGCGCATGGTGCGCCGCGGCTGGTTCGATGGCAGCAATAGGGCCAAGCCTGTTGACGGCTCACAGCCGGCACAACACACTCAGCATGGGGACCTGAAGCATCAGGAGATTTCGTCCTGGCAGACCCCCACGAGCTCCGCTCGTGCGGTGAATCAGATGGTCAGCTACATCGCCGCTCGCCCCTTCCTTGCCGACCCCCACGAGCTCCGCTCGTGCGGTGCATCAGATGGTCAGCTACCACGCTGCCTCCTCACCCTTAATCAGCCGGCGTACGGGATCGCTGCCGTTTCTTCTGTAACGAATTCAGATGTCGCGCCGTTTTATCGATACAGGCAAGCGTGCCGGTCGCTCTTACCTGTCGTCAAGCATGCGAAGCAGCATTCCCGCCATGGCCGGTTCCACCACACACCTTGACCAGTGCGGCGATTCGGCGAGTACTCGATGCAGACGGTCAGCAATCTCTTGCCGGCGCCGTAGCTCACCATCTGATGCACCGCACGAGCGAAGCTCGTGGGGGTCGGCAAGGAAGGGGCGAGCGGAGACGTAGCTCACCATCTGATCCACCGCACGAGCAGAGCTCGCGGGGGTCAGCTCACCATCTGATCCACCGCACGAGCAGAGCTCGCGGGGGTCAGCGAGGAAGGGGCGAGCAGCGCCGTAGCTCACCATCTGATGCACCGCACGAGCAGAGCTCGTGGGGGTCGCGGAGGAAGGGGCGAGCGGAGACGTAGCTCACCATCTGATGCACCGCACGAGCAGAGCTCGTGGGGGTCAGCGAGGAAGGGGCGAGCAGCGCCGTAGCTCACCATCTGATCCACCGCACGAGCAGAGCTCGTCGGGGTCAGCTCACCATCTGATGCACCGCACGAGCAGAGCTCGCGGGGGTCGCGGGAGGAAGGGGCGAGCAGAGACGTAGCTCACCATCTGATGCACCGCACGAGCAGAGCTCGTGGGGGTCGCGGAGGAACGGGCGAGCGGCTGCAGACTCACGGCAAACGGGTCAATTTGATCCCCTTGAGGTCCATCACGGCAGTGCCGGGAATCGACAACGCTTGGATGGTCAGCGTGGCCGAGCCGGCAGGGAGCGTCAAGGTGCCGACCTTCTGCTGATCCCAGCTGCGGTCGACGTAGGTTTCGAGTCCCTGTGCGACACGATGGGGTCGCGGAATCGCCGTCGATGCAAACGGACGCGTCTGGGACTCCACCAACGCCCCGCCAGCCGAAACACGAATCCTCGCCCCGGCATCTGATTCGGTCACACTACAAATCAGTTCCACGGTGTATTCACCTGGAGTCACAACTTCGATCGGCCACTCAATGCAGGCGTCTGTGCCTTTCCAGTCCGTGAGCCACATATGCGCAAATCCAGGACCGTGTTGGAACTTCACGCCCTGATGGATCGACTGCGGCGCGTTCAGTGTGACCGGGTTCTCCAGTTCGTGACCAATCTCGACCCGATGGCGCGGGGCGTAGCCGTTTTTCACCTCACCCCACCATCGCGCATAAGCCGCAGATAATTCACCAACGACCTCCGGTCGCTGCGCTGCGACGTCCGCCTGTTCTCCAGGATCAGACTTCAGGTCATACAGCTGCCACTGAGCCTGCTCGATGGTTGCTCGAGGGTTCTCACACACGAACCGGTATCGATCGGTACGAATGCCGCCGGGAAACGGTACCGCGGGCATCGGGTGATTGCTGTGTATGAAGACCTGCCGGTCCACCGTCGCATCTTCGCCGCTGAGCCAGGGAACCAGGCTGATTCCGTCCACGGCCGGTCCCCACGGTGGCTCTACGCCACACAGTTCAAGCAGCGTGGGGTAGAGGTCGATGTGAGCGGCGAGTTGACGAATCGTGCGTGGCTGCCGGAACCGTGCCGGCCATTGCACGAACAGCGGAACTCGCGTTCCTCCTTCATGAACGCTCGTCTTCCAACCTCGCATGCCCGCGTTGAAACGATCTCCGTTCGCGCCATTGTCCGTCAGGAACAGAACGATCGTATTGTCGCGCAGTTCCAGCTCGTCCAGCGCGGCAATCAACCGCCCGAAGTTGTCGTCGAGATTGACGCACATGCCATAAATGGCTGCCAGTTCGTCGTCGAGTCCCCGCGCCTTGAACGCCTCGAAATACCGATCTGGCACCTGACATGGAGTATGAGGTGCGTTGAACGCGACGTAGCAGAGGAAACGACTCGCACGATTGCGCTGCATGAACGCGATGGCTTCATCGGTCAGCACATCGGTGATGTAGCCCTGAGTCTGCACCGGCCTGCAGCCCCGCAGCAGCTCGGCGTCGAAGTAGTTGTTCCAATGACCAGCCCGGAAGCCGAAGAACTCGTCAAAGCCCTGTCCGATCGCGTCATGAGGAAATTGCTCACCATTGTGCCACTTGCCGATACAGGCCGTCCGATAGCCGGCTGGCCGCAACGCTTCGGCCAGCGTGAGTTCCGATTTTCGCATGACTTCCATATTGTGCGTCACACTGGTCACACCGGTCCGCAGCGAATACCGACCGGTCAGCAGGCTGGCGCGCGTGGGCGCACAATAGGGACTGACTTGGAACTGCGAGAACCGAATTCCCTCCGCGGCAAAGCGATCCAGATTCGGCGTCTGGAGTGTCGAATTGCCATGCAGGGAGATATCTCCGTATCCCTGGTCATCGGTCATCACCAGCAGGATGTTGGGCGGAGCGGTCTCCGCGGCAGCGAGCCAGCCGCACCAGCTGATCAAGACCAGGAGTATGAGAGCGATCGAGCGAACATGCATTTCGAAGTCCTCCAGGAATTGCCGGTGCATCGCGTTGAGACATCGGGACACTGTGACATCGGGACACTGTGACACTGCGCGGACAGGCGGCCCATCATTTCCCTGTGGCCATATCGGGTCGCCTTGGCTCGGCGTCAAAGAACCGCGCGCCTGCGCCGATTCGATCGTAGTCACCTATATCGGTCCGAGCCAGTTCCGCGACCGACAGGAGCTGGCGGACCACGTCCGGATGCTGGTCGGCCACATCATGTTCTTCGCCAACATCGATTCCCAGATCAAACAACCAGGGTCGGCTGATTGCCAGATCGTCGTCAGGATGGATGTGCTGGTTCGGTGAAAACTGGCCCAGCCAAGGGGCTGGTTTGGGGCGCGGCAAATGGAGCTTCCAGCGTCCCTGGCGTACCGCCTGCAGATGAGTGAGGAAGTAGTAGTAGAACGTCTTGTCGGCAGTGGCCTGGTCGAATTTTCCCGAGAGCAGGTGTCGGATGTCTTCTCCATCGATGATACGATCCGCCGGCCTCGTTGTGCCGGCCAGAGCGGCAAAGGTGGGCAAGAGATCCAGCGTTGAGGCAAGCTGGTCACACGTGGTGTTGGCGGGAATACGGCCGGGAGCCCAGAATATGCTCGGCACCCGCACCCCGCCTTCCCAGGTCGATGTCTTGCCACTGCGCAAGGGCGCCGCGGATCCGCCGTGATCGCCGGGGTCACGACCATTACGATGCCCCTGGTTCTTGATCAACCAGGGACCGTTGTCCGAAGTAAACACCACGTAGGTCGTTTCGGCCAGGCCGTTATCGCGTAACACATCAAGAAGTCGACCGACATGGAAATCGATCTCTTCCACGACGTCCCCGTAGAGGCCACGCTGCGACCTTCCGCGAAAGGAAGGATCTACGTGCAGATCTGTGTGTGGCATGTTCGGGCAGAGATAGACGAAGAATGGCCTCGACTTGTTGCTGATAATGAACTCAATGGCAGCATCCATGTATCGTCGGGTCGTGCTGGTTTCCAGGCGAATCGGATCTTCCATCACCGTGCCATTTCGCAGCAAGACGGTTTGAGCCCACTGGTCGTTGCTGGAGGGAGTCCCGAAATGCAGATCAAAGCCTTGTGAGAGCGGCAGCAAGTCGACGTAATAGTCTCGATTCGCGTGCCTGGCGAGGTCCCATTTCCCAATCATCGCATTGCCATATCCCAAGGGATGCAGCAATTCAGCAATGGTGACTTCCTGCTCGTGCACGATCGGATGAATGTTCTTGATGTTTTCGCGTTCTGCCACGCGCAGCGGATAACAACCGGTCATAATCGCAGTACGACTGGGGCCACAGACGGTCTGCGCATAGAAACTCGTGAACCGCATCCCTTCGGCTGCCATTCGATCAAGCTGTGGTGTTCGAATACTCGGCGAACCGAAGCAGCCCAGGTCGCCATACCCCAGATCATCTGCGAATATGATGACGAAATTCGGAGCACGATCTTCCGCTTTGGCAAATGACGTGCTGGTCAGAATCAGCAGAGCAATCGTCGTACTGACACGTGGTGGTATCATCATCGCTTCCCTTTGCATCGTGCGCCCGGCCGTTGCTCACCAGCGATGCCGGCGAGCGTCTACACCGATTAGATCAGGTCCAGCTTGACACGGCTACCTCGACGACCACTGCAGAGTAACCGGTCCCAACAGTCCGGAGGCCGACAGAGGAGAGTCCGCTCGATAGTGGCGACAGGTAGTAAACGTACGGCGTCCCGTCGGGTTGGCCTGACCATTGGCAAACCACGCGGGCCACTCGATGAGAGTTTCATAGTCCTTCCAATGACTGTCTGCCGGGAGTCGCTCGTCGCCAATCATCCGGTTGATCCAGAGGTTCACCACGTCGATTTGCAGTTGGTTTTCGCCGGAGCGTGCTGCCGGCGTGATCTCCACGCGATAGGGTGGCTTCCAGGCAACGCCGCAGTCGACGTCGTTGAGCGTGACGCGTGCCATCACCTCCACCTGGCCCAAGTCCAACCACAGGCGTTGGTCGGCCGGCGACAGTTCCGACGGGGACAGGTCAAACGAGAGCCGGTACGAGGCGGTGCCGGAGTAGTACTTGATGGCGTCGTCCGGATGCTGGCTCCAGTCGAGCAACTCGGAGAACTCGGCCGGCCGGGGGGGGCCACCCCAGCGTGGTTCGAACGTCACTTGCCATGGACCGGCAATTGGCCGCAACGTGTGCAGCGCAGACCAGGGACTGCCCACGTCCGCCTGCTGATCACCCGGTCGGAACACGACGAACCAACTCTGTAGCGGCTCAAATCGCAGGTCCACAGTCGTTCGATCGTCCGTCGCGGCAAACTGTGTGGCTGCATAGATCCGACCGGTTTCCGGATCCCACAGTTCTGGAACCTTGCCAGACACACGGAACGTACAGGCGACTTCGCGCAACTGGTTCTTTGGGTTCGCCACGAAGTAGAAATCGAGATCCTCTGCGTGCCGGTGGATGTACTGCAAACCGGGTCCAACGAAATCGGGTTGGAGACCATCCGCCCCGAGGACTTCCGCCATCGTCTGTCCCGATACCACGCGGCCCGATTCCCACAGACTTGCCGCAATTCTCTCGATCTCCAGATCCCCTTGTGGATAGTCTGCCAGGCTCGGCGAACCGCGAGGTCGACGTGGACTGATGACTCGCGCGCCATCCTGCACCAGTTGTTCGACCTTGCGTGCTACCGGTAACGTCAAGCGATCGGTACTGGCCAGCAGCAGATATCGATAGCGCATCCCGGACGGCAGTTCCAGCTGGCCGTCTCGAATCTGCAGTTGCAGCAGCAGCTCGGTGGAACACTGGTCGTAATCGTAGCCAGCCGGCAGTGTCAGATCCATGTCATAGACGCTCAGTGGCGCGCCCTCACCTGGCCAGTAGCAGACGTCCGCAACAAACCGCCCCTGTTGCAGCAGGTACTGGCAGCGAGCGAGGTATTCCATCCAGGGGCGCGCGTAGTTCCACCATGTGTTGTAACGGTTGATATGCTCACCCCAACGACGGTGCGTCAAACCTGGAATCAGGGAATCGTAGGGCTGGTGCGCTGCCAGACTGAAGATCATCCGATTTACGCCCTCGCAGAACATCTGGTCGCCCATCCCCTTGAGCAGAAAGGGATGGTCTTGCCAGCCACGGTCGGATGTGAAAGCTTCGGCACCAATCACCGGGCGTCCGTAAGCGTGAGCTGCCGAGGCCATGGCTTTGCTCGACGGTGTGAAGCCACCCGCAAGAGAGTCTGGAAAGCGGTTCGTTCCTCGCGCCCAGAACTCGCTGATCGGAAGGTCGCTGATGCCCGCATAACTCAGACTGTCGACGCACAGGTGACCGTAACCTTCCAGCGACAGTTGCAGACCGTACGGCCGAATCAGCTCGCTCAGCCGGCCCGCATAGTTATCGCAGATCAGCTCACTGACCGTTTGGCGAACATCCCACAAAAACCTCTCCGACAGCTCGGCACTGCCGACAACACGCCCACTCAACACGGGCAGCCAGACGGTCAGGTCATAACCTCTCCGAGCCCGAAACTCGGCGGGAAACGAGGCAGTCCAGTTCTGGTACCCGGCTTCCCAACTGTCGATGTGTGCAAAGGAGAGCGACTTGCCAGCCAACGGGCCGGCATCCTGAAGGATCTTCGCCAGGAATCCGTCGAAATGCGATTCGACGCCGGACTTAGCCAGACGGTCGCATTCCAGTCCCACGGCCACTGCCGGGCACGGTCGCGTCAGTTTCAGATTGGTGTCATGGCCGTAGCGGAAAATCAACCACTCGCCCGGTGGCGCCTCCCACGTCAGTCGCCCTGCGTCATCCATCTTGCCGGTCAGGTCCACTACCTGCTCAAGCGGTACGACCGCATCGGGAGGTGGCTCGACGCCAGGAGTCTCTTTCAGCCGCCAGTCCAGGCCCGCTTTCGCCTGCAGTTCATCGATCCGGTAGTCGCGTGCCGCTTGCGACAACGGCCGCGGCATGCCGATGACAGCCACATCCCGATAGGAGTCCGATCGCTCTATGGCCTGTACGACGGCTTGATTGAGCTGTGCGCCGGGACGCAACCAGGCGACGGTTTTCTCTTCGCGGTCCCCTTTCTTCAACAATACATCCAGGGTGGGATCCGGTGGGAATATCTGGCTGCCGGAGAGTTTGTATTGCGATGCAGGCAGAACGATATCGATCGTTTGTCCGCCAAGGACGACGGTCTCACTCCATACAAGTTCCTGCATCGACAGTTCCGGAGTAATGTGCGGTCCACCGCTACCATAGCCGAAATCCAGAGTCAGATCGAATTCCAGGCCCAGGCGTTCACATTCGCGGATCGCCCATTGCATGGCAGCATGCCACTGCGGACTATTCGCAGCGACAGTCCCGTCCGGTGCCCACCAGGGTCCGCTGACTTCCATCCACAACACGCCACCGATGCCGGCACGTTGGAATGCCTCCAGATCGGCCGTGATTCCCTCCTGGCTGATGTTGCCGTTGATCCAGAACCAATATGCCCAGGGTCGAGCCGATTCGGGCGGTTCCCGAAAAGCCTGTTCGCGTGCAGATTGCTCACCGCCAAGCGAGTTCGCGGTTGCGAGCAGAACGAGTACAATCGTGGTCAGTCTTCTCATGCCGAACTCCCTCCATGCAGGACTCGCGCTGTTCACGGGACAATGGGACTTCAAGGCGTATCACTATCGTGATTGCGTTGTGGTAACCGTTCACGGTCCGCCAAAGTCGCCTTTCGCTCCGCGCAAGGAGCGATTCTTTCGCGGAGCGCAAGGCGACATT
>JBGSHS010000014.1:0-8415 GCA_041752115.1 Pirellulaceae bacterium | reverse complement strand
GTGCATCAGATGGTCAGCTACCGCGCCGCCTCTTCACCCCTCCCCGACCCCCGCGAGCTCTGCTCGTGCGGTGCATCAGATGGTGAGCTACCACGGCGTCTCTTCACCTCTCCCCAACCCCCACGAGCTCCGTTGGTGCGGTGCATCAGATGGTGAGCTACCACGGCGTCCTCTCACCTCTCCCCAACCCCCGCGAGCTCCGCTCGTGCGGTGCATCAGATGGTGAGCTACCGGGCCGCCTCTTCACCTCTCCCCAACCCCCACGAGCTCCGCTCGTGCGGTGCATCAGATGGTGAGCTACCGGGCCGCCTCTTCACCTCTCCCCAACCCCCGCGAGCTCCGCTCGTGCGGTGCATCAGATGGCCAGCTACCGCGCCGCCTCTTCACCCTTCCCCGACCCCCGCGAGCTCCGCTCGTGCGGTGCATCAGATGGCCAGCTACCGCGCCGCCTCTTCACCCCTCCCCAACCCCCACGAGCTCTGCTCGTGCGGTGCATCAGATGGTGAGCTACCACGGCCTGCATAGGGGACTCGATCCACCGCGCGATATCACGTGCGGCGTGATGCGGCATCGGTGAGAGCCGGCCTTCAGCGGGCGAACGTCACCGGCCGCCGACTGCCATTGCTCCTCCGATCCCCCGCGCCGCTTCGCCTCCGCACACGGCTTACTTCGCCTTGAGCTGGACTGGCAGCAGGTCGATTTTGGCGGCGGTGATGAAGTCGTTTTCCGAGAGTCCACCGATGGCGTGGGTCCACAGCTCGATGGCGACGTTTCGGTATCCGACCAGGTGGAGGTCGGGGTGATGGCCTTCGTCTTCGGCCAGAGTGGCGACGCGGTTGAAGAAGTCCATGGCGGCCATGAAGTTCTTAACGACCCATTCGCGTCGGATCCGGATCCCGTCGTCCGAGAGCTTCCAACCGGGCAAGTCTTGCAGGAGTCGCTGAGCCTCTTCGCGCGGGACGGGCGGAACCCCTCCTTCGCAGGGCACGCACTTCTTCGTCCGCAGCTGTTCAATCGATTCAATCGCCATCGTTTCATCTCCTTCTTTTAATTACCGTAGCGCGGCTTTGGCCCGCGACAAACGCCTAATTCGACTTCCCATCGCCGATCTCATTCCCCTCCCCTCCCCTTCGTCATTGGGTCTTTCGTCATTCGTCATTTCTTCACGGGTCACCTGTCACGAACGAACTTGTTTTATGGTATCTTAGAACCCGTGGCAGGCTGAGGCCGATGGTGAGACTCCAGTGCTCAGTGTTCCGCAATTCGTTTAAAAGGTGATTCGCGATGAGGATAAGCCGACGTAGGGCGATGGCAGCTGGTATGGGCGTCGTAGGAGTGGGGATGTTCGCCGAGCGACTGCGGGCTGAGGAGAAGAAGGCTGAGATCCCGGCGGAGGCGGTGATCCTGGTAGCGGAGGTGAAGGCGAAGGTGGGTGAAGAGGAAAACGTCAAGAAGGCGCTGGTGGCCATGGTCGCTCCCACGCGCGAAGAGCCGGGTTGTTTGTGC
Organism: Pirellulaceae bacterium; assembly: GCA_041752115.1. Classification (GTDB taxonomy): domain Bacteria; phylum Planctomycetota; class Planctomycetia; order Pirellulales; family Pirellulaceae; genus JAJRVM01. The sequence continues at coordinate 6,909 of JBGSHS010000014.1, read as the reverse complement.
TATAACCTGCACCAATCGAAAGTGGATCCGACCAAGTTCATGTTCTACGAGCAGTGGGCGAGTCAGGAAGCACTGGATACTCATGGCAAGACCCCTCACATGGCTGCGATGCGCCAAGCGATCGACGGCAAGACCGAAGGCGGCGGCGCCACTCCGTATACCTATCTCCAGTAACACTCTCTACCCTCCTCCTCCTCCTACTACTCGTGCTCGTGCTCGTGCTCGTGCTCCTACTCCCACTCGTGCTCGTGCTCGACCCCTACCCCAACCTCTCCTTCGCGCCTTAGCCAGTTGCATCTGTCTCACGCAAAGGCGCAAAGGCGCCAAGAGTTGAAGTAGCGGCTTGGGTCACAGCGTCCATCGAACACCGAATATCCTATCTCCCAGTGATTCGCCCAGCTCCCCTTCCTTCATCATTCTGCGGTTGAAGCCCCTACTTGCCGGCCTCCACTCCCATCGATTCTCCCCTTCGCGTCTTCCACTCCCCTCGCGTCTTCCTACCCCTCCGCGCCTTCCCTTCGCGCCTTTGCGTCTTGGCGTGAGCCACTCTTCCCTATCCCACTCGCTTGAGTTTCGTGACCCTTCCACTGGCGACCCATTCGGCAACGAAGATATTTCCTTCGTGATCGAAGCAGGCATCGTGCGGGTGGACGAACTTGCCTGGCTTCCATTGTGACTGGTCGCTGCGGATGGCGAATTTGCTGTCGCTGCGGATACGCTGCGAGTCGTCACCGAGTTGAGCGACGACGCGGTTCTGGCCGTCGAGGATCGAGATGCGGGCGAAGAGTTCGGGGACGACCATCAGTTCGCCGTGTGTGTCGATATTAGCGGGGAGTCCGAACCCTTCCAGGGTGCTGACGTATTGTCCGTCGAGCGTGAGGTATTGGAGCGTGTGGTGAGCGCGGTCGGCGACGACCAGCTGCGGTTGGCGGTTGGGGCGAGCGTCGACCCAGAGCCCGTGTGGAGTGTCGAAGGTGCCGAGCCCTTCCCCGGGTCCGCCGATGCAGCTGAGCCATTTGCCGGTCTTGTCGTAGCGATGGATGTAGAACGAGCCGTATCCGTCCGCGACGAAGAAGTCGCCGTTGGGGAGGAATGTGGTATTGGTCGGCATGAACCGGTCGCGGCCCCAGGTTTTTTCGGGATGAGTGTCTTCGCCTGCGGCATAGATCCCGGCGGACATGGGAGCGTGCTGGTGCCAGACCGTCTCGCCGTTCAGGTCAAGCTTGGCGATGGCCTTCACCTGTTGATAGGCGCAAATATAGAGGAATTCCTGGCCGTCCTCTTCTCGCACTTCGATTCCGTGCCCGCCGCCCTGGAACTGGGAGCCGAACGATCGGACGTATTTGCCTTCGGGGTCGAACACGAAAATGGCCGGGTGATCCGGTTTGTCGGCGTGACCTTCGTGGATGACGTACAGGTTGCCAGCTCGATCGACGGCCACATTGTGAGTGGTTTGCCACTGGAATTGGCTGGGCAACTGGGGCCAATCGTGGAACACTTCGAACTGATAGTCTCCTTCGCCGATGATCAGCTTACTGTCGGTCTTGCTGGCGGTGACGACGGCTGGAGCGGCCACGGTGGCGGTGGTCGCCGCGGCGGCGGCCGCGAGGAATCGACGTCGTGAAAGCTCATGGTTCGGCGACTGAGTCATAGGGAATCCTCCAGTGGGTGGGGCACAGCCCCGAGGGGAAAACGCGGGAGACGCTCGCAGCGCCCCTAGCCACTAACCGCTGCCTGTTTATAGCAGCACGTCGCAAGAATGCCGCATGCCGCACTCTCTGCTCCTTCTCTCATCTTCTTGTCATGCCATTTTCCTGTCTTCCTCGCCGCCTTCGGCATTCTTCCTGCTCGCCCATTTCCGCTGCGAATTGGCTACAATAAGAGCGTCTTGAGGTTCTGCTTCGAACGACGGCCGGCACGGGTGTTGTCAACTTGGGAGGAAGCGTGATGATGGTTTTGAATCGGCGAGTGTTCTTGGGTCAGGTGGCGGCAACGGCCGGAGCGGTGGTGGCGTCGGGGCTGAGCGGTAGGGTGTGGGCAGCGCCGGCCGGCGAGCGGAAATTCACGATGGATCTGGTGTGCGGAGCGATCGGCATCGGCGCGAACCAGGGGCGAGCGATTGAGCTGGCTCGTCAGGGCGGTTTTGAATCGGTAGCTCCGTCGCCTCACGAATTGGGTCAGCTGTCGCAGGCGGAGCTGGATGAGCTGCTGGGGGTGCTGCGTGAGAGCAAGCTGGTGTGGGGCGCAGCGGGGATGCCCGTTGAGTTTCGTCAGGACGAGGCGAAGTTCAAGGAGGGCATGAAGCAGCTGCCCGGCCAAGCGAAGGCGCTTAAGCGAGCCGGTGGGACTCGGATGGGCACTTGGATCGCCCCGAACAGTGATGAGCTAACCTATGTGGCGAATTTCAAGCAGCATGCCAGACGGCTGCGTGAAGCGGCGAAGGTGCTCAGTGACGAAGGGATTCGGTTCGGTTTGGAGTATGTAGGTCCGAAGACGTTGTGGAGTGCGAAGCGGTATCCGTATATCCACAGCATGGCTGAGATGAAGGACCTGCTGGCGGAGATCGGGCAGGACAACATGGGGTTCGTCTTGGACAGCTGGCACTGGTACACCGCTGGTGAAACGGTCGAGGATCTGATGACGCTTACGAACAAGGACGTGGTGGCCTGCGACTTGAACGATGCGCCGGCGGGCGTGGCGGTGGATGAGCAGATTGACAGTCGACGCGAGCTGCCGGCGGCGACGGGAGTGATCGATCTGAAGGCGTTCCTCGGCGCGTTGGTCCAGATCGGCTACGACGGACCGGTGCGTGCGGAGCCATTCAATCAGCGTTTGAACGAGATGGACGACGACGACGCGATCGCCGCCACCTCCACCGCCATGCGCAACGCCTTTGCTTTGCTCGACTGACATTGGCAGCTGAGGCCGGATAGTGAATGCCGTACTGCCGAAGCCCGCGTCCATCTTTCTGTCATCTCATTTTTTTGTCTCCCTTCATTCTTAATAATTCACATGCTGCCGATTATAATTCCAGCCCCCGGAAAGGACTCGTGCACAATGCTGCCACAACTACTCCGATTGTTCATTTTCGCCGCTATTCATGCCGCCTTGCTGCTCCCGGCGTTGTCGCTCGCCCAGGACGCGGGCGGGCCGCCCGATCGGAGCGAGATTGCTGAGAAATACACCTGGAACCTGACCGACATGTATCTGTCGGACGAGGCGTGGCAGGAGGACTATCAGGCGATTGAGGCGATGATCGAGCAGTTTGCGGCGCTCAAAGGAACGGCCGGCCAGTCGCCGGATCAGCTGCTGAAGGTGCTGGAGCTGCAGGACCAGCTGAACGTGCGGATCGACAAGCTGTATTCGTATGCGTCGCTCAAGTTCGATCAGGACATGCGTCAGGCGAAGAACCAGGCGATGCGGGACCGAGCGCGTACGCTGGCGGTGAAGTATGGCGAGGCACGAGCGTGGGTGGAGCCGGAACTGACGGGGCTGCCGAGCGACCAGCTGGAGCAATGGCTGCGGACCGACGAGCTGGGTTTGTATCGCCATTACTTCGACAATCTGCTGCGGAAGCGTCAGCACATTCTGCCGCCGCGGGAGGAAGAGCTGTTAGCGATGGCGGCCAAAGCGGCCGGTGCCTCAGGCAATACGTTCGGGTTGTTGACGAACACGGAGCTGCGATACCGGACGATCAAGGACTCGGAAGGGAATGAGCTGACGGTCACCGTGCCGGCCTACTATGACCTGATTTACTCGAAGGACCGGCGAGTGCGGCGCGATGCGTATCTGGCGATGCACGAGAGCTATCTGGATATCAAGAGTACGTTGGCCTCGACGTTGGAAGGAGCGATGCAGCGCGACTGGTTCTATGCCAGAGCACGCGGGTACGAGAGTAGCTTAGAGGCGGCGTTGGACGATGAGAACTTGCCGACGGCCGTTTACTATAACCTGATTGAGACGGTGAACAAGAACCTGCCGCTGCTGCATCGGTACACGGCGTTGCGCAAGAAGATCCTGGAGCTGGATGAAGTGCATCCGTACGATCTGTATGTGAGCCTGGTGGATGTGCCGGAGCAGCGCTATACGTTTGAAGAGGCGGTGGCGCTGATCGAGAAGAGTCTGACGCCGATGGGCCCGGAGTACTTGAATGCTTTGAGGCAGGGTTTTCAAGCGCGTTGGATCGACGTGTTTGAGAACAAGGGGAAGCGGAGCGGCGCGTATTGCGGCGGGCCGTACCTGGTTCATCCGTATGTGTTGTTGAACTATACGGGGAACTACAGCGGAGTGTCGACGATGGCGCACGAGATGGGTCATGCGATGCAGAGTTATTTCGCCAACACGACCCAACCGCCCGTGTATGGCGACTATCCGATGTTCACGGCTGAAGTGGCCTCGACTGCGGCGGAGATCGTGTTCAAGCAGCAGATCCTCAAGGAAACGACGGACAAGCAGCAGCGAGCGCAGATGATCTACCGGATGCTTGAGGATATTCGGCAGACGGTGTTTCGGCAGACTCGGTTTGCGGAGTTCGATCTGGTGGCTCACGAGATGGCTCAGAAGGGCGAGCCGATGACGGCCGACGTGTTGATGGCCAAGAGCCGCGAGATTTTTCAGAAGTATTATGGTCCGGAGCTGGTGCTCGATCCGGAGTCGGATGTGGAGTGCTTGCGGGTGCCGCATTTCTACCGGAATTTCTACGTCTATCGGTATGCCGACAGCTATGCGGCGGCCGCGACGATTGCCAAGCGGATTATGGCTCAGGAGCCGGAGGCTGTGGCGAACTGGATGGAGTTCCTAAAGACTGGTAACAGCATGTACGCGCTCGACATGCTCAAGCTCGCCGGCGCGGACATGACCACCCCTCAGCCGATCGAAGACTGCATGGCCCTGTTCGAAGACCTCCTGAACCAGCTGGAAGAGTTACTCCAATAGCCGCCGGTCCCCTTTGATATCTTTTTGTCATCCTATCTTTTTGTCTCCCTCCCGCTGCGCTGCGCTCCTATTGCGGCGCAAGAGGCGCGGAAGGCAGATGCCAAGCGCCGAGATCAATCCGACCAGCGCGCTCGGATGAGGAACCGACGCCGGCGCGGAAGTTGGTCCCAACGATGCTCCGTCAGGCACCAGCAGATGGTAATCCACAGTTCCGTCGGACGGAGCACTCAGGGGGTCAATAGCGGCGAATCCGGCGTTGGAAATCGTGGTCCCATTTCCGCTCTTGGCGTAGATGTCACCCCAGACGGGATCGCGGGTGGTGGCAAACCAGAAGGTGAAATCGCTCGATTGCAGCGACCCGGGCAAGTCGATCTTTACGCCGTACACAGCCTCCGGCAGATAGGGATTGCTCCCGCCGTTCTTCGAACTGAACAAACCAATCTCGTACGACAGCGACTTTGGTTTCTTCTGGGATCCGAATTCTCCGGCGTAGGGGCCGCCAATGAAATCGGTCTTGGTGAATTCAGAACCGGGATCGTCGGATAGTTCCAGGATGATATGGCTGATGTCTTTGCGGTTCAGGTCGAGCGTATACTCGTAAGTCCAGAACTGCTTGGAATCATCCCAACCAATTTCCCAGCTGATGCTGCTGCTGGTCGACCACCTTCCGGTTCCGTCCAATCCGCTGGGAGTGGACAACGATCCCGAGTACATCGACATCCAATCGCCGTGAGCTGTCCCGCTCAGAGCGCACACCACCAACGCACTACATAGTAGCGACGCCGACCGAACCATTTTTTATGCCTCTTCTGGTGCCAATCCTGCCGCACACTCACCTAGCCGTCAGTGTGCGTTGTTCCTGATTTCCTGAGCATTCATATGAAGGCTCTGTTAATTCGTCAACGCTCGCCAAACACTGATTGCGGGTAATCGAATAGCATTGCGCACTCGCGCAAATGAAGAACGCTTTCAGCCACTCAGAATCCACGCGCCAGCCGGTTTGTGTTCCACCTGTTCGAGTGATTTTCTTCTTCCCGCCGATTCGCCGCATAACCCCTACTTCTGGAAGCTCAACATCCGTTTCTGCCCCCTCTCCCCCAGCAGTTTCTGCTGTTGGAGACCGCCGGAGTGAGGGGGCCGAGCATTGTCGACGATTCTCCATTTCCTCGGGTCCCTCTTCCATCTTTTTGTCCCCCCGATCTTTTTGTCTTCCGTTTCTGCGCCGCGTCCCCCGCCGGCGAATTTCCACGTCCCGTGAGGGCGGGCGGCCCTGTTTTGCGATTCTCCTGATAGGGAGCGGCAGGCGTTTCGGGGAAGGGACGTGGCAGTGGGCGAGTCGACTTCGGCCGATATGGATGGGGGCTGGAAGCAGCTGATCGAAGATTATCTGGAAGAGTTCTTCCGGTTCTTCTTTCCGCAGGTACATGCGGGGATCGATTTTCTGGCGGGGTACCAGTACCTGGACAAGGAACTGGCTCAGATCCTGGTCGGTCCCTCCTCGGCGCGGCGGGAAGTGGACAAGCTGCTACAGGTCGCGTGGCGCGATGGTCGCGACGAGCTGATCCTGCTGCACGTGGAAGTGCAAGGGCAGGCGGAAGCGGAGTTCGCGGCCCGCATGTGCCTGTACAATTGTCGGATCTGGGACCGTTACCAGCGGCCGGTGGTGAGCCTGGCACTGCTGGTCGATGGGGACCGGCGGTTTCGGCCCAGCCGCTACCGGCGGGAGCAGGCCGGCTGCCGGTTGGAGTTTGAATTTCCGGTGGTCAAGCTGCTGGACTTCCGTACTGAGGCGCAACTCACCGACGATCCCAGCCCGTTTGCGATTGCCACGCTGGTTCAGCTGCGTAAACTACAAGCAGGCCGCGACAGCACACGGCGGTACACGTACAAGGTGGCGTTGGTCCGGGCGTTGTATCGTCGCGGGTACCAGCGGGACGACATTTTGAAGCTGCTGCGGTTTATGGACTACCTGCT
>JBGSHS010000013.1:0-47209 GCA_041752115.1 Pirellulaceae bacterium | reverse complement strand
GACATCTACGAAGTCCGTGCGAAGACCCAGATCGCGATGGACCGCGCGAAGAACCAGAGCAAGCCGACCACGGCCGCGAAGCCGACCAGACCGCGGAGCCCCCGGCTGACCAGTCCACGCCCCAGTTCGCGAACCGCTGCGGTCGCGGCCGCCTGGTCTTCCTGCACGAACACCAAGAGCCCGGTGGGATTCGGCTGCGTGGTCGTATTGACTTCGTGCGGCTGCACGTACACCGGACTGGAAGCGGCAATCCAGGGACGGCGATATGCCTCTCCGCCAGGAACCTTACCCAGCGGATCTTCATAGACGTGGTCCGGATTCTCCTGCTCCGACAGCGGAACGCGGTATTGGCTGATCTCGCGGACAACTCCCTTCCCCTGCTTGTACAGCTCAGTGTACAGCGGATGTTCGAGAACCGTCCCTCGATAGCCGTTCTCCCGGCCATCGACCAGGACGGCAAACTGATGCGGACGCGGCTCGAACGTCATGAAGTCCCCCACGTCGACGGTCAGCACCAGTACCGCCAGCAGCCGGGTGGGATCATCGCTGCGATAGAGCGGTGTGGAGACGGCGATCTTCCAGCGACTCGTCGTGCTGCTGAAGAGAGGTGCCGAAAGCGACGTCCCTGGCACGTGCTGCTGTGGCATCGGGCGAGCCAGCGGATCATCCAGATCGGTCAGTCCTCCGTGACAATACGTTCGGTAGGCAAAATTCTGCCCAATGGTCGAGGCCACCGGATGATTGAAGACGCCGGCCAGATGAGTTCCCCGCGGTCCGCACACGAACCAGCTGGCAACTTCCGGATAACTTTCGTCGTGCATCAAGTCGTCGATCTGAGCCTGCAGAGCCAGGCGAACCGGATGCTGTTCGAAATCCTCGCGTCGAGCGTCCAAAGTAGGTTGTGGAGTGAGGGGGTTCGCCAGCTCGGCCAGCTGGGCATCGAGTTGATCGACCGTTTCGGTGATCCGAGTGCGCAGCAGCGGCTCGCGTCCCGCCCGTTCGATCGCTCGATAGTATCGCTCAATGGCCGTCGCGACGCTGGCGGCTACGAATTTCGCGGCGAACGCGTTGCTGTTGTACACCTTCTCGGTCACCGCCTGCGTCGAAGCATCCAACGCTCCCCGGTAGATATTGGCTCCGACGAAGCCCATGACGGCCAACAACAGCACGGGGCCGAGTACTCCCAGCAGCAGGAGCGGTCGGCGAGCCCGCGTTTGCTCGCGAGTCCGCAAGGCGTCCAGCACCGATTGCACGTTGGGAAACCGCTTCGAAGAGCGGGGTTGCAGACAGCGATCGACGATGGCCACCAAGGCACGGTCGACACCGGCCACCCGGCGATGCTCATCCGGTGGCCGGCGACTGTTGATCCACTGGCGATAGCAGCGTAGTCGTGCCGGCAGATCCGGCGCCGTTTCGATCTCCTGGAGCAGCACCTCACTGTGATGTGGCGGCTTGCCCACCAGCAGGCAATAGAGGATTGCCCCCAGGGCATAGACGTCCCACCGCGCATCAGGAATGGCCGTCAGATCAGCCTGCTCCGGCGCCATATAAAACAACGTTCCCAGGGAGGGCGTCTGTTCGTCGGTCAGCCGGGACTGCCCGAAATCGGCCAGTCGCGGACGAGCATCCTGGTCCAACAGTACATTAGCCGGCTTGAGATCACAGTGCAGAATGCCCTTGGCATGGGCGTGATTGAGCCCGGCGGCGATCTCCCGAAACAGCTCCACCGTCTGCTCCACCGATCGCGGTTCATCACGCTGGATCAACTGCTCAAGTGATCCGTTTTCAATGTACTCCATCACGTAGTAAGGAGGATCAGCCTGCCAGCCGACGTCCAGCAACTGCACCACGTAACGATCGGTCGAGAGGAGCACCAGTTTCTCCACTTCCCGACTCAACAGCGACCAGTCGACACCACTGCGGTGTTGGTAGAACTTGACCGCGACCTGCCGACCCGTATTGCGATCCAGTCCGATCCAGACTTCCCCATAGGCGCCGCTGCCAAGAAAACGGGTCAGGTCGTAACCCGGGACCTGAGTCGGGGGACGCGTGTGACGCAGACTCAATTCCCGCGCCACTCGCTCGTCATCGCCAGATTGCAGTTCCGTGTAATCAGAGCTCATGCCGTCATGGTAACATACTCCGCGTTACGCCAAACAGACCAGGCGACGCGGGTGGAGCACGCCGCCTGGAAGATGGGCTCGTTGCACATCCAACATCGGAATGATCGACCACGATCAGCGGTCGAGCGAGACGCGCGCGCGCAGCCCCTGCTCCTCAAACGTCAATCCGAAGTCTCCGTGCTTGACGAGGTTGAGCAAGGGGGGAATTGCCGGGCCAGGTTTGGGGGCGGCAGGACAGCCGTAGACCGTCGACTCCATCGTCTGCCACTGCTCGTTCCAGACGTATTCGCCCCCGCCCGGACAGAGCAACCGCTGCTTCCACAACTCCTCATGCAGCGCTACCGGATCACGCTGGGGATAACGCCGCTTCCACTCGTTGAGGATCGGCAGATTTCCAAACGCCAAACGCTGCATCTGAGTCTCGTATTCGTCGCGCAGCATCGAGGCCAGTGCCTGCAGCACCTTGCCGTCGAACTGCAACGCCAGATTCGATCCAATCCAGGGATGGGACGGTGGCGGCAGCGGCTTACCTTCCTCGCGAGCCCGCCGGGCCACCAGGTCCCGCTCGATGCCGCGCTTCAAGACGTTTTCGTTCATCGTCACCGTCCAGGCCTCGCCCGAGGCACAATAGTACACGGCCACGTTGCCCAGCCGTTCATTGCGCCCGATGGCGCGCTCGGTCGGCGTGACCTTCACGTAGGGTTGATCCTGATACGTGAGTGCTTCCCAGTGCAACATGCCGGGCGCCGTCTGATCGGAAAAGGCACGCAGTGCCGCCAGAAACGCCGCCAGCTTCAACCCGCTGGAGACCTCCGCTCGCAGCGCCACCGGGATCCGCCAATCGTGCTGAGCCAGGAACTCAGTCAGCTCGTCAGGCGAAACCTGGGCCACCTCCTCCCAAAATGGATCGTCATCGACATAGACGCTGACGTTGTCCCCCAGCCAGCCGAACGGATCCATCGCCGGATTTCCGGTGATCGATCGCAGAATCCCCACCTGCTGCTGCAGCGTCTCCGACCTGGTGTTGAGAGCCAGAATGATGTGGGCCAGTGCATCGTGCTGATCGCCCGCATCGGGCCGCAGACTGGCCCCTTGCGACACGCCGATCAACATCCGATAGTCGCTCCCCCAAATCAAGGGCATCACGGTCAAGTCGGCCGAAAGCTGGTGAGCGTGGATCCCCAGCTGCACTCCAATCGGATCGAAGGCCCATCGCCAGTTGCTCTGATAACGGTCGCGCCACTGCCGATACGCCTCCGCTTCCGGTCTCGTCACGCGGGACATCTCCAGCTCGGCAATCGGCGTCATGAAAGCGAGGCTGCCGACCGTTGAACTGTGTACGCCGTCAGCGGTCAAGGTGACCTCGCCGCGCTGCGATAGAGGCAAGTCCGTATAGAGCGGACCTGGCGGCACATTTCCGGAAACCAGACGATCCATCTGACTTGCCTGCAGCTCGGCAACCACGGCCAGGTCTCGTGTGCGCCGTGACGTGGCGATGCGCCAGCGGGGTCCACACCAGCGGCGAATCGTGGCGTCACTGAGGAACAGGAACGCTGTTTCATTCGCCTCACCACGCGGATAGCGATGGCGAAAAAAGCAGTACTCGTCCAACGAGGCCAATGCCGGAACCTTGCCTGAGGTAACCTGCACGAACTGCCCCAGCTGGTGCGGCGAGTTGGTGACAATCACCGCGCCCGCGTCATGTGCCACGTAACAACTGATCTCACGGTCGTCAGAACGCGCGCCGCGGAAAGCCAGTCCGCTCACATCACCCTTGATCGGCTCAGCCCGCTTGCCCTGCGACGCGGCTGCAGCGACCTGCACCATCAAGAGATTCTCCAGCACCTCCGGCTGATCGGTCTCAAACAGCACGGCCACGTCGGTCCCCGTCCGGAAATAGGGATCCGACCCGGTAATGGCTACGCTCCGGGCCAGTTGGGGTCCCAGCATCCTCGCCAGCTCCGTAATCGTCAAACACATCTGACGCTGGTATCGTGGAAATGCCTGGGCACTGACCGACTGGGGCTCCGCCAGTTGCAGGATGGGAGCGCCCTGGCCTGCCATCTCGTCGGCCATGGCGACCGCCGCAGAGAACGAGGGGAAGAAGATGGCATGCTGGTCGGCAGGGATCTTCGCGGCCAAGGGATCAAGATCCAACGGAAACTGCGCCACCATGGGCTTCCAGTCGATCTCACGCACCGTGACCCCTTCGATCGACGCGACGTCCACCGTTTCTTCGCCCGACGGAACTGCCTGCAGCACGCGGTCCAACTGCAGGTTCTCGCTCATCGCACGGCCGCCCGAGAACACGGCATAAGTATCCGACAACTGCCCTGTGCGCGCCGGACGAACCGCTGCCGCACTCCCCTCGGCCAGTTCGGAGGACGGTTGCCCCAGAGCTTGCCGCGCCTGGCGAATCTGGTGACGGAACCAGGCACCACCCGGGAGATCGCGTGACAACAAGTCCTCAAAATGCTCCAGCTTCAGGCGGTAAAACTCCTGCCTGGAATCAGCTCCGACCTTGGCGGAGGGCACCTTGAACTTGAGGACGTGCATCTGCTCGCCGTCCATATTGGGCAGAAAGAGCCGGCCAGTAATGTCGCGCGACTGCGGCACGCGAATCGCCAGCGACTGCCGCAAGCCGGTATTCCACTCCCCACCTACAGGCTGACCGTTCAACGAATAATGCACATACACTTCGCCTTCACCATCCAACACGGCGTAGGCCGGCCGGAACTGCAATCGCCGCCACACGCGCCAATTGTATTCGTTGGTCGTCGGCAGTGCCCCTTCCGTCAGTTCCACGTCCCGCAGCGAGGCATGGTAGTAAGCGTCATCGGCCGAGGCGATCGAGACGCTTAGCACAGCCAGGCTGCAGACCATCAATCCGATTCGCTTCCACATCGTGAGATCCCCGCAAAGAGCCAAATCTGAAAAATATCGGAACCAGGTCAACTCGGCTCCACTCGCACCCCCCGCTCTGCGACCTGTGTGCCGAACATCCCTCGCAGCCCTGACCGCTGCGCTTCGCCTGCCGCCGCAACTCGGTCGGAACATTCACCGGCAACGCATTGTATTCCTCGTACCCGACGCGCATTCCGGCAAGAAACGTGGGAGTCTCTTTCGGTGCTCCAACGCCTGGCACGCCGCCGAGTCTCTCCTCGGCCTGCGCGCCAGGCGGATCTCGGACCACATACAGACTCACCGACTGGTTCGTCTGTCTCCACGAGCGGATGTCGGCACCGACGATCGATTCCTGGCAGGTCCTGCCGAACAGACCGGACGATTCGAGCGTGATATTGCGGGACAACGCCACACCACCCGTTTCCTCCAATTCTCCCAGACTGACATTGACCGTGATGGGCCTTTCACTACAATGCGGCGGTTCTTGGGAAGGAACGCTTGCGGCAGGCCGGGGGCATGGCGGTGAGCGGCCGAGCGCATGGGTTTGGAGTTTCCGATTGACAGGTGTTGGCAGGCGAAAGACGGTACGGCGCAGACGATGAGCAGACTGGACGACGACCACGACACGATCGGTCCCTCGGACGACGAGGGGATGCACGAAGCGTCTCGCCGGGCGAAGTTGCAGAAGATCGCCGAGCTCGGGCACGATCCGTGGGGAAGCCGCTTCGACGATCGCAGCTGGATCGGTGATTTGCGGGCCAGGGCTGACGAGGTCCGGTACCGTCTGGAGACCGGCCTGGAAATTCCGCTGCCTGACATGCAAGCCGAGGGGTTTGATTTTCGGCAGTGGAAAGGGGAGCAAGGTCGCGGGGAGCTGGTTGGACCACAGGTCCGTGCCGCGGGACGAATTGTCTTGCAGCGTCCCACCGGCAAGCTCATCTTCCTCAACATTCGGGACTGGACGGGCGACATACAGCTGTTTGTCGGCAAGAACCAGGTTGGCGAAGAGGGCTTCGCCTTAGCAGGTCAATTCGATCTGGGTGACATCATTGGTGTCGATGGACAGTTGTCGCGCACCAACACTGGTGAGCTGACGATCTTTGCCCAGCGATTGTACTTCCTCTCGAAGTCGATTGAACCGCCGCCGGAGAAGCACAAGGGCCTCAAGGACCCGGAGCTGCGTCAGCGGATGCGGTATCTGGACCTGGTCTATTCGGATGGAGTGCTGGAGAGGTTTCTCAACCGCACGAAGATCGTGCATTCGATTCGTCGCACGTTGGCCGACGATCACTTCGTCGAGATCGAAGGCCCGACGCTGCATTCGATTGCCGGCGGAGCGGCTGCTCGTCCTTTCGTCACGCATCACAACGCACTGGACGTCGACCTGTACATGCGGATTGCCCTGGAACTGCATCTGAAGCGGCTGTTGGTGGGGGGCATGGAGCGGGTCTACGAGCTGGGACGTGTCTATCGCAACGAGGGCATCAGTCCGCGACACAATCCGGAATTCACGATGCTGGAGGTCTACCAGGCGTTTGGCAACTACGAAACGATGATGGACCTGACCGAGCGGATGATTCAGAACGCGCTCACAGCGATCGGCGGTCAGTTGCAGCGTCCGTGGGGCGAAACGGTCATCGACTTCACACCCCCGTTCGCGCGCCGCACGTATGATGATCTGTTCGCCGAGCACACGCACGTCGCGGCCGACGACGTGGCGGGCATGGCGCGGATTGCCCAGGAGATGGGATTCGCGACGGCGGGCAAGCATCCGGATGTGATCAAAAGCTTCATCTTCGAAGAGAAGGTGGAAGATGCTCTGGTGGGTCCGGTGTTTGTCATCGACTATCCGGCGAGCATCTGCCCGTTGACCAAACGCAAGCGAGACAATCCGGCAGTGGCGGAACGATTCGAGCTGTTTGTCAACGGCATGGAAGTGGCCAACGCGTACACCGAGTTGAACGATCCCGATTTACAGGAGCAGTTGTTCAAGACCCAGTTGGCGGGGCTGGCGGAAGAGGAATCAATGGCCAAGATGGATCACGACTTCATCCGCGCCTTGCGCCACGGCATGCCCCCGGCAGGAGGCTTGGGGATTGGCATTGATCGGCTGGTGATGCTGTTGACCAACGCGCAGTCCATTCGCGAGGTCATCCTGTTCCCCTTGCTGCGTCCTATCGACTAGTTGTATAGATTTCTGGCGGGGCGAGTTCCGCCAGCGCTCACGTGGTACGCAAGAGCGATCTTGTGCGAGAGCCCTGAGGGGGCGAAGCGTGCCTGCGACCGTACGTTATCGGACAACTTCCCGGATAGCTCGTCTCTGCGAGGCATTGCTCGCTCCAGCGAGTTGTCCTAGTGCACAACTCAGGATCGGTTTCGAGCCAAAGGACTGGCCATGTATAAGCTCCTTCTTTCGTGGCGATATCTGCGCACGCGGTACATTGCCTTGGCGTCGATTGTCAGTGTCACGCTGGGCGTCGCCACGTTGATCATCGTCAATGCGGTGATGGCGGGCTTCACGCAGGAAGCGAACAAGCGACTCAACGGCATCCTCTCGGATATCATCTTCGAGAGCCACAGTCTCCGGGGCTTTGGCGATCCGGAGGGGCACAAGACCCAGATTCGCGAGATTCTGGGGGACGATCTGGCGGGCATGACCGCGACGGTGAGTGTGCCAGCCATGTTGAGCATCCCGGTGGCCAACGGACAGTACCTCACTCGGCAGGTGAACCTGATCGGTGTGGATCCAGCCACCTATGCAGAAGTGGGAGATTTTGGCCAGTACCTGCTGCATCCGGAAAACCGCCGCCAGCTGAGCTTCCAGTTGCGTGACGACGGTTATGCGCCGGAAAAGCAGAAGTTCCCCGTGTCCGGCTGGCACTATCGCCGTCAGCGAATTCGATTCGAGCGAGCTCTGGAAGAAGATCTGGCGATCGAGCGTGCCAAGGCGCAGTTGGAGGCAGGAATTCCGCAGGACCCCACCGCGCTGGCCACGTCATCTGCCAGCGAAGCGTCGGCCGACTCCACCAACGAGGCGGCTGATGGCGATCGGCCGTTTGATCCCTACAGCCGTTCCTCCGCGGCCAACATCGCCACGCTCGATCCGATGACGCACCAGTCGACCGGTATCATTCTGGGGGTGGCCGTATGCAGCCAGCGTGCGAAAGACCTCGACGGACAAGTGCGTGACTTCTACTTCTGCCATCCGGGTGACGATGTGAAGATCACCATCCCGACGGCGGGCAATCCTCCCAGCGCGGTGAACGACGTCGTAACGGTCGTGGATCTCTATGAGAGCAAAATGAGCGAATATGATGCCACGTTGGCCTTTATGCCGCTGGACGCCCTGCAGAATCTGCGTGGCATGTTCGATGCAGAGACCAATACGCGTTACGTCACGTCGATTCAGATCAAACTCAAGCCAGGCGTCGACCTCAATTCCGCTCGCGATCGTCTGCAGAGCCGGTTTCCGATCAAGCAATATCCGTATCGGATTCAGACATGGCGGGACATGCAAGGTCCCCTGTTGGCGGCGGTGCAGTTGGAGACGACCATCCTGAATATCCTGTTGTTCCTGATCATCGCCGTGGCTGGATTCGGCATCCTCGCCACCTTCTACATGATCGTGGTGGAAAAGACGCGGGACGTGGGCATCCTCAAGGCCTTAGGGGCTCCGAGCCGAGGAGTAATGAGCATCTTTCTCGGATACGGTTTTTCGCTCGGACTGGTCGGTTCCGGGGTCGGGCTGGTGATCGGCCTGTTGTTCGTCGCGTACATCAATCAGATTGCGGCAGGCCTGGAATGGCTGACAGGCCGACCGATCTTCGATCCCACGGTTTACTATTTCCAGCAGATACCCACGATTGTCGAGCTGCCGACGGTAGCTGGGGTGATGGTGGGTGCCGTGCTGATTGCCATCATGGCCAGTGTCCTGCCGGCTCGCCGTGCGGCACGGCTTCATCCTGTGGAGGCGCTGCGCTATGAGTAATTCCCCCGCGATTTCTTCCAGCCCCATTGTCGCTCGCCCCACGGCGGAACAGCTGCCACACGTGTTGCCGCTGCATCGCGTACCAGCAGGAAGCGACGCCGTGGGAGGCCAGCAACTGTTCGCCAAGAACCTCTACAAGAGCTACTGCAAAGGAAAGATCACGATCCCTGTGCTCCAGGGGGTCGACTTCACGGCGCGGCGTGGTGCCTTCACGGCCATTGTCGGCCAGAGTGGTTCGGGCAAAAGCACTCTGCTCCATTTGCTCGCCACCCTCGACGCCCCCGATGCGGGTGAGATCTACTTCGACGGACGGCGCATCGACAATCTAGCTCCCACCAAGCGCGATCGGATCCGCAATCGCAGCCTGGGAATGATCTTCCAGTTCTACCACCTGCTCCCCGAACTGACGACCCTGGAAAACGTCCTGATGCCGATCATGATCTCCGAAGGATTCTGGAGGTACTGGCGGAGCAAGAGCGGGTACGCCGCCCGCGCCCGGAAACTGCTCGATATGGTCGGCCTCTCGCACCGCCTGAATCATCGACCGCGCGAGTTATCGGGCGGGGAGATGCAGCGTGCCGCGATCGCACGTTCCTTGATCGCGTCCCCCAAGCTTCTGCTGGCCGATGAGCCGACGGGCAACCTGGACCGGCAAAACGGGCGAGAAATTCTCGAAATCCTGCGAACCTTGAACCGGGAGGAAAACCTCACTATAGTCATGGTGACGCACGACCTGGCCATCGCGGACCAGGCAGATAGCACCGTACGCTTGGTGGAAGGACAGGTCCGGGCAGCCTGATACTCCCCGTGATGTCCTCGCAGGAAAGCTCCCAATCATGGCTCTGAAGGTCTATATCAACGGCCAGTACGTCGACAAAGAACAGGCCTCCATCAGCGTCTTCGACCACGGCCTGCTGTATGGGGACGGCGTATTCGAGGGCATGCGCAGCTATCACGGCAAGGTCTTCCGACTGCAGGAACATCTTCAGCGCCTCTGGGATTCCGCCAAGTCGATCTGGTTGGAAGTCCCCATCACTCTCTCTCAGATGACCGAAGCCGTTCAGGCTACGCTGGCCTTGAACAAGATTCAGGACGGCTACGTGCGGTTGATCGTCACGCGCGGGCGCGGCACGCTCGGTCTGGACGCCGATCTCTGCCACGACTCCCAGGTGATCATCATAACCGACCATATCGCCCTTTATCCCGAAGAACACTATCAGAAAGGGTTGGAGATTGTCACAGCCAGCACGCTGCGCAACCATCCGGCCGCGCTGAACCCCCGCATCAAATCACTCAACTACCTGAACAACATCCTGGCGAAGATCGAAGGCAGGCAGGCTGGTTGTGTGGAAGCTCTGATGCTGAACCACAAGGGTGAAGTGGCCGAATGCACCGGCGACAACATCTTCGTCGTGTCGCGCGGCAAACTGCTGACCCCTCCGACCGATGCCGGGATTCTGGAGGGGATCACGCGTGACACGGTCATCCAGTTGGCAGGTGAAGCTGGGATTGCCGTGCGGGAAATCCCCCTCACGCGACACGACGTGTACGTGGCGGACGAGTGTTTTCTCACGGGAAGCGCTGCGGAGCTGATTCCGGTCGTCAAGGTCGACAACCGTGTGATCGGATGCGGCAAGCCGGGGCCCATCACGGCGGATCTGCTGCAGCGATTCCGGAAGCTGGTCAACAGCATCTGAGCGGCGTGAAGACTGCTCCGGCGCGCGCGGAACAGCCCCCGCGCTGGCCCCTAACGGTTCCTGCTCTCCTCTCGACACGCTGATATCCCGCCGGGATTCGGGTCGCAATCGGCCTGGGGGAGCCTACAAAGGGGAGTGTGCTCGGAGTCCTGGTCGGCGGTGTCGGCCCACCAGCTCTCCCCTTCCCGAAGATACCGATGGCGAACGACCGATGATGAAGCAGCCGAATTGGCGCTGGGGCAGAGTTCAGACGGCCGTGGGCCTGCTCAGCATGGCGGCGCTTCTGTTGCCCAGGCCAGGGGGCAGTTTCGCCCAGCAGGATCTTGCCACATCCGCCAGTGCCAAGTCGGTAAGCTCCGCCTCCGCAGGTTCACCGCAGATCCCGCCGCCAGTGACTGTGTACATGGGGCGTGAGATCGCCCAGACGATGCACTACACGGGGGCTGAGTGGTTGATTCGCGACACACGCGAGCGGGAGGAACGATGTTCCCGGATGCTCGCCAATCTCGGCGTAGAAGCTGGGATGACGGTCTGCGACATGGGCTGCGGCAACGGATTCTACAGCCTGCAGCTGGCTCGTGTTGTCGGCCCTCAAGGACGGATTCTGGCAGTCGATGTCCAACCCGAAATGCTCAACATGCTCCGGGCGCGAGCAGACCAGGAAGGGATGGACAACATCACGCCGATTCTCGGTTCACTGCACGATCCCCGCTTGCCCGAACAAACGGCCGACCTGATCTTGCTGGTGGACGTCTATCATGAGTTTTCGCACCCTGAGCAGATGCTCGCCGCGATGCGCAGAGCGCTCAAGCCCAACGGCCTGCTCGTCCTGGTGGAGTACCGCGCCGAAGACCCCTCGGTCCCTATCCAACCGCTGCACAAGATGAGCCACGAACAGATCCTGAGAGAGCTGCAAGCCAACGGCTTCCGTCTGGCAAAGCAGTTTGAACAGCTCCCCTGGCAGCACATGTTGTTCTTCGCACGCAATGGGTCCTGAACAAACGCCAAGTAACGCGGGAAGATTACGTTCTGTGTCTGGAGATACCATCGCCAGACGGCGGGCGGTTTCGCACGCTCTGCGCGAGCGTAGCGACCTGAGAAACGTCCAGATTATTCGTCCCTCATGCCTTAGAGTTTCCAGAGGAGCAACAGGGAATAGTCCAGGGCGTTGGGCTTCAACCCACCTGCTTCACTGTCGTAGCGATCGATGATTCCCAGCTTCAAGCTCATGTTGGTCGCTTCATTTACGAGTAATTCCCATCCGGCATCGGTTCGAATACGAAACGACTCGAAGTCGCCCCATTCCGGATAGTACTCGGAGGTGGCGTGGAACTTCTGTCGATCGGAGATCTTGTACTCGAAATCAAGGCCCAGCATGGCTTCGGGGCGCCAGGTGTTGTCGGGACCGCCGAATTGGCGAGTGGTACCGGAACCAACACGCCCTTTCAGTATGATGGCATCGGTCTTGACGAAGCGATATCCGACACCGGAGTTGAGTGTCAACTCCAGGTCAAACGGCCGAAACTCGTCATAGACCACGATGGACTTGGCAAAGAGCGACCAAGGGGAATCGCCCAAGAGCCAATCGTGCTGTGCTTCCAGTTGGGCGTTGTGTTTGGTTTCCAAATACTCGGCTGTCGCCTTGACGTAGGTCAACGCCAATTTCAGATCGCTCCCCTCAACCTGACGGCGCAGCTTCGCCCCCGAGCGGAAGGTCAATGTCGTGGAGTTTCCTTCGGAGCCGTCAATGCCCAGTTCAAAACTGCTCTCCCACACCTCGGGCAATCGCCAGGATGACGGAATCGACCAATCGTACCAGTGCTCCGCCGCCGGTTCGGTCGCCAGTGGGCTGGCAGCTTCGCTGGCCTCCTCTGCGGCAACGGCTTGATCCGTGTCACTCGACGGAGCGGACGGCATCATCGCGTCGGCTGGTGCCAGCGACGGCGACGCGGTGCCCGGCTCAACGAACTCGGGTCTCGCTGTGGATG
Organism: Pirellulaceae bacterium; assembly: GCA_041752115.1. Lineage (GTDB taxonomy): Bacteria > Planctomycetota > Planctomycetia > Pirellulales > Pirellulaceae > JAJRVM01. The sequence continues at coordinate 34,509 of JBGSHS010000013.1, read as the reverse complement.
GAAGGAGAATCCCGTCGACAGGCGGCAACCGGCGCAGTTCCGCAGGCTCCTCACCGCAGATGCGGTGTGGAGTCCCCCAGGAACTGAGCATTACCGCCGCGATCAGGCTCGTCAGCCACACGCGACGGTCGAGTGAAGCGATCGATTGCGGCACGAATCCCTCTGGTTTCCTTCGACTCTGCATCGGAGCGCACCCCATCGTCCACGCACCGCCGGGCGTTTACCACCTGGCAGAACTGGAGAGAGACACGGTCCGAGCGGACAGGCCGAGTGCTAGCACATGTTACGAAGAGCGGTTGGACTTATATCAGATCGGCCGCGTCCGCGGCAAGTCGCGTTTGCCCGTTGGCTGTCGCCGTGCGAGCTCGCATGCTGTAACGTGAAGGGCGTCGGCTTGTGCCATCTCGAAGCCGGCCGCACGCCGGCCCCATCGGACAGGATGCGGCAGCGGGCAAGAGAAACTGCCGCCTAGAAGCGGCGAGGCATGACGCGCGGATAGGGTGGGATCTCAGCAGGGGGCAATTCCTGGCCGGTCTCGTCGGCCCACGCCTGCCGCTCTTCTCGGGACGCGTAATACCGCAACCACGTCTCCGGCTGATCGTCTCCGTCCAGGCAATGCCAGTGCAGATAGTTTTTCGGGACGTCGATCTTCTTCTCCGGCGACGGGAGAATGTCGCGGATCAGCAGACAATAGAGTTCTCGGTCCGAGAGATGTTCGGTGAAATCGAGCACGATCCGCTTGTTGTAGAGCTTTTCAATAGCCTCCCACAGCAGGCCATGCAGCTGAGAGTCGTTGAGCAGATCGGGTTGCGGCAACACCAGTTCCGGCTCGAACCATCGGCTGATGGGCAATACCGGCGCACGTTCCCAAGCAAGAATCGAAGCCAGATACTCGTTCTCCGACGGCGTGCTCATCCGTCGCATGTTGACCAAGTCGATGGACTCGTCGAGGAACGGCTCCAATTCGTCGCGCAGCCGAGCATTGAGCAGCAACTGGTCGACATCGTCGGACGTTGTCCGGGGATCTTCCGACATCGTTCGCACACCTGTTTTGACCTACGGATTCGGCGGTCACCCAGACCCAATGTTGCCGGGCTCACATAGAACTCGACTGTACCAGCAATCCAACAGGCTGCAATAGTTGCGGAGCAGGAAACGGGCGTCGCGAGTCAAGATCGCGGAAGCGGCCCCGACACGACCGATACGATCGCCAAACTGGCAGGACGCGGGGGCGAAAAAGGCGGGAAAACTGCACTTTCGTTACAGCCGCTCACGTCGCTTCAAGCCCGCGCGACGCGAGGCCCGCAGCGTGACGGCGCACTCGCCCCATGGGCACGAATGTGTGGCAATGACCGACGCAGCGTCCGGTCAGGCCTGCGGAGCAATTGCCCCGGCCTGCTCGATCCGGGCGATCTTCTCCAGCCGCCGAGCGTGGCGCCCCCCTTCGAACTGCGTGTCGAGCCAGATCTCGATGAGCCGGTCGATGTTCCGCTGTCCGAGCAGATCCCCGGCCAGACAGAGAACGTTCACGTCGTTGTGACGCCGGCTGATTTCCGCGGTCACAGCATCGTTGCAGGTGGCAGCTCGTACCCCCGCAAACTTGTTGGCGGTAATCGACATGCCGATCCCGGTACCACAAATCAGAATGCCCCGATCCACCTCGCCGTGCGAGACGCGTCCCGCGACCGCACAGGCGATGTCCGGGTAGTCGATACTCTGGTCGCTGTTGGTCCCTACATCCAGCACATCGTGGCCCAGCCGCGCCAGTAGCTCGGCCAGTCGCTTCTTGACCTCCAACCCCCGATGGTCATTCCCCACCGCTATCCGCATGTTGGTCTAACCTCCCAAACCGTCTTCAGCGAGGATACTGTTGAGATCCAATTCCTCGACGTGCGGCGCTAATAGCTCCTCGATCTGATCCGCACATTTGCGGTAGACATCCAGTGTGCCTCCAATCGGATCGGCCACATCGCGGTCACCTCCGCCGAGCACGAACGTCCGCGAGGCAGCCCCCGGCCACTGGGCGAGAATCGCTTCACGGTGTCCACGCGTCATGGCAAAGATCGCGTCCGCAAAACGCACCAGCCGATCGCTCAACGGCTGGCTCTCATGCCGACTTAAATCAATCCCTCGCTCCCCCATGACGCGAACCGCGTCGGGACTGGCACACCCCCCCGACATGGCTGCGATACCGGCCGACATCACCAGGATCCCACGTTCCTCCAACTGGTCGGGCGGGCACCCCAGACGCTGAGCCAACCGCTGCTGCATCAAGTGAGCCGCCATCGGACTGCGACAGGTGTTACCGGTGCAGACAAACAGCACAATGTAGCTGGCCAGACGTTTGAGCGTCGACTGGTTCAACACGCCCGCCCGCAACAGTTCCCAGCGGTTTCCTTGCACTCGGACCACCGAAGATGGCTGGGCGAATTTGCACTGACCGTCGTCGAGCACTAATGCCACCTGATCCCCCAGGGCATCCAGTGCCTGCTGAGCCGTGAGGGCATCGGAGGCTCCCGACCGATTCGCGCTGGTCAATGCCAGCGGTCCGGCACATAATCGCAACACCGACAGAATAACGGGATGGGCAGGGACACGCAGCCCCACCGTTCCCGTCGGTACGACCGCCTCCCGGACCGCCGGCGGCAATTGACGCGTGGCACTGTCCGGGTGCTGGTCGTCGAGCACCAGCGTGATGGGACCAGGCCAGCACCTCCGAGCCAGACGCTGACCCAAAGCCGAGATCCGCGGCACATAGTCCAGTGCATCCTCGGCGCTCTTGATCGCCAAGGTCAAAGGATGGTTGGCGCCACGTCCTTTCGCTTCCAGGAGCTGCCGGACTGCCTGTTCATCTAGTGCACTGGCCGCCAGACCGTACACGGTCTCGGTCGGAAAGACAACCAACTGCCCTTCCGCGAGCGCTTCGACGGCCCGGTGAACCACGTCGCGCTGGTCCTCCACATTGGCCAAGTCTATTACCACCGCGGACATGAATCTGCAACCTATCTAGCGCCAGTCAGGTGAGCGTCAAACGCGTTCGCCAGACAGCCAGGCACACCCCTAGGACTTCGACGTAATTCATTACTATAAAGCTTGTTGCGCCGCGTGGTCAAGTGGCTCCAGCTGGGGCCGGCCACCCCTCCAGGTAAGTGCTGCTGCCCGGCCCAGTACGGGCGGCCAGATCTCGCCTCCCGTTCGTACCTACTTCGCATCGACCACGCAACGTACAATCAGTCACCTCAGCGTTCGATCTGACCTTAGGCCGTGGGACAACGGCATGTCGTCGACTTGTACGAATGTTCCGCAGTGCCCCGCGATGGCGGGATCCGCCGTTTCACCAGGACCACGATTCGAAATGCCCGCGTCCGACCATCAGCCCAGCGAGGTTCCACCCCGGTGTTCCTCTCGTTCGTACTACGTCTGGGGCTTGAGCGTGTTGCTGTTGAGCGGCTGCCTGATGAACAACATCCCAGCCGGCCAGCCGGACTTGGTGTGGGGGCGACTGGGAATCTCGGAAGGACGACTGCAGAAACCCCGGGCGATGACCATCGACGCCGGCGATCAACTCTATATCGTTGATATGACGGGGCGGGTGCAGGTGTTCACCTCCGAAGGTGAGTATCTGCGCACTTGGCGGACCCCGGAGATCGCCCATGGCAAGCCCTGTGGTCTGGGAATCGATCGCGAGGGCAATGTGATGGTTGCTGACACGCACTATTTCCGCGTCCTGTTCTATACGCCGCAAGGTGAACTTCTTGGGAAACGCACCCTGGGAGGCAAAACAGGTAACGGACCGGGTGAGTTCGGATTCGTGACGGACGTCGTACAGGATTCACACGGTGCCTACTATGTGGCGGAGTACGGGGAATACGATCGAATTCAGAAATTCTCGCCCGACGGAGCGTATCTGTTCGAGTGGGGAGGCCGCGGACGCGAACCGGGGCAGTTCAGTCGCCCCCAGGGCCTGGCGATTGACAGCTCGGATCGGGTCTGGGTGGCCGATGCGTGCAACCATCGGATCCAGGTATTCGACGCCACCGGCGACCAGGCACGCCTGGTGAAGATCTGGGGTGAGGACGGTTCGGAACCGGGTCAGTTGAGCTATCCCTACGGTCTAGTCCTGGATGGAGAAGGGCATGTGTACGTTTGCGAGTTGGGCAATCATCGCGTGCAGAAGTTCACGCTCCAAGGGCAGTCGCTCGGCTGCTGGGGAACCAGCGGGCGAGGGGCAGGGGAACTGAGCAACCCTTGGGCGTTGGTGCTGGACAGCCAGCATCGGATTCATGTGTTGGACACCTACAACCATCGTGTCCAGCGTTTGCGACTGTGAAGCTCTCTGCGGCGTCCCATTGTGGCATGCCATCCGCCGATTGCCGGGCCACGTCCCCTTCGTTCGAAGCCTTTGGCACGATGGGGAGTCCCCCCTCACCAGCGAGGCAGAATTGGGTAGGAAAGTTGTCCTCGAGCGGATAGACTGAAGCGTCGGAAAGCATACGTCGATTGGCGGGAGACGATCGCGGACTATGTGGAATCTGGAACTTGGCTTCGATCGCCCCGAATTCCTTTGGCTCCTGCTGCTGGTCCCGGTCTTCTGGGCCGTGAGTTTTCGTACGCTGGCCTCCCTCGGTCGGCTCCGCCGGCTGATCGCGATCGGTCTGCGAACGCTGGTCGTCGTGCTTTTCATCTGCGCGTTGGCGGAAATCCAGCTGCAGCGCATCAGTGAGAAGATCACGGTGATCTATGTGCTCGACCAGTCGGAGAGCATCCCGCGTCCCAAACGCGAACTGATGCGCGAGTATGTCGTGCAACAGGTTCATGAGCACCGTGATCCTCGACGGGAAGACCGGGCGGGCGTCATCGTGTTTGGGCGTGAGGCAGCGATCGAAGTTCCGCCCTACGACGACGACATTCCGGATACCGGGACGTTTGAGTCGTTTCTCGAACGACGTGACGCCACCAATCTGGAGAGCGCGCTCAAGCTGGCGCAGGCTTCGTTTCCCGAGGACAGCGCCAAGCGGATCGTGATTGTCACCGACGGCAACGAAAACCTGGGCAACGCGTCGTCGGTGGCCCCGACGCTCGCCAGCAACGGAATCGGCATCGACGTGGTGCCGGTGCGTCTGAACACCCGTGCGGAGGTGGCCGTCGAAAAAGTGACGATACCCTCCGATATTCGTCGTGGCACGCCCTTTGAGGTCCGCACGGTATTGAACAACTTCGTGGAACCTACGGCAGAGCATTCCACCGAGCGTGTGCGAGGGCGGCTGCGTCTGACGCGCACTCTGGGGGGCCGGGAAGAACTGATCGGTGAAGAGCCGGTGGAGCTTCCGCCTGGCAAGACGGTGCTGGCGCTGCGTCACATGATCGACAAGCCGGCCATGTACACGTACCAGGCGGTGTTCATCCCGGACAATCCCCAAGACGACCTGATGCCACAGAACAACGAGGCTTCCGCCTTCACGTATGTTCGTGGCAAGGGGCGCATTCTGCTGATTGAAGATGCTGACCATGTGGGCGAATTCGACTATCTGGTGGAACGACTCCGATTCATGAACCTGGAGATCGATGTCCAGCCCAGCAATCACCTGTTCGACAGTCTCAATGAGCTCCAGGGTTACGACTGTGTCATCCTGGCGAATGTGCCGCGCAGCAGCGGCGACGACGCGGCGAGTGTGACGAGTTTTCGAGATGACCAGATCGCGATGCTCGTCCGCAATACGCAGCAGATGGGCTCCGGCCTGATCATGCTCGGAGGTCCCAACAGTTTCGGGGCTGGCGGCTGGGCCAATACCGAACTGGAAGCGGCGATGCCGGTCGATTTTCAGATCAAGAATTCGCAGATCGAGGCAGTGGGAGCGCTCGTGCTGATGATGCACGCCTCGGAACTGGCCGACGGAAACTACTGGCAGAAGGTGGTGGCGCGAGAGGCCATCAAGGCGTTGGGCCCCATGGATTACTGTGGACTTCTGCACTGGGACGACTTCGCCCAGAACGCCTGGCTGTGGGGAGGCAAGCAGGGACTGGTACGCACAAGCGGGCAGCGTCAGCAAATGCTGTCCCTGCTGGACAAAATGAGTCCGGGCGATATGCCCGATTTTGAACCGGGCATGAAGATGGCCTTAGCGGCGTTCAACAGCGTCCCCGCCTCGGTCAAGCACATGATCGTGATCAGCGACGGCGATCCCAGCCCCCCGTTTCCGGCCACCGTCAATCTGTATGTGCAGGCGGGAGTGAAGATCACGACGGTGGCGATTGGCACTCACGGCCCTCCGGGCAGCACCCCGCTGCAGTCGCTCGCGGCCGCCACCGGTGGCCAGTACTATGTGGTCAAGGACCCCAAGGTCCTGCCGAGGATTTATCAGCGGGAAGCGCGTCGCGTGGCGCGGCCGGTCGTGAAGGATCTGGACGACGTTCCGCCGCAGATCGTGTATCCGCACGAGATCCTGGCGGGCATCGACGGCAACTTGCCGCCGCTGAGCGGTATGGTGCTGACAACCCTCAAAGAAAACCCTCTGGTCGAAGTAGCCGTCCGTTCACCGGTCCCAAACGACCCCAAGAACTCCACGATCCTCGCCGCTTGGACCTATGGTCTGGGTCGTACGGCGGTGGTGACAACCGACGCCGGCCATCGTTGGGCTTCGGCGTGGACCGAATGGGAAAACTATGACAAGTTCTACAGCCAACTTGTTCGCTGGGCGATGCGACCATCCAGCGATCGAGGCAAGTACACGATCGCCACCGACGTGCGCGACGGCAAAGTGCGTGTTGTGATCACGGCGTTGGATCAGAACGATGAATTCCGCAACTTCCTGGACATGAGTGGCTCGGCGGTCGGGCCCGACCTGCAACCATTCGATTTCGACATACGACAAGTCGCCGCAGGACGTTATGTCGGCCAGTTCGATGCCGATCGGGCGGGCAGCTATCTGCTGACCATCGTGCCTCATCCGGGCGAAGCGCCGCTGCTGAGTGGCGTGAACATGCCGTACTCGGCGGAGTACCGCGATCGTGACACCAACGTCGGGCTGCTGCAGAACCTTGTCTCGCTGCGTCCTTCCGGCGGTGAACCGGGCGTGTTGGCCAGTTCCGATCTGGCAGCGGCCAACCTGCAGGATCTACTCGAACTCAACCCGTTTCGCGAGGACCTGCCGAAGGCGGTGAGCATCCGCGATGTCTGGCCGTTGTTGATGGTGTTCACGGCCATTGTGTTCCTGGCGGATGTGTTCGTGCGGCGCGTCACCATCACGGCGGACTGGCTGCTGCCAGCCTATCGTTGGCTGCAGAGCAGGTTCCGCGGTCGTTCGGTCGACCAGCAGGTGGAACAGCGTCTGGAACGGCTGCGAAGTCGGAAAGACGAACTGGCGCAGAGCATTGAGCAGCGTCGTGCCGCCACGCGTTTCGAACCTCAGACAGAGGCCGGCGCGACCACGCAAGAACGGGACTTGGACAGCGTGTTGCGCGACGCAACCACCGCCTCCCCGGCGCCTCCACCGGCCCCCCAGGTGCCACCCGCCTCGACGGTCGATCAGTCTGAGTCTGACAACTACACGGCTCGATTGCTCGAAGCCAAGCGACGAGCGCGCGAGGAGGAAGCCAAGAGACGTCAGAAGGAGTGATCATGTACTGTGCGACCGACGGCAGGTTAGAGCCTTACTGTGTAACCTGCGCGCACCGTGCGCGCGGATATACCGAGCGACCAACGGGAGCGGGCCAATGGATGGCGTTTTCCTTTTTCGGTTGGCGGCCCTGCCGCCTTCGGGAAGCGAACCGCAGGATTCCCGCTGGTCGCCGTGCCTTGTTTGTGAGATAGTCTGGGAGCATCCCTGACCACGCATCCCTGCCTTTTTGCGCCGCGAAGGAGCATCCATGAGTGTAGGCGAATCGTTGCAGCAACAGGCCGAAGAATTTCGGACGCGATACCACGCGGTGCAGGACCAGATCCGACGCGTGATCGTGGGCCACGATGACATTGTGCACGGTGTGCTGACCTGCCTCTTCGTCGGCGGTCACTGCCTGCTGGAAGGGGTGCCGGGACTGGGAAAAACGCTGCTCATCCGCACCCTGGCCCAGGCCCTGGACCTGCAGTTCAATCGTATTCAGTTCACCCCCGATCTCATGCCGGCCGATATCCTGGGCACCAACATGGTGATGGAGGGAACCGACGGCAGACGCAAGTTCGAATTTCAACGCGGTCCGATTTTCACGCAGATCTGCCTGGCGGACGAAATCAATCGAGCCACCCCGAAGACCCAGTCGGCTCTGCTGGAGACCATGCAGGAAGGGACCGTCACCATCGGTGGAGTGCGGTACGAACTGCAGCGTCCGTTCTTCGTGATGGCCACTCAGAATCCGATCGAACAGGAAGGGACGTACCCGTTGCCCGAAGCGCAGATCGACCGGTTCTTTTTCAAACTGCTGGTCGGTTATTCGAACCGGGACGAGCTTTCGACGATTGTCGATCGCACCACGCGAGGCCTCCGCATCGAACCGGCCAAGGTGATGGCTGGAGCTGAAATTGAGCGCTGGCAGCGGTTGATTCGTGAGGTGATCCTGGCTCAACATGTGCAGGACTATATCGTCCGGCTCTGCCTGGCCACTCATCCCAACGGAGAATATGCCCTGCCGATCACGAATCAATACTTGCGTTGGGGGAGCAGTCCGCGCGGGGCACAAACGCTGGCTTTGGCCTCCAAAGTCCGAGCGCTGCTCGAAGGGCGTTACAACGTCAGCTTCGAAGATGTGCGTCGCGTGTTTCTGCCCGCCATGCGTCACCGAGTGATTCTGAACTTTGAAGCAGAGGCCGAAGGAGTGACCACCGATCAGGTCCTGCTCGACATTCTGGAGCAGGTCTCGGAAAAGGGAGACTCGGCCAGACTCGTTCCGCCACCGGCAGCAGAAACGGTGAGGCCCTAGCAGGACGCGGTCGCCAGAGGGTGAGGCACCACCGCAGTGCCGTCTGACCGCGACAACGCCACGCTCAGGAGTCCTCACGAAACGTCGATGTCGACTGGGCCAGGGGGGGTGAACTCAGCTAGCAGCGTGTGGAACAATCGGTTTTGTTAGAGCTCCTTAGGTTGGGGACCGCGACGTGCCATGAATTCCGCTTCCGTTTCCTCCTCGCAACTCCTGACTCCCGAACTCCTGGCTCGCTTGGAACGGCTGGAGCTTGTCAGCCGCAAGATCTTCCGCGGCCGGCTCAAAGGAGAACGCCGCAGTCGGCGTAAGGGCCAGAGTGTCGAGTTCGCTGATTTCCGCAATTATGTCCCCGGTGACGACTTGCGGTTCATGGACTGGAATCTCTACGCCCGACTCGACAAGCTGTTTCTCAAACTGTTCCTGGAAGAAGAGGACCTCCACTTTTTTGCCCTCGTCGATGCCAGCCGGTCCATGGACTTCGGAGATCCCTCGAAGTTGTACTATGCCAAACAATTGGCGGCGGCGTTGGGGTTCATCGGCCTGGTGCGAGCCGACCGGGTGAAGATCGAAGCCTTGACGGCCGATCGCCTCGCACGCGGCCCGGTGCTCCGCGGTCGCCGCAGCCTCTGGCGCATGCTGCAGTATCTCGACAATCTGCCGCCCGATCACAATGTTTCACTCGCAGACGGGATCAAGAACTTCTGCCTCCGCAGCAGTGGCAAGGGGATTCTCGTGCTGTTGACCGACCTGCTGGACAAGGCCGGCTACGAACAGGCTCTCCGCGCCCTGCTCGCTCAACAGATGGATGTCTTCATCATCCACATTCTGTCACCGGAGGAACTGGATCCGTCGATCAAAGGGGATCTTAGGCTCATTGATGCGGAAGATGGCGATGTGGCCGAAGTCACGATCAGCCGGCCTCTGTTGGATCGTTACAAGCGAACGCTCGCCAACTTCATCGATGGGGCCCGCACGTTCTGCACACGGCGCGGCATGACCTATATGCTGGCCAATACCGCAGTGCCCGTCGAGGAAATGGTCACCAAGTACCTGCGGCAGCGGGGATTGGTGCGATGAGTCTCATCAACATGTTAGCGTGGTGGCAGTGGGCCGTACTGGTCGCAGTTCCCGTGGCCATCATCTTGCTGTATTTCCTCAAGTTGAAACGGCAGCCGCTGGAAGTGCCGAGCACGTACCTGTGGAGCCGGACGATCGAGGATCTGCACGTCAATACGATCTGGCAACGACTGCGGCGAAATCTGCTGCTGCTGTTGCAGTTGCTGTTGATCGTCCTGATCATCCTGGCCTTGATGCGACCAGGCTGGCGCGGAACGCAGGCAACCGACGAGCGATTCGTGCTGCTCATCGACAACTCGGCCAGCATGTCGGCTCAAGATGAAGCACCGTCGCGTCTGCAGCTGGCGAAGCGGAAGGCACAGGAAATCGTGGCTCAGATGACCGACGGCAGTTCCGCCATGGTGATTTCCTTTTCCGATACGGCCCAGGTGCTGCAGACCTATACGGAGAGTCGGCGCTCTTTGCGGCGGCAAATCGACAAGATCGCTCCCACCGTGCGTGGCACCAACCTGTCCGATGCTCTGCGGGCAGCCGCCGGCCTGGCCAATCCAGCTGTCACGCGTCTGCAAGACAATCAGGTCGTCGACGAAGCACTCCCCGCCACCATGTACATCTTCAGCGATGGCGGGTTCCCCCTGGTGTCCAACTTCTCACTGGGGAATCTGGAGCCGATGTTCCTACCTTCGGGAGCGCTGGAAGCCCGGAACGTGGGCATCGTAGCCTTTTCGACCGATCGCAATCCGGAAAACCCGCAGCGTCTGCAGGCGTTCTGCAGCGTGGCAAATTTCAGCGGCACACCGGCCACCGTGCAGCTGGAGCTCTTCATCGACGACGTCTCGGCCGATGTCGTCGAACTGGACCTGAAACCGGGCGAAGAAAAAGGCTGGAACTTCGACATCCCCGATCTGGACGAGGCGGTCTTGAAGCTGGTCATGCAGTCGAACGATGATTTATCGAGCGACAATACTGCTTACGCAGTTATCAACCGCCCACGTCTGGCGCGCGTGCTGCTGGTCACTCCGGGCGACGAGACGCTGCGGGTCGCCCTGCAGACGCAACAGATCAGCGACGTCGCCGATGTCACGCTGGCCGACCCCGCCATCCTGGCCAACCCTTCCCATCAGAGCGAAGCGGAAACGGGTCTGTATGACCTGATCATCTACGACCGATGTCAACCGCCACGCATGCCCCAGGCCAACACCCTGTTCATCGATGGCTTGCCGTCAGATGGACGGTGGCAGCGAGGTCCTCAGGCTGGGCCCCCCACGATCATCGACGTCGATCGCCTGCACCCACTCACCCAACTGATCGACATGAGCTTCGTGCAGACCGCCGAGGGCCACAAGCTCGAACCACCGTTGGGCAGCACCGTACTGTTCGAATCGGCCATCGGACCCATCTTTGCCGTGGGGCCTCGAGAAGGCTACGAAGATGCGGTGCTCGGATTTCCTCTACTGACCGCGGATGATGGCGAAATCGTTCCCAACACGACCTGGCCGCTGCGACCGAGCTTTCCCGTATTCATGTACAACATCGTGCGATATCTCGGAGGAGCTCGCAGCTCGTCGGGGGTCGCGAACATCAAACCAGGTGACCCTATCAGTCTGCGCTCGCCGACCGGTGCCGAAGAGCTCACGGTCATCTCACCCCGGGGCGATCGGAAGCTGCTGCGCCCCGACGGACAGAAGACGTTCAACTACACCGATACCGACACGCCCGGTGTGTACCAGGTGGAGCATGGCGGGAATGAGCTGGTTCAGCGTTTCGCCGTCAATCTGTTTGACTCGCAGGAGAGCGACATACGACCGCGTCCGGAAGTGGAACTGGGACATTCCACGGTCCAAGCGACCGTCAGCATGGAATCGGTTCGCTACGAACTGTGGAAGTGGATCCTGCTCCTCGGACTGCTGATCCTGGCCCTGGAATGGTACATCTACAATCGACGCGTCTACCTCTGATCGCGCTCGGCAAGCGCCGCGACGATCGCTTCGACGTCGTAGACACAGCCTCCCCACGTGCCACCCCCCACACGCTGCAGCGCCGCCCACAAGCGAGTGTCGTCCGGCAGCTGCGGATCAGGCCTGAGTGACTCGTCGATCGGTCGCTGTGCGAGCAGACGCGTCCCCTCGTCGACCGACACCTCGCCCCCTGTTTCCCCCACCATATCGACAGTGCCGACGAGTTGATTGCGATCGATCTCAATGCGGATCAGATCGCCGTCGCGGACTTTCGCGATGGGCCCACCGGCCAGCCCTTCCGGGCCAACGTGGCCGATGCAGGCACCAGTGCTCACTCCGGAAAAACGTGCATCGGTGACCACCGCCACCTCCCGTCCCCAGGGCAGGAACTTCAAGGCCGAAGTCAGTTGATACGTCTCTTCCATGCCCGATCCTAGCGGTCCGCGGCCGACCAGGACCAGGACATCACCTGCCTGCAGTGTCCGGTCGCTCTGCCCCTTAATGGCCGCGACCGCGTCACGCTCGCTGGTGAACACCCGGGCCGGCCCCAGTTTGCGATACACACCATCCGAATCGACCACGGCCGGATCGATGGCTGTGGCCTTGATCACCGATCCTTCAGGACAGAGATTCCCCACGGGAAAACAGACCGTGCTGGTCAGCCCTCGCTGGCGAGCCGAATCGGGTGACATGATCACGTCATCCGCCCGCACGCCGTCGCGCTGCCACAACAGGTCCCGCAGCTGACGCCGACGAGAGCTCCCCTCCCACCACGACAGCACATCACCCAGCGACTGACCGGTGGCGGTCAGCACACTCAGATCCAGCAGGCCCAGTTGACGCAGATGCAGCATGATCTCGGGAACACCGCCGGCGAGAAATACGCGCACCGTGGGGTGATTCGTCGGACCGTTGGGAAGCACATCAACCAGACGGGGCACGCTCCGATTCACCTCGATCCAGTCATACACCGTCGGTCGTGGCAGGCCGGCCGCATGGGCAATGGCCGGGACGTGCAGCAGCAGATTGGTCGATCCGCCACACGCAGCATGCACCACCATGGCATGGCGCAATGCGGCGGGAGTCACAATGTCCTGCAGCTTGATGCCACGCTGATCGAGTTGCGTGAGGGCCTGTGCACTCTGACACGCAAGCTCCAACCAGATCGGCTGGCCACTGGGAGCCAGTGCCGAATGGGGCAACGCCATCCCCAGCGCCTCAGCGACCACCTGGGAGGTGGCCGCGGTTCCCATGAACTGACAGCCGCCTCCTGGTGTGGCACAGGCCGTACAGCCTACCCGAGCAGCCTCTTCCAGCGTGATCTCGCCGCGCGCATAGCGGGCACCAATCGTCTGAACCTTGGCAGCGTCTTCACCCTCGATCGGCGGCAAAGTCACGCCGCCGGGAACCAGAACCGCGGGAAGTTCCCGCATACCCGCCAAAGCCATCATCATCGCCGGCAGCCCCTTGTCGCAGGTGGCAATCCCCAACACGCCACGACGCATCGGCAAGGAACGAATCAGACGCCGCAAGACGACCGCGGCATCATTGCGGTAGGGCAGACTGTCGAACATCCCGGTCGTCCCCTGCGTCCGACCATCGCAGGGATCGGAACAATAGGCGGCAAACGGCAACCCACCACACTGCTTGATTCGCTCCGCCGCCGCCTGTACCAGCAAGCCAACTTCCCAATGGCCCGTATGGTACCCCAAGGCAACCGGCGCCCCATCCGGGCGCCGCAGCCCTCCTTGCGTGCTGAGTATCAGAAACTGCGGAGCCAGCAGCTCGTCGGGAGACCAGCCCATCGCCGCATTCTGTGTCATCCCGAACAAATCCCCGCTCGGCCAGTGCCGCAGCATCTCGTCCGTTAACGGCAGCGATCCCTCCGGACCTGCCGCCTTCGTCTCCACGTCAAACAACCCGCCGTCCGAACACGCCAGCAGTTGTTCCAGTTGACGCTGAGGTGTAACACCGCTACTCATCGTGATGGAGTTCCTTTCGCAAACCGGCTGAACCACTCGCCTTCATCCCCGCGCCCTCATCCTCGCCCTCCGCAGCTGAACGGCTGACCGGCGAAAACCACCAGCGCACGCACGTTGTCACGATCAGGGGCAAGGCGATCGACACACCCAACGCCAACGGGAGCCAGGCATGCTCAGCCGCCACTTGGCCAAACGCAGAATACGCCAACGCAATCCCGAAATTGCTGGCAAGAATGGCAGGGAGAAATCGCCGCCATGAGAGCCCATGAAGCCCCAACAACAAGACGCTGGCCTCCGCAAAGACCGGAACGCCTCGTGCCAGCACCAGAGCCACAGGACCATACCGCCGGCTCGCCACGACCATACGGTCCAGATCCCGCTCACTGCTGAACCAACTCGACACCGAGCGACCGCATCGTCGAGCCAGCGCAAACCCCAACACAGCTCCCACGCTCATGCCCGCCCACGAAGCAAGCGTTCCCCAGATCGTTCCCAGGGTTCCGCCTCCCCAAGTGCTTACCAGGCTCGACGGAATCGGCAGCAGAATGTCGGTCGACAAAGCTCCAGCCACCAGCAAGGCAGTGGCCCCTCGGGATAGCCCCCGTTGCGACCAGCCAGCCAACCAGTGCTCCAACTGGTCTCCCACCAGAAAAAACGGAACGATCGGAATCAGCAACACAACCACGATGATCAGCAAGGGCCGCCACAGAGTTCGCATCATCAATCACCGGGGCCAGTAGGCCTTTTTGACTCCTGGCTGGAACGATCTACGGTTCATTATCTCCCGAGCCCCCTCCGCGGAGATTGCTCGTCTGATTTGCCGCTCGTCTGATTTACTTCTTGAGAACGACACCATGATATCTCTCTCGACCATCATTGCCATCATCGTCATCAGTCTACCATTCGCACTCCGCTCCACCACCCATCCACCAACCACGGTGTGGGATCAAGAAATGGGCGTCCTCGATCTGCCGTTCGTCCCGCGAGTCGACACGACCTTGCCGCCACTGGAACGCCCCTTCGACGCCACACTGCCCCACTTCATCGCGCAGCCGACTCCCGTGCTGGAAGTGATCTACCCGCCGATCCTTGCCGGCGAAGAGATGCCGGATGGGCCGACGTTGCAGTCAGCGCCAGCGGCCAGACCGTGACTTACGACACGAGAAACAACACGGATCGTCCAGAGACTCAAGGGCGTTGTCCGCTTCGACCATAGCCAGTGTGCGTGCGGCAACGTCGACGACCTGGCCCAAGATGACTCACGGCAGGGGCTTACCAGCAGCTGTCACAGAACGTCGATGCTCTTGACCATCGCTCCGCCCGACCGCTTGGCGGCAAACAGGCATCGATCGGCAGCGTCCACCAGTTCCTCCGCCCGCGACCCGCGCGTGAGTGTGGCCAGCGTTGCGACACTGGCAGTACACGAAATCATCACGGCGGTCCACCCACGCTCATGGATCCAGAGGGGGATGGCGTCCAGCAGCGACCGCGCCAGCGTCACCGCCTGCTGTCGATCGCAGTCGGGAAGAATGACCGCGGACCGAGAGTCGCTCACCAACACGCTTTCGCAGGGAATATCCGCCAGCTGCCCCACTGCCTGCTTGACGGCAGCAATCAGCCGAGTTGCTCGGTCCGGTCCTTGTGTCAGGAGCAGTTGGTCGAAGTCGTCAATCTCCAGCAGCATCAGGCTCAGCTCGCACTGCCGATTGCGGCAGGCCACGATCGCCCGTTGAAGGCGTCCGATGAGTCCCGGGTCGCCCGTATTTTCCAGACGCGCTGTTGGTGTGCTGCGAGTGGCAGGGACTGCCGATACCGCAACCGCGGGCGAACGTTGCCCTCGCAGCTGGGCTGGAGCGGCGGAGTGGGACAGGTCGAGAAAGTTCTGTGCGTACGTGTCCAAGGCCGCGTGCAGCGCGTCACGCTGGGGGCTGATGGCACACGCGCCGGTCGAAACCATGTCGGGCAACGCATCGAGCGCCGCCTGCGACATCTGCTGATGAGCCCGTGTCATGATATCGCGGAATGACTGCTGCTGGTCGACACGCACCGAAAACATGCTCGCCATCAGCGACACCTGTTCCTGCAGCTTGTCGAGCAAATGTTCGATCTGCTGCACCGTGATACCACGGTACTGCGCACCGGCAGTTAACAGCTCCGCCATCAGTTGATGACGCCCTTCCACGATGATCGAAGCAATCAGTGTGGCCAGATGCAGCATCTGCGGTAATTCGGCATCCTTGCCTGCCAGCGCCGCAATCTGCTGCACGTCGTGAGGAACGGCCACGGCCTGGACGATCGCCGTCGGAAGATTCCAGTGATCGAGCAGTCGGGCGCTGAGAATCGTGTGGTCAAAACCGAGAGTTTCGGCCTCCAACGCCACAAGATCCGCCCCTTGCTCGTGGACGCTGTCAAGGAAATTGACGTAGGAATCTCCCAACTCGTTGATCAGCACCAGAACGCCGATTTCCTGCAGCAATCCGGCAATGAACGCTTCGTCGCCCGTCGAACGCCAGAAGGCTTTGGCCAGTTCACGAGCAGCCACTGCCTTGACCAACGTGAACTGCCAGAAACGCTGCAGCGTCTCTGCCTCCGCGCCAGCGTACAACTCCTTGGGCAAACTGAAGCCAAGCACCAGCAGCTTCAACGGCTTGACGCCTAACAGCGTCAGCGCCTGGGCCAGATCCGACACTTCACGACTCAGTCCGAACATCGAGCTGTTGACCACTCTCAACAGCTTGGCTGTCAGAGCCGGATCACGTTCCACACACTCGCGCAAAGCGGCGGTATCCACGTCGGCCCGGCCGGTGAGTTCCAAGACTTCGACCGCCACGGCCGGCAACGAATACAGACTGCTGGCACGCTGCACGAATTGCTGCAAGACGTTGTGTTTCACAACCTGTTCGGGCATGAGCAGGGGATTCCTTCCTACGGGGGGACTCCTGGCGACAACCGATAGGGACCAAGGGAGCAGTCTCCAGCAAGTCTAGCTCACAATTCTCAGGCGCATCGCCACTCAGGCATATCGCCAGTTCCTACCGTCGTCTCCGTGATCGCTGCCCTCGGCGAATCGATAGCAGCCTGTGGCGACGAGAAGCCGCCGGGGGGCGCGCGCGCGGTGGAAACGAAACGCAGATTGCCAGAAAATTTCTGTAGTTTTTGTTTGACACGCGTCCCGAGCGGACCTAGTGTTGTTGCGTATGCGTGGGGATAGGCGCTCGCACGCCCTGCCGGGAAGGCATGTATCGTCGACTCGGAGATGAGCGCCTGTTTCGGCGACCGACGAACGGTCAGCGCGCTCACCGTGAGCGGTCTCTCTCAGTTGGCGGGCGGCCACGCCGCCTGAAGTGTACACTCGGCTCCGTACAGGATCGGCCATGATTCAAGACGCGATGGCCCAGCTGCAACCGGTGGAATCGGAAACGGACCGCCGCCACTCGATACTCATCGTCGACGACGACCAGGCCCAGGTGGAAGCGCTTTCACTCCGCCTGCGGAAGCAGGGTTTCTCCACCGTGCTCGCGTTCGAGGGACGTTCGGGACTGCGAAAGGCCCGGGAGCACCGCCCTGACCTCGTCCTGCTCGACCTGCGGCTGCCGGACGTGGACGGTTTTGCGGTGTGCGAAGAGCTGGTTGACTCACCCGAAACGTGTCATATCCCGATCATTATTGTGAGCGGATCCGATCAGGCTGACGTCGTCAGAACGTCTCGGGCGGCAGGCTGTGAGTACTTCGTCCGCAAGCCATATGACCCGAACGTGCTGCTGACGCTCATCGAACACGCTTTGAAACGGGAACTGGATCATTGGTCGTGGTGATCGGCCGCGGCTCGTGACACCATTCACTGCCGCCGCCCGTCTTCCCCACTCTCGCCCGCGCGCCACGCAGACGCTGCAAAAGATCGCCGCGACGCCCTTGTCGCGGGACGGCTGCCCATGCTAGACTACCGACTTGCCTTTTTGCGGGGCCTACCGCAATTTACGTAATCACGCCTTTGCATGTGGAGACCCGGAGTGGGTACGAAGAAGACTGGTAAGGGTCGGCGCAAAATCGGACGCAAAAAACGTCGTATGCGCGCGAAAATCCGCCACCGTAAGAAGTAGCCTGATTCCGGCTCCGTGTTCTCGCTCTCCGCTGGCGCATCCTGTTTCTCTGCCCGGCGCCATTGTGACCCTTGTCGTACTCGGGGTGCCGGTCGTTTGTCGTCTGGCCCGCGAAAATTTCCCTCGTTGTATCGTCACCGTGTGCAGGTCGTTGCTTGGGGGCTTGCGCCGCACGGGCAGTCTCATCATTGCCTGATGGAGCGAAGGAAGGCGATCCACATGTTCTGATGATGCCGATCGCTTGGGGCGGTCGCGACATGCAGAGGATGATACTGACACAACAGCTTATCAACCCGGCAACTCGCGCCGCAGGTCTCCACCCACCGAAATCGGGCATCGGCGGACCGATATCCGGCACCGTTGACCGGCGAGCCGAATTCCTGATGCGTCAGGGCAGCTGACCATCCGCCGTGGCACCACGCCTGGTGGAAGGGTCAGGAGATGGCCGACGGACGATCCTGCCAGTCGATCCCCGACAACTGCGCTAATCCGAGCAGGAGAGCATGAGTACCGTCCCGCGCATGCCCCTGGGCGGCGACGGCCTGATAAAGCTGCTTGGCCAGTGCGAGTCCGGGCAACGCCAGGTTCAGTCGCTGGGCCTCTTCCAAGGCGATTCCCATATCCTTGATGAAGTGCTCGACGAAGAACCCCGGTTCAAACCGATTGGCGATCATGCGCGGCGCCAGATTGGTCAAGGACCAGCTCCCCGCAGCTCCCGATCCAACCGACTGCAGGACGGTTTCGAGATTGAGACCTGCGCGGTAGGCATAGAGCAAAGCTTCGCAGACGCCGACCATGGTCGAGGCAATGAGCGTCTGATTGACCATTTTCGTGTGCTGCCCCGCTCCCGGCTCCCCTTGATGAACAACCGTCGTGCCCATCGCCTGCCAGCAGGGCTGCAGCGCCTCGACGACAGCTCGCTCGCCACCGATCATGATCGAGAGCTTCGCCTCACGCGCTCCGATGTCCCCTCCTGACACAGGTGCGTCGATGCTGAAAACGCCCTGCTGCCGCGCCGCCTCCGCCATCTCGATTGCCAGAGCCGGCTGGCTGGTCGTCATATCGACAACGACCTGACCGGGCCGGCAGCCTGACAGCACTCCGTCAGGCCCCAAGATCACCTGCCGCACATCATGCGGAAAGCCCACCATCGTGAAAACAACATCGCTCTGCCGAGCCACTGCACGGGGATTCTCGCCCCACCGAGCGCCGCGCGCTAATAATGGCTCGGCCTTGGACCGAGTCCGCGAATGGACGGTCACAGCGAACCCTCTGTTGACGAGGTGTCCGCACATGCTGGCGCCCATCACTCCGACACCGATCCAGCCCAAAGTCGTCTTTCCCGGCTCCACCGTGTTGATCGCCATCGCCATCCCTTTCGCGCAACGTTTACCAGCGGTGGGTCGGCGGGTTCAGGATGTCGCCCAGCACAATGGCCCGGCGCACGGAGAGGGGGTCCCGCAGCATCGCCGCGATTTCCTGGGCGAAGCTCGACCCCGACTCGCGGAGCTGTTCGGCCGGAGCGGACGTATCCACCGAACTGAGCCCACCCTCCGAGAACGAACCCACTTGATGGTCGAATCGCTGATGAAGATGCGCTTCCATCGCTTCGTCGGCCAATCCCACTTCTTCCCCCAGCTGCTCAGCACGCCGCTCAAACTGGGACGTATCGACGCGCGTCGGTGCGAGGGGACTGGAAGCAGCGGGAACAACGACTGCGTCCACGACCTCCACCAAGCGGCGCACCGGCGTGGGGGCGACCGGAGCCTGGCGAGGTGGAGACTGGGGAGCTGTCGGAATCGGCTTGGGCGCGGCCGGCTTCTGACGCTGTGCACGGCGCTGAGCGGCTTGCCGCAGGAAGGCTTCCAGATCATCAGCCATGATTGCTCTCACTGTCGTTCAGAGAATTACGCAGGTGCTTTGGCGCGGGTGACGCCGGTTCCCGCGATGGAACGTCGCATATCGGTGTCCGCTTGAACGTTGCGCAGTTTGTAGTAGTCCATAATGCCCAGGCGGCCGGAGCGAAACGCGTCCGCCATCGCCTTGGGAACTTCGGCTTCGGCATCCACCAGCCGAGCGCGCGCTTCTTCAATGGAGGCGATCTTCTCTTGCTCGGCCGCGGCCGCCATCGCCCGGCGTCCCTCCGCCTTGGCCCGTGCCACACGAGTGTCCGCCTCGGCCTGATCGGCCTGGAGTCGCGCCCCGATGTTGTCGCCTACATCGATATCGGCGATGTCGATCGAAACGATCTCGAATGCCGTCTGCGAATCCAACCGCTTGGCCAACACGGCCTTGGAAATCAAATCGGGGTTCTCCAGCACTTGGGCGTGCGTTTCGGCCGAGCCGATGGCGCTGACGATCCCCTCACCTACGCGGGCGATGATCGTCTCTTCCGTGGCACCACCGATCAACTGCTGCAGATTGGCTCGGACCGTGACTCGGGCTTTGACCTTCAGCTGAATACCGTTCTTGGCAACGGCGTCCAGCGAATCTTTGGCCGATCCTTTTGCCGGACAATCGATCACCTTCGGATAGACGCTCGTCTGCACCGACTCCAGCACATTGCGGCCGGCCAGATCGATCGCCGTGGCCTCGCGAAACGTGAGCTGAATGGTCTTGGCCTTGCGGGCCGCGATCAAGGCCCGAATGACCAGCGGAACGTTGCCGCCGGCCAGATAGTGCGCCTCCAAGGCCTTGCTGGTCAGCCCCTCATCGTCACCCAAACCGGCTTGCACCGCCATAATCTTGCTGCGCACGATCACTTTCGGGCTGACCTTGCGAAAGGACATTCCCAGCAGGTCCGGGAACCCAATTCCCGCTTTGGTGAGAAACGATTGGATCCAGAGGCGAAAATAAGCGGCAAAGACCGCGAAGAAGACGAGCACGATAACCGCCGCCACCAGGCCGACGAAAATCAACACCATCGTCCACGGATTCTGCTGAGCCAGTAGCGTCATCGTCATGATGGGACTCCCTGCAACCTGGGCGCGCATGTAATAAATGGCAGAAACACCAGCCGTTCATGTACCCCTTTGGAGCGGCGTTGTCAAGCCAACGGGTCCTCAAACGGCTCGATTCCGAGCGAATCGATGGGAGTGGCCAGCACGTCGTCAATGCTCTCCTGCTCGACGGCTTCCGCCTGGGTCAGCGGACGCACCACCAGACGCTGCGTATTGACCTCCACCACTCGGACCGGCTGCCCTTTGTCGATCGCCCCCCCGCCGCTCACCGCGTCGTAAGTGCGCCCGTCAATACGCACATCACCGCTGGGGAGCAGATCGGTCTTGGCCACTCCGACCTTGCCCATCATACGATCGCGCAGGTGATACTCCTCCGTGTCGGGCAGCACTTCGTCCTCACTCTCGGGACGTTTGATCAGAATCATGCGTCCCACCGGCGTGTGCGGCCACCACTTGATGGCCAGGGCGATCACCAACGGCACGAAAAAGCTCGCTCCGATGAGTGTCAACGCCCCGGTCACGGCGCTCTCCGAAAACGCCACGGCAATGGACGCCACAATCGCGACCGTCGCCAGCACACTCAAGACTCCACCCGAGGGAATGAAGACCTCCAGGAAGATCAACACAATCCCGGCAGCGAGGAGCACCGCGGGCCAGAAGAAGGGTTCCATAGTTCGTTCAACTCTCGTCCAATGGCTCCACCAGCACTCGATTGCCAAGCACCTCAATCACGTGCACTGGAGTGTTCGTGGGAACCAGCAGTCCGTCACTGATCACATTGATGATATCATCGCCGAATCGCGCTTTGCCCGAAGGAGTCAATTGGGTGGTGGTGACGCCCCGTTTTCCCTGCAGATGCCGCCAATCGACAATCGACTCGACCGCCTCCAGGTCGACTTCGTCCGACGGGGGCACAAGCATCAACCGTCCGAACAGTCGCGACTCGGCCAGAAAATTCCGCATGAACCAGAACGCCGCAAAGACACCCCCACAGGCGGCAAACATGCTGAACAGAGAACCGGGTACTTGATCCAACTGATAAGCGTTGCGAGGAAACACGAAAGTCTGGCTGGCGAGAACAATCGAAGCCAATACCATGATGCCTCCGCCAATCCCGAATACCCCAAACCCCGGAATCACGAAGATCTCCAGGGCGATGCAGGCCAACCCGCCCAGAAACAGTATCAGTTCGAGCCAACCCGCCGTGCCGTTGAGAAACTGGCACCAGAAGAACAGAAGAAACGAAACGCCGGAGATGAACCCCGCCACTCCGAGCCCAGGAGTGGAGGCCTCGCTGATCAAGGCGAAAAAGGCGATGAACAGCAGCGTTCGACCAAACCAAGGCTGCGCCGCCAGACGCTCAATCGCGTTGACGACCGCATTGCCCTCCACCACCGCAATCGATTCCTCTAAGCGAAAATGCTCAAGGGCCTCGGGCACACCGCTGGCCGTACCCGCAATCAGGCCGAGCTCTCTGGCCTCAAGACCGGTGAGGCCATTCTCCAGTTCGATCGGTGCCTCCTGCTTCCATTGCTCGGGAACTGCCTGCTGCCGCAGCTCTTCCTCACAGAAATAGCGGACCGTCCCCGTTCCCTCCAGGCGATAGCGATAGACCGCCAGTTGGGGATCGATCATCCCCATCAGCAGCGACCAGTCGCGACTACGCGTCTTGGCCAATGCCTCGATGGTGATCTGCATATCGGCCCGCTCTTCGGGCCCAATCACCGTCTCTCCCGGGCCTCCCAGCACCGCGTTCTCGCCGGCATACGTTTCGTGCGCCAACAAGGCCACCAACCCGGCGATGCTCCGAGCTTCACCACCGACATAGGCCACACTCTTCAACTTCTGCGGGTCAAGGTCGGCCAAAGCATTGATCAGCCGCAAGCCAGCCGATGCCGGACCGCCGGGACTATCAATATTGACGCAGATCAGATTGGCCGACTCGTCGCGCTGAACATCCCGCATGATCCGGATCACTTCGTCCACGCTGCGAGCCACCAGCCGACCCCGCAGATCGACCTGCACCCCTTTCCAGGCCCGCTGAGTCGCTACATTCTCTTCAATCGCGTCGGGCGAAATCTGCAACGCTTCGGCCAGGGCCTTGCGATCTGCCGCCAAATGGCTGGCAAACCCGTACTTCAGCCGCAGCTCTTTGCCCGACAAAACGAGCAGATCACCGGCGGGCACAATCGTGCTCTCTTTCCACACCTGTGATTGCTGCCGCAGCGCTGCCAGTTCGTCCGGCAACACATACCGTGTGCCCCCCTCGACCAACTGCACCTCGCTCACTTCCAGACTGCGGTCGAGCATGCCCAGCACGATCGGGACCGGAATGGTCCGACGGCGCTCCGCCATTTCCTGGTACGCGGCCCGCATGGTCGCGTCGACACTCGACTCGCCGCGTCCTGCCGCGCCTAACTGCGCATCCGGATTGATCACTATCTCCTCGCAAGCGAGCACCGGAAGGACCGCATGCCCCTCGAGCGTCGTCGGCACATAAGCCACCGTGCGCACGCGCCTGAAACGGTCACTCGCCAGAAAACGTGCCAGACTCAACGCCCGCTCAAACTCGCTCCGCGCGGCAGCAGCCGGATCATCCGAGCGGAACTCAAACACCATGATCGGGCGTTGACCATCGGCAGGCATCGCTGACAAGGCCCTCTCGGCCGCAGCCATGACCTGCTGATCGCCACTGCCGGAGAGCGGCAACGGGACCGGGATCAATACCGCGGGCGTCGCCGTCGGCAACTCCTGCGGAGCCTCGGCAACTGGTGGGACCTCTTGTTGCGCCGCCCCCAAGGCGACCAGCAGCGTGATCGCGATGGGCAGCATCCGAGTGAGTCTGGGTGTTCGCTTCATGAGTATTGCCCCGCCGAGTCGTATCCGAACGGGACCTCCCTTGGAGAACCCTGCACCCCCAAAGAACCGTCCGCTCGTCCTAGTTCTGTTCGTCGAGTTCCTCTTACGCGACGACGCGGCACACCCGCGCCGAAAAACATCACCCTGACGCGTTGGCACCGCCATCGCATTGCCAGGAACATCGCTTGCCCCTGCCCACTCCCGGGAGGAGCCCGCACGGGCATACCTCGCAGCTATCCCCCGCCAGGACGCCATGTTCCCGCATTATGCTCAAGTAGACGCCCCGCTAAGGAGCTATGACAAGACGTGGAGTCGACTGCGTCACGGGTGTGAACTCAGCTAACAGCGTCGTCAACCCTCAGTTGTGCTTGAGCTCCCAAGTCAGTTTCCCTTCCGCATTGGCTATGCTCACTGGCGGCGGAAACTCTGCGTACCAGTCATTCTGTCTCACCGGGGCAATGTTGGCACTTCCTGGCGATTTTTCCCCGGAGTTTCGCCGGTGTATTCCCCCAATCGCCACACGAACGGAAGAATCTATTCGCATTATAGGACTGGGAAAAGTGGCAGAGAAGCCGCGTCGGCCTACGCCCCAAAGGAGGCAAATTAGCGCAAGTAGGCAAACCATGCAATAAACTAGGAAACGCATGCCCTCGAGCAGCGAAGATGGCCCAACGGTCGACCCCCTCCGGACCGCAGAACCTCCAACCAGTCCTGTCCTGCCTTCTCGTGGAAGGCAACCGTCGCGCAGCCCCCGTCCATGCCTGACCGTTGCTCTCGCGATGCTTCTTTTTCCCGCAATGAGTGCGGCTGCTGGTCCGGTGTTCTGCGGTTGACGGGCGGTTTCTTCTCTCAGTACCGCTGGGAGAGCCTGAGCGGGAGGTGAGGGTAAAATCCGATCGAGTCGTCAACCCGCGCTGTCACACGTCGTCGGGAACCGGCTCGCGTTGGAAAAGAAACCGGCCGCGATTCCGCGGTGACTGGCAGGCGGGATCTGTGCAAGGACGTGCCGATGCGGCCGCCAGACAACCCGCTCGACGTCCGCACACGTGCCTGCCGGCAAACCACCACGTGTGGATAGTTCAGCGAGATCTATCGCTGCGGACCGCGCTCACTCGTTGCCCTCGCTGTCGAAGCTGGCCCCTCCGGCGGAGTTACCGGCTCATTCCACTTCTGCACTTCCTTCACCCATCCCGACGGAACTGCCGGTTCGAAGAACTCCCGATGGAACAGGTTGAGCTGCTCCGCCAGAATGCTGAAGTTGATTTCCCGGTCGGTGAATTCGAAGGTGGTGCGTGATCCGGAATTACCTGGTTTGAACAGCACGATGACCTTGGGTAAAAAGTCCTTCTGATCGATGATGAAGTGAACCAGTCCGAAATCGGCGGCATCTTCGCCAGTCTTGGGCACTGCTTCGAGCCAATACTCGTCTTGCTTCTTTTCGTTGGGGGCGATGGCATGGATCCAGAAACGCCGTTTGATGTCTTCCGCCTTGGCGTTGAACAGAAACGGCAGTGGACCATTGGCAATGGCTTTGCCGCGCATTTCCGGAGGGAGCTCGTATTGCACCAGTTTTGACTGCTGGTAGTTGAACTGCCAGATCCAATGGCCGTCGCAAACCCAATGCTCCAGATCACGATCGGGCACTTCGGCGTAGGTGGGTTTTCCCCCTTGGACCTTCGGCGGTTGATATTGCTGTTTGCGTGTTGCTCGGAACAGGCCCTTGTCGGGCGCCGAGTACTTCACTTCGCCAATACTGTACGAAACGAAGGTATCCCTCGGTCCGTACACATAATCATATTCCCAGCAGCGGAAGTTGCAGCGGTACCGCTTCACCTGGCTGCTCTTGAACTCCCAGTACTTCAGGATCTCGTCCACGTATTTCTCGTGGGCTGGGCTCAGCGGAAACCAGTCAGGTTGGACCGGGGCTTGAACGTGCTGTGGTGAAGCCCCGGGCCGCATGGGACCTGCGACTGCCGGCCGCGACGCGTCTGCTACCGTCGGCGTTGTTCCCCGCCCCGCCGGCGGGACTGGTCCACCGGCCTGCTGCGCGTTGACGGAGCCGCTGATGAGGCTCACAGAAATCACCCAACCGAACGCACCTCGGCGCCAACGGGACTTCGCATCCATCGTGAGTCCTACGTTCTACAGAAAGTCCACGGGTCGTTCAGCAATGGAGCTCTCGGCCGGCCCGAATCCGACACGAATTCCACTGCAACAGTGGCCAGCCTCGACGTCGTTGCTCCTGCTGTGCAGAAGCGCCGGTGGCTCACGCCACACCGCGCGCAAGATGGCCGCGCCCGTCAGAAGGCGGGCGGATTCTAGCAGGAACGGCCGGGAGCCCCTAGGCCGGATTTTTCCTCCTGCCGCGCAGCGGTTGCGTACCGGAACGTTCATCCATCATCACGCTGGCAGTTCCGGCCTACGCTTCGACAGCACGCACAATGATCTCACGAAAGCGATCTTCCGGGACTCCGACGGCCGCCGGCAGCTGCTGTAACAACTGCTGCCGAGCAGGACTCAGATCGCCGCCAGCTGTGGCGGCCAGAAAGCCGTGATAGATCAATAGCTCCCGATCCTCGCGCGTCAGCTGCTGTGCGACATAGCTGATGTAGTGGCGCAGATCCACCTGCGCCTGGCGTACGGCAGCCGCTTCGCGCATGATCTGGTCTGCTGAAACCACAGGCAATTCGTACTGGCGAGCGAAATGGGTAACCGCCGAGAGTTCGTTCTCACTCACCTGATCGTCGGCGGCGACGATGACGACCAACACACGGCGAATCATCTCCAAGGCATTCTGCCGCTGAGACGCTCGGATTTCACCGGCCGACATACTGGCGATCTGCAAGTCAAACGTGCTGCGGCACGTACCACATTCAACGAACTCCGAGACCAGTTGCAGTGGTAAGACAGGAATGAAATAAAGTGTCAGAAACTCGCGTTTGCGCCGGTGCCGAAAGGGCTGCTCCTGGTTGCATCTGGGACAATGGAAGCTGCCACGGTTTTTCGTGTACGTCAACTGCGTCGAACCGATAATCAGCATCGCCTCGCCTCACAGTCTGACCAGAAGAGACCCGAGATACCCGGTTATCCCTGTCTGTCCTGCTCCAGGTACGTATAGCTGTTCAAAGCATCTTCATAGAATTTCATGCAGCGTCCGGCTTCGGCATAGTCGAGTTTTCCCTGCTGCACCGCGCGCTCGACGGCCGCTTGCAGCCGGTTCATCAAATCGACTCGGTGAAACTGGACATAGTCGAGCACTTCGGTCACGGTGTCGCCTTTGATCATCGATTCCAACACCACCTCGCCTCCATCGGTGATGTTGACGTGGACGGCATTCGTATCGCCAAACAGGTTGTGCAGATCGCCCAGAATCTCCTGATACGCGCCGATCAGAAACGCCCCCAACACGTACGGCTGATCGTCGAGCTGATGAAGTGGCAACGTCCGCTTGATGTCGCGTCGGTCGATGAAGTGATCCATCTTGCCATCTGAATCACACGTGATGTCAGCCAGCACAGCGGACCGCGTCGGCTTCTCATTCAGGCGGTGAATCGGCAGGACCGGAAACAACTGCTTGATGGCCCAGCTGTCCGGCAGGGACTGAAACAGCGAGAAGTTGCAGAAATAGGTGTCGCACAGCAGTCGGTCCAACTCCGTCAGTTCTTCCGGTACATACTCCATACCTTCAAACATGCTGCGGATGCGGAAGCAGATGTCCCAGAACAGGTTCTCAGCCGCCCCACGCTCCTCCAGAGACAAGTGCCCTGTACTGAAAAGAGTGATCGCGGTGTCGAGCCATTGCTGGGCATCGTGGAACGACTCCAAGACGTTGCGCGGTTTGAGCTCGTCGAGCGTGTGCTGCAGATCGCGAATCGGCTGAGCGACTTCGTCGCCCGCCGATGGAAGTTCATAACTCGGACCACCGCCATGCCGGATCACTCCCAGCACGTTGAACAGCAAGACACTATGATACGCCACCACCGCCCGACCGCTCTCGGATAGGATATGAGGGTGAGGCACACCCGCATCGTCGCAAATCGTCTGGATATGATAGACGACGTCGTTGCCATACTCCTGCAGCGTGTAATTCACGCTCGATGCGAAGTCAGTCTGCGACCCGTCATAATCGATTCCCAACCCGCCACCTACATCCAGATACTCCATGCCCGCCCCACAGTGGATCAGATTGGCGTAGATCCGAGTCGCTTCCATCAACGCGTTCTTCACATGGCGGATGTTGGTGATCTGGCTCCCCAAGTGGAAATGGAGCAGCTTCAGACAGTCCGCCATGTCATGTTCACGCAACGTCTCGAGAATCGACAGGATCTCGTTGACCGTCAATCCGAATTTCGAGCGGTAGCCCCCCGACATCTGCCAGCGTCCTGAGCCACGTGCGGCCAGTTTCGCTCGCACGCCAATCCGCGGGCGCACTCCGACCTGCCGAGCATGACGCAGGATGAGCGCCAGATCGGTGTACTTCTCAATGACGGGAATCACCTTGCGACCCATCTTCTGGGCCAACATCGCCATCTCGACGAACTCGTTGTCCTTGAACCCGTTGCAGATGATCGGCGCGTCGGCATCGGTCATCGCCACCACCGCCAACAGCTCCGGCTTGCTGCCAGCCTCCAGGCCGAAACCAAACCGACCACCAAACTGCACAATCTCTTCTACCACCTGACGCTGTGGATTGACCTTCACCGGATAAACAAAAGAATATCCACCTTGGTAGTCATATTCCTTGATCGCCCGAGCAAATGCGGCGTGGATTTCCTCGATGCGATCCTTCAGGATGCCGCTGAACCGTACCAGAATCGGCAGATCGATCCCCCGAATCTGCAAACGGTCGGCCAGTTCCTTCAGATCGATCGCCGTCCGCGGATCACGATTGGGATGGACCATCAAGTGGCCGTCAGACCGGACGCTGAAATAACCATTTCCCCAGCGAGCTACATCGTAAAGTTCACTCGCATCGTCCGTGGTCCAGCGATCCACGACATCATTGAGCATTGTGACGGTCCTCCAGATCGGTCAGCGCAGATCGGTGCTTTCCCGCTCCACTTTTCCCAATTTCCTCATTCCCGAACAAGTCGAACGACCAATAATACTCGACCAGCGACGATTCCCAAACCGAGCACGATCGAAATCCCCAGCGGAGCCCCAGAGCGGATAGCTGCGGAATGCGGTACAGTTTAGCAAGAGCGCCGCTGACCCCCAGTGGGTTCCAGGGGGAGCAGCGGCCCCTTGATCAGGGGTTGCTGCATCCGGGAACACCGCTCAGCCCCAACCGGCATGCGCCGCACAGGCAAACAGAAGACGGTTTCACCGGGAGATCACGGCAGTCCCGCGCGGTCCATGTGCTGGGCAGACAGTTCGTGTGGCACGTGGGCAGCTGCTTCGCCATCGGAAGCCTCGCGTCGAGCGCCAGGGAACCAACGCATGTGAGGTCGGACACTTGAATACCCAACTCACCACAACCACGGAACTGAAGTGGCTGGCCAGTTTTCCCGCCAGTTGCCTGCATGCTGCAGAAGCCATCGCGCGCGGGCAGTTGATCGCGGATTCGCGCATGGCCGAGGCGATTGCCGAACCAGCTCAGATTTTGCGGCAGACGATCGTATCGACGGGCCTTCCGCGGACCCTCTTCTGGCGCAATCTGCTGGGATTCTCGGATATGGCGGAGGGTACCGCGCAGTTGGCCCAGCGGTGCGTGACGAAGACAGTTGGAGCAGGACGTGCTGAGCTGATCGCCGGGCCGATCGCCGCAGCCATCTCCGGCGTCGAGCAGGCAGTTCGCCGGTCGTTTCCGAACCTGCTGGACGAACTGGCATTGCGGATTCGTCCCTTGAGGGAGCAGTGGGAAGCGCGGGGCCCTGGCCTGCTCCGCTGTATCGCCCTGTGGACAGACCCGCGTGTCCTGGTCCCCAGTGCCCAGGTTATTCTCGTCCATCCATCACTCGGCGGCGGCGGCACGGCCCACATGGCATTTAACAGCGTGGTGATGGAGGCGGTGCTCGCCAATCCCCAGGAGCGGCTGCCAGAGTGCTTGCGGTTGGCCTGGCTCCTCTCGCAACTGAATCTCGACTTGCCGATCTTCAGCGAGAATATCCACGGCAAACGCCTGCTCCACGTGGCCGAACTGGCGATGATCCCCGTCACGCTCCAGGCGGCACAAGAGCTGGAAGTGGCCACGCTGGACGCGGATCTGATTGACCTGGCGCTCAACACGTGGAACGTGGTGACGCCTGCCGACACCGATCCAGTCGACATTCTCTGGCGTTGGTGGGGAACGTACCTGGAAACGCGACCTCGCTGGGATATCGCTTTCACGGCATTGGACCGCATGTTCGGCTGACGTTGGTCTGGGTGGAATCGTTGCGGCGTGGAGGAGTTGCCGGTGGCCAGGACTCCGCGTTCGGTTGTTCTTGACGGCCCGAGGTGAAACTCGACAATACGAAGGATGGCGGTGCGAGCGGTAATCGCAGCGAGTCAAGCGGATGGAACGAGCGGGGGAGTTCGCCCCGCGCAAGGAGACCGATGGTGGCGAAATTCAGCGTGATTCTCGCAGCGGCAGGGCGTAGCACTCGATTCCGGGACAAACACTATAAGAAACCCTTTGCCCCGCTGGCTGACCGGGCGGTCTGGCTCCACAGCGCCGAACGATTCCTGAACCGGGACGACGTCAAGCAGCTGATCCTGTTGATCAACCCCGACGATCGAGAAGCGTTTGAAGCTAAGTTCGCGGCGAATGTCGCGATCCTGGGGATCGAGGTGGTCCATGGAGGGGAGCAGCGGAGTGATTCCATTGCCAACGCCCTGGCACATGTCCGATCCGACTGCGACTACGTCGCCATCCATGACGCTGCCCGCCCCTGCTTGGCTAGCGAGTGGATCGATCAGGTCTTTGCCGCTGCCCAGCAAACGGGTGCCGCGATCCTGGCGATCCCGGTCACCAACACGCTCAAGCGGGTCAAAGATGGCAAATTGATCGTCGAAACGATTCCCCGCGCGCAGCTCTGGGAGGCCCAGACACCGCAGGTTTTTCGTCGCCAGATGCTGTTGGATGCGTATGCGCGACGCGGCGATTATGCGGCCACCGACGATGCCGAACTGGTGGAACGGATGGGCCAGCAAGTGGCCGTCGTGCTCGGCTCGCCGATCAACATGAAGATCACCACTCGGGACGACCTGAACCTGGCGGCGCAAGCGCTCAAAGCGCTCCCCAAACCAAGACTGCTGGGCCCGGCCCATCCGTTTGCCGACGACGATATGTGGCGTTGAGCGTCGCCGCTGGCGGGCAACGCAGTCGCCGGGAAGCCTGGCACGGCTCGACTCGGCCCGCTGAGTGTGATCCAGCGGCCCTGTCCCAACAGCTACCCGCCTTCCACTGCCCCGCCCCCAACCGCCATAATCAGCGGCGTGACCAGCTGTGCCTGGCATTCGCCGCAACGGGGATCTATTCCCCTTCTCGACTCCGAACATCCGACCCTTACGGGCAGCATCCATGAACCACTCAGCGACCAACATTTTCGCAGAACTCACCTGGCGCGGACTGATTCATCAGGCCACCGACGCGGCGAACCTATCCCGCTGGCTCGCCAGTGGCAGCCGAGTGGTCTATGTGGGATTCGATCCGACGGCCGACAGCCTCCACGTTGGCCATTTCCTTCCTTTGATGACGCTCCGCCGGTTTCAGCGCGCCGGACATCGTCCCATCGCCCTGGTGGGAGGAGCTACTGGCATGATCGGCGATCCCAGCGGCAAGAGCGAAGAGCGGAACCTGCTGTCGGTCGAGACGCTGCGGACCAATGTGGCCGCCATGCAAACGCAAATGCGCCGCTTGCTCGATTTCGAGTGCCCAGCGCAGCCGGCCGTCCTGGTCAATAACTACGACTGGATGGCCAAATTCGGTTACCTGGAGTTCCTACGCGATATCGGCAAGAACTTCCCGATCAATGTCATGCTCGCCAAAGACTCCGTGCGCAGCCGTTTGGAACGTACCGATTCGGGATTGAGTTACACCGAGTTCAGTTACATGCTGCTGCAGGCTTACGATTTCGTGCAGCTTCATCGCCAGTTCGGCTGCGAACTGCAGGTTGGTGGCAGCGATCAGTGGGGGAACATCACCGCCGGCATTGATCTGGCGCGCCGCATGCACAGCGTCCAGCTCTATGGCCTCACGCTGCCGCTGCTCACCAAATCGGACGGCACCAAAATGGGGAAGACCGAGTCGGGCGCGCTCTGGTTGTCGGCCGACAAGACGAGTCCCTATGCGTTCTACCAGTACTGGATCAATGTGTCGGACGACGATGCCGGGCGGTGTCTCCGCTTCCTCACGGAACTGAACGAGGAAGAGATTGAGGCGTTGGACCGGTCACGCAGCGATCAACCGCACTTGCGCGAGAGCCAGCGGCGTCTGGCTCAGACGCTGACGCAGCTGATCCATGGCGAAGCCGGTTTGACTGCCGCCGAACAGGCGACTCAGGTCTTCTTCGGAGCGGAGATCGAGCACCTGACCGATCGAGAGCTGCTGGAGATCTTCGCCGACGTGCCCAGTCGGCAGGTCCCGATGGAGCGTCTCACGGGTGACGGGCTGCCGTTGATCGAGGCGTTGGTCCTGGCCGGCCTGGCCCAGAGCAATGGCGAAGCACGGAGGGCTATTGAACAAGGGGGTGCATACGTCAACAATCGCCGGCGCAATGATCTGGCAGATCGCCTGACCACCGCCGATCTGGCCGGCGAAACGGTCGCGGTACTGCGCCGTGGTAAGAAGCAATACGGGTTGCTGCGGTTCGAGCGCTGTTGACGCTCACGACCGGCCGCACTAGGATCCCTTAGCCGCATCGTGGCGGCTGCTGGCCGCGTCGTCTTCTGAGCCATTCCCGGGACCTCGCTTCGATCCTGGCGGGGACCTTGCCGGCAGACATCTGCCGGAACCACCCCTCAGACCGATCCGGACTTGGTTTGCATTCCCCTCTTCCGCCTCCTGTTAAGTGGTCATCGGCGTGGGCAAGCGACTGCGAGTGGTAATTGGCGGCCTGGTGGCCGGCCTGTGTGCGGTGGCAGGTTCACTCCTGCTACTGAACGTGGCGTTAGAGCGTTCACCTGCTTTCTATGAAGCGGCCGTGGCCGTTCCGGCGGCTGAACAGGAAGCCGCCGGGCAGCAGTTCGAGCGTAACGTGCTGGCACTGCACAACGACATCCAACAAGGCCGGGCGTGGAAACGTGTTTTCTCCGCCACCGAGATCAATGGGTGGCTCGCAGTTGACCTCCCCGACAAGTTCTCCGACATCCTGCCTGCCACCATCCACAATCCGCGCGTGGAACTCTCGCCTGATCTGCTGCTGGTCGCGTTCGGCTACGAAAGTGAGCGACTCGCAACCATCATCAGCCTGTCGCTGGAAGTGCGGTTGGCCGATGAACCCAACACGCTGGCGGTTACCATCAAGAGCGCCAAGGCCGGCTGGATTCCTCTCCCACTCAAAGACTTCCTGGATCAAATCAGCGAAGCGGCACAACGGGCCGACCTGCATGTGCGGTGGGCCGATCGGGACGGCGATCCGGTGGCTCTGATCACGATCCTTCCAGACGAGGACCCGAATTTGCGTGACAGCCTGGTGCTGGAGGCAATCGAAATCCAAGAGGGGGAACTCGTGATCGCCGGCCGCACTGGTTCGAGTACGGGACCGTCAACCGAAACGTCTTCGTCCCACGATCCATCATCCGTTCAACCGGGCACAAACTGAACGGACCACGATCGCCGCGCCGCGTCCTCGAGCCGCAGCGACAACTCCCCTCTCCAGTGATTTCCGCTCACGCGTACCGTCCACTGGTCGTCGGAGTCACGGACCAGTACATACTGGCCGCTGTCCCACCGGGAGACCGAGCCGCGATCGCCGGATATCGGTCCCTCATAATCGAGATAGGCCAGCCGGTGATCGGCTAACAGCTCTGCCTGCAGACGGTCGGTCGCCGTCGGCACGTCCGGTACGGCCCAGGTGCGCAGTACGGTGTCCAGCTCAAACATCAGGTCATAATGGGACGGCCGGTTCGCGTCGAGTGGCGTCTCGTGTCGCAGTACGACAAAACGTGGCATCGTTGTGACCTCGCTGCTCCCCCGACGGCCCCAGCATTTCCGGCATCGCTCCGATGCAGGCCGATTGCGGCCCGATCACTGCCCGAACACAGTCGTCGACTCCTGGGCGGTGACACCTTGCGGTGACAGGCGGCTGGTCACGCTCACCTTCAGCTCGTGCTCCCCAGCCAGCTGACCGGTCACTCCCAGACGGTATGGCCCCAGCGTCTCGCCTGCTCGTACTTCACGGACGCGGCTGACGCGAATGGTTGCACCGTCCGGGCTGATGGTCCGTTCCATACTCGGACCGCTGAGCGTCCCGAATTTCAGCCCCGGAGGTAACTCAATTGTCAGCACGACATCCTGATCGGGAACCGAGCGGTTGTTTTTCAGATTGATCACGTAGGTGGTGCCTTCACCGATGCGGATCGGATCACCGAACTCCGAAATGTCGACGCTCAGCGATCCTGCCGAGGGAGGCAGGCCTCCGGCGGCTCCGCGGGGAGATGCTTCGTCGCCAGGCAACACCTCAGAGGGCGTCCCGCGGCCGGGGATCGTCGGCCCAGACGGCGGCGTACTGGC
>JBGSHS010000012.1:0-20372 GCA_041752115.1 Pirellulaceae bacterium | reverse complement strand
GCCCGACCGCGGCCACCCAGCGCGCGGAATCAGCTCGGGCGCTCAGGTCACCAGTCCCTGCGTCACGAGCATGAACACGTCTTCGAGCGTTGGTTCCTTTTCGGCATAGCTGCGCACTCCCACCTTGGCGTTGACCAGCTGGCGCAGCAGCTCTGCCACGCCCTCATCATCCGTTTCCAGCTCGATGGTGGCGCAGTGGTCTTCGACCTGCAGGTCGCGCAGCGGCGGATAGCTGCGGATGATCGAGAGTCCCACGTCCATGCTATCCAGAAACCGTACGGCAATGAGTCGATTACGGCGAATGCGCCGATAGACTTCCTCGATCGGTCCATGCATCAGGAGCTGTCCTCGTTCGATGATCCCGATCGACGTGCAGCAGTCGGCCAGTTCTGTGAGGATATGGCTGGAAATCAAGATTGTCTTGCCCATCCGCCGCAGTTCTTTCAGCAGCGCTTTCACCTCCACTCGGGCACGCGGATCCAGCCCGCTGGCCGGCTCGTCCAGGATCAAGACCGGTGGATCATGGACCAGAGTCTTAGCGAGACAGAGACGCTGTTTCATGCCGCGCGACAAGCCATTGACGAAGTCGTCCCGTTTGTGTGCCAGGTCGAGCAGTTCCAGCACGTCGGCAATCACCTTCTTGCGCTGGCCGCGAGCAATGCGATAGGCGACGGCGAAGAAGTCGAGAAACTCCCAGACCTTCATCCCGTCGTAGACACCGAAGTTGTCGGGCATATATCCGACGCTCTGCCGCACCCCGAGCGGGTCCTGGTTGACACTGTGCCCGTTGACAAAGCCTTCGCCGCGTGTGGCTTTCAGCAGTGTGGCCAGGAACCGAATCGTCGTACTCTTCCCGGCTCCGTTGGGCCCGATGAACCCGAACATCTCACCGGCTTGAATCCGCAGATTCAGCCGCCCGACTGCCGTAAAGTCGCCGTAGTCTTTGCCGAAATCGGTAAGCTCGATCATGGCGGGTCTTTTTCCTCTAGCGCTTCCGGAAGTAAGTCCACATCGGGATTCTCGCCGGTCGGTCCTGCCTGCCGAACGTCCACGACCAGATTCGCATCAGGCATTGGCAGCGGCAGAGTTCCTTGCCGCAGGTGAACCAGAACCACACCGTGTGCCTTCGCCTGCGATGCCTCGGGGGCGATCGTAAGCCCGGGCAGGAACCCGTCCGACCAGCCGATCAGTCGCACTTCGCCGACCCGCACAGGCATGGCCTGAGCGGCGAGTTCGGTCAGCGGAGACAAGTTGGCTGGTGCATCCTCATCCGTCGGCATCGTCTTGGATACGTTCCATTGCGACAGCCACGCCTTCTGGTCGAGACTCGGCGACCAGGAGAGCCGGGTCGTGGTTTGAGTCGGCAGTCGATCCAGGTAACACGCCTGCAGGTTGCCAGTGCCGTCTCGATACAGCACCCCTACGTGGTGCAGATCCAGCTGGCTGCCGTTGCGGACCTGCCAGTCGATCGGCTGTTCACCCAGCAGTTCGATCGTCCCTTCCAGGTCAAACATCTGTTCGGCGTGGACGAAGCCGGTCGAGCTGGAGCGGATCTGGAACCCGCTGAGGCTCACACCGCTTTCACGCCGAAAGGTCACCGGCCAGAGCCGATCAGGAGATTCGGTAGGTGGAAACGGACGTGCCATGGCGGACGTGTCGTCGAAACGCAGGTCGTAATTCGAGGATAGCGATGAATAGAGAGCAATGTAGCGAGTCAGATGCGCACGTGGGTAACCACCATGCGCTTCGAGCACATCGATCTCGGTCCGGCTGCGCACGAACCCGATATCCAGCTGTGCCAGGCGAATGACCACAATGGCGCCCAACACCGCAATCAACGGAGCGGCGACCCAGGCCCATTCCACACGTCCCAGCAAGCGGAAGACGGCCCAGTTGGCCGGAACCAGCACGACGAGATAAACGGCCAACACGCTCAGCACAAAGGTCGCTTTGGGAATCGAAATCCCGGCCGCTTGCTGCAGCGCTGCATGGGCCAGTGTCGATGGACCGCTCTTGTCGTTCCATCCACCCAGTCCCGATGCCGCGTGAGGAACGCTGCCATCCAGATGCCAGTCGAACCTCGGCGTATCCTCGTCGACTGTCTGCTGATTGGAGATCGGCCCGGCATCCCGAGTGAAATAGCGGGTGGTCGTGAGAATGCGAGCATCCGCCGGGAGTGCGTTGACGCCGCTCCAGTCGGTCAGGACGGCGCCATTTTCGTCGGCCCTGAAGACGCGCGGAGGATGCCGCAGAATACAGCCATTGAAGAAGCTGTCGTAACATCCCCAGTTCACGACGCTTCGGCTGGCAAGCGGAAAGGCGGTCACCACGACACGGCCCCGCCCCACGCGACTTTCGGCCACCAGACCTCCCGTCGATTCAAGCAGTGTGCCGACCGGGCGCGGCTGCAGCTGGATACCGACGATCGAAGCGCCTTCGGGCACGTCCAGCGTTAATGCAGCCGGAGCACCTTTGCGCGGGATCGCCCAGTTCTGGTTGAGTTGTTCGAAGTTGCCGTGTCCCAGTGACACTGCCTCCCCGGCACTGCACGGCAAATACGGATCCAAGAAACTCCCTTCCAGCTGGTCCAACGAACCAGGCCCATTGACGATCAACTGCCCGCCCCAATGCAGCCAGTCGATCATCGCCGTCTGCTGCTCAGGGGCCAGACTCGACGGAGCAATGCCATCCCACAGCAGAAAGGCCATCGTCGACCAGCAGAAAGGATGCGACGCAAGCGGCATACGTTCGCTCACATCCGGCAGAATCACCCGATAGAACAACCGTTGAGTCTGGGTGTTCAACAGCTCGTCGTAGGCAGGACTGACCGATTCCAGCTGCTTCAGAAATCCATAGGCGTTGGGGTTTCGGCTCAGGACCGCAAACAGGTACTGGTATGGAGGCATTTGTCGGGCGATTTGCGACGACTCGTGAACGACATGTCCAGAACGAGCCACTTTGAGTTTGTGCCGCAAGAAGACACTGCTCGACTCGCGCGCCGTCTCCACCGGTATGAAGTAGTTCGTCTCCAAGTACTTCTCTTGTCCTTTGGGAAGGACAGCGGGACGGGACATGACCAGGTGATAGCGCGTATCCGCGACAGTAATCGGCCGGTCCTCGGTGTCCGTCACAAAGGTCTCAAACTCGGCGCGCAAGTCGTCGTGGTTGGCCAACGCCGAGATCCAGGCCGTGACCATGTGCCCCGGCTTGACGAAATTCCGGTTGACCGAGTCTTCCGAAGGCAACGTCTCCAGATCGCGAAAGACAAAGTCCGGCTGCTTTTTTTTCTTCTTCTCGGCCTCTTCCTTCTTCTTCTCTTCCTCGGTCTTCTCACCTTCCTGGTGGCGGCAGCCACTGCAGCCGGTCAGCCCGCCAGCTAACATCAGGCCGGCCAGGAAGATCAGCACCCACCTCACGGAATTGCCCCGACGTCGACCCTGCACACTCATAGCCGGAGAGTTCATGCGTTCTGTTCGCCCCCGAAGAAATCTCGTGTTCCACCGTGACTCAGTCGCCAGATCAAGCCCCCCTGCCCCTCCTGCGTACAGGCTCAAGTGTAGGTGCTGGCAGTAGCCGAGAAAAGTGTCTCGGACAAGTATCAGCAGGAGGCACCAATGCCACGACACCAGCCGCTCGTCGTCCTCCGGCGTGTCAAGGTCATCCAGCAGCGCAGCTTCTCCCAGGGGGCAAAGCTCGACGTTCCGGTCGCGCCGCAACGGATGAATGCCGGCCCCAGGTACGACGGAATTCGGCCGTGCACCGTTCGCCATTGGCAACAAGTGGAATCCCGGGGATCTCCGGCCAGGGCAATCGGAGCCGCGGCAAGGCGACCAATGGCGGCATCGCCTGAAGGCAACGCAGATCATGCTGGACAGACGCCCTTGGCAGCGGCCTTTTTCGCGTCTCCACGCCGCTGGGTAATCTCAATAGCCTTAAGCAGGCCACGGGCCTTGTTGAGTGTCTCTTGGTATTCGCCCTGGGGCACGCTGTCGGCGACGATCCCGGCGCCCGCCTGGACGTACGCCTGGTTCCCTTGAATCACGATGGTCCGCAGAGCAATGCAGGTGTCCATGTTGCCGCTGTAATCGATATATCCCACCGCTCCGGCATACGGTCCCCGTCGATGTGGCTCCAACTCGTCAATAATCTCCATGGCCCGCACCTTGGGGGCACCCGAGACGGTTCCGGCGGGCAAGCAGGCGCGGAGTGCATCGAAAGCATCTTTTCCGTCAGCCAACAGTCCGGTTACATTCGAGGTGATGTGCATGACGTGGCTGTAACGCTCGATCACCATCACATCCGAGATTTCCACCGTCCCGAACCGCGCGACGCGTCCGACATCATTGCGTCCCAGATCGACCAGCATCACGTGCTCGGCCCGCTCCTTGGGATCGGTCAGCAGTTCCTCTGCCAGACGGCGGTCTTCCTCTTCATCGGCGCCCCGTTTGCGTGTTCCAGCCAGCGGACGCACGGTGACTTTGCCGTCGACCACCCGGCACATGATTTCGGGCGAGCTGCCGACCAGCGTCACACCCGGACACCGCAAGAAGAACATGAAGGGGCTGGGATTGACAATCCGCAGCGTGCGGTAGATCTCGAAGGGGTCGCACGAAATCGTCAGGTGCAGGCGTTGGCTGAGCACGACCTGGAAGATATCCCCTGCCCGAATGTACTCGACACACTTTTCGACCGCGCGCTGGAACTCCTGCGGCTGAAAATTCGCCTCGTACGAAATCGAAACTTCACCGTCTGTGCGAATGTCGCTGCAGCACAAGTCGGTGC
This sequence comes from Pirellulaceae bacterium, assembly GCA_041752115.1. GTDB lineage: Bacteria > Planctomycetota > Planctomycetia > Pirellulales > Pirellulaceae > JAJRVM01. Next base: position 15,590 of record JBGSHS010000012.1, on the reverse strand, counting down.
GTGACGACGAAAGCCGCTCCACCATCTGATCGATCTGCTCCACGGCTTCCGCATAGGCTGCTCGCGCATCTCCTTTGTGCTGACGCACGTGAGCGGTCGCGATCACGAACATGGTCTTGCCCACGTGATCGAACACGACCATGCGGTCGTAGAATCCGAATGCCATGTCGGGAAGCTGGCGGTCATCGGGTGGAGCATTGGGCAGGTTCTCGACGTAGCGTACTACGTCATAGCCCGCGTAGCCCACCGCTCCGCCGGCAAACGGAGGCAGTTCGGGAAAATGTGCCGCCCGCACCTGCTGCAACTGACTGCGCAGCAGCTCCAAAGGATCAGACGCCACCCACGACTGGCGTGTCTGCCCCTGGATCATCGTCACCTGATCGCCATGAGCCAGCAGCTCCAGGTAGGGCCCGGCTGCCAGGAAACTGTAGCGTCCCACCTTTTCTCCCCCAATCACGCTCTCAAACAGGCAGGCACTCCCCCCCTCGTCGAGCCGATGGAAAGCGGTCACTGGCGTCATCGTGTCGCTAACCAGTCGCCGATACACCGGAATCAGATCGAAGTCGCTGCACAGAGTCTGGAATGTCGTGAAGTCGGGAGCGTGTGTCATAGATGATCGAGCCCAACGGGGATTTCGGGGAAGAAGCGGGGCAATCGGCCGCACGCTCCGGTCCACACGCCCAACAGGCCCCCTGGAAAACCAAGAGGCCCCCTGGAAAACACTGACGCGGTGGCCGGAGAACAGGGGGCAACGACAGCTTAACAGCGAGTCGTGATGGCGACAACCGGCGCTGGTGTGAGCGAACTATCTTATGGTTGGCAAAGAATTTGCGCAAACGGTTCCGCCGCTCTGCCAACCTTGACAGCCGGTGGATGACTGATAGAATCCAAGCAGATTTCTTCCGCTCAGCTCCGCATCGCATACGGCCGCCCCCATGCTCCTGCGGACGCACGCTCGACGAACTCAAGGGACGGACGTTCGATCATGAAATGCCAGTACTGCGAGAAGCCGGCAACGTTCCATATCACCGAACTGACCGGTGAGGTGCCCGTGGAACTTCACTTCTGCGAAGAACATGCCCGCATTTACCTGACCCAGAGCGATGAGCCGGAGGAGAGCAACTCCAGCTTGGCGGGCGTCCTGGCACAGCATCTGAAAGTCGGCCAGACGGCGGAGGAATTGGCCCGTCTGGACCAGAGGGCCTGCCCGATTTGCGGCATCACGTTCTACGAGTTCCGCCATGCAGGACGCCTCGGGTGTCCTCATGATTACGTCTGCTTCAGCCAGGAGTTGGAACCGTTGATCATGAACATCCACGGAGCGGTCGAACACGTCGGAAAGCGGCCTCAACATGGCGTCCACGGGACCGATCACCAGACTCGCATGATCCGACTGCGTCGTGAAATGAAAGAAGCGGTGGAGCGGGAAGACTATGAAAAGGCCTCGGCGATACGCGACGAGATCCGCAAGCTCGAGAAGCAGAAACCGCACGAATGCTAGGATCCTTCCGCCCCCCATACCGATATTTCCCCCCGGAAAGATTGAGAACCGACCGTGAAGCTTGAGGAACTGGCTGGAAAGTGCGGCGAATGGCTCCGGGGCTCCGGACCGGAGTCCGATATTGTCATCAGCAGCCGCATTCGCCTGGCGCGGAACCTGGCGGAGTTCCCTTTTATCCGTAAGTGTACGGATCAGGATCGAGCGCAGATCGAACGCGTGCTGCGCGATCGGATCAAGGAAGTGGGGGAATGGTCCAGCCTGACCTATGTCGATGTGGCGGCACTGGATGATGTCGACCGACAGTTCCTGGTCGAGCGGCAGCTGATCAGCCGCGAACACTCCGAAGCCGAAGGTGCCCGCGCCGTGGCCATTGACCCGCACGAAAAGTTCAGCTTGATGGTCAACGAGGAAGACCACTTGCGGATCCAGGTCATGCATAGTGGACTCGACCTGCAGGCCGCCTGGGAACAGATCGATCATATCGACGACCTGATCGAGCGGCGAGTAACGTACGCATCCCATCCGCGGTGGGGATACCTGACCGCATGCCCGACCAACGTTGGCACCGGCATGCGAGTGAGCGTGATGCTGCACCTCCCCGCCCTGGTCATCACACGCCAGATCGAAAAGGTCTTTCGCAGCCTGCATAAGATCAGCTTGGCCGTGCGAGGACTCTACGGCGAAGGCTCCCAGGCAATGGGAGACTTCTACCAGATCAGTAACCAGATCACCTTGGGGCGCAGTGAACAGGAATTGATCGGTCAAGTCCGCGATGTTGTGCCGGTACTGATCGACTATGAACGCCGCGCGCGGGAATTCCTGGTCAAGGAAAGTCAGAAGGACCTTCACGACCGCGTCAGCCGCGCCTATGGCATACTCTGCACCGCTCAGACGATCAGCAGCGAAGAGACGATGCACCTGCTCTCCAGCGTGCGCATGGGGATCAACCTGGGACTGATTCGCGACCTGGAGATCCCGACCGTCAATAAGCTGTTCATCCACACGCAGCCGGCGCACCTGCAGAAACTGCGCGGCGTGGAACTCGATACGGCCGATCGCAACATCGAACGGGCCAACTACCTGCAACGCCATCTGCGCAAGCGTGAAGGGGACGACGATCTGGAGAAGAACTGAACTCGGCCACTCCCCGGCTGCCGCTTTCAATCGTCCCGCCCGTCGAATCCGGCCGACGTCAAAGCCAACCGTGCCCGAATGTCGGGAATGATCTCCGCCGGAACGAATCGGGCGAGCATCGCATCGTTCGTGACCGGCGTGATCTGCTTGATCAGACTGCTCGAAACGTGTGCCAAATCCTCGTCGGCCATCAGGAAAATCGTCTCCACATCGTGAGCTAAATGGCGATTGGCGAGCAGCATGGTGAACTCGGCCGCCACATCGGTCAGCGGACGGATACCGCGAATCATCACCCGCGCATGGCACTCCCGTACGAACTCCACCGCCAGCCCGGTGAAGGTCCGAACCTCCACGTTCCCCCGCTCCGCAGTCACGCGTTGAATCATCGCCACGCGTTCGTCCGCGGGAAACAACGGCCGCTTCTCAATGTTGACACCGACGCCGACAATCAGTCGATCCACCAGTCGCGAGGCTCGTTGAATCACGTTCAGGTGACCCAAAGTAATAGGATCGAAGGAACCTGTGTAGACCGCCAGTCGCAGCTGGTTTGTCTCCATCGCTCAGCACTCCCGCAGCAAATACCTTCTCGGCCACGTCACGAGCGTCAGGCCCCCAACCGCGACCACTACGCTGCGGCGCGCCGCCTTCCGCAATCCACGCAATGGCGATGAGAAACTGACGAACGACGATGTACCCCATAACGCACGATGGCCGCCCGACATCGGACGCGGGCAGCTGCCCGGCAAGTCAGCGTCGCCAGAGCCAGCAGGTTCGTCAGCGGTCATGGGTCATTTCTTCCAAGCTGTCGCCCCGTCCTACTCGGTCCCTTAGTATGTCACACTCGTTAACAGGTGTACATGAGGACCTAGTGCGGAGTTGCCGTGGTGGGGAGACGCCTTGTCCCAAAGGGCTCAGCAATCGTCAGCCAGGTCCCGGATACACATGCTCCCGCCGCTAAGCTCACACGGACCGACCGCTCGCCTGAACCACCTCGATCAGTCGCTCAATGTCCTCCTGGTTGTTGTATGCATGGGGACTGATGCGCAAATTGCCTCCCCGACAACTGAGGACCACACCAGCATCCAGGCAGGCGCGCCGCAGCTGCATGGAATCGTGTCCAGTGACCCGAAACGACACGATTCCCGAGGCCCGTTCCCACTGGCGCCGACTGACGATTTCGGCGCCCACCTCCTGCAACCGACGACAGGCACGATCGGTGATGTCCAACACTCGGTGCGCAATGGCCGACTCTTTCGAGTTCAGCCCCGCGTCGATCAGCATCTGCAAACTGGCCCCCAAGGCCATCACGCCAACCATGTTCTGCGAGCCCCCTTCGTAACGCCGGGCGCTGGGCCGCAGATTCAGGTCGATCAAGTCGAAATTGCTCCCCTGCACAACGCTGTTCCAGCCGATACCAAGCGGGCGCAGCAGATCGAGGTTCTCGCGCCGCAGATAGAAGATCCCGGCCCCCTCCGGTCCGAGCATCCACTTGTGTCCATCCGCCGCCAGGAAGTCCACTTCCGTGGCCGTGACGTCCAGCGGAAATACGCCCAACCCCTGAATCGCATCCAGGAAGACCAGAATTCCCCGCTCATGGGCCTGGTTCACCAGGCCGTCCACATCCATCCGCCATCCCGACGCGTAGCCGACCCAACTGACCGAAATCAGCCGAGTGCGGTCGTCACATCGAGCCAGAATCGCATCCGGCTCAATCCCCTCTGCCTCCACGGGCACCAACCGCGTCTCCACGCCTCGCCCTGCTAAGTTCAGCCAGGGATAGAGATTCGACGGGAACTCGTTGGCCAGCGTCACCATGTTGTCACCGGGCTGCCAGGGAAATCCCTCAGCCACCAGGCAAATCCCAGCCGTCGTATTGGGGACAAATGCCACCAGATCCTCGGCAGCACCCAGCATGTCGGCACAGAGCAGACGGGTCCGTTCCACGGCAGCCGCCCACTGCGGCCAATCCAGGTCCCCCCTCTCCGCAGCTCCTCGACTCCAGGCCACCACCGCATCCCTCGCTGGTACTGGGAGGGGCGCCACCGCAGCGTGATCCAAATAGGCCATTCGCTCCGCCACGGCCATCTGGCCACGAAGCCGGGCCCAAGGCAGTTCACTCGACAGGTCGTCCGACATGGGCAAAATTCCTCCCCCGGGTGCAAATCGATTTGCGGTGAGTTATCCTAAAGCCAGATCCCCTTCTGCCTTGGCATCATTCTCCTTGTCGATGTGCGGAGTTCCCGCTTCCTTCACAATGGAGCCTTGCAGGGCCGGGCCGTCGGCCCGCAGAATCGGTAAAGCCGCTAGATCGCCCGGAGTTGCCAAATCGGGGCAGTCTTCGCCAGTGTGAAATCAAATGGGCAGATGACAGCTAGAAATGATGAATTATACTAGCTGAGGTACTTATCCAGGGAAATCGATAGTGGGTCAAGCTGTTCACCTTCCAAGGACGCTCCGCATGCCCAAGGTTCTTTGTATGACGGGAATGGTGATTTCCATTCTCATACTGGTGCTCTTCTTACTTGACCTTGCGGTAAAATTCCCGTTCGATCGCTTCAGCATGCCGATGGACATTGTGTTCGTCGTGTGCGCACTTGGCCTGGGATTTCTCAGCTGGATGACGTTGCGGGAGCAGGATTGATCCCAGAGGGGTTGGGCATTGAGTGGGGAGGAGGCTGTCTCAGCGGGCGGAGCAACCCGCCAGCGGTCTTTGTCGCTAGACTGCTGACCAGCTGGTTCAGCCCTCCGTGCCTTCTGGGGATCTTGAGAATTGTCAGGGGCGAGCGTTGAGGCCACAAGGACTCCGCGATCCGAACCTTCTTGTTGGGGGTGGATGGGAGTTGGCAATCCCCCTTCGCCGGCGAGGACGGCGCCGACAGCTGGTGGGTGGCAGTGCGTTGGAGAGCTTCCACCGACATAATGTCCGGTGAGCCCCGACCGGCACGTTTCCTGCCAGCCGAGTTGGCTCGCTCGCTGTATACTTTCGGATGAGCCCGTTGAGTGGAGCTGGCACTTCGCCTCATGCTCGGGCCGACGCGCCGGTGGCGGATCCGCACCGGAATCGAGCGTGCAAACCAACAGACGATGACTCGTTTGGTTTTCAGTCGGCGATACCGTGAACGGCCACCTGCGATGACGAGTGGCGCATGGCGTACGAGCCGGCTGGACCAGCCTGACAGAGGACTTCACGATGCGACGACCGATCACACGGAGGAGCGCTTTGCGGACACTCGCGGCCATGGCGGGGGGAGCAGCCATGGGCGTCCTCCCCACGCAGGTTGCTCAGGGTGCCAAACGAGATCCGAGTTGGGAGAAGTCGATCAAACTGGGCCTGCAATGGCTCTCGCGCTCCCAATCATCGCTGGGACACTGGGGTGCGAATATGTACCCTACGGCGATGGCCGCCCTGGCGGGCACCGCCATGATTTGCTCGGGCTCCACAACGACTCAGGGTCCGCATGCCCGAAACATCCGCCGGACGGTGGACTACCTGATGTCGAAGAGCCGTGCGAACGGCTTGATCGGCGATCCGACGCTTGACAATCGCTACACCTACGGCCACGGTTTCTCGATGCTGTTTCTTTCCCAGGTGCTTGGCGAGGAGGAAGATGCCGATCGTCGCGACGAGTTGGTGCGCACGTTGAGTAAGGCGGTGGAATTCAGCGGTCAAGCACAGACGCGTTCTGGCGGTTGGGGCTACGTCAGCGCCAAGGACGGAAACAACTTCGACGAAGGATCGACCACGATCACTCAGGTACAGGGGCTTCGCGGTTGCCGCAATGCGGGGATCGCCGTTCCGAGCGAAGTGATTGAACAGGCGAAGAAGTACATCTACATGTGCAAGAATCCTGACGGTGGAATCTCGTACAGCTCGACCAATCGCGGCAGCTCCCGCCCCGCCATCACGGCCGCTGCATTGGCAGCTCTGTACAACGCCGGTGACTATGACAGCGAGCAGGTTCCTCCGATGCTCGATTACTGCAAGAAGAACCTCTACAGCATCGGTGATTCGGTGCGATCGTTCGGTCACTGGCATTACACCTACCTGTATTATGCTCAGGTCGTCTATCGGCAAGGGCACGACGAGTGGGATCCGTTCCGTGACAAGCTGTACGGACGAATCGTCAGCGAACAGAAGAGCGACGGAAGCTGGATCGGTAACATCGCACCGGTGTACGTCACCGCGTGCAATCTGATCATGCTGCAACTGGACAAGGCGTATCTTCCGATTTACCAGCGTTAGACGACCCGGCCGCAACACCGGGCGGGCAGACGCGCTATGACACCGCATCGGACTCCGTCGGCCGACGATCAGCCATCGCCTGGCATCAGCCCCTGGCAGGTTCGCCGCGTCTGATCCTTGCGACAGATCAGCACGTCGAGCCTGATGCCGCGGCGGCGACAGACGTGATTCAGGAATCCACGAGCCAGCCGGTCATGGTGCGTCGCCGAGAATCGCCGCCACGACCCCTTCCATCGTCGCTTCACTGGCTTCCACGGCCGGCTCCCAACCCAATTCGCGGAGCGTCGCTGAAGTGATGGGGCTGATGCTCGCCAGTTTCGTGTGGGCCAGATCCTCGCCCAAGAGCTGGTGCAGCGAGCGGGCGATGGCGGAACTGGTTACGGTGGTCCAGTGAATGTCCCCCCGCCGCAATGCGGCCACCATGGTCGGCTCTGGCGAGCGTACGTCGACGCTGTCGTAGACCACAACCTGAGTGACCACCCCACCTGCTTCACGCAGCCGTTCAGCCAGAACTTCTCGTCCGCGACTGGCCCGAGCCAGCAGGAAATGCCGTCCAGCTGCCTCGCCCGCCAGCACCTCCGCCAGATCCTCGGCCTGATATCGCGGCGGGTGTCGATCGACACGCAGATGGTACCCTGCCAATGCCTCAACGGTGGCTGGTCCGATGGCTGCCAGTCGCAGTCCTCCCAGAGCACGCAGGTCGCGTCCGGTGGCGCCGAGCCGGCTGAAGAATGCGTGCACTCCGTTGACGCTGGAAAACACCAACCAATCGAAGCGATCCAAACGCGTCAACGCCTCATCCACTGGCTGCCAATCCAGGGGATCGCGAATGGCAATCGCGGGCTGAAATAGCACTTCGGCCCCAGCCTCTTGCAGCAACTCCGCCAGATCGCCCGCTTGATGAGCCGGCCTGGTCACCAACACGCGTTGCCCAAACAGTGGACGCTGTTCAAACCAGTTCCACTGCGGTGGCAGATCGGCCACGGCCCCCAGCACCACGATCGCCGGGGGGCGGAGACGGGGAGATTCTGACATTCGGTCGGCCACGTCGCGCAGCGTGCAACGGATCGTCCGTTGATTTGGAAAGCTGCACCGCCGAATGATGGCTGCCGGCGTATCGGGCGACATCCCTTCGCGAATCAGCGCATCGCTCCAGATTCTCGCCGTCGTGACTCCCATGTAGATCACCAGCGTGCCGGGAAAATGTGCCAGATTGGCGAAGTCGAGTCCGGGAACCTCCTTCGATTCAACTTCCTGGCCGGTCAGCAGCGCGATAGCCGAAGCACAGTCGCGATGTGTCAACGGAACCCCGGCATAACTGCCAGCGGCCAGAGCCGCGGTGATCCCCGGAACGATCTCGAAAGCAACCCCATGCCGCACCAACACCTCAACTTCTTCCGCCTCCCGGGCAAAGACCGCCGGATCCCCACCCTTGAGCCGCACCACCGTCTGCCCCTGTCGCGCCAACTCGACGAGCTTCTCGTTGATCTCCTGCTGCGTCCAGATCCGCGTTTGCCCATGATGCCCCAGACAAATGCAATCGGCCGCGGGAGCGACATGCTCCAGAATCTGCGGGTTCACCAGATAGTCATAGAGAACCACACTGGCCTGTCGCAGCACTTCCACCCCGCGCAGCGTGATCAAACCGGGCGCGCCAGGTCCGGCACCCACCAAATACACTTTCCCACCACGGGACGTACGACTGTGTGACGAACGACGGGGCATCATGTTGGCCAATCGCGATCGTTGATTGGGAATCTATCTCCGACCATCTCAGGTCGCTCCCCTACAATTCGTACCGACTGACGCGACATTTCGCAAGCCGCTTCAGCGAGCATGCCACACGCGACCACCAGGGTCGGACAGGCCGTTGCTCCGCTCCGTCGCTGATCCAACAATGAAGTGCGCCGTCAACCAGGTGCTTGCCAGATGACCTTGGCGTGCTGATTCGAATCATCTCGATGGCGGCCGCGACGGCCCGAACATCACCCCACAAACGGCCCCGGCCATGAAACCACCCGCTGACGACTCCGCAAGGACGACAATGTACCTGAGGGACCGGTACCGGCAGGCCTACGCGTTGTGCCTTCCTCACCAGTCCCATCTGCCTGCAGCCAGGCAACTGCTGCTGGAATGTGTCACGGGCGATCCCGGCAACCTGATTTATGTCGAGACTTTCCTGCAGGTTCTCGCCCAGCTCACGCCGCAGCGTAGTCCATGGCGGGCCATGGCACAACGATTCGCATTAGACCGTGCTCGACGTCACGGTCTCTGGCAACGAGTCCTGCAACTCGGTCCTCGCCTGCTCACGTTTCATCCGAGCGATCGTCGAGTCCTGTGCGCTCTGGGCGAAGCAAGCCAAGAACTGGGGCACCGCGAAACGGCTCGACTGTACTGGACGCAGGCTGCACGCTCCTCGCTCGATCACGCGACGACCCAGCGGCTGTGTGCAGAAGCGTTGGAGCGACTCGGCTCGTTTGAGCAGGCGGAAGCGTGTTGGCGCCGAGTCAATCAGCTCGCGTCGGCCTCCAAGCCAACTGGATCACCGGGAAGTGGACAGGCAGTTACATCAGCTATTCGCTCCGCCTCCTCGGCGCCGTCGGCCGACAGCGACTTCGATCCCGCCGACGCTCATGCGGCCTGCGCTGCCATTGAAGCCGCTCGAGGGAGCGGTGATTTCGAGTCAGCTCAACAGTTACTGCGACAGGCCATCCAGGCAAGCCCCGCCGACCTGAGACTGGTCGAACTTTCGGAAGACCTGCAGCTGGAGAGAGCTCACAGGCGTCTGGAATGGGGACAACGTCTCGCGCTGTCAGAGCCGGGACCGGCGGCGGAGCAACTGCTGGACGATCTGCGCGCAGACTTAGCGCGGCAGGAGATTGCGGTCTACGAGGCGCGAAGCCGCCGCTTTCCTGCCGATCCTGCCTGGAAATTGCATCTGGCCCGCAGCCTGAAACATTCGGGGAACTTCGCCGCCGCCTTAGAGGCCCTGGATAGCGTGCCAGAGGACGGGGCATGGCAATGCGAGACCGCCTTGGAACGTGGGGAATGCTGGCAGTACCAGCGGCAGTTCACCCAAGCGCTGGCACTATACGAGCAGGCGGCTCAGAGCGTTCCGCCATCCCCCCCTTTCGATGCATTGCACAAGCAGGCCTTATATCGGGCCGGCGTCTTAGCCCTGCAACTGAACGACTTCGACCGAGCGAACCGCTATTTGGAGCAGTTGGCTCAGGACGAGGCTGGGTACAAAGACTTGGCCGGACATCTGGACAAAATCCGTTCGATTCGCCATAAAGATGGATTCTCCTACGAGTAATTTGCTTTCCAGCGACGCGGGCGTTGATTCCTCCGTGAAACTGACGGCGGCCCTGCAGATCACAACCTGTTGCTGTATAAGAAGATAAACCAGACACTGACAGTACAAATCCAACATCCAGGAAATTGTTGAGCTATGCCAAACACCAAGAGCGCGAAGAAGCGTCTTCGCCAGAACGAGGTTCGTCGTCTCCGTAACCGATCGGCCCGCACTGCGTTGCGTTCGCAGCTGCGTCGCTTCCGCGAAGTGGTCAAGGCCGGCGACATCGCAAAGGCGGAAGAGCTCTATCCCCTGGTCGCTCGGCAGTTGGATCGAGCTGGCGTCCGGAACCTGATTCATCGCAACGCTGCCGCACGGACCAAGTCGCGTCTGCAGAAGCTGATTCGTCTGACGAAGGGCCAAGCCGCCGCCACTGCCCCTCAGCAGTAGCGCGGACGTAGCGCGGACTTCCGTCCGCGACCTCTTCTGCCACACGCTTCGTGACTGCGACATTGCACGGCAGGGCTCGTCACGCACCACAGTGCGTGCTACACGAGCCTAAGACCATTCGATGGAGGCGGCATCGAACACGGGCCCTTCGACACATGTCCGCTTGTAATCCCAGTTGCCCTCGCCATCGCGGACTTTGGCCACGCAACTGAAGCAGATGCCGATCCCGCAGGCCATCGGTGTTTCCAGCGACACCTGGCAGGGGACGCCGCATTGGGCGGCGACCTCGGCCGTACGTCGCATCATGGCCACCGGTCCGCATGTTGCCACCTGAATGGGCTCAGTCGCAGGGACCAGAACCGCTTCGAGCAGGTCGGTCACCAATCCGTGATGGCCACAGGATCCGTCATCGGTGGCCAACCGCACATCGACGCCGAGTCGGCGGAAATCATCTGCGCCCGCCAGCAGATCGACTGACTGGGCACCAAAGCACAAAGTGATGTGTTGGACCAGTGGAGCCTGGCGGCAGGGACAACCGAAGCGTTGAAGGCCCAGATGCTCTTTGGCGAGCAGCAGGAAGGGAGTTTGTCCCACTCCGCCGGCGACCATCACCAAGTGATCACAGGCAAGCAGGGGGAAACCGTTGCCAAGTGGTCCCCAGACGGTAAGTGGCTGGCCGGTTGTGCACTGCGTCAGACGCCTGGTGAACTTCCCCTTGACGTGATAGATCAGATCGATGGCAGCGGCAGCACCGTCATCGCCAGGCAGCACATCATAGACCGCCAAGGGCCGGCCGATGAGCGGATCGTCGCAGCCGCAGAGCCGCACCATCAGGAACTGTCCTGGCAGGACGCGTTGAGCGATTTCAGGACACAGAAATCGAACGCGGTACGTGTCGCGACCGACCGCACGATTCTCAACGATCGCAACCTGCCTCAGGACGGCCGCGTCCGCATAATAGTGAGCGTGGAGCGGATTGCACATCAGGGTCGTTTTCCTTTTCTGCCCGGTCGGCGGGGCGGACGAGCCGACTTTTTGCCTGCCCCTCCCGTTCCCTTACCGGGAGATTTCTTGCGCGGACGAGGAGTCGCAGGTTCATGAGAAGCGGCATCGTCGTAATCGAGTACGGTTCCTGGGCGGGCACTTCCCTTGCGGGGCATGCCAACGGGCGGTTTCGTCTTGCGTTCTCCTCCGGGACGCTGCTCGCCACTGGCTGCCTGGCCTCCGGGGCGCCTTGCTTTCGTTCCCGCCCCTTTGCGCGGCTTGGCCGGGATATTGCCGCTGCGCGAGCCCGCCTGGCTGTCGCGTACAAATTTGCCGCGCGAGCGCGTGGGCGACTTTTTCGGTCGTGGCGAGCAATGGCTCGCGTCGAGCGTATCCACACGTTGCACCGCGCGTCGCAACTGCCGCACTTCGTCGAATGAGAGCAGACGGTATTCGCCTGGAGCAAGTTTTCCCAAGCGAATCGGGCCAATCGCAATGCGGCGCAGTTGCTGGACCTTATGCCCGACTTTGGCCAAGATCCGGCGGATTTCCCGGTTTCGTCCTTCGGTCAGTACAATTTCCAGTTCCGATCCACGCGCATCCCTGGCTCGAACATGCAGCGAAGCCACGCGCGCCAGCCCTTCCGCCAGATGAATCCCCTGCCCGAGCTGCTCAATGGTCTCCGCGGACAGCGCCCCCACCACCTTCGCGCGATAGGTCTTGGGAATGCCGTAGCGAGGGTGCGTGAGCTGATTCGTCAGCTCGCCATCGTTGGTCAATATGATCATCCCTTCACTGGACCGATCGAGTCGCCCAATGGTGAACAGCCGCGTCTCCGAAGGGACGAGATCGACCACGCGGGCACGCCCCTCCGGATCACGGTTGGTCGACACCACCCCCACCGGTTTGTTGACCAGGTAATAGACGTGACGCGGTCTGGCCAGCAGATCACCGTCCACTCGAATTTCCTGCCGCGTCGGATCCACGCGAGTACCCAACTCAGTCACGATCTCTCCGTCGACTTCTACCCGCCCTTCGACGATCAGCGTCTCACACTCGCGCCGACTCGCAATTCCCGCTGCAGCCAGCACTTTCTGCAGTCGCTGCCCTGCACCGCCCGGACGCCCGGGACTGTCGCCATCCGGCTGAGGACGATGCCGTGAAGATTTGGGAGCCATCGATGGATCCTCGGATGAGAGGAAGGGAGTTCGAAGATTCAGAAAGGCGTGTTACGACGCAGATGCTTCTCGCGGGGAGACGACTCCTGGACCGATACCCCAGGCCTTCCCCTCACCTTGCTGGCGGCAGCTCGCAGGGCTGCAGACCTGCACCCCAGGAACTCAAGACCCGCGTGACGGCCCGTTGCCAGTGACGGACGTCTGGATCACGCCGACGATCTATCATAGCCCAACAGAGACAGGCATCACAGACGTGGCGGATAGGGTGAGGACGCCGGAACAGCACCCATCGATCCAGTGGCTATCCGACGATCAGGCTTCGCCCATGATTGCTGGCCATGGACGCTGGCTGCCAGCGATTGCGAACAATTCAGCCAGGCTCCACGCTCGTGCGTTTCGAGCATCAATACGAGTTCCAGTACTGACGGAACAGACGACTGCGTTCGGCCTCCGAGTGCGGTTTCTGGTAGTCTTTGGGCCGCGCCCCCACAATTTCGGGACCGATATCATTGTCCGCAAACGGATCAAACACGGTCGCTTCGATTCGCTGCTTCTCCGCAGAGCCCGGCGATTTGAGCGGATTACAGTTGCGGCAGCCAACGCCAATGATCAGCAAGCAGGTCGCCCCTAACAGGTGGATGCACATCCGACGCCAGAGATTGTCCATAAACGTCCGCCTTGCTTTGGATGACCTGTACAGCGACGTTGACCCTGGTTCGCCTTGCGTGAAAAGCGGGAGCCAAGCTTCCTGCTTCACACCGTCGAGCCCAATCCTGCTTGCCCGCCGACACTCGCAGGTAGTTGACTCGGCGCGTCACCAGCCTCTCGCCATCGCCTCCGCTCTCACCACGCGGCAGACACTGCAGGAGGGCGCGCAATACCAATGCGGCGGATTGGAGCGGCGGATTATAGGCATCCAGCCCCAGCAGTAGAAGGCGAATCCCACGGACCGGTTTCCTCCCGCATCCACGCGCTCCCAACGACAGGATCGTCCCGGGAGTTCGGGTTCTTGAGCAACCCGCCTTTGGATCGTGGCAAAATGGCGACCCTGGGCGATTCAAAGGAATTGCGACTGCATGCCAATCCGCTCAGGCAATCTACAACGATCACCCCGCACAGCGAGTGTCATCGTCCAGATTGAGGGAGACGAAGACCCGTTGCTGATCGTTCGGTCCCCCACCGAAGTCCGCGGTGGGGCTGACCCCAGACGGTCCGAAGACACCTTCTCATCGGCGGCTCCACCTAGTCGTCCGGCAGATGAATATCGAGCAGCACAACTTGCCCAAGAGGTTCCAACCGCACCGTGCCGGCGGCGGCTGGTAAGAGCGCCGTCTGCCCCAGCTTCAGCGGACCTGCAGACGCGTCTCGCTCCACACTCACCTCGCCGGCAAGTGGAACCAGAAGGTGGCAGCGATTGTCTCCACCCAGGTTGCGAGGCGTAGAGAACCGCCATCGGTCAATGACAAACTTGCTGCATTCCACGAGCGTCTCAACGTGACTCAGGCGACTCGGCTGAGGAACCACCGGGCGGCAGGGCCCACACTGCATATCGAGCACGGCGAGCCCCTCTGCGACGTGCAACGTCCGCGGCTTGCCATCAAGTCCCACGCGGCCCCAGTCGTACAACCGAAACGTCGTGTCGCTCGACTGCTGGATCTCCGCTACGACTAAACCGGCCCCCAAGGCGTGAATCGTGCCGGCTGGGACCAACACACAATCCCCGGAACGAGGCTCAAAGCTATGCACCAGATCGACGAGCTGGCCGGCGCCGAGAGCGGCTTGCACCTGAGGGCCATCCACCAGCTGTTTCCAGCCCGCGTAGATGCGAGCGCCAGGCTCCGCGTCCAAAACGACCCAGGCCTCCGTCTTGCCTCGGTCGGGCGAGGGCAGCCGAGCCGCCTGTTCGTCGTTGGGATGTACCTGCAGGGACAGATCACGCTGGGCGTCGAGGAACTTCAACAGCAAGGGAAAATCGGTTTGGGGGGCGTGTCGCCCCAGCAATGCCGCCCCCTGCTCGGTAACCAGCTGGTGCAAGGTCGTACCAGCGAGCGGACCGGCCGCCACAACGCTCTGATCCGGTCCGTGATCGACCAATTCCCAGCTCTCAGCGAAATCATTCCCGTCCGGAAGCGACTTGCCGAGGAGCTGCTGCAACTTTCGTCCGCCCCACACATAACGCCGCAACAGCGGCTGGAATCGCAAGGGATAGTTCGCATTCATGGCCCATTCCCACTCCACCAGGCATTGGGGTCTTGCCGTTCCCGATCCCTAGGCACGATCCGTCGCGGTCTCAACCGTTGTTCGACATCGCCCACCGGAAGCGGCGCAGTGTGGCGGATTTCCCACTGGAAGTCTCGCATCCCCACGGTATTGGAATACCGACAGATTGCAAGTGATGGATGCGGACCCCGGGGAAAAAAAACCGATTTGATTCGTTCGGCCGGTGAGGCTCCTAGGACGTGACAACCTGTGCAGTGAGCTGGGACCACATCGTTGTGCCGTGCGACCTTTCTGTCCTCTATCCCGCCACGTTGCCACCGCGGACGACAGCTGGTCCAGCCCCCTTCGCGCATGGCTGCATTGTCGCATTGCGGCATTGTCGCATTCCCTGCTCATTCACCATTTTCCTGCGGCGTGTCCCTTACGGCAGCGGCGCCGAACGCCGTCCCCCCTCGCGACCAAGCCGCATCGCGCTTCGTGCCAGGACATGCTCCTGGGAAGTGGAACGGGAATAGGGAACGCCACAATGCCACAATGCCACAATGCTTCAATGCCACAATGCTTCAATGCCACAATGCTTCAATG
>JBGSHS010000011.1:0-21917 GCA_041752115.1 Pirellulaceae bacterium | reverse complement strand
TTTCCGCGACGCAAAAAGTCCACCAACCACAAGCGACACTCCAAGCATCCTCACACCACGTCCGCCAAATCCAGCAAGCGAGCTCGCAATACAAAACGAACAAAGGCCAAAACAAAAAAACAAGCTTAGTACCATTGAGCTGAGCTCGTGGGGGTCAGAGAGGGAGAGGCGAGCGGCGATGTAGCTCGCCATCTGATGCACCGCACGAGCCGAGCTCGTGGGGGTCAGGGAGGGAGAGGCGAGCGGCGATGTAGCTCACCCGAAAGTCTCCGCGAGTGATCTGAAGGTCGAGCGCGCCAAGCAGCTCAACGCCGATAAGTCGCTGGAGATCGACGCCATCTGCAAGACGCTGCGGATTTCGCGCTCGACGTTCTATCGGTCCATGCGACTGTGAAGGGGAGTGCCGGGTGCCAGTCGTATGATGACGCGGTCCACACGTCGATTGTGGAGGCGGCACTGATTGAAATGTCTCGACTCAGCCGATTCTGTTTTCGTCAGGGGAGCACAATCGGAGCATCTTCGGGAAATTCCAGGTGCTTGATGCGGCCGGCCATGTCTTGAACTCGCAGCCGAAGCGTCTTCTGCTGCCCAGGAGCTGGGTCGCCGAACAGGTTGGCGTACTTTCCCACGTCAGTCTGGTACTTCCCCTGAAAGACCGACTGGAGTTTCTTCGTAACGTCGACGCCGGGCGTTTCATATCGCTCGTTTCCGGCCACAATGCGCAGCATGACCGCGGTCGCGTCGCAGATGAAGTTGCCGTTGTTTCCGAGTGCCACCTCCACGAATTCTCCCAACTCTCCCGGATTGATGTGGGCTACGAATTCGGTTTCGATCGCGCCGGTTCCGCCGCGACCTTCCTGGGAAACCATCACATCCAGCGATTGCGGCGTCTTGGCATCCTTCCAGTTGAACAGCTTGACCGACACACCGTTGCCGCCGGGGTTGCTCAGCAGTCTTCCCGAAATACCAATGCTCTTGCCCGCCAGCTGTGCTCCGGGACTCCAACGAATCAGGTTCGAGCTGGCGACATCGGCGATCGGATGCGTGATTAGGAACTGCTTGCGCTGGTCTGCTGGAATGTACCGATCGAACATGTCACGGGTGAAGTGAATCCGCCAGTTCTCCTCCATATTCTCTGCCGGCATGTAGTCGGCGAAGAATCCCAGGTCGCCACCACCCTCCAGGCCGTAGGCATAGCCCAGCGGGCAGCCTTCCACCTTGAAGCTCGAACTGAGCTGTCTCCGGTATGGTGCGTTTGGGGCTGCCGGTAGCGCATCATCCTTGCCGTTGTACAGCGACCACGATCCGGTGCGCGATGTATCAGGGAACTGAGCCGATACATCCGGCGTGCCCTGCGGGTTCACATAATCGGCAGCCAAGTCGGCAACCAAATCGCCCTTGACCGTAAACCAATCCTCCCAACTCCCCTGATTATTCGGACCGTACCACGCCGACAGAATGGTGCCATTGGCCGACCGGCGTGGTTCGGAAAACAGTTCGTCGTCGACGACGCGAATGGTCGATGGGGCTGCATCCTGAGGAATCTGGAAATACACTTCGATGCCTTGAGGATCAACGAACTCGGTCAAGACGACATCCAACGGACTCCCCTTGCGATCCGCATTGGTCCAGGCCTTCACGCTTACCTTTTGTCCGTGCGGACGGATCGAATCATCCGGAAGCGGGTCGCCGATGCTGTTCGGGTCGAGCACCAGATCTCGAGGGTCGGGACACGCTTTGAGCACTTCCTCGTTCAGGCTCTCGCTGAGCGAAAACAGGATCGGTCCGCGCATCAAGGCCACCCGGCCGTCCTGGATCATCCGTCCACGAACGAGCCGCCAGGTCATCGGCATCGAGATGGTCAGCGTGTCGCCGGTCTTCCACTGCCGTTCGATCTCCGCGTAGCCGAGCGGCGAGCGGACAGGGGTGATCGGCACATCGCACACCGCACACTCGATCTTCTCTGCCCAACGGGGCGTGCGGAATCGAAACGCGAAACGCACCGGTTCCGGGCAGGTGAACGTGAGAGTGACGAGGCCTGAATTCGGATAGTCCGTTTCCTGATTGATTTCGACAGACTGACCATGGACGTCGAAACGCTTGTTGGAGCGGGTGAACAGGTTCAGAGCAATCCCGCCCTCCGCGGTACGGTAGTACACCTTCTGTGGCAGTTCCGCCACGGCCCGGCGATAGTTGCCATTACAGCAGAATGTATCGCCGCTTTGAAAACTCCTCTTTCCCGAAAACGGCGTGAAGTAGCAGATGTGACGACCGTCCGGGGACTGTGCTCCGAAAAGAGCGTTGTAGATTGTCCGTTCCATGATATCCCCGTACCGCATGTCGCCTTCCAATCGCATAAGGCTGTCAATCCAGCGCAGGAAATAGGCGGTGACGCAGGACTCCTCGATGTTGCCAGAACCTTGCTGGTTGTAGGTGAAGTGTTCTCCTTCGGAGGTGGAGCCGGTAATCAGCAGGCCACCGCGTCCCTCTTCGAGCAACTCATGTTTCATCCACAAGCTCTTCTTGAGGTAATCGTCGCCGCCGATCAAGCGATACAGTTCCGTATCAGGGTACATGTGAGACAGCATGACGTAGACGTGGTAGTGGGCCTGAGAGATATTCTTCTCCCATGCTTCGTAGGGTTTCAAATAGTACCAGTGCGGCTCATATTGCAGATTCCTGGCGAAGTCCAGGTACTTCGAATCGCCGCTCACTCGGTACAGTTCGACGAACCCTTCCGTGATGCCTGCAATCGACGTTCCCGCTGGGACAATATGCTCCCCGTTCTCGTTCGCGGGAAACGTCTGCATGATGTAGTCGGCCATGATGTGCGCGTCGGCTAGAGCTTGCGGACTGCCGGTCGCGCGATAGTTTCGTACCAACGCCAGGTTGAAGTACTCTTGCTCGTGCAAGATCCAGTTGACGATGTTCTGATAGTTGTCTGGTTCGACATTCCAGAACCCCACGTATCCGTCCGGGTCGCGGGAGGCCCGCAGTTGGTCCATGATATATTGGGTTCGTTCGGCAACTTGCGGATCACCGGTATATTGAGCAAACAGGCTGCCAGCATCCAGGACTTTGCCGATCCCATAGTAGACATTGCGCGTGTCGCCGCGGTCCGTGCGATGGCGGAACTTATCGAGCCAGTCTCGGTCCAGATCAAGCACCATGAAGTTGCGGTAGGTCAAGTCCATGACGCGTCGATCGATTTCGCCGCCTGACATTTCTTCGTGAGTCAGCCGCTCCGAAGTCAACTTGTCAGCGATGAGCGGTTTGACGACGTCCCGCTCGCCCGCCGACGCACTGACTCCCCAGACCACCAATAGGGCGACGAACAACAGATGCGCGGCACGCCGATAACCGGCAGCCGTGGCGGTCGCCGCTGCCGCATGAGCAAGGGCTGCCCGACCACTACCGCTCTGAAACACCGCCGACCACGCGTCGATCGGGGGTGCGTGGCCGACCATTTGTTCCTTTGGCAGGGACGCGAACTTCGAAGTCAGACTGCACGGATCGCCTGTCGAGAAGCAGCCAGGTTCGCTCATCATGATGGTGGGTTCCTTGATGTCGAGGAGGGTGGATGCGCGGGGTAATGCTCGAAGATCATGGCGAGGCCCCTCAAGGCGATTATGGCCCGCTCAGCAACGCGTGACCAGATACCCTGCTTCTCTTCCTGCGCACCCCCCCCTGCTTGCTTGGCGCCTTTGCGCCTTGGCGTGAACTCTTTCGCAAGCGAAACTGAGACCAATCGCCATCCGCTCTGTTGCGTGAGCCGGTTCGGTGGACCTTGACAAAGCTGGAGGGTAGATTGGGGGCGAGACGCCAGGCCGTGCTCCGTAGCCACTTGCTCAAGCCCGCGTCATATTCCGGAGGATATTGCTCGTGTTTCGCCCAGTCCTGATCCTCTGTCTGCTCGTTGGATCCCTGGCGTCTGTCGCGGTAGCGGGAGAGCTGCGTCCGCCAGCTGTTCCGTTAGTGGCGCACGATCCCTACTTCTCCGTCTGGTCGGCCGCCGACAAGTTGACGGATGTGGAAACTTCGCACTGGACCGGCCTTTCGCAGCCACTGCGCAGCGTGATACGGGTCGACGGTGAGTCGTTTCGGCTGATGGGCCTTGAGCCGGCTGCCGTCCCTCCGATGCCTCAGCACCGCGTGCAAGTGTTGCCGACGCGGACGGTCTGTCGTTTTGCCGACCAGCGAGTGGCGGTCACGCTGACGTTTCTCACGCCCGCTCTCCCCTCGGATCTGGATCTGCTGGCTCGCCCAGTGACGTATATCACCTGGACGGTCGAATCGCGTGATGCAGCGTCGCATCGCGTCCAGGTCTATTTCGAATGTGGCGGAGAGATTGCAGTCAACACGCCGGACCAGCAGGTGACATGGGATCGTTCGCAGGCGAAAGACCTGACGATCCTGCGCATCGGTTCGCAGGAGCAGCCGGTGCTGGAAAAGAAAGGAGACAACCTGCGTATCGATTGGGGCTATGGCTATCTCGCGGTCCCCGCTCAACAGAACGCTCAGACTGTCGTTCAGGATGCAGCCGACGCACATGCTCACTTCATCGAGACAGGTGAGTTGCTGCCAAGCGACGATCCGCGTCGGCCCCGTGCCGTCCAGGACGGCCATCCTGCCCTGATTGTTCGGTACGAACTGTCTGACGTTTCGGACGAGCCACGATCGTGTTGGCTCATGATCGGATACGACGATGTGGCGGCCATTCGCTACTTCCGCAGTTCTCTGTCTTCCTACTGGGCCCGCAGCGGTTTGAGCTTCGCCGATCTGCTGCAACAAGCTGCCGGTGACTATCAGGTGCTCACGCAGCGATGCATCGAGTTCGACCGGCGCATGGTCGACGACCTGGTCAGAGTTGGTGGCGAGCAGTATTCGCAGTTGTGTGCCCTGCTCTACCGCCAGACGCTGGCTGGAAACAAAATCGTTGCTGACGCCAATGGCATGCCACTCATGTTCCCGAAAGAGAACTTCAGTAACGGGTGCATCGGCACCGTGGATGTGATCTATCCCCAGGCTCCCTTCTACTTATTGCTGAGTCCGACGTTAACTCGAGCCATGTTGGTACCGCTGCTTGACTACGCCCAGTCCTGGCGCTGGAAGTTCCCCTTCGCACCGCATGACCTGGGTACCTATCCGTTTGCCACTGGTCAGGTTTATGGTGGTGGCGAACAGACGGATCAGAACCAGATGCCTGTGGAGGAGACAGGCAACATGCTGATCATGATGGCTGCTTTGTCACGGGCGGAAGGAAACGGCCGACTGGCCGAAGCTTATTGGCCGTTGTTGACCCAGTGGGCCGATTACCTGGTGGCTGAAGGGCTCGATCCAGCCAATCAGTTGTGTACGGCGGACATGTTCGGACATATGGCCCATAATGCCGACCTGTCGCTCAAGGCGATCATCGGCATCGGCGGATATGCGCAGATGTGTGCCATGCTGGGCAAGTCAGCCGAGAGTGACCGCTACCTCAAGGTGGCTCGGGAGTATGCGGCCAATTGGTACGAGCTGGCTCAAGATGAAGGGCACACGCGGCTGGCGTTTGACCAGCCGGGTTCATGGGGCATGAAACACAATCTGATTTGGGACCGAATTCTCGGCCTGAATCTGTTCCCTTCGTCCGTGGGCGATGCTGAAATCAGCTGGTACCTTCAAGTACAGAATCGGTATGGGTTGCCGTGTGACAATCGGACCGATCAGTCGCTCATCGATTGGGCCGTCTGGTGCCTGGCTCTGGCCCGCGATCCGGACGACTGGCAGGCGTTGTTCGAACCACTCTTCAACTATGTGCACGAAACTCCACAACGTGTGGCCGTTGCCGATTGGTTCAACACGAAAGACGCCTCGCGTGTTGGTTTTCAAGCACGTCCGGTTGTGGGTGGAGTGTTCATTCGTTTGCTGGCTGACAGCGCGGCGTGGCGGAGTTGGAGTGCAACGGCAGATCATTGCACCGGAACCTGGTCGCCGCTGCCCGTAGGAAGACCACGTCGCGTTGTTGTTGCGACCAGCCAGGTTGAGGGAGCAGTGTGGCGGTACTCGCTGACGGAGCCTTCCACTGATTGGTATCGTTCCGACTTTGATGATTCACGTTGGCCGTGTGGTCTGGGAGGATTCGGAACTGAAGGCACACCCAACGCGGTGGTCCGGACCACGTGGAACACGACCGACATCTGGCTGCGACGGGAGGTGGAACTGCCCAGCGAAACCCTGGCATCGCCTGTGCTCATCGTGCACTACGACGAGTCGCCCGAGATCTATATCAACGGTGTGCTGGCTGTGAAACGCAGCGGGTACACAGCGAACTACACGGAGGTCGAGATCAGCCGTGAAGCTCGGGCTGCTCTGCGGCCCGGTAAGAACGTGTTGGCTGTTCGCGCCCACCAAACCTGGGGTGGCCAATTTATTGACGTGGGATTGCTGGCCGACGAGTCACCCTGACAGGTCGATCCGTCGCCCGATCTGTCCGGTCAGGAGCGGCTACTTACTCTGATGCTGGCGCGTGGCGACCAGCAATACGACTGCGCTGGGATCAAGTGACAGACTGACGTCACTTCGGTCAATGAATGCGGCCAATGATGTCTGGCCTTCGCCATTGATTCTGGTGAGCGAATAGGTTCCCGGCGGCAAGCCGCAGGCGACCGGATCGATCGTGCAGCGAATCTCCGCGGGGCGTGCGCTTTGCAGATGAGCTAGCAGAATTCCCAGACGATCATCGCCCAGCGTAAACGCCTGGCCCAAGACCGCTGGTACCTGCATCGTCCGGCTCTTGGCAGGCGTGGCGGGAAGGACGAGCATACTCTTGGCCCATACTTCCACCGATATTCCGTCGGCGTTCTTCTGGTCACCAGGCTGTTGATCGGGAAGCGACAGGGCCTGCTGCAGGTCGGTGGCGGACGACCCAAAGCGGGCCTTGCGCAACCATCCTTCTTCTCCCAATCCATGATCGACCTGGATCGTATCGCATTCGATGTGAGGGGGGCGCTGCATGCAGCCGTAGGCGAGAAACTCGCGGGCGAAATCAGTGCGAGCCGCAACAAGGTTGCGCAGCCAAGCGGCGCGATGGTCGGCAGGTGTGTCGGCAGCCGTCAGCGGAAATGTGGTGATGAGTCCTCCCCACAGCACGGCTCGGGCTTCGGCCCAGGCCAGGAACAAGGCACTATCGCCGGCATTCCAGGGTGGAATCGGATAGATACCCTGCACGGCGATCGGTCCGTACTGATGATAGATAAACGGAAACAGCGGAATGGCCTCCATCTGACCATCGGGCAGCCATGTCAGGCGTCTCACATAGTTTCCGAGTTCCATGTCGGGCCCGAACCCGGCGTTGCGCGCATAGTAGAGGTCCAGGCAGTCGACGAACGGTTCGCTCACGCACTCTGTACCGTTCGGGACATACTCTCCTTTACAGGAAGACGCCCGCTGTTGGCTCTCGGTCAGCAAGCTGCGATAGCCCTCCGTGACGGCACGACCGGCTCCTGGGGCATGTTGATGATCGCCTGCATAACAGTGGGTCGGAACGCCGGCGCAGGGACCGATGTCATAATACAGGCAATCAGCCTGACAGCCGGTATGATTCTCCGCAATCCAGATCTGGTGATGTCGCAGTGGTCGTGTCGTAACCAGATCCTCTGCGGACTCAATGAAGACATTGCGCCAGCCATCTTGGGCTGGGCACATAGCGATCCAACTGGGATTGATCGGAGTGGCATTCGGCAGAATCTGATCGTCACGGTGATCCTGGAAAGTCGTAGTGTCTTTGGCGGCAAGGAACGGGAAGTAGAACGGCCCGAAGCGATCGCCCTCCAGTTGGGCAGCACCACGCGAGCCTTCGTCGCTCCACCACAGTTCCAGATGCAACAGGGGAGCACCGTAAAGTTGCCGGGTGCGAGCGATCGAGTCTCGAATATCCTGTCGGAATGGCCACCACATTCCCACGGCCCCGATCTCTTCGAGCAGCCAGTGGCAAGCGTCACCTTGGGCGACGCGTTCGCGCCGAATACCGCGTCGGCACCATGGTTGCTGAACTGCCCACTTGCGGTACCGTTCAGCTGCTTCGTACCACGTTCCCTCGGTCATTGCCGCAATCACCGTCGGGTAATCCACTGCCAGGCTCTTACCCGGTTGAGCATCCCATTGGATATGAGCGATTTCACAGGTCAAGTGGTCCGACGAGTCCTTGAAGAAGTTTAGATCCTTGTCGCCGCACTGGCTGTCCTGAGTTGCGAAGTAGAACCCTCCTCGATCTTGTGCATAGTAGGCCATGAGCTGCAGGGCCGACCCGTGAAAACCATTGGGGTAGCGAGACACGACCAGGCCAGCGGCCAGCGGATCGTTGCTGCCTGCCTGAAACAAGTGAAACGGATCGTGAAACAGGCAACCCATCGCCGTGGAGTGCAAGAGTCGATCCGCGGCCCCATCGCTGCTCAGCGTCCCGATCCCCTGAATCGCCGGATAGCGTAAGGCCAGTATCGTCTGATTCCCATGGTTCTCTGCCGCGCAGGTGAGCACCAATTCGTCCGATTGAGCTGCCAGTCGAGCTTCGGCTTTGATCGTGATGTCATACGACGTGTCCCACTGCAGTTGGAGGCTCGGGGGATTCTGATCGAGGTTCGGTGTGAGTTCGAAACGGGTGAAGTCACTCACGATCTGAAACGGTGCAAGCAGCATCGCCCAGGGCCGTGGGGAGTTCGTTGTGGCTGAGACAAGCTCGAGATCGTTGGCCTTATTCCGCAGATGGACGATCGATCCATCATGCTGTGAGAATTCGACCAGCAACAAGTTGTTTTCCAGACGTACAGTGACTTCGTCGGCCGCTGCGGCGACCGGCGCCACAACCAACAGCAGCAATGCGGTTCGTAACATAGGATGACCCCAGAATCTCGGCCGGGAATGAAGATAGTCACCCGGACCGTCGCTCCACCTGTGGGCGAGGCGGCCGGAAGACTCAGCGACTGAGTCGGTGCCGCCGCGACCGAATTCCATCTGACCGTCTCAAGCAGGTTATTGTAGACCATATCTGCGGCTGGCGAGCAAATAAGGCAGGAGCGAAGAAAATAACTTCGGCGTTTCTCTTGTAGCCACGCTCGCGCAGAGCGTGGGAAACCGCCTGCCGTCCGACCTCGGTATCTACAACCACGGAAGTTGTTCTTCCCGCGATCCTCAGCTCGTCTTCTCTCCCTGCGACGTCGTCAGGTTGTATCGCCAGGCGAGGCGTACTGGGCGCGTAATGGCCAACGTGTTGCTACAATGGGGGTCAGGGACGATTGGCAGTCGAGGTATCCCTTTGTCGCTGCAGCGAGGACAGCGGGGGAACGCACGGCAAACAACCCGAACCGGCGGATCCCGATCAAGAGGAATCTTTCATGAGTATTTGCAACAGATTATCAGCGATTTTGTTATTGTCCTTTCGATTACACTCCATTCGGCAATTCAGCCGGCGCGGTGTGGGGGTGCCCGGTTCCGCCAACCGTCGACAACTCCTCGGTTGCAGCGGGCTGCTTGTCGCTTTGATTGCGGTCGGCTTGGCCCACGGCGTCTGCAGTGCGCAGCAGGTCGATCGAGTGGCGCCGGCCGCGCAAGTCACGGCACCCGAGCTGCCGGATCGGGAGCTGGTTGTCACGTACGAAAAAGCAGCTGTCCAGAACGTGTTGGCGGCCGTCAATCCACAGGTCTTCCCGGGCTACTTCTGTGTCTGTGCCGATGGGCAGGGATTCGGGTATGGCAACAGTTATCCGTCGTTGGATGGGCATCAGATGTGTGACGCTCTGTTATGGTTGGGGGACGTGGAAACCGTCAAGCTGAACTGGCAGTTCGTGCGAGGTTTTCAGCAACCTTCGGGCCGATTGCCGCTAGCGATACTCCCCACCATGGCCGGCCAGCAGATCGGATCCGCTGAGAGCAAGTCTCCGGTTGACGCCAATGGCGGATTATATGTGCATTGGGTGCCGGGCAATCCTTTGGCTGCTCTGGCGAGTCCCACGTTCATTCAGAATGCGGATGTGATCTATCGGCATACGCTCGACCGCGCATGGTTGGAGTCCAACATGGATGCGGTCAACCTGGCGGCTGATTACCTTACGTCGCTCATGACGCCTGAGGGGCTTGTGCAAGGGGCGGGCTACTATATCGAGCGTCCCACGCGGATTGCGTCCGACGGGGTAGCTCAGTGCTATGCGATCGATGCATATCAGCGTGTGGCCGCTTTGAATCGAGCAGTCGGTCGCGATGCAGATTCCGAGCGATACGAAGCGCTGGCGCGGCGCGTCCGCACGCAGTTCACTCAGACATTCTGGACCGGCGACCATTTCGCCGAGTACTTGCATCCCGAACGAGGCCTGATCGCCTCGCACGGGCTGACCGATGTGGATTGGGCTGCCCTGGCCACCGGTGTGGCGACGCCGGAACAGATCGAGCGGATCTGGCCTCAGCTGCGTACAGGGGATGCATTCTATTTCGGAGGGATGCCAACGGCCATCAGTACGAAGCCGGACTCGTATGAGGACTGGGAATTCACGCATCCCGATCGACACGACTTGTCGGCGATGGGCCGAGTCTGGTACCTGGAGGCATGGGCACGCTCGCGGATGCAGGATGCGGATGGTCTGGTTCGCACGCTGCTGCGTGTGGCGCAGGAAGGGGAACGCCAGGGCTACTACTGGCGCGAACGATACTACCCGACGACCGGCGACACGCCCGTGGGCGCCGGGGCAGAGAAGTACTGCGAGTACCCTGCCAACTTGGTACGGATCGTCAATGAGTTCTTATTCGGAGTGGATTTGCAGCTCGATGGAGCCGTGCTGGTCGCTCCTGTGGCTCCCGACCGGTATTGGCAGCAGGGCTTTGGACATCGTTGGCAGATTCGTGGCAGCACACTCGAGCTGTATCTCAAGCGGGATCGAATTGAACTGACCTATGTCGGACCACAGCAGCAACGGTTGGGACTGAGAATGCCCGGTCGACTGGATGCCTCGGACTGGAAGCCCACGTCGGCTGGAACCTCGTGTCCCATGGAGGTCGTGGACGGGACACTGTGGCTGACACTTCCCGCCAGTTCAGCGGCACTTCCCATGCACGCGGTCTGGGAGCGGAAGACACCGTAAGTCAACTCCCACCATCTGAAGGCGCGCTGTGCTCAATCGCGACTATCGAAATACTCAATGACGAAAGCGGACCGAGTGCCGTTCAGATCGGGCTGCACGGAGAATACCAGAAGGTTCCCTATCAGGGGTGGGTTGGGGCCCATTGGAGTGCTCATTCTTGACCTTGGCTGTGGCAGAGAGTATGTTCGCGCTCAGCACCTCGGCGATCTGACAAGGTCACCGATTTTCCAAGGTCTCAGCATCGGGAGGGACGACTCATGTGTTTGCATTGCACTCGACGGCAGTTTCTCGGAGCGGGCGCTTTGACTGGAGCGGCGATGGCTTCCGGTCTCTTGTTGGCAGATGATCCAGCGTCCGGTACGCCAGCTGCACCCGCTGCCAAGATCCGCGTCTGTGCGATTTTCGCAGGCAAGTCGGCGGACCGCAGTTGGAGCCTTTCGCAGGATGAAATCACGGCGATTCGCAACCGCCTGGTCGAAGTCGAGAAGAATCTGGGGAATGTCGAGTTCGTCGTAGGGCAGGCCAGTTCGGCTGCGGAGACGACGGCGCTGTTGGAGCAGGCGGGCCCCGATGCTCCGGTGCTGGCGATCAGCACCGACATTTTCGGGCTGAGTCGGGAGGTGATTCCGACGGTGTTTCAGGCCAATCGTCCCGTGGCGGTATTTCATCTGCCCATTGTGGGCGGACACGATTGGTGTCTGGTCAATCCTTGGCGCGAGGCGGGAAACCGCATCACGATGTTTGACACCAGCGATTTGAATGATTTGGAGCGAGCGACGGAGTTGTTGCGCGTCGTGCCGATGCTGCGACGAAGTCGCGTGCTGGCCTCGCCACCGTTCAAGGGCACGCCGGAATCGTACGCGATTGACAAAGTCAAGGCGAAGTTGGGCGTAGATCTGGTTCCGATTGCTGACGGTCGATACGACGAGATCCTCAACCAGGTTGACGAGAACGCTGCGCAGGCACTCGCCAAGGGCTGGATTGATGGTGCCAGGCAGATGGTTGAGCCGACAGAGAAGGACGTGCTGATGGCGGCTCAAGCCAGCTTGACGCTTGACCAGTTGATTCAGGAAAACGGCGCAAGTGGATTATGTGTGGGAACGTGCATGGGCTGGCTTCCCCGTGGCTTCCCGTGCCTCGGCTTCTCGCAGCTCAATGATCGCGGGATTCCTGCCGCTTGCGACGGAGACATGGACTGTCTGCTGACCATGCTGATCATGCAGCAGGCGATCGGACAGGCCGGGTTCCTGGGCAACGCGGGAGGAGTCGATACGTCGCGTAATGCTTTCCACCTGTCGCATTGCTCGGCCCCGTTGCGCATGGAGGGACCGGCTGGACCAGTCGCTCCGTATCTGTTGCGCCGCCATGCCGAGGTGCGGGGGGGAGCCGTACCGGAAGTGCACTACAAGATCGGGCAGAAATTGACATTCACCAAACTTGTGCATCTGGAGACGCTGTTGGTGTTCACAGGGACGATCATCGAGGTGCCGCCGGTTCCGCGGGACAAGGAACGGGGTTGCCGCACCGAACTGGTGGCGGAAGTCGACAATGCCGAACGGTTGTCGGCCAACTGGGGTGGCGGAGCTCTGGGTGACAGTATAACTGACTACTATGCGTCACTCCACAGGGTGGCATACTACGGTGACCATACCAGCACGATTCGCCATCTGGGACGCCTGCTCGGCCTGAAAGTCGTCCAGGAAGTGTAAGACGGATGTGTTTCAGGCCGGTCCCGGCGGCACCGTCCATGAAAGGACGATTGAGTACCAGACGATTCGAACGGCTCTGGCAGACGACGTTGAAGAGTGCTCCGATTCACAGCCTTTGATCAAACTGGGAGATAGCGTGATGCAACTGCGGCGAAGCAACAAGCGTTGGGTGGACTCGGCGGTTTCTCCGGGACTCTTCTGTATCGGTTTCCTACTCGTGCTGCTTCACGCTGGCCAAATGCTGGCGGACGACCAAGTGCCGGCGGACGACCAAGCGCCGGCGGACGGTACCAGGAGCATGTCGCGCGAAGTGCTGCGCGACAAGATCCGCGGCGGCTGGGCCGGGCAGATGATCGGCGTGGCCTATGGGGCGCCGACCGAGTTTCGCAGCAATGGCCGAATCCTGGAAGGGGAACTCGTCTGGAAGCCGGGAATGCTGGAGAACACGATTCACCAGGACGATTTGTATGTGGAGATGACCTTTGCTCGGGTGATGGACCAGGAGGGGCTGGAGGCGACGTGCGAGCAGTATGGAGAGGCATTCAAGGGTTCGCAGTATCACCTCTGGCACGCCAATGCTGGAGCGCGGCGTGCGCTCAATCAAGGCGTCGTCGCGCCCTGGTCGGGACATCCCAAGCACAACTTTCATGCCAACGACATCGACTTCCAGATTGAAGCCGATTTCATCGGCCTGATGTGCCCCGGATTGCCCCGCGAGTCGAACAAGTACTGTGATCGGGTCGGCCGCGTCATGAACTACGGCGACGGACTCTACGGTGGCATGTTCGTCTGCGGTATGTACTCGGCGGCCTTCTTCCAGGATGATCCTCGTCAGGTGGCGGCTGCCGGCTTGGCCTGCATTCCGGCCGAAAGCGAATATGGTCGGCTGATTCAGGACCTGCTCGACTGGTCCGCTGAGTATCCAGATGACTGGCGTCGCGTGTGGCAGATGGTGGAAGAGAAATGGGACGTCAACGACCCGTGCCCCGACGGCTTCCTGGCTCCATTCAATATCGACGCCAAGATCAATGGAGCGTATATCGCGTTCGGGTTGTTGTTCGGCGGGCGCGATTTCGAGAAAACGATCGAGATCTCGACGCGCTGCGGTCAGGATTCGGACTGCAACCCCTCGAGCGCTGCGGGTGTGCTCGGAGTGATGCTGGGGTACCAGGCGATTCCCGAGAAGTTCACGGAGGAGCTGCCGGCACTGGAGGATCGTAAGTTTGACTTCACCGAATACTCCTTCAACGAGATCGTGGCGTCGACCGAGCGACGGGCACTGAAGATCATCCAGGCAAACGGTGGTCAGGTGACCGATCAGGAAGTAACGGTCAAACTGCAAACCCCTCGAGCACCGCAGTTGGAGCAGTGGAGTCCCGGCATTCCCGATCGGCGCATCAGCGTGGCGGATGCAGCCTGGAAGTGGGCGGGAAACTGGAATGGGACAGGCGACACACGCTCGGCTCAAGACACGGGCAGCGAAGCCACTCTGACATTCCAAGGTGTCGCCGTGGCTGTGCTGGGAAAGCTGGATCAAGCAAGTGGACGGGCCGACGTCTACCTGGACGGAAAGCTGCAACCGCTTGTGCTCGATGCGTATATCGTTCCCAACACTCACGACAATGTCCTGTGGCAGGCTTATGATCTGTCGCCCGGGGAGCACACACTGCGCATCGTGATCCAGGGAAAGGCAGACGGCCGTTCCAGCGGAACGGGCGTGGAGATCCGAGAGGCGGTTGTCTACCGGGCCGCCCACTGAATCAGCGATCTCGATACTGGGGAAAGTAGCCACGCTCGCGCAGAGCGTGGGAAACCGCCCGCCGTCTGGTGGCGGTATCGACATTTGCGGAGGTTGTTCTTCCCGCCATTTTCCGTCCTGCCAAATCGCTTATCGGCACTGAGTTGGTGACATGAGTTGTACGTCGAATCATTGCCCTCCCCTGGCCGGGAGCCGGAGCAGGTGGGTTTCACGTAGAGGAGCATCGTATGTCGGGTAGCATTAGTCGTCGGGAGTCAATACGCCGGTTGACGGCGTGCGGGTTGGGCGTCTGGGCAGCTACGCAGGGTTCATCGCTGTTTGCTTCGGCCAATGATAAACTGAATATTGCTTTGGTCGGGTGCGGTGGTCGTGGCGGCGAGAACCTGCCGGGTGTGGCGGGCGAGAATATTGTGGCGCTGTGCGACGTCGATGAGCGGCAGGCGGGAAAGACGTTTGAGCAGTTTCCGCAGGCGCCGCGATTTCGCGACTATCGTAAGTTGCTTGATCAGATGCACGCTCAAATCGATGCGGTCGTGGTGAGTACGCCGGATCATATGCACGCGCCGATCAGCCTGGCTGCGATGGAATTGGGCAAACATGTCTACTGCGAGAAGCCGTTGACCTGGAGCATCGGCGAAGCGCGACAGATGGCCCAGGCCGCGGCTAAATACCGTGTGGCCACGCAGATGGGGACGCAGGGTATGGCCGAAGACGCCGCGCGGGCAGGAATCGAAGTGATCCGCTCTGGCGTGTTGGGCAAGGTAACTCAACTGCATGTGTGGACCGATCGAGCGAAAGGATGGTGGCCGCAAGGTGTCGACCGGCCTGCTGGCTCACCACCTGTTCCTGCCCAGCTCGACTGGAACCTGTGGCTCGGAGTCGCTCCGTCGCGACCGTATCATCCCGATTACGTGCCCTTTGCCTGGCGTGGCTGGAAGGATTTCGGCACCGGTACCATCGGTGACATGGCCATCCACAATGCAGCGATGCCGTATGTAGGCCTGCAGTTGGGGTTGCCGATCGCTGCAGAGATCTTGGACAGTTCGCCGCTCAAGTCGGACACCTTTCCGGAGTGGTCTAAACTGCGTATCGACTTTCCCGCAGGTCCGCAGCACGGACCTGTGTCCATGTACTGGTACGATGGCGGACTGAAGCCCTCGGCGGATCTGTTGTTCGGCCAGGAACCCGCCGACAACGGTGCCATCATTGTGGGCAGTGCGGCGACGCTCTATTCGATTGAGTGGACGGGTGGCGATTGGCATCTGCTGCCGACCGATACGTTCCGCGATTACCAACGTCCTGCGGCGACGCTCCCTCGAGCACCGGGACAGGATCATTATCAGGATTGGCTGACAGCCTGCCGCGGTGGCACTCCCGCCTTCTGCCGCTTCGATGGCTTCGCCGCTCAGTTGACCGAAGTCATGCTGTTGGGCGATCTGGCTCTGCGGACCGGTAAGAACATCCGTTGGGATGCGGAAGCAATGCAGGCGGTCGATTGTCCCGAAGCGGAGCCGTACATTCGGAGACCCTATCGCACCGGTTGGTGAGGGCCCGGTGGCCGCGCTCCTGCAGTGGACCGGCAAATCATTGACGGCCAGCGGATTGGCTGGCCGAAGGATGGAAGCGACTGGGACCAGTCCATCGCCAGCCATGGCGGATCGAGGGATCGTGATCAGTACTTCACCGTCACACCCAGACTGGCGATGTGTGCGGACGCGGTGGTTGTGATAGTTGATCCTGGAATCTCGCCGGTCGGGAGAATGATTGGGCCTGTGCTGTCGAACGGGAAATAATGGGTGTAGCTGACATGCATGGCCACGCAGTCCGACAACTCCCAGGTACCTCCCATACCCAGCTGATGCTGGTAGTTCAACGCCGAAGCGACATTGTAGAATGTATCGTGGCCATTAAAAGGACTCGTATTGTAGGTGTATCCTAACCTCAGCAATACGTGCTCAGACACACGCTGCTGAATGCCGGTGGCCACGGCCAACTGGTTGGTCCAGCTCAAACCGCGCAAAGCACCGTAGGGGGAGTAACCTGTGTCGCCGAAGCCGTCCGCGTTTCGGTAGTCGAAGTAACGCAGGTCGAGGGCGATCACCGTGTTTTCAAAGCCGGAATAGGCGGTGCCGACCGAGATGACCATCGGCAAGTCGAACTTGAACTTGGCCGTGTGGGGCAGCCCCATCTCGTCTTCGGTATGCATCCGAAACGGCTCCATCCACTGCGGGCTCTTGATCGATGCTCCCAAATGCCAGGCAGAGTCCGTGATGTAGTACACGCCCAGTTGTGCCCCGCCACCCCAGGCGAATCGAGTTCCTCGTCCCGCAGGGTACCTTGGTACCAGCGTTCCGTCGGCATCGTCTGGATCGGCCAGCAGCAGAGGATCAGCGACAATCTGGCCCATCGTTACGGTGGGTCCCATCCCGATCGACAGTCGCTCGGTCACTGCCAGCGAGATGACGGGAGCCAACTGCATGATCTGGGCCTCGGAATACAGGCTCCCCAGGCCGCCCGGATGGCCGTGAAGGTTGGATACGGGTGCGAGCACTGGATTGGTCAGACTGGCCGGGTAATTGGACTTGAGCCCGCCGACCACGGTCGTTGCCAGCCCGATCGTCGCGACGTCATTCAATTTGTGCACCCAGCCGAAGTTGGGCAACGGCACGACGCCCGGCTCCGATCCTGTGGAACCCGCTCCCAGGCCAGGAATCGAGGAATCCAATGCCGAATCGGCCAGCATCAGCCCGAGACCGACACTCAATTCCGAGTTCGGCAATCCGCTGATCGAGGCCGGATTCCAGGCCAACGCGCTCAGGGCTTCGATGGGCGCCGCCGTGGACGCGCCTCCCATCGATGCATTCACCGGGCCGAAACTGGACAGCATGATCCCCTGGGCGTGAACGGCCGACGTACTCGCCAGGATCAAAAAAATGGTGAGTGCTTGAGAAACACGGTGCATGTCGCGGCTCCCCCCTGGAACTCGACCGATTTGGGTTCGGTGCGGTGAAACAGACAGACGGCGCACCTGGCCCAATGAGGACTATCGGCACGATCCACACAATCGGCACAGTCAAATCTGGGAAAAGAAGACGCCAGAACCAGGAGATCCTTGCTCGCGAGCGGTGAGGACACCGATCGCGGGCTGTCATCAGACTGTGGCGCTTCAGGCCAGGGCATGCCGGTGGGAAGTGGAGGCTGAATAGGGATTGCCGCAATGCGACAATGCCACAATGCGGCAATGTGCAGAGGCACTGGATCGCCGCATACAGCGGGCCGCACGGCGCTGCAGGCCAGGGCAAGCCGGTGGGAAGTGGAGGCTGAATAGGGATTGCCACAATGCGACAATGCCACAGTGCGACAATGCGACAGTGCGGCAATGTGCTGAGGCGCTGGATCGGAGGCGTTTTTCCCTTTCGCCCGTTTGTATTTCCGCAATGTCGCAATGTTGCACTGTCGCATTCCCTATTGTGCGACCATCTAGCTGCGGCGTGTCCTTGATCGGTAGCGGGCCGCACGGCGCTTCAGGCCGGGGCATGCCGATAGGAAGTGGAGGCGGAATAGGGATTGCCACAATGCGACAATGCCACAATGCGGCAATGCACTGAGGCGCTGGATCGGAGGCGTTTTTCCCCTTCGCCCGTTGGTATTTTCGCAATGTCGCACTGTCGCATTCCCTATTGTGCAACCATCCGCCTGCGGCGTGTCCTTGATCGACAGCGATGAGGACGCCGCAGGCCGCAGCCACCCGACAGCATCAAGCCCTGTGGTCTTTCGCCTCGATCTCCACCCGGTGACGAAATACCCAGTAGATGATGGCGGTATAGGCAATGACAAACGGCATACCAATGCCTGCCACGATGAGCATGATGCCCAACGTCTTCTGACTCGATGCCGCATTATAGATGGTCAAGCTGTTGGCCGGTTCGGGATCGGATGTCACCAGATTGGGAAACAGGGCCAGTCCCAACAAGAGGACCAGTGCGGCGACCGCCAGGCAGGAAGCCAGGAACGCTCGTCCCGACCAGTCGCGATAGAGCGCGTAGGGGATGCTGAGAACGGCAAGCAGGTTGACCACCGCGACCGCCCAGGCAAAAGGAGACGACGCGAGCGGAGTGGTCGCGCGCGGGATGGTGATCCACGTCACCACCGTTACGAGCAGGTACATGGTCACGAACGCACCGTAGGTTATCCACATCCAGCGATAGATACGCTGCTGTAACGAACCGGTCGTTTTCAAGTGCAAATAGATCGCTCCGTGCATCAAGAACATCGTGACGGCCAGCCCGCCGACGGCAAGGGAGTAGGGATTGAGCAGGTTCCAGAACCCGCCTTCGTAGATCCCGCGAGTGTTCAGCGGCACGCCGACCATGGCGTTGCCCACTCCCACACCGAACAGCACGGTGGCCAACGTGCTGGAAACGCAGAAGCCAATATCCCACGTTCGGCGCCAAGCCGGCGATTCGGTCTTGCTTCGAAAATCGAGCGAGATGGCGCGGAAGATGAGTGCGACCAGTACCAGCATGAACACGAAGTAGAATCCCGAAAAGACCGTCGCATACGCTTCAGGAAAGGCAGCGAACAAGGCACCGCCGAACGTGACGAGCCACACTTCGTTGCCATCCCAGACGGGTCCGACCGAAGCGATAAACGTACGCCGCTGCGCATCTCCCCTGGCCAGCAGGTGGAGCATGCCGACCCCCAGATCGAATCCGTCGAGGATGGCGTAGCCCGCCAGCAAGACTCCCAGCAAAACGAACCAGATCAAGTTCAAGTCCATGCTATTCTGCCTCATTGCGTGGATCAAAAGGAGGTGGAACGTGTGCAGCGCGCGCTGTGATGGCGGCTGCCGCTTCGCCGCCCGTTACTGGTGGCGGTTCCAGCACCGGTTCCCTGTCGGGACCCTGCTTAATCGCTCGATCCAATAAGAACACCCACAGGACAAAGAGCAGGAAATAGATGAAGCCGAACATGATGATCGAACCGAGTACCTGCTCGCTCCGCACTACCTCCGACACACTGTCGGCTGTCTTCAGGCCACCCACGAGCTGTCCCGTGCCATCCGGTGTGGGGTAAACGGACCAGGGCTGGCGACCTACTTCCGCGGCCACCCAGCCCACTTCGTTGGCCACAAACGCCAGCATGACGGCAAACACGAAGAACCAGAGCAGCCAGCGCCGGCTGAAGAGGCTGCCTCGCCACCAGCACCAACAGGCATACAAGGTGCTGGCGATGAACAGCATTCCCAGCCAGATCATCAGATGATAACTCTGAAACGAAAGCCACACCGGAGGACGCCCGTAATCTTCCTCCAGTTGATCCAATCCCTTGACTGGCGTGTGGAGATCCTGGTGGACGAGCATGCTCAGCAACCCTGGGATCGCCACGCTCCCTTTGACACCTCGTGTTTCGTCGTCGGGCCAACCCCACAAGTGCAGCGCGGTTCCACCTTCGCCAGTTTCGTAGTGCCCTTCGAACGCCGCCAGTTTGGCCGGCTGATGATGGGAGACCATGTCGGCGTTGAAATGCCCGGAAATCAGCTGAGCCAGCGCTGCCACCGTCCCCAGCAGCAAGCCGCCGGTGAATGAACGTACGGCAAACTCGCGGTGCCGATTTTTCAGTACATACCAGGCGGAGATGCTCATGACGAAAAAAGCCCCGAGGATGAAGGCTCCCAGCCAGACATGAACCAGTCGGTTGATCGTGGAGGGGTTGAACACCATCTGCCAGAAGTCGGTGATCTCGGCGCGCAGGAACGCGTGGCCGTTGATCTCGTGTTCCACGAGCTGAAAACCGGCTGGAGTCTGCTGCCACGAATTAGCTACGACGATCCAGATCGACGAGAAGATGCTTCCCAAAGCCACCATGCAGGTGGCAAAGAAATGGAAGCCTCGAGAGACCTTGTCCCAGCCGTATAGAAGTACTGCCAGAAATCCGGACTCGAGAAAGAAAGCGAAGATCCCCTCGGCCGCCAGAGCTGATCCGAACACATCCCCCACGTAACGCGAGTAGACGGCCCAGTTCGTGCCGAACTGGAACTCCATCACGATGCCGGTCGCGACTCCCAGAGCGAAGTTGATGCCAAACATCTTCGTCCAGAACTTCGCCGCGCGATGATAGAGCTCATCGCCGGTGCGCAGCCAGCGATACTCGAGGAAGACCAGTACAATTCCCAGCCCAATCGTCAGCGGAGGGAACAAGTAATGGAACATGATCGTGAAAGCGAACTGCAGTCGCGACAGAAATACAACGTCCATTCCTGCTTCCTCAGTAGCGAGTGAAGGTCGGTGGCACGCCGGACCGGATCTTCTGTCAGATCCGACGACGCTAGCATTGACCGCTCCGTGGCGAACAACATCCGCAGGCATCGATCATGGTAGGACGCCGGAGCCACGCACTACCCATGTAATTGCCATCCAGAGACCTATCAACACTCTACAGGTACATGGCCACTCGTGAAAGTGCTGGCAACCCACCAAGCACGTCCTGGGGCGGCTTTGGTCTCCCGGAACTGCGGTTCGCCCTGCACCAGGCGATGGTTGAGCCTGCGTTCAGCAGGCGAGAGGAACTGTGCCGCTGAACCACAGATGCTCATCGTGCTACAATCTGAGTGAAAGGGCTGGCGATACCAAGCCGGGCGACTACAGATCTGATTGGGTTCGATGCGAGCGCAGGTAGCCACGACATTGTCGACACGTATGACGCTTCTGATCGACGGATACAATCTGCTGCATGCCAGTGGCGTGTTTGGCACGGGCGGCCGTACGTCGCTCGAGAGTTCTCGAGAAGCGCTGCTCGACTGGCTGGCGGTGAAGCTGGGTGAGACGCAATGCCCGCGGACGACGATCGTCTTTGACGCGCGCCACGCGCTGCCCGGCCTGCCCCGTTCGCGGCAGAAACATGGTCTGCAAGTGCTGTTTGCCCCGCGAGGTCAGGAAGCGGATGATTTGCTTGAACAGCTGATTCGCCAACACCACGCGCCGCGCAGCTTGACCGTGGTGTCGAGCGATCATCGCATTCATCGAGCGGCTCGACGACGCAGAGCGCGGCCCATCGACAGCCCGCAGTGGGTCGCCGAGCTCCGGCGTCAGTCGGGCGATCTGGAGGAGCCTTCCGAGCGTCCGCAGGAGCTGGATGCTGACGAGCTGCGAGCCTGGCTGGAAGAGTTTCGGGACGAGTAACGAGTCGCTCACTTCCCGTTGGACATTGGACATTCCTTGATACTCATATGAAAAGGGTCCCCTTCCAGATGAGGCTCAATCGTTCCCGATTGTCCTAAAGTGGTAGGTGTAGATCTTACCGCTCAGTTATTCCAGAAGGAGACCCAAATGCGCTTCTACA
>JBGSHS010000010.1:0-25355 GCA_041752115.1 Pirellulaceae bacterium | reverse complement strand
ATCCCGCACGCGGACCGTCACCGCATTGGCCCCGACCTGCGCGTTGGTCGGCGTCCAGCTGATCACTCCGGTGGTGGCGTTGATGCTCATGCCGCTGGGAGCGGTGACCAGCGAGTAGGTCAGCGTATCGC
This sequence comes from Pirellulaceae bacterium, assembly GCA_041752115.1. Taxonomy (GTDB): domain Bacteria; phylum Planctomycetota; class Planctomycetia; order Pirellulales; family Pirellulaceae; genus JAJRVM01. The sequence goes on along the minus strand of JBGSHS010000010.1, from coordinate 25,224 downwards.
CCGCATCCGGATCGGTGGCGTTGACATCGTACGTGTAGGCCGAGTCTTCGGTCGCCGCCGTGACCGGCGTGGAGGTGATCGTCGGCGCGTTGTTCGCGTTCGCCACGGTCACGGTGAAGCTCTGTGTGGCGCTGGCGGAGGCGGCATCCCGCACGCGAACTGTCACTGCATTGGCTCCGAGCTGTGCACCGGTGGGTGTCCAGCTGATCACGCCGGTGGTGGCGTTGATGCTCATGCCGCTGGGAGCGGTGATCAGTGAGTAGGTCAGTGTATCGCCCGCATCCGGATCGGCGGCGTCGACGTCATACGTGTAGGCCGAGTCTTCGGTCGCTGCCGTCACCGCCGTGGAGGTAATCGTCGGCGCATCGTTCACGTTGGCCACGGTAACCGTGTAGCTCTGCGTGGCACTGGCTAAGGCCGCATCCCGCACGCGGACCGTCACCGCATTGGCCCCGACCTGCGCGTTGGTCGGCGTCCAGCTGATCACGCCGGTGGTGGCGTTGATGCTCATGCCGCTGGGAGCGGTGACCAGTGAGTAGGTCAGCGTATCGCCCGCATCCGGATCGGTGGCGTTGACATCGTACGTGTAGGCCGAGTCTTCCGTCGCCGCCGTGACCGCCGTGGAGGTGATCGTCGGCGCATCGTTCACGTTGGCCACGGTGACCGTGTAGCTCTGCGTGGCATAAGAACCTCGCGAGTCCGTTACGCGAACTCGCACCGATCTGCTGCCAACCTGGGCATTCGTGGGAGTCCATGCGATCAGGCCGGTGGCGGCATTGATTGTCATGCCAGTCGGTGCCACATCCAGCGAGAACGTGAGCGTATCGCCGACGTTCGGATCGGTGGCATCGACGTTGTAGCTGTAAGCCACATCTTCTCGCGCGGTCGTGACCGGAGTAGAGACGATGGTGGGCGCATCCGGCGACGCGAACACGGCGTAGGCAACCTGTTCCGCGGTATGGGATCGTTCCGCATCGAGCCATCGGTCTTCTTCCGTGAAGAGCGTCAGGCTGTGTGGCGAAACCGGCTCACTCCCCGAGAGCACTGCCCATCCGCCGTCCAGTCCTTTCATACCAGCCAGACTCACCACCGCCAGGTTTGCCGCTTCGGGCCCGCCCACATCCAAGCTGACGGGCGTGCCGTTATCTGGCCCCATCGCGTTGGCCGCTCCCACGCCCGCTCCATACTCCACGTCCCCAATTCGGCCCGATCCACTCTCCAGCACGAGATATCCGATGATTTCGTCGGCACGCGACGCATTTCGATCCTCCCCGACATGTTTGCCCACATACAGGTGCGTGTTGGACGGCTGATCGGCAACGGTCGCACCGTGCGACCAGAAAACCGATGGGCGAGCGTCATGGGCCGTCATGACCTGCCCCAGAACGACTGGTCGGGAGTAATCGTTGTTATAGCTGCGTTGTTCGCCCGCCCAAGAAGTGGATGAGTCGGTGCGCGTCGAGGTGAATTTGATGGCCTCCATCGTGATGCCGTCGTGAGCCTGAGTGTAAACGCCTTCTTCCACCACCGTGAAATGGACGGTCACTCCGCTGACAGGTTCGTCAGATCCGTCGGCACGCTGGGCCTGGACCTCAAAGGAGTTGCCACTCGCATTTCGGACCCGCACGACCAGGGGTGGATCGCCAGCCGCATAGTTGGCACTCGCCACCACCACCATGCTGTTGTACGTGTGGTCGAGCGTGACGCCGGTCCAGCCAGCAGTTCCTACATTGGCCACAGTACCGGTCCGGAGGTTGGGCTCGCTGAGTTCTCCCACCACGAAATAGGCTGCCTGCTCCGGAATATGCGATCGTTCGGCATCGCCCCAACGATCTTCTTCGAAGAACAGCCTCACCCCAGTGGTTGACACCGCACCACTACCCGCCAGCACGGCCCAGCCCCCATCGGCGCCGTTCATACCCGACGTACTCACAATGGCATTCGAAACAGACGTCAGGCCCGACAGCGGATACGTCACGGGCGGACCATCATCGGGCCCGACCACGGTGTTCGCGCCAACGCCGACAACGAAGTCAACTCCATCGATTGTCCCACGGCCACTCTCAAAAACGATGTAGCCGATCTCCTCAGGGTCCCGTTTCTTCTGTTTGTCCTGCCCGACATGCTTGCCCACATACAGGTGCGTGGGCGAGGGAGGATCCTGGGGGGCGGCCCCATGTGACCAGAAGGCGGATGGGGCGGAGTCGTTAGCGGTCATCACCTGCCCCAACACGACCGGCTTGGAATAACTGTTGTAGTAACTACGTTGTTCGCCGACCCAGGAGCTGCTGAAATCGGTGCGGGTCGACGTGAACTTGATGGCCTCCATCGTGACGCCATGCTGAGCCTGGTTGTAAACTCCCTCTTCGACGACCGTATAGTGCACCGTCACACCAGTTACCGGCTCATCCGCTTCATCCGCGCGCTGCACCGTAACGTCAAATCGATTCCCGTCGGCATTTCGTACCCGCACGATCAACGGCGGCTGGCCGGCCGCATAGCTGGCACTTGCCACGACGACCATGCTGCTGTAGGCATGATCCAGCGTCACGGTCTTCCAGGACTCGGTCGTGACATTGGTGACGGTGCCGGTGCGCAGATTCGGCTCACTCAGTTCTCCCACGACGAAGTAGGCCACTTGCTCCCGAACGTGTCCCCGTTCGGCATCTTGCCAGCGGTCCTCGTCGAAGAACAAACGCAGCCCCTCGGTCGAGACCGCATCGCTACCGGCCAGAACTGCCCAGCCACCGTCGGCGCCCCTCATGCCAGTGCCGCTCACAATGGCACGACTCGCCGACGTCAGTCCGACGAGTGGAGACAGGACTGGGCTACCGTTATCGGGCCCTACGACCAGGTCGGAAGTCACGCCGACCACATAGTCCACCGCGTCGATCGTGCCGCGGCCGCTCTCCATCACAATGTACCCGATCTCCTCGGCGGCGCGCGACGTCGTCTTGTCCTGCCCCACATGCTTGCCCACGTGAAGCTGTGTGCTCGACGGAGAACTGGTTGCTGTGGCACCGTGCGCCCAAAATATCGAAACGCGTGGGTCATTGGCGGACATGACCTGCCCCAAGACGACCGGCTGGGAATAGCTGTTGTAGTAACTGCGTTGTTCGCCCAGCCAGGAGGCGTCCGAATCGGTGCGTGTCGACGTGAATTTGACTGCCTCCATCGTGATCCCGTGTTGAGCCCGCGTATAAACGCCTTCCTCAACCACCGTGTAGTGCACGGCCACTCCGGATACAGGTTGAGTCGAGTCGTCGGCTCGCTCGACCTGAACCTCAAACCGATTGCCTGACGCGTTGCGAACTCGAACGATCAAAGGTGGATCCTCCGCCGTGTAACTGGCGGTGGCCACCACGACCATACTGTTGTAACTATGATCCAATGTCACGGTGGTCCAGGCCGTGTTTCTGACATTGGTTAGCGTACCGGTTCGCAAATTCGGTTCGGCCGGCTCACCAAAGACCAGATAGGCAACTTGCTCGGCCGTATGCAGCCGTTCCGCGTCGCGCCACTGATCCTCTTCGAAGAATATCTTCAACTCGCGCGGCGAAACGCCGTTGGCACCGGCCAGCACCGGCCAGCCTCCGTCGATTCCCTTCATTCCGGCCGCACCGACAATGGCACTGGTGGTGGTTGCCAGTCCCAGCAGCGGATAGGCGACTGCCACTCCATTGTCTGGACCTACAACCCGATTTGCGCCCACGCCGGCCACGTAGCTCAAACCACTCACCGATCCCGTTCCACCTTCGATCACGAGATAGCCGACCTCCTCGGCACTACGGGTTGTGTCAGCAGACTCGCCCACGTGCAAGCCGACAAACAAATGACTGCTGGAAGGCCGTTCGTTGGATGCAGCGCCGCGAGCCCAGAATTGTGCCGGATCGGCGTCGTGGGAAGTCATCACCTGCCCCAAAACGACCGGATTCGAGTACATATTGCTGTAGTACTTCCGTTGCCCCACCCACGAACTGCTCGTGTCGGTCCTCGAGGATGTGAACTTGACGGCTTCCATCTTCACGCCATGCTCCGCCGCACTGTACACCCCCTCCTCAACCGCCACATACTGCACCTGGACCGGAGCCACAGCGGCCACCGACCCGTCTGCCCGCTCCACGCGCACTTCGAAACTGTTGCCTGTCGCATTACGCACTCGAGCGATCAGGGGCGTCGCACCCGCTTCATACTGCGGACTGAGCACTAATACCATCGATCGGTAACTGTGATCAAGTGTCACGCGAGTCCACTGTTGATTGGTGACGCTGTTCACCACACCGGTGCGGACAGCCGGGTCGTTGGTGACATCAATTGAGACGCTGGCCACCTCGGAATTTCGACTCCCGTCGTTGGCTCGGTACGTGAACGAGTCCATGCCCAGAAAGCCCGTGTCGGGCGTGTATGTGAAGGCGCCCGTAGCACTGAGGGTCAAACTGCCGTGACTGGGACCAGCGACGAGCACGGCAGAGAGCAGGTCGTTGTCAAGATCCGTATCGTTTACCAGCACACCCGCCGCTGCCACATCAAGTGTGGAATTGCCGGTGACGCTGTAATTGTCCGGCAAGGCGACCGGCGCGGACGTTAACAGCATGCGACCTTCAAGGAATTCGAATCTCAGCGGTCGCTTTGCTCTGGCTCGGGCCGCCCGTCGACGTGCTGCGAGTTTTCGTGCCCCTGCGGACGTACCGCGATCGTGGTGCCGTTTCATATACCACCTGGAAAGTGTTGGGTGATCAAAGACGAACTCGGCACAAACCCGGTGCGCACGAAATCGCGGTTGTCGATGACGTCCTGGCGCTTGGGGAAGACTCGCCACACCGTCAGGCGGCTGACTGACGCGTGTCACTCAGTGCGAGCGAAGATGACAATCGAGACAACCTGTGCTGCGCGTGGTGCGATTGAGAAAATCAGAGGCGCACCGGCCTGCCCACTTCAAGAAAAACCTAGCTCACATCTAGGTGATCGGCGAACGGAGACGTGCAACTTGTGAAATTTGTTCGCCAAGAAAGTTTCCCCCCCCCGGAGAAATCGCATCCATTGCACATGCGGGCGAAGATTGACGTCCAGCCGGACTACGCTTCACGTCGTGTGGGGAGAGGTGTGACAATTTGTCGCACTACGCTTGGATCGGCTCTACCCGACACAGTCGTCGGGTGGCGCTGGCTTCGCCAGTGCTGAAGTGGGCAATCGCTCGTCCGACCGGGATCGCCCTGAAAACATTTGTGGTTCATCGGTTGTAATATGGGCACTTAACGGCTGATGCGCAAAGGTGCCTGCGCGGCGCGAGCACACGAGGACACCTCGATCAGACTCGTAGCACTCATCAGCGCGAGAGGAGATGGGAGAGTTGACACTACTGCGCACTGGCGGAGCCAGTGGCACCATCACTCTGGCGGAGCCAGTGGCACCATGGATTCTACTCACTCCGCAAGTCGGCGCCATTTGATGTAGTCGAAGCTCCAGCGGTAGTCCTGGTTGAACTGCTTCGATCCGGCCAGAAAGGAATGACGTACACCGCCCGCAAACACATTGTCGCCCTGATCGCGATACAGAGTGTTACCGGTGTGCAGATAGAGCCAACTGTAGACTGGAGCAATCAGCAGATTCAGGTCGGGCGCACCAACGGTAGGGTTGAAGCTCGTGTAATAGAAACTCTCTTTGCTCGGGAGCCAGGCGTGATTCCAGATCCACTGTGCCCCCAATTCCAACTGGGTGATGATCCGCGGATCCTGCTTCACATAGGTCCAGTAGTAGATCAACGCTTCGGCCGTCAGCCCGAACATGAACGGCTTCATCCCTTCGGCCCCTTCATAGCCCTGGCTGAACCACTGCGTGCAGTGATCCAGCGCCTGCTCAAACAGGGCGTCGAGGCGCGCGCGATGTGGCTCTCCAAGTCGCTCCGCATTGATATACGCCATCATGTTGTAGGCGACTTCCCGGCTCCGGTCCGCTGGCGCGGTCCAGGCCAACGGAGTCCCATCGGGCGCGTAGGATGCATTCTGTGACAGTTGGATGGCCCATTCCCTGGCCTGTACATCGCCCGTGGCGAGGTAGTCATTGGCCAGTCCGTGCGTAAAGCTCCAGTATCCCGGCACGTTGGCCCCGCTGGTGATCAGGTAATTCTCCACGTAGATCTGCTGCGCCCGATCTGCCACTGTCAGCCAACTTGCATCTCCCGTATACTCCGCTATTTGCTGGAAAACTCGCTGCGCATCGTAATACGTGTCGTCCACGCCGTAGGTGCCATCAAGCAGCCGGGTGGCGTGGTAGACTCCCCACTGGAGCATCTGCGATTCCCACAGCGCCAATTCGGGAATGGCTGCCCCCGTGTCGCCGACCGTGACCGTGAAACTTTGCGTGGCGGTAGCCAGTGCGGAGTCCCACACGAGCACGGTGACCGCATTGGCCCCCGTTTGCGTCAGGCTGGGAGCCCATGTGACGACGCCAGTCGCTGAGTCGATGATCATGCCACTGGGTGCGACCACGAGAGCATATGTCAACGTATCATTGGCATCAGGGTCGGCAGCAACCACCTGATAGCTGTAAGGGGTACCAGCTTGAGCTGTGATTCGCGGAGGGGATGTGATCACAGGCGTATGGTTGGATTCGTACAGCCGGATATTCGCAAACTGGCTGTCCGATCGCGCAGTCAGATCGTCGTCTGCCACCAGGACAATTTGGGAGATGACGCCCGTGAAGTAACTTCCTACGGGGATAACATAATGTCTCCAGCCGTCGGACGACTCGTAGTCATTGAACTCCTGGTAACCCCACCAGGGCTGCGTTCCTCCCAGTTGGAAGAAATGGTCGCCGCGACTATATCGGTTGTTGTCGTCGAGTCCAATGGCGTGAACCTCACCGTCATCTCCGGCGCGGAAATCGAATTCCAGCATCGTGCCCTGGCCAATGCGGTAAAGCAGTTCGAGTTGTTTCCACGAATTGCCCCGCAAATGCAACGTCTGCCGATTGTCTTCCACTCCGTAGAGAGTCCCAGTAAGATCCTGGCCCACGCTGTAACTCGCAATAGCAGCCACAGCCGGCACTCCGTTCAGATCGATGCTCAGTTGGCTCTCAAAAAAACGTAAGTTGCGGAACAGACTTTCCGCGGACCCCTTGGCGTCGTCATCGGCGGCTAATACGACCTGTGAAATGCTTCCTGTGAGGTACTCTCCCAGCGGAATCACGTAATGCTTCCAGCCCGACGACACCTGATAGTTGTTGTAGTCTTGATGCGCCCACCACGACTGCGTGCCCGCCAGTTGGAAGAACGTGTCACTCGAGTTCAAGGTATTATTCCTGTCGAATCCGATGGCGTGGATTTCGCCCAAGTCATCGGTGCGAAAATCGAATTCAACCATGGTTCCCGGCGTGACCTGATAGGACAGGTCCATTCGCTTCCAGGAATTTCCCCGCAAGTGCACCGTTTTCCCACCATCTTCTACTCCAAACCGGGTCGGCGTGTTGTCCTCACCCACCGCATAACTATTGATCGTAAAATCGGTGGTGACGCCGTTTACTTCAACACTTACGTCGCTCTCATAGATTCGCAGGTTGCGGAACACGCTCTCCGTGAACAGGGTCGCATCGTCATCGGCGACCATAACGATCTGTGCGATGTTTCCCGTGAAGAACTCTCCCAGCGGGATGACGTAATGCCGCCACCCCGAATTGACTTGGTAGTCGTTGAAGTCTTGATGAGCCCACCATGGCTGCGTGCCGGCCAATTGAAAGAACGTATCGGTTACACTGAGAGTGTTGTCATTGTCGACCCCAATGGCATGGACTTCGCCCAGGTCGTCGGTCCGAAAATCAAACTCGAGCACCGTACTGGCGGTAACGATGTAGTTTGCTTGCACCCGCTTCCACGTGTTTCCCTTGAGACGCAAGGTCGCCCCATTATCTTCGACCGTGTATCGTCTGGGAGTAACATCTTGTCCTGTTGCATAGCTCGCCACACCAGTGCGTCCCACGACGCCGTTCACATTGACATTCAGGCGACCTCGAGCGAACCCCGCCGCCGGCAAAAAGCCGCCCGATTCTCCCTCTGCGTCGCCAGCCGCCGTAATCGTGATACCATACTGGTCGGGGGAGACGGATTTCGCAGGCTGAGCACGATCCGCCTTATTACGGCTCTCCGTTTCACCATCCCGATATGACATTTCCTGCGCGAATTGGACTTCTGCAGGCCTGACAGCTAACTCGACGGGCTCATTGTCCGGAGCATTCGGCTCGATCGCACCGCGATCAGCCCACAAGCAGGAAAAGGGTGAAGCCGCAAGCACTTGGCGTGGCTCAAGTATTTCAAACGCGACTGTGCGCCGCCACGTACTGCGGCGATTGTGGCGCCGTGGTTGCGACGCGTGCGACTTCAGACTAGCTTTCCGAAGGCGGCGAAAGCCCAACTGTCCCATATCTCACCTCCGTCATGGTGAACCCCTCCCGCTGGAACAAGCATCCACTGCGATCCCTCTCACCGAGAAACGACAAATCCATTTTTCGCTACAAGAAGATTGAATATATGTTGTCAGGTGTGGCAACTTGCCGCTCCTGCCACTCGCTTGTCAGCGCGACTCCGACCTCCCATCTGCGACACCCTGTCGCGGTCGCCCTGCAACAACTGACGAGTACTTCCGGCGCCAGGCACACACATCATTCACTACTCGCTATTGGTCGCCCTGATGATCGCGTCGTACATTCATAGAACCTGGCAGTGTAACTACAAGAGCACTGCAGTTGATTAGTCCACAACATTCTGACAGGGCGAGAGCTACTTACGGCACTACCGAGTTATCGCAGGCCGGAACAGGTTCACGTTGTTGTCCCCGTCGCTTCATAATAACACAGGCGCACGACGGCCCACGGCAGCTATTCACACCAACACGCACCTGAGGATCGACAGACGTGTTTCTGTGCGCGAAAAGGCGTGCATGGCGTCGTATTACCTGATGATAACAAGCTTGGAGCATGCTGTCGGCGAATCGCCACACATCGCCACCAGTGCGCCCGACCAGCGTCCCACGCGCGATTTCTCGGCACAGCCGCCCAGGAGTCTCTTGCCTTGAACGTAGGGGCATGAAGGGTCACGAAAGACCGACCTGACCTTTCGTGTCCCCGTTTCCGACCTTGACATCGAAGACAAACAGCTAAGAATCGGAACGAAGCACGATGCGCGGCAACTCCGCGAACGCGTCACAAGCGAAAGCCTGCGACTGGCATTGCTGAGACACAATGACACTTTGCTGTTCACTCACGGGCGCGCATCCTCCTGATCGGTCCGATCTGGGACGTGTACGGAGACGCCGACCTCCGTGCACGCTGCACATTCCCACGGAGGGCTCGCAACGCCGCTTTCTGTTCTGTGCTGAGGTGGCCGCCCAATGAACGAGATCAGCTTCACTTCGACCTTGCCCGGAATCTATCAAGAACAGCTGGAAGAACTGCTCTTCTTCAACAAGAACCAAGGCAGGGTCTGTAATGCCATCCTGTCGACGATCCAGCGCTATGGAACGCCCTGCGTCTCGCTCGCGAAAAACCGACTTTGGGTTACCTTCGAGTCGGGAGTGCAATCGCAGACACTTTTTGTGGTGGAGCAAGTTGAGACGAACACACAGCTTGCCGGAGTGGTGGTGTACACACGGGAGGCCGAGATGCTGGTCGTTCTCTTTATTGCCCTTCGTGAAGAGTACACACTCCACGGAGTGCAAGCTCACGAGATGCTCTTCTTTCGCGTCATGGACGAACTGACGAGTATAGCTCGGCGAGTGAAGGGAATAGAATCCGTGAAACTCTTCTTTCCGATCCCGTTGGAGATTGGAGTCCGTCGTGCCGTGCGTACAGGACCAGGGGGAGAATGAACGACACACGCTTACGCTCGATCATTAGGCCCTCACGGAGACACGGAGACGCGGAGACGCGGAGCAGATGGGGACATGAAAGGTCAGAAGGATCAATCTGGTTGCCGTTGTGGGAACAGTTCCTCAGGGCGGCAATGTTTGGGTGACCGTCCATTTCTTTACCGCGAAGCAGTTCGATTCAGTAGCCCAGGGTCGCTGAGTGTTCCGATACCCCGTAGGGGTCCTGCAAATGACGACCACCGAGAATCGGTGGCCCATCGTCCCAGAGAAACGCCTTCGGCGTATCGGATGCATGGGGAAACGTTCACCCAGGGTGCGCTGCGAAGCGCAGCGACCCTGGGTTGTTGAATGCAACCACTTCGCGGTAAAGACGTGAGCCGCTCTCACCCAGTCGGCTCTCTTATGGGACAGACTCAACAACGAACACTTGGGCCATTTGTCCCGGCCTGTCATCTTCCCGCAATACAACTCCGCTCACTCCGCGAGGTTGCGATACTTGATGTAGTCGAAGCTCCAGTGGTAGTTCTGATTGAACTGCTTGGATCCGCCCAGGTACGCATGGCGTACGCCACCGGCAAACACCTGGTCCCCCTGATCGCGATACATCGTGTCGCCCGTCTGCAGGTAGAGCCAGCTGTAAAGAGGCGCAATCAGCATATTCAGGTCAGGTGAGCCCGAACTGGGATTGAAACTCGAATAGTAGAAACTCTCGTCGCCGGACACCCAGGAGTTATTCCAGATCCACTCCGCTCCCAGTTGCAGCTGGGTGATAATTCGCGGATCCTGATTTACGTAGGTGTAGTAGTAGATCAGGGCTTCGGCCGTCAGTCCGAACATGAACGGCTTCATTCCTTCGGCGCCCTCATAGCCCTGGGTGAACCACTGGGTGCAGTGGCCCAGCGCCTGTTCCATCAGAGCGTCCAGGCGTGCTCGGTGCGCCTCCCCGAGTCGCTCCGCGTTGATATACGCCATGATGTTGTAAGCCACTTCCCGGCTCTTGTCCGCCGGCGCCGTCCATTCCAGAGGAGTTCCATCGGGCGCGTAGGAGGCCAGCTGTGACAGTTTGATGGCCCATTCCTTGGCTTGCACATCGCCCGTGGCGAGGTAGTCATTCGTCAGTCCGTGCGTGAAGATCCAGTAGCCCGGAACTTTGGCCCCGCTGGTGATCACGTAGTTCTCCACGTAGATCTTCTGGGCTCGATCCGCTACCGCCAGCCAACTCGCATCCCCCGTATACTCGGCAATCTGCTGGTAGACCCGCTGGGCGTCGTAATACGTCTCGTCGACGCCGTAGGTGCCATTAAGCAGGCGCGTGCCATGGTAGTTGGCCCACTGCAGCATCTGTGACTCCCAAAGGGCCAATTCCGGGATCGGGGTGGAAGTTGTGGCACTGACCGTCACCGTGAAATTCTGCGTGGCACTGGCCGAGGCCGCGTCCCGCACGCGGACCGTGACCGCATTGGCGCCCGCCTGCGCACTGGTCGGTGTCCAGCTGATCACCCCCGTGGTCGCGTTGATGGTCATGCCACTGGGCGCCGTCGCGAGTGAATACGTCAGCGTATCGCCCGCATCCGGATCGGTGGCGTTCACATCATAACTGTAGGCGGTACCGACCTTGCCGGACGTCACCGCTGTGGAGGTAATGGTCGGCGCGTCATTCACATTAGCCACCGTCACCGTGTAACTCTGCGTGGCACTGGCCGAAGCCGCATCCTGGACGCGCACCGTGACCGCATTGGCTCCGACCTGGGCATTGGTTGGCGTCCAGCTGATGACCCCGGTGGTCGCATTGATGCTCATCCCGGTCGGTTTTGTCACCAGTGAATAGGTCAGCGCGTCGCCGGCATCCGGATCGGTGGCATTCACATCGTACGTGTAGGCTGAGTCCTCGGTGGCTGCTGTCACCGGCGTCGAGGTGATACTGGGTGCCCCGTTCGTACTGCTCACCGAAATCGTGTAGCTTTGCGTGGCGCTGGCCGAGGCCGCATCTCGCACGCGGACCGTAACCGCATTACTCCCCACCTGAGCACTGGTGGGCGTCCAGCTGATGACCCCCGTGCTCGAGTTGATGCTCATGCCACTGGGCGCCGTCGTGAGTGAATACGTCAGCGTATCACCCGCATCTGGATCGGTGGCGTTCACGTCATAGCTATAGGCGGTGCCAACCTTGCCGGCGGTCACCGCTGTGGAGGTGATGGTCGGGGCGTCGTTCACATTGGCCACCGTGACCGTGAAGTTCTGCGTGGCACTGGCCGAAGCGGCATCCCGCACACGGACCGACACGGAATTGGCTCCGACCTGAGCGTTGGTGGGCGTCCAGCTGATGACCCCGGTCGTCGAGTTGATGGTCATGCCGTTGGGGGCGGTGACCAGTGAATAGGTCAGCGTATCGCCGGCATCCGGATCGGTGGCGTTCACATCGTAGGTGTAGGCACCGTCCTCGGTGGCTGCCGTGACCGGCGTGGAAGTGATCGTCGGTGCCCTGTTCGTCTTGCTCACCGCAATCGTGTAGCTTTGCGTGGCGGTAGCCGAGTCCGCATCCCGCACGCGCACTGTCACCGCATTGGCCCCTGCCTGAACACGGGTCGGTATCCAGCTGATCACGCCGGTGGTCGCGTTGATGCTCATCCCCCTCGGCTTTGTCACCAGCGAATAGGTGAGTGTATCGCCCGCATCGGGATCGGTGGCATTCACGTCATAGCTGTAGGCGGAACCGATCTTCCCGGAAGTCACCGCTGTGGAGGTGATTTTCGGCGCGTCGTTCACGTTGGCCACCGTCACGGTAAAGCTCTGCGCATCGCTTCCCGAGGCCGTGTCGCGCACACGCACGGTGACTGCATTGGCGCCGACCTGGTCGCACTCCGGCATCCAACTGATGATGCCGGTAGTAGGATGGATACTCATGCCGCTCGGCCCGTCGTCCAGTGAGAACGTCAAGGTGTCGCCGGCCAAGGGATCGACCGCTTCCACTTTATAGCTGTACGCGGAGTGCTCACTGCCGGAAGTCACGGGTGTGGACGTGATATGAGGTGTATGGCCGGATTCGTACAATCGGATATTCGAGAACAGACTCTCCGCGTCACTTGCTGCGTCGTCATCGGCCACCATCACGATTTCCTTGATGTCGCCGGTGAAGAACTCTCCCACAGGAATGACGTAGTGCTTCCAACCCGATGATACCTGGTAGTCCTTGTACGCCTGGTGTGTACCCCACGACTGCGTGCCCGCTAGTTGAAAGATCGGATCACTCGTACTCAACGAGTTGTTGTTATCGACGCCGATCGCATGAATTTCTCCCAGGTCGTCAGTTCGAAAATCGAATTCAAGCACCGTGCGTGACGTGACGTCATAGTCGAGGTCTACGCGTTTCCAGGTGTTGCCCTGCAGATTCAGAATCGTCCCGTTGTCCTGGACAACATAGCCACCGGGAGTCTTATCCTCCGTACTGTAGCTCACGACATCATACGTATTGACGGTGCCATTGAGGTCGACTTTCAGTGGATCTTGGTCGCCCGACTCTCCCTCGGCATCGCCGGCAGCGGTGATGCTGAACAGCTGGCTCGCTGCGCTGCCCCCTCCCTGTAACCACTCAAAGTCGCTTGTGAATTGGTAGCCTGCCACCTCACTGACCGACTGCGGCGATCCTGCCACAAGCTCCGATCGTTCGGCAGAAACTGAAGACGACTGATGCAGGTCGAAATTCGACCAGAGATTTGAGCCGGCCAGTGTCGTGAGCAGTTGACGCGGTTCGAGGTTTTCGAAGGTGATTCGGCGCTGCTGCAAAGCGCGTTGTCGCTTGCGCGCGCGAAGAGTGTGTGAATCATGACGAGCGGACCGAGAGCGGCGAAGACTGAAGTGTCCCATACATTGCCCCTGTTATGGTGAAATTCCCCAGACGTGAGAGGACAATATACCCATTCATCTACGCGTGTCAAATCCCACTTTCGCGACGGTATATTTCCTCATTTCTACTACACACTTGTAGGGACAACTACTTGTCAGTCGCGTGCACGACATCACTCAAATGAGGGACCGGCAATGCCGCTGCGCAGGTGACGGGCGATCCTCGATGCCTGGTCAGGGCAAGCACAAGTTGGTCGGCGGCATAACAGCGGGAAGGGCGAACAAGTGCCGCTTTGTCCGCCTTTCCAGCGGAATTCCCCAACGACATAGGCTCGTCTGCCAGTCATCACAGGGTGGAACCGCGGGGCTTGTGCGACATGTTCTTGTCACTGCGTTGAAATCTCCGGAAACCACCGGTCCGGGGATAAACCGCTGGCTACGCACGGAGTGGGACATAGGCCTCACGCATCAAGACGGACAGATGCACTCCCCCAAAGAAAGGGCTGATCGGAAGGTGGGATCGCCATGGGAAACCGCTCCAGTTGGAAATGGAGCCGGTTCGTCGCTCTCAGAACACGCCTTGTGCATCGAGACCCCGGTGCTGGCACGAGCGAGCCCGATTCGATGACACGACTCACCCCGCGGCACTACGCAGCTAACCCCGCGGCACTGCGCAGCTAACCTAGCGGCACTGCGCAGCCACTCGCCGTCGGGGCAGACCACACATCCGCTCCACCAAAGACCATTCTGCTCGGCGCAATGCAGCGCTGTCCCGGCGACTCAGAAAACAGATCGGTCGACTCACGCGATCTGGTGATCTATCAACCAGATTGTGCGGATGCGGCTGAAAACGAGTCCATCAGGGCGTCCAGATGGAACAGTGTTCGGCGGCCGAGCGGATGGGCAGACGAGTATGCCGTTTGTGCTTCGCACCGTGCCTCGAACATATGCGAAGGCGATGAAAGCCCCTCAGAGTCACGCGGTCAACTGCTAAGACGGCACTGCAAGATACCGGGTGAACGGACATGGAAAGGAGCGACTTCAGGCTGCGCAATCGGAAAGGACCGGCGCGAGTGAGCGCCAAGGTAAATGCTGGGCAGAGGCAGAAGAGAGCATCTGCAGAATCTGTTCGACTTGCGTGCGATGCCTGTGAAGTTGGAAGAACAACTGAGATTGCCGGCCTGACAGTACTTCCGGCCTCCAAGAAATTCCTTTAGAATTCACCCCAATTACCGTGCTCACCCCCCCATTTAGCGATTTTCATTCGTGGTCCGACCCATGGCGTACGAGGCAGCGAGAGTTCTGCTGGAAAAAGCTACCACACCGCTCGAAAGGGAAGCGGCGGTGCGAGCCGCGATGCAAATGGGTATGCCGCTTCACGAAATCGAACAGTTTCTCGATTGGCTCGATCTCCGTCGGCGCGGGAACCAATCGGATAACGGACATGTGGAACACGAGTGAGTAACGGTCCCTTTCCCGCTCCGATTCGCCCCCAGTGTCGGTTTCTCATGCGATCGAGGACAGATGATCAGGCCGTATGTCCCCCGTCTGTGCGCTCGGTCTGAGGCAATTATGTGTTCAACCTCAGGCGACGAGGCCACGCTCCGATTCGGGAAAGGGCACACGATCACGGCGCAGGATCGTGATCGTTGGTTTTGACCCACTCGCCGCGGCCTCTGCTTTGCCCGGAGAACCGAACAGGCCCGGTTTCGGGCTGAGCGGTCTTTGTTCCGGATGTTCTTTTCACCCTGGTCCAGTCGGTTCGCAGCGAAGGCGCGACTGGTCGGGATATGCGGATCGTGCGGGCCAGAACGACTGAGGGGGAGCGATTGCCCCGCATTTTCGAGGGCCGCTAGTAGCTCCCAGCAGTCACTCCGACGAAACTGATCGAAGGCGGGTTACGACGCACCAGGCAGGGAACAAGAGCTGCCGATTGCCGGACGCCACCACGCCTCTCGGGGCAGCGAGGATCAAAAACTGCTCGGCCGTACACGAGTGTCCGGCCACGGTCGAAGCCCTTTGCGCGGGCCAAGGCACGGGGGTCGGGGGCGAGTGCACGTAGGGGAACGCTCGCAGGCATGGCAAGTACGGCACGCCCCGAGCCTGGAACAAGGGATCTGCAGTCCCGAGATCGACTTTTGCAACACGCCGTAATGACAGAGACTGAGCCGCGAGGCGTGACGAATGACGACGCCGTTGGGTGACATTGCCGACAAACTTAGACAATCGTCACACAATGACACTGCGCCAATAAGTGAGGCGGAGTACCAACTGGTCGTCCACCAGTGGAATCAGACCTTGCGCGATTATCCCAGACACCTGGGTATTCATCAGCTGTTTGAGGAGCAGGTACGTCGAACTCCCGATGCAGTAGCCGTCGTGTGGCAGGACCAGTCGATTACGTACGCGCAGCTCAATGCCCGCGCCAACCAACTGGCGTGGCAACTGCGGCAGAGGGGAGTGACTCCGGATGTTACCGTGGGTGTCTGCCTGGAGCGATCCCCCGAACTTGTGGCGGCGATGTTGGGGATTCTCAAGTCGGGCGGAGCGTACGTCCCCTTGGATCCTCGATATCCGTCCGACCGCATGGAATACATGCTTGCCGACAGCCAAGCTCAGCTGGTAGTAAGTCACGGCCCGGTAATGCAACTTGGCCTGCTCCCGTGGTCGTCCCGAGCGGTGCTGATGGAGTCGATTGGCACGGCCGAGGACGCGCCCGATGTTCCGGCGTCCCTTGACCCAGCCATGCTGGCCTATGTCATTTACACTTCGGGTTCCACCGGCCGACCCAAAGGTGTGGCAATTGAGCACCGCCAATGCGTCTCATTTCTCCATTGGGTACGTGAGACGTTTGACGACCAGGAGCTGGCGGGCATACTGGCCACGACCTCGATCTGTTTCGATCTGTCGGTGTTCGAGCTGCTGGGAACTCTCAGCTGGGGAGGCACGGTTCTGCTGGCTGCCGACGCCGTTCATTCGGACCTGGATCTCCTTTGGGATCGGGTGCGTCTGATCAATACGGTCCCTTCCGTGATGGAAGCGATGTTGCGTGCTCGGTCGCGACCTCCAGAGCTGCACACGGTCAATCTGGCTGGAGAGCCCCTGTCGTCGGCGCTGGTCGATGAGATCTACGCCCGTTGGCGGCCGCGGCGAGTCAACGACCTGTACGGTCCCAGCGAGACGACAACCTACTCGACGTGGATCACGCGGCAGCCTGGTGGACTAGCAACGATCGGCCGTCCCATCGCCAACACGCAGGTCCTGCTACTTGACGACCAGCTGCAGCCGGTGCCACTCGGCGCGGAGGGCGAGATCTGCATCGGTGGCGCTGGAGTAGCGCGCGGCTATCTGCGTCGGCCGGACCTTACGGCCGAGCGGTTTGTTCAGCATCCGCTGGCCGGCGAACCAACCGGGCGGCTTTACCGGACCGGCGATCTGGCCCGCTGGCGGAGCGATGGACAGCTGGAATTTCTCGGTCGGCGCGACGAGCAGGTGAAACTGCGAGGCTTTCGCATCGAGCTGGGTGAGATCGAAGCGGCGCTGGCCGCGCACCCGGAGGTTCTATCGGCCGCCGTGGTGGCCCCGCTGGTCCACCAGGAACGGCAGCTGGTCGCCTTCGTGGTTCCTCACCCCGGCGCTGCGCTCGCAGCCAGCCAACTGCGCGCACACCTGGCCCGCACGTTACCCGACTACATGCTCCCCTCGCGCTTTGTGACGCTCGACAGCCTGCCGCGGACCCCCAACGGCAAGCTCGATCGCCAGACGCTGGCCCAGCAAGCGACCGAACCGGCCGACCATGACCACGGTGACTTGGCACCGCCACGGACTCCGCTGCAGCGCACGCTGGTCGAGATCTGGCAACAGGTCTTGCAGCGACCGCACATCGGCATCCACGACAACCTCTTCGATCTGGGGGGACACTCGCTCAAAGTGCTCACCATGGTCTCGCTGCTGCGCGACCAACTGGGACGAGACGTGTCACAGCGGTGGGTGTTTGAGCATCCGACGATTGCCGGCCTGGCGTTGCAGCTGGAAATGACCAGCGCGCCCGCGTTGACCGATGGGGCGATCGGGGAGGTGGATCGCCCCACACGGATTCCCATGTCGCACGGTCAGCTGCGAATGTGGCTGTTGCAGCAGACAACACCTGATCCAGCCATGTACCATGTGCCCTTGCTGGCACAGATCCAAGGGCCCGTTGATGCGGCACTCGTTCGCCGATGTCTCGAGCGGTTGCTTGAGCGGCATGAAGTGCTCAGAACCGCCCTGACAGCACACGAGGAAGGTCTCCTGCAGATCGTGCTTCCGGCGGAAACGGTTGACCTGCCATGGCAGGAAGTACCGGATCACTGGTCGGAAGCGGCGTTGCAGGAACGGGCAACGCAGGAAGCGCGCCGCCCATTTGACCTGTCGCGCGCTCCGTTGTGGCGTGCCTGGTGGGGACGATCGAGCGGAGAGGAGCAGTGGCTGCTGCTGACGTTTCACCACAGCATCATCGATGAGTGGTCGGCGAGAATCTTGTTGGAGGAACTGACACGGCTCTACACGGCCAACGGTGACCCGAAGATCGCAAGCCTCGAGGCCTTGCCGGCACAATATGCCGAGTTTGGGATCTGGCAACGCCAACGTCTGGACGACCTTCGCCCTCGCCAGCGGGCCTACTGGCAGGAACATCTGCGGAACCTGCCACCACGACTCACCTGGCCGGCGTCCCACACCGATTCAGCCCCGAAAACGGGACAAGGAGACATACATCGCTTCAACCTGAGTGAATCACTCGTCCACGCGCTGCGGCACATCGCGTCGACCAATGAGCTCAGCGTGTTTCAGCTGATGCTGACCGCATATCAGGTCTGGCTCTGCCGCTGTACCGGCCAGAACGACCTGGTGGTCGGTATTCCCGTCAGCCAGCGAAATCGCACCGAGTTGCAGCAGGTCGTCGGGCTGTTCCTCAACACACTTCCCGTGCGGACGCAGCTTGCCCCGGACGAGAGATTTCGCGACACGTTGCTGCGTGTACGCCGTACTGTGCTGGCCCACCTGGAACACGCTGATCTGCCATTCGAGGAGATCGCTGCCTTCGACGCGGATGGCCTGTCGCAGAGATCATCGACCATCTTCCAGACCATGTTCGTCCTGGTTGAACAGGGACTGGGAGAGTGGTTGCTCGGAGATGCCAGAGTCCGCGTTGACGAGATTCCGACCGGAACGAGCAAGTGCGATCTGATGCTGTACGTCACGGCCGAAGGAGATACCTGGAGGTGCTCTCTGGAGTATTCTGCCGACATCTTCTCGCCCCATGATGTCGAACAGATGGCCGTGTCGTGGGTGGAACTCCTGAACTCGATCGCTGCCGATCCACTACAGCCGTTGTCGCAGCTGAATATCTTGCCAACGGTTCAGCGGCAGCTCGTCGTCCACCGGTGGAATCAGACGTCGCGCGATTATCCACGTCACCTATGCATTCACCAACTGTTCGAAGAGCAGGTACGTCGCACTCCCGATGCGGCAGCCGTCGTGTGGCAGGACCAGTCGATTACGTACGCACAGGTCAATGCCCATGCCAATCAACTGGCGTGGCAACTGCGGCAGATGGGAGTTGATCGTGAGACCTGTGTGGCGGTCTGTCTGGATCGTAGTCTCGCCTACGTTGTGAGTGTGCTCGCCACGCTCAAAGCCGGAGGAGCCTACCTGCCCCTGGCCAGTGAGTATCCCAGCGATCGATTGCGGTTCATGCTGCGGGATAGTCAGGCCACCGTCCTGCTGACTCAGGGCTCGTTGCCCGAGGAGCTGATGGGCGATGGCCTGCGGGTCCTAAACCTGGGCACTGCGGCGACGGAAATCGGGCAACGCCCTACTGGCGATCTGCCTGCCATCGGCAGCGCAGACGATTTAGCCTACCTGATGTATACGTCCGGATCGACCGGTTCACCCAAAGCGGTTTGTATCCCGCATCGCGGCGTTGTGCGGCTGGTCCGCGGCCAGGATTATGTCGCGTTCGCTCCCCAGACGCGGTTCCTGTTTCTTGCCCCCACCTCGTTTGATGCATCGACTTTCGAGCTCTGGGGACCGCTGCTCAACGGTGGAGCTTGTGTAGTCTTCCCTCAGCAGCTCCCCGCATTCGACCTTCTCGAGACCTTCGTCCATCAGCAGCACATAGATTGCCTCTGGCTCACCGCCAGTCTGTTCAATCAGATCGTCGACCAACGGCCCGCACTATTGGCGCATGTCACGCAAGTGCTAACTGGCGGCGAAGCGCTTTCGGTACCCCACGTCCGACGCTTGCGGGACCTCTATCCGGCGCTGCGGCTGACCAACGGTTACGGTCCAACCGAAAGCACCACGTTCGCCTGTTGCTATGACGTCCCAGCCGGCCCCTTGCCGGACCTCGATTCCATCCCCATCGGTCGGCCCATCTCCAATACCCGCTGCTATGTTCTCGATCACCACGGTCATCCGGTACCGATCGGCACTTCTGGCGAACTTTGCCTGGGAGGCGATGGACTGGCGCGCGGCTACTGGAACCGACCTGAACTCACGGCGTCCAGCTTTGTTCCCTCTCCCTTCGGCAAGACGCCTGGCGAGCGGCTTTATCGCACCGGCGATCTGGCCCGCTGGCGGAGCGATGGACAGCTGGAATTTCTCGGTCGGCGCGACGAGCAGGTGAAACTGCGCGGCTTTCGCATCGAACTGGGCGAGATCGAGGCAGCGCTGGCCGCGCACCCTGAAGTTCTGTCGGCCGCCGTAGTGGCCCCGCTGGTCCACCACGACCGGCAGCTGGTCGCCTTCGTGGTTGCTCACCCCGGCGCCACACTCGCAGCCGGCCAACTGCGCGCACACCTGGCGCGCACGCTACCCGACTACATGCTCCCCTCGCGCTTTGTGACGCTCGACAACCTGCCACTGACCCCCAACGGCAAGCTCGATCGCCAGACGCTCGCCCAGCGAGCGACCGAACCGGCCGACCATGACCACGGTGACTTCGTGCCGCCACAGACTCCGCTGCAGCGCACGCTGGTCGAGATCTGGCAGCAGGTCCTGCAACGCCCGTACATCGGCATCTACGACAATTTCTTCGATCTGGGGGGACACTCGCTCCACGCAGTGCGCGCCATCAGTCAGATCGAGTCCGATTTGGGTGTGACACTCCCGGTCAGCCTGCTCTTCGCGAATCCCACGGTCGACTCCTTCGCGCCTTTCATCCACAAGCAACTGGAAAACGATGGCGGTCCGACAGCGGAGAGAGGTGATCCGGATCCTGCTCAACCGCCTCTGTTTCTTCTTGGGTGGTACCTGGATCTGGAACTTGGCCAGCAGACGGGCAGACACTACTACGTCATTCCTTTTCCCGACTTCGATCTCTCGCAGGAACAGAGTAGCGTTGAGTACCTTGCGAAACAGTGCATGGCCCAGATGCGAGCGATCCAGCCTCATGGTCCGTATCTGCTGGCCGGTTACTCGCTGGCCGGCCTGATCGCGTTTGAGATGGCCTGCATGTTGGAAGCTGCCGGTGAACAGGTCTCGGCACTGATCATTGTGGACACCTTCCCGGCTCCGTGGTCAAGGCGCGTCGGACCGGTGACCGTGCGTGGGCTGGCCAGGGTGATTCCACTGAAGTTCACCATGCAGCTCGTTCTCGTGAGGAGTTGGTACTATCTCCTTGAGAAAGCGGACAGCTTCCGGGACGATGGCATCCGCACGACCATACGGCAGTTCGGTCGCGACGTGGTCCGCGCCTACCGGCGTTGGAAAGCACGTGGCGGCCGCGAGACGAACTCGAAAGAACGGACGAAGACCGCGGGCAATCCTACGACTCCCCGGATCGCAGAAGATCCTCGCGTTACGCCCTTCGGGCTCTTCTGGGCCCATCGCTGGGCGTACGCTCAATATCGCCCACGAGTTCAGTACTCCGGCACGTTACTTCTCTACACGTCTCAGGAAACGGCCCAGCGCGACCGGCGACCGTGTCGAGGCTGGCTGCGATGGGCAGCCAAGATCCGGGAATCCCTCATCCCCGGCACTCACGGTACCTGTGTCACTCGGCACAAGGCCGAATTGGCCTCCCAGATCCAGCGGTCCCTGGCCGAACTGGACTTTGCCGATCCCCATGGCATGGAGCGGCAGGCGGTCCGTTAACAGCGGAAGACAAGAGAATCGGATGACCAGAAGATAAGAGACTGGCGGATGCCGCTTCCATCTTCTTGTCATCCGATTTTTCGTCACCGCGTCAGTGCCGGTTTGACGAGGTCGGACCGGGAGGCGGTTTGCAGGTCGCGCAGCAGAGACTCGTCGTGAGGCTTGCGCTGCAGGCACCACCGCAGATGAACCAGCGCTTCGTTGTAGTGGCGCTGCCTGAGCAAGTACCGGGCCAGTTTCTGCCGATACACAAACCGCTCAGGCCCCAACTGCACAGCGTTCTGTAAACAGCTCAGCGCCGCTTCCTCGTCGCTCAGATAATCCTGGACTACGAAAGCCTGAAACCACTGGTCGGAGTCGAGTGCTTTTCCGTCCTGCTGCAACTGCCGATTCAGCTGCGAGAGCAGATACCGGCCGGCCACGCCGGCCTGCGGCGCGAAGCCGATTCTGCGATAATGGTCGAAGAGCAGTATCGCTCCACTCAAGTCTGGTTGGAACCGTTTGAGAAACTCGTCCGCCGGCACCTGCGCGGCAAACAGCTCGATGATCGGCTGACGGTAGTGTGGTGAGTGCTCAAACACTTGTTTCCAGTGGACCGTCGCCTGCTGCAGCTGTCCATCGAGCGCCAGTTCACTGGCGACGACCATCAGCACGTCGTCGTCGTAGGGACGAACGCGCATCGCCTGGTCCAGATAGGCTCGTTTGGCACGGACCCCATCGCCGGCCAGGAATCCCAGTTCTGCCAGGTAGAGATAGGCTTCGCCCTGCAGCGGGGCGAGTCGCAGGGCCGTTCGCGCGTGCCGCAGTGCCTGGTCCAACAGATGCCGGTTCTCCGGCACGGCTCGGTCCAACCACTGATCCTGCTGCTTGAGCGACGGAAACTCCGAAGCAAATGCCGCGTCTCGAATCTGTATCAGACTCATCGAATTCGTCGCTCGTCGCTGAGCCAGCTCGAACTTCTGCAGATAGACCGCCGCCAGTCGTGCATGGGCACGGGCGTCGCGGGGAGACACACGCACCGACTCCTCGAGGCATGTGCTGAGTTGATCCACAATCGCTTCATCGTGCGCAGTGCTGTCGATACCTGCGGCTGGAGAACGTTCCAGAGCGTGGGTAATGCGTGCCACTTCATCCCACGATCGAGCGGCGCGGGCTGGCCCTGAGCTCAAGACCAGCAACAGCATCGTTACGACACACGACCCGAATGAGCCGGCCATGAGCAGGGGGCGTGCGACGCGGACCTTCTCGCGCTGGGTGGCCAGCTGGCTGGTGATCCGACTGAGTCGCCAGATACCGGCAATCAGGATCACGGTCAGCGTCATACAAGCCGGAATATACCACACGAAATCGACCAGCGAATGCAGCATGCTGATCACCAGCGACGCGGTGATGGCCCCGGCCATCAACCGCAATTCCTTCGTCTCCGCTCGCACGAGCGCCAGACGACACCAGTTACCCACCATTCCGAGGCCGACCAGCAGCAGACTGAGTCCAACCACGCCAAGCTCTTCCAGAACCTGGAGATAGCCACTCTCGGCATACGGAAATGCGACGCTCGAATAATCCCGCAGGAACATCGGATACACGTCCTGATGCGTTCCCACGCCCGTACCCAGCAACGGAAACTGCTGGATCGACTGACGCACCGCCGACCACACCAACTCTCGTCCCGCCGACAGATCCCCCAGCGATTCCGCCGCCAGCAACGCATCGAGTCGCGAAGACAGCGGCCCAACCCCGTAGCTCGCCACCGCCAACGTGACCACGCCAAGCAGAAGGGAGGCGATGATCCATCCGCGACGGGTCAATCGCCCGGTCCAGATCAGCACCGCGGTCGCCAGTAAACCGGCCAACACCAGCAACACGACGCCTGCTCGGGAGAAGGTCAGCACGCCAGCGAGCAACACGAGACCCAGACCGGTTCCCAGCAGCAGCAGCGATCGATCATGACGCCCTCTGGTTCCGCGTACGAACTGGCTCAGACGCCGACTCTCTTCGCCGCCGACACCACCCGAGCGCTCCGCACAACTGGCCAGCCACCACACGAGTGGCGCCACGCCAAGGGCCAGCAGGTGCGCCATGTGGTTCTGGTTGGCGAACGCACCACGAACCACACGCAATGCCTCACGGGTCGGATGATCGTAGATCCACAGGAACTTCCCGTTACCGAACACCAGCTGTGCCAGCCCGACGACTGCCATCAGCACCGCCGCCAGGGCAACCCACCGCATCAGCCTTCCCACATCGCTCGCGTCACGCAGGCGCTGCGCCGTTATCACGAACAACAGCGCATAAGCCGTGAACATCGCCAGGCCGTGACGAGTCATGTCGGGGTGCAGCGAGATCGTGTCCCAGCTCCCCAGGCCCAGATTGGATGCCGCGGAGGAGGTCCAGAGCGGCAGACGCTCGCTCAGTGCCGGCGAGATCGTGGTCAGCAGGCTGTGAGGAAGGGGAAGAAGCTGCAGCAGAATGACTCCGAAGGATGCCGCCAGCAGCCACTCCGACCCGGTCACGTACCAGATGCGCTGCCGCGCCGCCACGCGCTGCCACAAGGTTGATACCACGACCAGGCAAATGAGTGCGACGAACAGGAATCGCCCGAGCGGATGGCGTCCGCCCATCCAGAGCGGCGCGAGTACGACCAGCGTAAAGGTGCCGCCGTCGGCTACCGTGCTGAGCAACGACTCGCTGCGCAACTGGATCGACACGGAACCAGCGACAGAGCGGTGAATAAGCTGCGACACCATGGGACTATCCTGACTGGAAAGACTCCTCGGCCTGTAGCCGACCCGTCGCCGCTCCGCCGCCACCAACCGGCACGAAGGACGGATCGGCCTCCCGTCCGCTACGCCGCGCGGCGCCTGGCAACGACCACCTCGGATGGAGCGGGATCGGCTGCATAGCCATATGATTCGTAGGCATAATCGTGCGTCAGAAAACTGTTGTCACTCGTTCGACTCACGCGATTGGCAACCACACCAATCCACGGAACGTGGATCGCACGCAAGGCGGCGACGGCGCGCAGTACCAGCCGGCGATGGTTCTTCTCAGGCTGTATCACCACCAACGTGGCGTCGGCCTGCCGAGCCACCACGGCCGCATCACTGGCTGCCATGACCGGTGGACAATCGATCAGAACCTGATGGTACTTGCCGGATGCCCAGGCCAGGAGTTCCGCGAAACGCGGGCTGTTGAGCAACTCTGCGGGATCCGAGGGGCGCGACCCGCACGGCAACACGTGCAATTCGGACAACCGGGTCGCTTGCACGGCACCGGCGGCCAGGTCGGCCACCGGATCTCTCGCCTGCAATACCTGCGACAGGCCGGAGATGCCGCGAACCTCCAGCAGCCGCGAAAGGCCCGGACGCCGCATGTCGGCGTCGATCAG
>JBGSHS010000009.1:0-50276 GCA_041752115.1 Pirellulaceae bacterium | reverse complement strand
GCCTCGCCCGCCACCGATTCGCCCCCTGGCTGCCTGCGGGGACACCCGCCGCCGCCCGTGCCCGGCCTCCTCACCGCCTCTCCGGAAAAAAAACCGGCCCGCCCACGGCTCTACACGCTCACCGAAAAGACACCCATGATTTGTTCGCTAGCCATCGATTGCTCCCCGGAGGTCGATCTGGAACTTAAAGAGTCGGCGATATCGGTTACGCTCCGGCACCACTCCGACATGACAACCCTCGGAATCGAGAAGTTGCTTTACGATGAAAAGTCCCAGCCCTCGACCTTCCCCTTTGGCTTTGGTCGACACAAATGGTTCAAAGAGGGTTGTCTCGACGGACGTGTCAATCCCGCGTCCGTTATCCCAAATACGGACAAATGGCCGTTCGACGGCAAAGTGAATCTCGCCCGTCGCAATCCTTCCTTGGTCGATTTCCTCGCGCAGCCAGTATTCACTGTTACGCACAAAGTTGTCGATTATCTGCGACAGCTTTCCTCGATTCATGCGAATGAAGAAAGGCTCACGCCCCGGTGCAACCTCGATGTTTATTCGGTTGTTTGAAAGTCGCGCCTGGTAAAACTCACACAACTCCACCAGGATCTTGGCAACATCGAGGTCCTGACGGCTTTCGCGGACGTATTGAAGCGAAGGCGACAGAAACGATAGTTGCTTCCGTAAGGCCGCGGCCGATGTTTGGACGTGCTCAACAAAGGCAACGAGGGGCCGATCAGTGATACCCTTCTCCCTCAGCCGAGTCGTCGCCGAGCGCGCACGTTGAGCGAGGCGGTCGGCAATGTTGAATACTTCATGCGAAAGGGCCTCGGCTGTTATGCCAAGGGCGACGGTCTCATACATGTCGTCGAGTTGGCGACGTAGGCTGTCCACTCGATCTTCGAGCACCTGTCCCATGTCCTTCAGGCCAGCAAGTTGCTGGAGATACGCCAATAGCGAGTCGAGCACGCCACGGGACTCATCAAGCAGGACTTGCAAGGACGTTAGCGCGGTCGTTACCTCTTTCTTGAGCTTCGGCGAAAGCTCTTCGGCAGCGTCGAGCTTTGCGCTCACAGATTTCGCTTTCTCCGTACTAGCTGTAAGGTGATTACGAAATACTGTCAGTGCCTGTTCGTGAGTCGAGGACTCCCCAATGCCTGACTTGATAGATCGCGAAATATCCTCAACGGTTTTTCGGGTGTCAACCCGTGCAAGCTCTTCGCTGCGTTTCTTGCGGAAGGCTGTCCACCCGCGTCGAAAGAATTCGTGAGACTTCTCTGTGAAACTGGTGAACTCGGTCAGCAGTGCATAGAAGTTGCGATAATAGGGTGTATCCTTGAACCCTTCCCGGTCGGTCGTTTCTTCAAGGGCGATATTGTCCCTCGCTGAGAGTGATATGAATCCAAGGGTGTTATCCGGTTTCAATCCGTAGTAGGACTTGGCCGACGTCCACTGCGCCCCTAGCTTAAGCCAGTCATGGTCCACGCGAATGGCAAAGCCATCGCGGTACACGCGGATACCGCTGATTTCCTTGATGTGGCGACGATACTCGCTTATGCGGTCAAAAACGTTTTGCCGGTCGAATGTACCTCTTCCAAGGTCAAAGGAGTCGATTTCTCCAACGAATTTCCCTGGGTTGGCGAGGCGACGTTCTGCGGTCGGTTCACGCTGGACCTTGTCGATATCCTCAAGAGATTTCTCCTGGGAGAACTCGACGAACCAACGTTTTGACTGCGGTCGGGTCAAGTGAAGGGCCTCGGCTTGTTTTTGGGCAGCAAGAAACGCGTACAGTGATTCGCCGTCATCCGACTCCGCGACTAGAGCGAACTGATCGGCTTCATTCTCTGGTCGAAAGAAATCCAATCGCGCCCGGCCCGTCATGGTAAGTTTCTCGCCATCAAATGCAATCCGATATCGAACCGGTGCAAGGCCGCGAATCTTTCCGCTGATCTCCAATAGCTCCAGCCTCTTGCCGTCAACGTCAACCAGAACCATGAAGTCGCGTATCTGCTTGAACGGCGATATCATCTGCGACAATTCTTGTTCAAGCCGCTTGAGTGACGATTGGCCGCGCCACGTGTCGCTTTCGCGAAGTCCTGATATGACAACGGTAGTGCCATGAGCCCGGGGATAGGCCACGTCCTCCATGTGTATGTCAACGTCACTTAGCTTCGGGGCTGTGGCGAAGTCAAGCCAAGAAAATCCGAAGTGGTGCCCTCGCTCCTTCTTGCACTTGGTGAATATCTCCAAATTGTCGCCTAGGCGTTGAACACCTAACCGTCCCAGCCCTTTATCGCCCAAGGGTGTGCGTCCCCCTGGAGTGGTCTTTTGTGCTTGCTTAAGGTCGCGCTTATGACGATTCGAGATTAGCAGCCACCCCGATTCGATCGTGTCCACGTCCATTCCGCAGCCATCGTCTTCGACGATGATCCGTCCTCCGCTTGCCGGGAAGACGGTGCCGTGAACATCCTTTCTGCCTTCCGTGTCGATGGTCACCTTTGCATACGTCGCATCTGCATCATAGCAGTTCTTCACAAGCTCGATTAACGCCTGCACGGCATCGGTGATAAGGCTCTCGCCAAGCTGATACACCACGGAAGGATGTACATCAAAGCTGAGCTTCTTGTCCTTCGCCATGTCAGGTGGCCTTTCGCATCACGAGAATTGTTTCGGTTGATATGGTTTCGGCGATGCTGTTCTTCGAGGCCATGCGTTTTGACGAAATGCGTCTCTTGAGTTTGGCCAGTAGGCTGGTGTGGTGAGCCTGCAATAAGTCTGCCAAAACCGTATCGAACGGCACTCGCTTGCCCCCGACTTTTCTGTTCCCGAGAGCCCATACCATGAGTCCCCCCGGCCGCAACATGCTGAGCATCGGTTGCAGGCATCCGCTCAAATCGCGGAAGAAGGCGATGACGCGACTTGACCGGTCGGCTGGTTGATTCCGAAGAGCAGCGAGATACCGCCGCAGAGCCGACGACTGATCGCAGAGGACATCTCGGTCGGCTTTGCAGATTCGTCTGCTGCCACCCAGACTTCTCCGGTCGATCTCGTGAGTGGAACGCAGATACTCGGAATCAGCGCTGCAATCAATGTCCGAAAGCGAGATCCAGTTTAACGGAAGGAAGGAGTATTGGCCGTAGGGGACGGTCGTAACATTGTCCCCATACGGAGGTGAGGTCAAGATTATGTCGCATGAGGCAACACGCTCCTTGTGTGGTGTCTTGCTGTCGCCAAGTAAGATGTCAGTGGACTGACCATAGTGGCCACGACTTAAGAACCCCTTTTCCTCAAGGGATTGAGCCTGATCAGCAATATGCTGGAGATTTCGGTTGGTCAGCTTTTTGAATAACCCAATTGGGTCAAGTGCCCTGGACTCGATTTCCTTTTCAGGGCGCGTGTGGAGTTTGACCGTGGACGTACGTGAGTTGCTCGTAAACCTGACGGTCTCCGCAAGGCAAATCCAAAACGAACGGCGAGCCCAGGCAGCAGGTTCGTCCTGGATCGCCCGCACAATCCGCGAAAGGGAAACCTGCACGTCTCGGCGGAACCATTTGTCACGGCCGGGGAAATCGACCTCAATGGCAGAACGGCGGTCAGCATCGAGCCGGGCGAGCAACTCCACGGTCTTCGCTTTAAGTGCGGCCGGAAAGAACGGACCGGCCTTCGCCTTACAGAGCAGTACAGCCAGGGGATTTATGTCCGTGCCAAGGAAATTAAGCCCCCGCGACATGGACTCCGTCAACACGGTGCCCGAACCTACGAACGGGTCGCCCACCCACTCTATGTCCGGGTGGACTGCACACGCTTCTTCCAGGACGGCCCTGGCCACTTGCGGAACCATCATCGCCGGGTAGTGGCAAAGAGCATGTCCCTGCTCTCGTCGCGAGTTACTCTTAAACGACCAATAATCACGATCGCGTGTCGTCAGACTGGCTAGGCGACGCTTCAGGGCTTCATCGTGTTTGGGAGTTGTTGTGATCACAATCCGCGCTCCGCGGAAGAATTGCGTTGCCCCGAACATGTATTCATCGTCGGGCAGGGCACTCGGACTTGAGGGATTCGGTCAAATCGTCATCTAACGAGACAGACGGAAGGTTTCATTTCTCAATCTGGTTGTACTGTCCGCCTTTCCATTGGCCTTTGAGGTAGTCCTTTAACTCATCGACCACTGTGTCGATGTCGGACTTCTCCCAAAGCAAGGTGGTCTTCGGCGTGAACACCCCGATGGCCACCACTTTCGCGGTCTTGCCGCCCAATGCGGCCTTCAATTCCTTGGCAAGAGCCTTGCGATCTGGCTTCGGCATCGTCAGTAACGCCTCGGCCACGTCGGCTTTGGCCTTCGCGGCAAGGATATCGCTGAGCCCATTGCTGGGATTCTCCACTGTCCGCAAGCGGTCCGTGACTCCGGGGGATTTCAGGAACCCGGAGAACGCGGTCAGGGCATCCTTGGCGTCGGCCGGCAGTCCGGCCGCAGTTTCCTGCCGGGCATGGCACAATTGAACCGGCCGCCGGAAACTGATGTCTTCGGCTCGGGTCGGCCCGGCCGAAGCCCAGACCACTGCCTGCGGGTCTTTCGTCTTCTTGATTACTTTGTCCACGGCCTTCCGGTTTCTTACCAACCGCTCAATGTCTTTGAGCAGTCTTTTGAGGTCGGATATCTTGTACAGCCGGTAGTCATTGGCTGGGTGACGGTGTTCCGGAACCTTGCCTCGGTTCCCCCACGCCCGAACGGTGTTGGGGACAACCCCGAGGAATTCTGCTGCTTCTTTGACCCGCAAGTACTCGTCTGCTCGTGGCATCAGGACACGCTTCCACATGGCAAACGGAGTGGCTTCACAACCTAAGCACAACCTTACCAAGACTACATTGCTGGCGAAATCTCCCCAAACACTTCGGCACGCCGATTTTCTTCGCGCGTACGGCAATATCTCGAGGCTGGGGAATCTCTTCCGGCAAGAGCATACGGCTTTGCCACGGTCACCCCCAGTAATCCGGCCGAATTGTCATGCGGATACCCGTCTCGTTTGTTCCCCATGGATCTCGCGGCCATTGAATCGGACGACTCGGGTTTCGTCTGGGTATTGCGTGAACGGCACAGCTTGTGTGCCCGATCGGAATCGTCGCCACCAGTGAATGAGGTGCCGGTGGTGCGGGGAACCTCATACAGAACCATTCTGCGCACGCTGTGGCAGAACATGACGTCACCGTGCCGGACAGCACTTGGCGTCAGGCGACACGGCCCGTCATCATGTGCTGACTGCGGTCGCCGGCCGTACCGGAGTAGCCAAAACATCTCGCCAGGTCGTTGGCGTGGAAACGATGGAGCATCTCCACCTGATCCGGGGCATCATCGGCCTCGATGCCGAGGACCGTCTGGCCCTTGGTCAGCCAGACTTCCCGACAACCAGCTTCCAGCAGGGCGAACACCCCGATAAAGGGCAGTAAGTCGGGGGCGAGCATGATGGACCCAACATGCGGATCATCGGTACTACCGTGATTCCAATTCTCGTGGAGTCCTAACTGGGCGATACTCAACGCTTTTTCCAGCGTCTTCTTGCCACGGGCAGTCACGTCGCACAGGATGCGATACGACAGTCCGCAGGCTTCGCCAGTCAACGGGATTATCCCGTGCGTAGACAGGTCATCCCAACAACGAATCGATTTCATGGACTATTTCCTTTCTCCGTGGCAGGAAGGCTGCGAAGTGCAGCGGTCGACGTTGACGGAGCTGCCATTCAAGCCGTCGTCAACTATTCGTGAAGAACCTCAAAACAAACCATGAGCACCACCGGCATCTCGCGAAACTGGCCCATGCGGTGGGCCTCCTCGCCAGAGCCGGTGAGAATTTGCGGGCCGGTCACAAACCGAATTCGCTCGTAGTCACGCGGAAAGACGGGGCTTTCCGACAGCTGGCACCGGTGGGCTGTCTACTCGCGAATGGTTTACAGCAAATCGACCGTGCGTTGGCTGATGGTCAGTCGACGGCGTGTATGCCGACAAAGAAAACGCTGCGGGAGGCAGCGTCTTCCACGTGCCTGGCGGCGGAGAGTCATTCGTAGACCAGAATCTTGGCCAGTCGGCAGAGTTGTTTGGTCTGCTTCCAGTCGAGCGATCTGACGAAGTACCGGCCGTTGCGTGTCCAGAAAAGCCGGAAGGGCTCCATACCCTCGGCGAAGCAGAAGCAGCTGCCGGCCATGAATCTCGGCGGAAGCACTTCCAGGAACCAGAAGTAGGTTTTGCGGTCGATTTCTGCGGGTTCGGATGCGGCCGTCATCCGCGCTATTGCCGCTTCCCAGGTCTCGCTCTCCGGCAGCGGTGTCGTCTCGCCGGCAGTGAGCTCCTGCAGATAGGACTGTAAAGCCGTGGGGTTATCTCGCTTGGTTTCGTTCGTTGTCATCTTCCGTTTCTCCTAAGAAAGGGTTGTTGGGTTCATTCACTCGAAGTTGATGAACCCAACAACCGTTTCGGGAGGAATGCCCCGGCTCGGCGGCCATAGCGACACTGCCCCGCATGGCAAATCGCAGTGACAGGCTACTGCCTGGCACCGGTTTGCAGGGGCCCAGCTGGGCTGCCAATCTGCCGGAAGACAAAGAACAAACCACAGCGACAAGAACACCATTTGCCAGTTCGTGATCTTGCGAAGTAACTGCCGTGGAACACTGTGGAGAGCGTGAAGAAGGAAGAGGCCGGTGGTGCAAATCTGGCCTCTAAAAACCTTTTCAGAAATCCTCGGACGAGGAAGTACTCTGGTCCTGCTTGTGGGAGCCGTTATGCTCCTGATTCTGCTCGAAGATCCAGGAATGGACCCGATCGGCGACTTTCATGACGAGCGGCAAGTCGTCCCGTCCGAAGCTGGACGAGTCGTGCCATTGTCGGCCATCGTGATAGATCCGGCCCAATGTCGCATGAAAAACCCTGCCCCTATCATTGGGAAGTTCGTTGACCCAGATGGCCGCCTTAATGCGTCCCAGCCGAATCTCGTGCACGGGTCTTACTTTCTCTTTCACTTTCTCTTTGGGCATGGTCATGCCCTCCTTTCCGAATGGAGAACCACAAGAAACAAAACGTGCCGGGCAGTCACTTCCACCCGGCAATGGACAAACGTCACGCCGCCAACGCCAAGAGTTGGGCCGCTTTCTGGTCGACGCCCAGCCGTTCGCCGGCGTTGACCATCCTGCCGGCGATGCGTGTCAACGCATCGACCATGGCGAAGATCGTGAAGCGGCCTCTCTCCTGGGCGATGGCGATAGCCTCCTTGGCGAGTCCGCGGGTAACACCGTGTTGGCTCAGGACTTTCTGAACCTCGTCGATGTCGGTACCCAGCGTGGCCTGCATGGCCCGTTGAACCACTTGATAGAATCCGTCGCGGCGTTCGTCCCGCTTGCGGACCAAAGCCTCGATCGCCCGGCGAATTTCGCTGAGTGCGCCGTGGACGTTGGTCGTGTGCTTGCGGGAGAATTCCACGACTTGCGTGGCGTCCCACACGATGTGGTTCGCACAGATCGCCTGGTACCAGAAGGTCTCGATACCCACTGAGCGGCAGCCGACCTCCGAGTTCCACAGAAAGAACCCAGGGGCGAAGGCCTCGCCGTCGATCTCGGTCCAGCCGGCCGGGTCGATGAGGAAGCAGAACATGTCCTGCTCCCCGCCGTACAAGCCGGTCGCCCCGTTGAAACCCTTTGGGGGCGGCTGGAAGTCCGTAGCGACTTCGTTGACCACGTCCAGCAGGTCGGCGTTGTGCAGCCGGGTGTAGCTGGCGGCGTGAATCGAGCGAAGTCGCCCGCCCATCGTAAGCAACTGCAAGGGCTTCTGGCCCTGCGGCAGGGTCTCGGCGATAACGCGAGCAGCCGTGTCAGGCGTCAAGCGGTTCACCGTTTCCTTTGCCACACCAGAGAGCCGGCACAACTGGCCAAAGGACCAGTCGTTCATTTCGTACGCTCCATCATTGCCGGCATCGAGCAGTAAACGTTCGCCGGCCACCGACCCGGTGCTCAGCGTCCGGGGCGGTTGCCAGATTTCCACCGACTGTTCTCTCTGCCAGTGAAAATGCTTCTGGAAGACTTCCAGCGACGGAAACGTCTCGTCCGGCATTCGCCGGAACAGTTCGTGCGAGGCACGTGTCAAGTTGGTCATGACGTGCTCCTTGTTGAGTGTGAACGGTATTTGGGAAATACAACCGTGAAGAGTAACCGTATTGCACCACCGGTCCTCGGCAGGCCCGCCGCGGAGCGGTGCTGCCTGTCGAGTCCCGGGGTATTGCGTCTGCCCGTACCTGAATGTGAGAGAACTTACTACTGCATCGTTATGGTGCGGAGCGAAGCAAGTGCTGCAGACTTTCGTACGCAAATTGCGTGACGCGTCGAGAGCGGATCGGTCCCGCAGTTCGGTTGGAGGCAATTGTCAACTGTTTCGCTCACTTACACGCTCAGGTTGTGGTAGCCGTGGTCATGCAATTGGGATGGCGTTGAATTCGCACGAAGTTCACGGCCATAGCGTTTCCCACGCGGCCGGTTTCGGCATTCGCGTTGGGGTTGGTGGGTCCAGACGTTTGAGTAGCGGGACGTGAAGGTGTAGCCTGGCGTTACCCGGTGAAGAGGAGGTCGGCTCTGCAGGGGTGCAACCGGCTGAGCAATATCCGGGTCGAGGGTGCGTCGATAGCGCACATTCCGTCTCGACTGTCCCCGCGGGAGCACTGATGCTCCCCGGGGACAGTTTTCCTGAGCGGAAGGAAGGTCTTGGGTGACCAATGTCTGTCACCCGGAAAGGTTCGGCTTTGCGATTGTGCCGCCAAACAATCGCTTCCTTGACCCCCTATCGAACACCCGAGCCATGGCTCCGAAAACCCAAGGTGCGAGAGACTCTTGGGGCCTGGGCCGCGGTGTGGCAATTCCGTTCAATGTATTTCCTTACGGGCCAAGAATTATCCAATGTGCAGGACCGTCGTGACATCCACCTCGGAAACACGAAGTGTGCGTTTGCACAGCGGGTCGGCCGCTACGGGTCGGTGACGTGCAGGATAGTACCGAAGTTCCCACATCGTGCACCTCCGCAGTTGGAACAGGGTGGAATGTAAACGGTTCGTCCACGATTAGCATGTCCAAGTGCAGCCGAATGGGGCAGTGCCGGGTCGGCGGCTTGGGTGGGAAATGGTCCGGAAGGAAATGTGAGGGAGTCGTAGTGAGAGAATTGGAGACCGAGTTGTTGCTGGATCAAATCGAGCTCAGCTGTGGTGACCTCATATTGCTGGGCTTCAGGATGGACGAACATCGGGTCGACAGGAGACCGGAAAGTCTCGGAGAGCTGCTGCTGTGTGATCTCCTCCACCTCATGGAAGCGAGTGAGGAGTTGTTGGACGACTTGGTCCGCCACGGAGTGCGTCGGTTGTTGGTCGATGGCTTGCGGGTCGCGGAGACGTTCCTTGACGTTTAGAAGCAGGAGTTGGCGGATTCTTTCGCGTGCCTGCAGCCGAGCTTCCTCCCGTCTTTTTCGTTCAAGTTCCGCCTGTTCGGGAGAGATTTGCGGCTGGAGTCGTTGGGGTGGCTGGGGTGCCGGAGTGAGGGGCGGCTGCGGTACTGGTTGGAGAGCTGAAGTGTGGGCTGGCTCGTGTTGTGACGGAGGGAGGCTATCTGCGTCGCAACACGCTTCGGTTCCGAAGCGGCGGAACGACTCCTGCCGCCGTTTGCGGAGGGTGTCCTGTCTGGCTTGCCTGTAAGCCTGTTCCCAGGTGTTGAGATGTGGAGCTAGGGACTCGGTGGAGGGCTGCGGGCGATCCGCAGAGGGTTCATTACTTTTGCGTGCCTCGCTGATGGATGCGTTCGGTGTCTGCCTTCCTCCACGTTGGACCTTGTCACGGCGGCGACGCAGTGACTGCCGCTTCATGTCGAAGTCCGCGGCGGTAAGTTGCTGAATCGAATCGGAAGTCGACTCACCATGCCATGATGCTGGTTGTTCGGGCTGGCGGACTAAGTCGTTGGGAGTCTGCTCGTTGTCCGAAGCACGATCCACGTGCGTCGTGTCATTCGCAAGCTCGGCAGGATTGGGAGTCAAATCAGTTTCATTCGCTGCGGCTTGCTCATCACTTGGAGGGCCACCGGTCGGCCGCGGAGGGGATTCTGCGAACTCTGCCCGTTTCTGATGTACCGCCTTGAGTCGTTCGCGAAAAGCCTGCAGTTTAGCGTTCTCGGTTAGCCGCTCGCGTTCCCGGGCGTCGGCCTGCTCTTGGTGGGTGTGTGTTTTCCATGCCTGCCGGGCCAATTGTATTCGCTTCAAGCGTTGGGCGTTCTTTCGAAGCTGGGGCTCGTCTGGCACGTTTTGGTGGCTCGTTGGCTGTTGATCTGGCGACTGCTGGTCCGTGGGTTGCTGCTCCGGTGACTGGTCGACCGCCGACGGGTGCAGAGTGGATGCAATGTCGGTTGGTTGCTCTTCGTATGACTGCGGTAAGCGCGGCTCTGCCTGGAGGGCATCGCCTTCCGGCAGAGAAGAGGCCGTGTTGGCGGTTTCCGTTTCCGTGTTGTTGGCCGTCGTAGCAGGTGCCGCCGGCGTTTCGGACGTGGGCTCTGGCACCGCGAATTCGGCAGCCGACAGGTCGCGAAGAGCATCCTCCAGGAGTTCATTTGCCAGACGTAGGTCGGGCCGCCGTGACATGCGTTTGATAAGCGGAGAGCCCTGCAGATCGTTGTGAAAAAGGTCCAACAGGTCTCTTGTGGTATAGAACTGCGTATCCTCGATGGCACGAGTGGCCTGAACGTAGGAAGCGGGCAAATTCTGAAGGTCCGCGTTTCCAGCGAGCAGGACGAAGACTCTGGGAATGGACGCTCCCTGGCTCTTGTAGGTGGTGATTGAATACCCCAAACGAATGTGGTGAAATTTGGCGGTGTCGACGGTGACGGAACTGCCATCGTCCAGGGATACGGATATCTGAGAACCGAAGGGACTGATCGCCGTCACCGTACCCAGGCTGCCATTATCGACTCCGTATCCCCTGCGGCCCCTGGAGTTCCTCGTGAAAAGTACTCGCTCGCCTACGTAGACCCGTGATTCGAAGATTGCGTCATCGGTTTCGTCGGTGATCAGCGTCGAAGCGGTATTCAATATGGTGCCGGCCCGCAAGCGGTGCCCTTGGCAGAGTTGATTGGCGTTGTGGGCCAGGTCATTAGTGTTGGTCAGGATGATGGCTCGGTGAGGAGTCAACAGTCCCTCCGCAGTCCAGTCGAGACAGGCTTGTTGGACGGCCTCATCGAGAGTCTCGCGGACGGTGATTTTGTTTCTTGCTGCAAAAATCTCCATTGCTTCGGCGGGGTCGCCATCTGCGAAAATCCGTGCGGCCACCCTGGCCCAGACATCTTTCTGCCGGCGGATGTCGGTCAACTTCGCTGCACCATAGCGACGAGCCAGGGCCTGGAGCGGAGAAACAGAGTCGATCGCAGGGAGCTGGATCGGGTCACCGATCAGGCAGAGCGTAGCTCCTGCCCGCTCCACCCATTCGGCTAGTTTGGTCGCATGGGAGACGTTCATCATGCCACTTTCGTCGACCAAAACGACTGTTCGCGACGAGATAGTGCCCGGTTGCGGCTGGCGGAATCGCCAGGTTCGTCGGCGACGCACGACGCGAGCGAGTTGTCGGGCGTGGTGCTTGACAGCGGCCGACAGTGGAAGTCTGTAGTCGCCCAGCAGCTTGGTGAGAGTCTCGCCGTCCGCCCCGGTGGCTTTCCCGAGCACCCGGGCGGCTTGGCCCGTCGGGGCTGCCACCAGCACTTGGAAGCCTCTACGTTTCCAGGCATTGACGCACGCCTTGAGGGCGTGCGTTTTGCCCGTCCCGGCCAAACCAAGACCAATTCGTAGGGCACTATCGGTCAGCGTAAGGTGGCGTACGAAGTTGACCTGTTCTGGGCTAAGCGTCGGATGCTTCTTCAGTTCACGCTCCACTTCCCATTCGTACAGGGTGTTTCCGGACCGGTTTGTCAGGAGGTCCATGCCGTGGAGCATGCGGCATTCTGCGTCGAGTATGCGTTCGGTTGTGTAGCGTTTCTCGCCATCGTGGGAACCGAGGGGGACGACCTCCTCATCTTCAGCAAGGTAGGTTTTTACCGAGTGCAACGCCGCATCGGGCGATAGCCCGTACTTCGGGAGCAGGGCCAGAACGCCGAGCACCAGGTCACTGTGACTGAAATGGCTTGTCTGGCGAGTGAGGTTCTTGACGGCTTCCTTAATCACCGTCTTGACGTTGCCCACGGGCTTCCTCGGGCCATGGCTAAGTAATTGTGCCACATACTTGTCGTCGAAGCCGGCCTCTGCGTTGGTTGCTCGCCACTGCTCAAAGAGCTCATCTCGGGTAACCAGCGGGTCTTTTCGGGCCCGGGTTGCGAGGGCGGCCCGAGCAGCCGCCTCGGCTCCGAACTCACCTCGTTCGGCCAGTCGTTTGAGGATGGATTGGCGGCGTTTGGAGTACTGCTTGACTAACTCGCGCGGGATACCTCGGACCCGCATGCCTTTCCGATCGACTTCGAATTCAAGCCCGAACTCCGCCCGCAGGGAGGCTGCCAGCAGAGCCCTGTAGTAATTCGTGAAGAGTTTTTGGTTACGAAAAATCGGCAGGGGGTCAACAGCCCGAGCGTCAGAATTCTTGTCGACACCCACGTTGAAAATCTGGACGTGAACGTGGAGATCCGGATCCTTGGCTCTACTGCAGGCGTGCTCCCACATGGCGAAGACCAAGCCGACAGGCACATGGTGGCAGCCTTCGGACGCTTTCCCGGCACGGGAATAGGCAAATCGCCACTCCATGAACCGGAGGGTGGCCTCCACGGCTTGCCAATTGAGTTGTTGGATTCGTTCTCGGACGTCCGGAGGACACTGGCTCCACCAGACACTCACGTCTTTGATCGGGCTGAAGCAACCCTCCCAGCCAGCACAGCGATCCTGCTTACCAGCATTCTGGACAAGCGGTTCGTCCGTGCGGGGATGGAAGCCGCGGAACACACGGTGATAGTGCTCCTCGCGAATGGTCCCGGAAATACCCAGTGCGAGACTTCCGGCTCCGGACCACTTGCCGGGCGGTTCTCCCAGCATGTCCGTTGTGTACGGGATTGCCTCGTTGAACGCCAAATCGTCTGGGTCGAGCTCGAAATCATCGTCGGGCGAGTCGT
This sequence comes from Pirellulaceae bacterium, assembly GCA_041752115.1. Taxonomy (GTDB): domain Bacteria; phylum Planctomycetota; class Planctomycetia; order Pirellulales; family Pirellulaceae; genus JAJRVM01. Next base: position 37,140 of record JBGSHS010000009.1, on the reverse strand, counting down.
CTCCGTCGTGTCCACGACGGCGGCGTTTCTTGACCTTCTTACCACGGCGTCGTAGGTAGTACTTGACCAGGGACAGGTAATACCATTCGCTTGCCGGGCACATCTTGTCGATGGTGAACATGGGACCTACGTCGCCGGCTTATTCGGCGTTAAGTGTCTCCTTGACCCATCGCTCGGCGACCTCTGGCGGGAGCATGCCGGCGTCGGTGAGGATCTTAACGGTGCAGGTGGCCAGGTCATCACGGAGCTGGTACGTGTTGGCATGAACCGCTTGGAGCCCCTCTTTGATCGTCCGGAGTTCACGCAACTGTTGGTGCAGTTGAGCGACCTCCTGCTGGAGGACATGGAGGTTGTGATTCAGCCGCTCGGAATCCGTCAAGGCGTTCTTCATTAGTTCCCGAGCTTGGTCACTTGGTGATCGGCCAGCCTCCTGGGCGGCCTCTTCGAGGCGCCGGGCGAACTCTGTTTCGTGCTGTCGCCAACGGAACTCGACCCGTTCGATCGTCTCAGTTTTTCTTGAGGTCATCGGGCTACTCTACGGGGGGCCAAAGGAAGAGGATGAGGCTATTAAAACGTAGTGTGTGCCGTTGTGGTTGCCTGTCGACACGGGCATTCCCGGAGCGAGGTCTGCCAGGAGCAGCTTACGTCGACAATACCGCTACACTCCAAGTCGTTACGGTTTCTCGTTTTCGTTCTCTTGGTCGGTGTCGTCGCCGACACGACCTCTGTCTGCACCGTGGTGCGTGGCGTGTACATTCCTAATTTCAGCAAAAAATTCTGAATCCGCACCTAACTGCAATTCCCGTCACCACCGTGACGTCGCGGGCCGAAAGGTCGAATGGAGGCGGCGTCGCGTGAAGACAGGGGAAGCCCCTTTGCTGCCGGGCAGAAGGAGCGTGATTCACTACCCCAGCTCAAGAACCAGAGCTATCCCGAGAGTCATCATCTGACCAAAGAAACTCTCTGCGAACGCGTATGCGTTTCGAGGAAGGATGAGTCTCCACGACTGGTGGAGGCTGAGTGGTCGGGGACGAAGCAGATTTCCTGCGTTTCTTACGCTTCACGGGCGGTTGTGCCGGGGGCGTGAGTTCGGACTGGGAAGCCGCCTCAGCCGGGTCCATCGAGTGCATGGTTTCGAGATGCTGCGGTTGTTCGGCAGGCGGGACGGTGGCTGCGGAGGGAGCCTGTGGAAGGGATTCTGCGGGACGCGTCCACCGCTCGTCCGCCGGTTGGTGTGTGGGTAAGGGCAAGGTCGTCTGGCTCTCACTCAACAGGCTATCGACAGCGTGCTCCAGAGCATCACGATAGGACTGCTCTGCGGACACGGGCGTGGGGGTAGGAGGGGCTTCGTTGGGAGTTTCGTCAAAGACGACGAAGAAAAGCCGAGTCCCTGGGACGGATGAGGTCTTGTTACCTAAGTCGGAGGAGGCAGGCCTGCGGGGTTTCGGTGGTGTTGGCATTAGTCAGTCTCCAGTGCTTGAGGTGTGATGCTCGTGCGGATGCACGGGGCCCTGGCGACATCGCCCGGGCCGGGCAATCGTGTCGGCCTATTCGGGAGCGGCGTCCAGAGTGTCGGACTGCTGGTTGCCGAGAGTCGACTGGACCCTTTCGCGAATCCAAGAACTAGCTGCCCGCACGACCGTAATAATGTCGAGCTCGCTTCGATCAAAGAATGAAGTTCCCGTGGCCTGACGACCTGTGGCCATAGCGAAGTTACGCTCCAGGATGTAGTCGTAGTACGCGTATCCCGCATTCGATTTCCGCAAGTGAATTAAGGCCGAGATTTCTCCGACGCGAATAGTGTGCACCGGAGTCTGTTTAGTAGTGGTCGCTTTCTTCGTGGACATAGTGTTTGGCTCTTGGTTGGTTGCGGCTGCTCGGCGGCCTTGGACAGGCCGTTGAGCAACCTCGTGAGTGGCTGACAACGTGGGATATTCCCCGGGTAGTCAGAGGAATCGAAAGAGTGGAACAAGGGCCTCGTTGCCCATTCGAGAAAAGAGTCCTGTCGGCGTCATCTCGGACTTTGGAAGCTTGGTCGAAAAAGAACTCTCGGCTCAAGTCTTCCTGGTGTCGGGATACGCTGTTGGTTGTCATAGTTGCGGGCGATGGCGGTCATATCGATCCTGAAAGCCGGTCGGCTGCGTGGGGAGCGGACCCGGGGGAATCAGGAATCCTGATCGCTCGTTCTCGGGACGATCGAGGGGACTTTGTCCGACGGCTCTCGTTTGAACTTCTCGGGTGCAGGTCTCGGCGGCGCCGAATCGTGCGCCGATTTACCGTACAGAAGCCGTCCGGAGTGCCCACACTGCGGGCACTGGTCCAGGCGGGTCGTGCGAGCCGGGATGGTGCGGCCGGTGAACTGGTCGAAGTGGAGGTAATCCCATTGGGCGAACTGCTCTCCGTGCACCAGAGCGAGGAACTGGGAGAGGGCATATTGGGCAGTGAGCCCATTGAGGTTGGCGACACTGGGCGTGGCCTGTGCATCGGCACCCTGGACGTAGCCAACGGCGGCATGTTCGGCACGGGACTCGTTGCTCATCTGATCGAGGGCTGCCTGGCCGGCGTCGAAGCCGCCGCAACAAACCAGACAGGCGTTCTCGCCGGGGAGCACCAAGCGGATCTGACCTCCGGCAATCACCTGGCTCTCGGAGACCTGGATGTCACACCCCAAGTCGATGAGTGGGATACCAAAGCGAGTGGAAAACTCGTTGGCCTCCTTGCGGCCTCCATCTGAATCTCCGCAGAAGAAGATGACGGTTGCCATCTTGAATCGTTCGGCGACCGACGGGTCGTTGAAGCGGCACTGGAACGGATAGAGTTTTGTCGAGGGACTCTTAACGTTGGCATACTCGGTAGCGGCGACGACCTTCGGTTTGCCAACGTGGTGATCGGAGGCATAAGGCAACCGAGGGAGATTCGAGTCCTCCACGAGGTCGTGGTCGGCGATGGCGACGAAGCCGCGGCGGCCGGCACCGATGGACAAGAGGGTTTGCAGCAACGGTGCACCATTGCCTCCCACGCCGATGATGCCGATGCGTTGTGCTTCGATCGCTGGCTGGTTCCAACCGGGAATGCGCTGCTGGCGGTCAAACACGACTGGCGAAGACCCCAACTCTTGGCGGCATTCATTGCCCATTGACCAGACACGCGTGGGTCTCCCCAAGACTTCTAGGCGATCCAGTTGACGGAACTCGCCGTGACGCCGGTCGTAGACCGCTCCATCGAATGCGTCGAAGAGATTGTTGCCCACGATCAACGCGAGTGTCACCGGGTCGGGAAACTTCTGGGCAATGTACTGGGCATTGCGCAGGGCATGGAAGTCGTCGGTGCCGCTGAAGGTCGGAGGAGCAGAACCGGGGTGCGTGTGGAACTCGATGATGGAGCTTTGTGACCGCAAGGCTGACCAGTAGACGTGGGTCAGGAAAGCTTGTGTCGGGCAAATTCCTGCGACGGACTGCTCGGCCAAGTCGAGTTCGTCGGGAAGGATCAGCTCTCGAAGAAGGAACATGGTTCCGTCGGGCGTCTGTGCGTGGTGGCCGAGAGCAAAGGCCATTTGCTCGCGATTTCGGTCAGCCCGCATGTGGTTGAACAAGGCTTGGCCGGTGGTGAGAGTCATGCGTACGACGGTCTCATGTCCTAGACCGGATGTGCTGTTGTGGAAAAGCGACTTCATCGGATGATGCTCCTATTTAAGGCGAGGGTTAGTCAGGTCAGTTCGTACCATTTCCATGAAGTTGATCAGGTCGTCCGTTGCGGGAAACCACTTGATTTCCTCGTAACAAAACCAGGCCCATGGGCCAAAGCCCTTCGCGTAATACTTAGTGGGAGAAAGCGTGGGATGCAGGTCCTTCAGTTCGCAGCCCCAGAAACGAAGGTAGGGTGAGGTGTAGATGCGGTAGTCGCCGATGCCCGGCGGGCTGAGCGGGTAATCGCGTGGAAGTTCGATTAGGAAGTCAATATCGTCGTGGTTGTAAGCTGGAGGGAGTCTCACCTTCTGCACGATGACAAACCGATAGTCATTGTCGAGCCACAAGGGGTAATACTCGGAGAGCTGTCTAAGGTGTCGGTGCAGGCAGTCATCGTCGTCGTCGAAGTAGTTGTCCATCTTGACGTCCTCATTCTCGATTGTCGTTTTGGGAAGAATGCTGCGACAGGTCGGCCGACGTGGGCGAGACTTGTCGTCGGTCAGTCGGAACGAATCGGAAAAGCCTCCATGGGAGAGCTTGCTTTTCGTTCTGAGGAGGCCACTGCGTGCGTGACTTAGGGCCGCATACCGACGGCACTGGTCACCAAGCCTACATGGCCTTGGGTGTATGTCGTGCCGACTCCGCCGCGTTTATGTTCGGGAATGTGCGTGAAGTACTGGTCCGGAGCGATCGAGATTTCTTCACCGGGATTGATGATCCGGTTGCTTCCGTCGGGCAGTTGGAGGACCAACGGTCGATTCGGTTCTATCCCGGCAGCTCTGCGGATGTCATTGGAACTCACAGACCCGTTGACTCCGGTACGAACCTCAACCAGACGACCATTTACCATTTGACGCATGGGATTCTCCTGTTCGAAAAAGGGTGGTTAAGAAAACGAGATGTTAGTCTTCGGGCGATAGGTGTCGCGTCCTTGGTGGGAGCACCTGGTTACCGTACACCGTCCAGTCCCGGTTCGGCGGCACAGAGCGGCCGTAGAGTTCGAGATAGGGAGGCAATGAGACTCGTTCGACGAGATTTCGGACCTCCTCCGGTTTGGAACTGTGCCCATTGCGGTCGAGTTCGACCCAACTGCGTTGACTATGGTCGCGAAATGGCAAGTTCTTCCGGACGCCAAGCAGCATGAGTTCGTGACTGCATCGCCAATAATGTCCGATCCCCATTTGAGGCTTCACCCAGACAAACGAACTGCGGTACTCGAAGCCCCATGCTGCGATCACTTTCAAGGCATCCGCGAGCAACGCACTGGGACACCAGAGGTGCAGGTGCGATGCGTCTGCGGCGAGTTGAGCGACCGGTTCGGCTGCGATCTGCTCGGTGCTCATCGTGGGATAGTGATTGTTCGCAGCTCCGCGAGACGCTCTATCGCGAAACGACCACGGTGGGTCAGCATAGATCGTGCTGAAACGGTGTCCGGCCGCGACAAGGTCGGGGAGATTTGTGACGAATCCGGTAGGCAGTTCAGATTTGGCGAGAACCGCATCCTTTACGTCCTGCTCCTTGACCAGTCGCAACAGACCGGCCGTCGTCGGTTCCTGGCCGGCGTCAATCGACTCCCTCACGTAACTGTTGAAGACTGCCGCTGGCAGGCGTGCGATTTGTTGTGCGCGCGACGAGTCGGACTTTGTGATGCCCAAGTCCTGCAACCGAATTGGACCGGTCGCATTCTGCGACCGGTCCAATTGCTTCCCCGTAAACTGGTTGCCTGGGGCGGAATTCGCCAACGGGAGATTGGCAAGCAACTGGCCCAATCGCCGCTCAGCATTGACCTTGATGGAGGCGGCGTGGAGAATGATGTCCCGGCAAAGCCCAGCCTTCTTCGCGTACGCTTGAGCCGCCTGAGCCTTGTCGAGAATGCGCTTGGTCGTGTCGATGTCACAGACATCGGCCAGTATTCGCTCCGCCCGCGTCAGCAAAGTCAGGTCCTGTCGGTCGGTACTCATGGCTGCCCTCCGATGGAAAAGGGCAGCGTGACGTGCGGAAGAACCGACGCTTGGCGAACAGCCTGTGATGCCGCAGACGGAATCGAAGATGCCCAATCGGCCGACGTCGGAGCCTGCCGGCGTAGCGGTGATGTTGGGTCGCCAGTCCGTCTTAAACCCGTAGTAAACCCCTGGAATCGTGGTGATTTCTTGCTATGCTGAGAAATCGTAAGGTGCTGATTCGCAAGGATTTCGGTTTTGTGCGGTTGCCTCCGGAGCCGAAGGTTACAGGTTCGAATCCTGTCGGGGATATTTTTCCACTCTCGCCCTAAGTGCCGCTCTCGCCGCCTGAGAATGCCTCGCAGTCCTTGCTGGGATTGCGACGCGGAAAACCAAACACCGCTTCCCGGTTCGAATTGGCTCCCAAGAAATCCCCGTCCATTTGAGAATCACGGACCAAGTGAACTCAGGTAACGCCTGGTACGAGAAGCCGGTCGTGGTCTTGTCGTACCCAAACGGCCACGCAAAGAAGTTGCCGTCTGCTATCCACCGGACCGGATGATGAGGACTGATCCAGTGATGGCAGCAGCCGACCTGAGTGTAGATGTCTGGCTTGCTGCCGCCCTCCAATGCCTGCGTTTCAGCCAGTAACTTTCTCGATGCAATGTCCCACAGCTGCGGATCATCGTCAGCCGTCAAATGTTCCGCAATTAAAAGATGGAGCATGGTTCTCACCAGCAGGCATTACAGCACGACACCGAACAACTATCTGACTGCGAAGCCCACCATCTAGCTCGCGACAACGAGCCGCCTAACTAGCCGGTCGGACGTAGTTGCCTTTGGCCGCTAGCGTAAGATTTATGAGACGTTATGTCAAATGCCTCCGGCGCCGGCCGTAGCCGGCAGCATCCGAGAATGGCTGTCTGTTGATGGCTGAACGAAAACATCTTCCCATCCGCCGACTGGTACATCGCAGATGTGTTTCCGCCAAATCATGGCTGCTGACTAAAGATCATATTATCCCTGGAAGCAAATCGCTGGTCGGAATATGTCAAGAACTGCACGAACATCGAGAATGGCTTTGGATGCTTGTTTGCCATGAAGGCATCGAGCCTACCAACAATGCCAGTGAACGGGCGTTACGTCACGCAGTCATCTGGCGATAGCTGTCCTTTGGAACTCAAAGCGCCAAGGGTAGTCGGTTCGTCGAGACGATGCTCACGCTGATCCAAACGTGCCGTCAGCAAAATCGCAATACCTTCGACTATCTCACCGCGACGATGGAAGCCCGTCTCATTGGTCACTCGGCCACTTCACTGCTTCCCAGGGTGTGAACGGTTACGGGTTGCCCGACGAGTTCCAGATGTCGAACGAGTGACGTACTGAATCCCTTGGACCGCTCGGATTCATGAGCCAGCCTTTGACTGCCCCAAGCGAGGAATCGCTCCGCGTCGAAGCACTTCGGACCACGCGCGGACGTTTGATGTGGGACGGTCCGCTTGAGGCCATGCCAGTTACTTATTTTGCCAATAGTGCACAAGCAACGCCCAATTTCATCCTTCTGCGCTGCGGCATTTCGAATTTTCTTTGTGCCAGGGTATTTCGTGCCCCGTTCAATGACGTTTAGAATGTCACAGCCGCGTATGGTCGTTTCGAGACCCTGGCCGGGCGTTAAGCCGATGCGACGATCACCGGACTTTGGCATCCGTGCGGTGGCCGCGCGTGGCTATTACCGCTGTTTGCGCGGGGCAGGCATGCGCCAGATATTGCTGACTCTTCGCTGGTTCTGATTAGTAGAGGAGTGTCACCATGCTATCGCCGTCTGCGATGAATCTCAACGAACTGCTCTGGGTTGTCCTGCTGGGCAGCGGGTTTGGCCCCTCGTTGGGCGTGCCACCGCAAGATTTTGACCCGATGTTGGCGAAGTTGGCGCCACCCCAATGCGTCTACTATACATCTTGGGCCGGCATGTCTGAGCCGGATCCAACGACTGGGAATAACACAGAACGGCTACTCGCTGATCCAGAAGTCAAGTCGCTTATCCATCAGATCCAGGAGTGCGTGCAACGTGTTCAAAGTGAAGTCGCGGAATCTGCGGGATCGAGCGGACGGGTTATCGGCCAGTATCTCCCGCTGTTTCAGCGTGTGCTGTTTACGCACGCTACGGCAGTATTCCTCGAGAATGCCAGCCCTCAGCCGGATGGTATCGGCATCCGTGGCGCCATGGTCGTGAATCTGGGAGACGAATTGCCACAGGTCGAGGAGGCACTCAAGTCGCTGTGGCAGGCAGTGTCGCCCGAAGCACTGGAACAAATCACCATCGGTAAGATTCTTTGCATGCGAGTGCGGTCGCAGTCGCCTAGCTGGGTCTTCACGATCGGAATTCACAAGCAATATCTGATTATTGCTGTCGGCGACGCGGCGTTCGAAGGGGTGTTGGCGCGAGCCACGAATGCGCCACCCAACTGGCTCAACGAGGCAATGGCTGAAGCCGAATTGCCCCCGCGGCTCAGCACGTTCACCTATATCAATCTGGAAGCCGTGACGGAGCTGACCAAGAGCGTGCGAGGCCCGCGCGTGCAAGCCGTCCTCGATGCGTTGGGGTCTTCTGCGGTGAAACGTGTTGTCAGCGTGACAGGTCTGGATGATACTGGATTCGTCAGTCGTACGCGGTTGTTTACCGATACCGCTGGCGGCGGCCTTCTCGAATTGTTATCGCAAGCCGTCCCGTTTTTCTGCCGTAATGGCTGAGCTACGAAAGATCGTTTTGGGGCGACGGCGGGTCGCGCGACTCCGGAATTTGGGGGCGACGCCCCCGCCGCCACTCACAACGGATCGTTCCCGAGCGACACGGAGAAAGTAGTCTAGGTTCAAAGAGGAAACGCAGAGGTACTGGAACAATCCGTGCACTGCTTGCCAATGGCACTTCGACTCGGCCGGGTGTTCGGCTATACCACCGAGGTGCTTTCTCATTCGGTGTCCATCATTCATCAGCAACAGCCAGCACCCTGCCGGCCTAGGTGGCGACACTCCTCAGATCGTGCTGCATCATCTTGTGTGTCTTGCGTTCGATGCCACCCGCGCGGGCCGAAACGGGAAACGACAAGTCCTCGGGACCGAGCTTGGGTTTCGTGGCCAGCCAAGCCTGTAACTGCCGAGCCAGTTCGGGGTGCAACACCTGCGTATCTTGCCGCCGACGTTTACTGAACGCGGCCGGCACAGTGGCGGTGGGGGGAGTGCCCTGCGGGTTGAGTGCCCGCAAGGTGAGGCTGCCGATCTCACCCTTACGAAATCCGGTCCAAGCCGCCAGCGTATACATCATGGCCCGGTCCGGCCCCGAGATTTCCTTGATCTTGTTTCCCACGCGAGCCGCGTCCAGCAATCGCGAAAACTCCTCGGTGGACAAGGCTCGCCGGTCGTGCCTCAGGTCGGCCGCCACATTCAGACGCGATACATGCGCCACGGGATCCACATAAGTATGCCGGTCCCGCACCATCCAGCGCGTGAACGACTTGAGCGCTTTGAGATAGTGGTTGTTCATCTGTGCGCTGCGTCCCTTCGTGCGCAAGTCGCCAATGGCTTTCTGCGGATTGGAAGGCATCGAATACTGCTTCCTCTGCCCGCAGTGCAACGTGACGGCAACGAGCTATCAACAGTCTTGAGTGATCGCACAGAGCGGCATGGGTGGTGGAGGTTTACACCGTGACGAACCGATCCCGACAGGCGATCAGCTGGAAGCGGGTGCGTGCCATCTTTGACAACCCCGAGCCGCCCGAGCGTGTATGGCAACGTCAGTTTGACTACTGCGATGAGAAGTTAGAGCAACTGGCTCGCACGCCTTACTACGAAATCGACTTCTCCGACCTCTGGTACTATCACCACGATCTGGCGTACATGGAACTCCAGCCCGATCTCTTCGCCTACCTGTTTCCTGTATGCCTGATGGATTGGCATGAGTCCCTCATGCAGAACATGCCATGTAGTCACGGAGATTCCGAATTCCACTTCGGCGTTCGTCATGGCAACGTGTTCGAGAAGATGCTCACTCCCGAGCAACGCACGGCAGTTGCGGAGTTCTTTCGAGACAGCTTCCTTGCTCGCCTGGACGTTGAGACACACATCTTTCCCCAGAACGTCGATGAGAAATCGGCATTCACGTGGCTGTGGCGTTTCAACTCGCTGGCGTTCATCCTTCCGACCATTGACGTGGTCTGGAATGCGTGGTGGTCACTGGAGACGACGGGACGAGCGATTGCGGCCATTCAGTATTTATCGGGATTGATGTATCACCGACCGTGGCTGCGGGAACACGACGGTCACCACTTCTCGTACGGATGGCTGGAGGAGAACGTCACCTTCCTTGAGAGGACTCTGACGGTTGAATTCGTCCACCAGCAATTCGCCCAGGCGGTGGCTCGACTGAAAGACCATCAGCAATATGAACTGGCTCAACGAGCACAGTTGGACTTGGCGGACTGGCAGGAGCGGATCGAAGACCGAGTTGGCGGATTACCTGCCGCTCTCCGTGATCCCCAGGCAGAGGAACGCTACCTTTGGTTCTGACACTCTGGAGGAGCGATGGTCAACCATTTCTCCCTTCACCTCGGCTTCACGCAGGCGAACGTGAGATAGATCGGGAATGATGAGTTTGAAGTGCTTGGCGAAATCCCCAATGTAAGACTTCCAGAACTCCCCTGAGCCCAGGAAACCATGCACCAGCACGAGCGGCTCACCCGTTCAGATTCAGACGACAATGAATTCAACTACGTCAAGCCTCCGCAACTCGGCTTGTTCCTCCATCGTGCCTTGTCACCGCTCGTCCAGAGCCTCGCACGAGCATGCCAATCCAATGTCTGGTATCACGCCACCACATCGACTGCTCGCAGCTAGCAACGAGAGCCACTCGGGGGGCGACGATCAATTTGGCGATTTCGCCCATTTATTGTTGTTGCCCAGTATCACGAGGGGATGTGAGGGGATATGGTGGAGACGGGGGAAACGCCGTTTCCCCGAGAGGATGGCGAACTGGTCCGGGTTTCCTTACAGGTGCCCCGAGCGAGGAATAGGAATGGCGATGGAAAGCACAAAGGACGAGGACGAGATTCGTCGCATTGAGTCTGCGGCGAAGTTGTCTGGTGATGTATTGCAACGTGTCAGGGGTAAGCTGTCACAGAGTTGCCATTTCAAACGTCATTGGCAGGAAATCGACTGTGAATACCGCGAGGGCATTCTGACATTGCGTGGGCGTCTGCCGACGTTCTATCTCAAGCAGGTGCTTCAGTCGATTCTGAAGGACTTGCTAGGCGTGCGGCGAGTGGACAACCGAGTGGATGTTGTGTCGGCGGCGAGTTTGAGCAGCATTCGCCGCTCGTAGAACCCGCACTCCATCCGTACGTTGGACTGAGTACCAGCGACTACGGTCGAGCGGGGGCGGGTGGCAGGGTCGTACAAGCTGAATGGCCGAAAGCCGGTTGACAGGGTAGAATAGGAGGCGATTCGAAAATCGCCTTAAGCTCCCGGGAACACGACATGAGTATCGACCTGTGCAACCTGAAGGATCTACCGACAGCTGACAAGTTGCGCATCGTCACCGAGCTGTGGAATGACATTGCTGAATCCAACGAGACTATCGTTGTTCCCGAGGAGATAGTCCGGGAAGCATCCCAGCGGGCAGCCGTGTTTTTCGCTCGTATGGATACACGACAACGCAACGGCAGGGAATTGAGGGTCTATTCCGCGACGCGTGGCAGCGGCGGGTGAACTTCCTGCTCTCAACCACAGGGCGAGTCTTGGCGGAGGCAAGTCCTTGCGACCGGATGTGAGGGATTGACCTGCGGCGAGATGATCTGCGAGCGATGAATCCAGTCCTGTGGCAGGGCGCGAACTTGCTGGGGTTCGCGACGATGGCTACGCAGGCCGAATTGAGCGGATTGGCACGCTAGTTGTCGGAACTTCTGTTGTACTTCAATGGCGAGCACGGATCCATTTCACCCTCTTTATGCGTGTGGTTCCGAGAACCCGGATTGTGACGGCTGTTTGTGTCGGCGAAAATAGTCGCTGGTTCGGTGTACGGAGAGTCGCAGTGGACCATGTGAAGTAATCAGCCATGTCGACGAAATTGTCCGTTGGTGTGATTCTGGTGTTCGTGCTTCTGTTTCAAGAGGATGTTGTCTTGGGTCAACAGAGCGCCGCGCCCGTCAGGGATCGCTCACAACCACCAGTTCATACCGCTTGTCGTCAAGGGTAGCCAGACGGACGGCGACCGTGACTATTTGTACGTCATCCGCTCACAAGATGGATCGGAAGTTCTAAGAAAGTCACTCACTCCGCGTTCTGTGACAACTACCGTAGCGTCGTCGTACGACGGACGATTGATTGCGTGGACATGGCGTAATCAGTCGCCTGAAGATCAGGACAAGTGTGTCGCCGTTCTAGACGTCGAGCGGGATGTGGTGCTGGCGCAGCGCCCTTGCACCAAGGACACTGCCAAGATCCCGGGAGCGAATCTACCGTATGCGCTGGATCCCATTGGTTTCGACGCGGGCAAACGGCTGATCATGGCCTCTACCGTAAACGTTTTCAGTCTCGCACCTCCATACCAGGGCCCGTTTGAGCTGCAATTCCAGTTGACTCGGGTTCCCGAGTAGCATCTCGCTGCTCTCGGACGAGCGGCACGGCACGCCTGAGTGATTGTCACACGATCGTGACGAGGCTCTTTTCCGCATCCTGGTTCAGGTACCGGTTGGCTCGGCGATTCGATTTCGCCCAACTGTCCAGGTGGATATGCGCCGTGATCGATCTCATCATACACTCGGGCATCAGGTCGACTCGAGCTGCGCACCGGCATGCCACTCGGTCGGTCCGTTCCCTGGGGCGTGCCAATTCTGGCCGGTGCATTACTGTTCGTGACTCTGGGGCTAACGTTGCTCGTCCTGACCATTCGCATGCTTGTCCAAATCGGCCGAGGAACTTTGGCACCTTGGAGCCCAACTGAGCGGCTTGTTGTGTCGGGCATCTACAAGGTGCTGCACCTGGCGGCGGAACGCTATCACCACGGGTGGTCGGCTGAAAAATCGCTGCGTCAGCACACGGACCTGCGGCCTGAAGAGGTCTACGCCGCACTCACCTATTTCTATGACCACCACGACGAACTCGTCGCGCAGAACGCCGCTTCCGTCGATCGCTTTGCACACCGAGTTATGCAACTGTGGATTCGTCTCTAACAGCCGAAGAATCGCACGTATCTTGCCGCCAACGCAGAAATCGGTAACGTTTAACGGACCACGGAGCGGTAGACCGAGCTATTAGCCCTCCCACCCTCGACGCAAGGAGACGACCGATGGAGCGATTTCTCCCAGAGGCAGGCGACCGAGCCGTACGCTACCTCAATCATCTCGGAGCCCGTTCGGTCACCCTATGACGATTAAGCGATCTTTGCGAACCAATACCCGGATTCCATGCCATTCTTTTTCGCCTTTTTCGATATCGCAAATAGACAGATATCACTAATGCAAACATGCTCGGTCTAGGGGGTGAGTCATCACGAGTTGAGTATTCTTCCTCTCTCTTCCAGCGAGAACGTCGATGGCATCTCAGTGGTACTACACCAAGAACGGCGAACAACGCGGTCCAGTATCATCTAGCCAGCTTCGGCAGCTTGCAGCATCCGGTAAGCTCCAAGAGGACGATTATGTGTTCAAAGTCGGAACACAGGATTGGGTCGCAGCCGAACGCATAAGGACACTATTCCCCGCATCACCCACTTTGGTACCTCCACCTCCCCTGACACGCACAACTGTGGCACGGGCTCCTGACAACACTCGTCCCACCGCAGCACGTCCTTACGTTTCTTCACCGAACCCGGCCTCGCCCCTTCCACATTCGCTTGCCATCCAAGCATCGCAGAGGATTTCGTCCTCAACTGATAGCAGACTGTCGCTGCGAAATGTGCCGAAGTGGGTGTGGGGGTGTGCTGGTGTGCTACTCCTTCTTGTAGGAGCAGTTCGAGGGATCTCCCAGTCAGGTGGCGGAACGATAACTTTCGCTGAGCGTGTCAACGAAGAGACCCTCCAAACGACAAACGAAGGAACGGAGTTTACGATGGGTGAGGTATGGATGCTTGTGAGAGGCAGCAAGTGCTTCGGTGACTCGAAGTTGATTCTGTATGGTCGGGTCAGTGGCACCGAAGCGTGGGGTGTCTTGGATGAGATGACGGTTGATCCCGAATGGAACGTGATTGCCTGGCCGGAACTCCTTGATGTGCCAGGACGATTTGACATTCGGGTGACAACATCCAAAGGGAGTGTTGTTGCCAAGGGGACCGTGTCTATCATTGACAAGTGAAACCTCTCGCTCCCAGCTTAACGTTGTGCAGGTCACGCTGGGCCTCCGCACTTTGGCAGAACCACGCCGGTCTACAAGGAAGTAGACTGCTTCTTCAAGGTCTTCTCGATATGTGCCGCCGACATTCCGGCATTCATGGGATGTGTTCGGAACTTTCTATTGTAGATACGTCACCCAGGAAGACCCACTCCGTCCAGCGGGACATTATCACGAGTTGAGCATTCCTCCACTCTCACTTTCAGCGAGAACATCGATGGCATCGCAGTGGTACTACACCAAGAATGGTGAGCACATTGGTCCGGTCTCATCTTCCCAGCTTAGACAGCTTGCGGCTTCCGGTGGGGTCAAGAGAAATGACTATGTATTCAAAGTCGGCACGAAGGATTGGGTCACAGCCGATAAGGTGAAGGGGCTTATTCCCGCCACGTCCACCGCTTTTCCTCCTCCTTTCCCGCCGCTTCCCGATGTGGCACGGGCTGCCGGCGACACGCAAGTCGCCACAGCAGTAATTGGTGGATATACCATGAAGCAGGCGAGCGTGATTCTGAACCGATGGCCGAAGCTAACTGGCCTCTTCAGTCGTATTCGTGTTTCCCTTGACGGGGCAGCAGTCGGAACAATCGGTGGCGGCTTTCCCGGTGGCCTGCTTGACGTACTGGCTTCACGGACACGGTCTCTCTCGTTCAGTGTGCCACACGGGTCTCACGTTCTGGAGTTCTCAGGAGGCGGAATGAAGCGGACAGCACATTTCACTTCAGAACCGGGCACAACGCTGAAGTTCACATTGCACTTCAGCAATCTCGGGGCTCTTGGCGGGGGCCTCACGATCACCGAAGAAGGAAGGTGAACTTGCTGTACCCCGCCTCAAGTCACCGGACGCCGGTTAGCTGAGTACTGAATATTTCGTCGTGGCATCGATGCGGACATACATTGATCGTTGAAGGCACGCTCTACTTATAGGGTGTATGTCTTCCCATCGAGTGAGCATCCTTCCTCCCTTTCACTTCCAGCGAGAACGGCGATGGCATCTCAGTGGTACTACACCAAGAGCGGTGACCAACTCGGTCCAGTCTCATCTACCCAACTTCGGCAACTCGCCGCTTCGGGCGAAATCGGACGCACGGACCACGTCTTCAAAGTTGGAGCAAAGGACTGGATAACAGCTATGAGTGTGAAGGACCTATTCCCAACGACTCCCGCCACGGTGCCAACTCCTGTTCCACCGCCAGCCCCCTCACTTCCTGCGTCCTCGGTATTCGTCACGGCTGAACTCGCCTCGGGCGTTGAACAGTCCAATCCAATATCGATGCGACCTCTTCACGAGCGGCGAGGTACGGAACGTCGGGCCAGATACTCACATGCAGCACAGAAACCAATATCCATTTGGGACTTCTTCGACGTTCGCTTTCAACGCTATTTAACGCCAGTCATCATTAGAATTGCCTGGGGACTGTGCCTTGTGTTGGCATTTCTGGGTGTGACCCTCGCCGGAGTACTCTTACTGAGTCCGAAGTTACCACAGTCGGCCTCCTCAATGGCGAGGTACTTGCCTCGGCACACTGAGTTTCATTCGAGCGGCATTGAACGAGAACGAACGAGTGATTCGTTTGGCTATCGGCTTTTCGTTTGGCTGTCTTTCGTAGTTGCTTCAGCGATCTTTCTTTGGACCGCGCGGATTATCTTCGAATCAATCATCGTATTGTTTAATATCGCCAAATCGCTGACCTCGATTGAACAGGCCACGCACGGAAGCATTTGATGCAGCATCTCGGCGAATGACTTTCCCTGGGACTGCTACGTATCCTGCAAGAGCGTGATCGGAATCGATCTCTCTGTGGTCGTGCTCCAGTGCTCCGTCGTGGGACATGAGAACCAGCGACATGTTAACCTTGTTGAACCCATCAGGACCGTTGCCAAGGCAGCCGTGCGAATCGCCCCGGGTGCAATGGCGTTCACACGAATCTTGTCTGGCCCCAAATCGAACGCCATGTTTCGGGTCAGGTGATCGACGGCTGCCTTCGAGGCACCGTAGGAGCACATGCGTTGGTTCGTGTTCTGCCCCGCCATTGAACTGATGTTGACGATGGCTCCACCGCCAGCCGCCTTCATGTGTGGGGCACAGAGTTGACACATGCGGAACATGGAGAACAGGTTCAACTGGAAAGCCCGTTCGAAATCGCTCATGGGCATGTCGAAGGGTTTCGGGCCACCGCCCCCAGCGTTGTTGACCAGAATGGTCAGCTTCCCGAGTTGCTTCACGGTCTGCTCAACTGTAGTACAGCGTTCGGACTCATTCATCACATCCAGCTTCAACGCCAACGCTTGTCGACCGAACTTGCGGCATTCGGACGCCGCACTTTCCGCCTCGTCCAATTTGAGGTCCGTACACGCAATATCAGCCCCGGCTCCTGCAAACATCAAACAGATCGCTTTGCCGATACCGGCTCCGCTTCCCGTGACGAGTGCTACTTGTCCCCGCAGCGAAAACAATTCGTGAACTGGCATGTTCATTTCTTCATTAGGTGTGGAGGGAATTCGACCAGCTAATTCTCAGTCACCGCAAGACCGCGTGCTCGTTGCTTCTGTGGTTGCACGGCACCTGGGTGATGCAGCCGAGAGTCCCTGCTGTTCGATGCGGTATCTTGCTGTTCTGTTGACTGACCGTCGGTCCATTCGTACTCAATACAGCCTTTTCCTGCCGCTGCATCTCCCACGATGCGGAACTTGGTCCCGTCGTACTAATTCCGCCCGGCAAGGTCATCGTCCTCAAAACCCTCGCGGAACAGGATATCATTCGCTTTCACGGCGGTCATGATATGCGGCTCTGCCGCCCAACCCGAGGTAATCAAGACCAGCGATGTACTGGCCGCCAGAATGAGCGGTATAAGTCGGCTCATGGCATAGTTCCACAAGAGGAGATGTGAAAAGGTCGGGGCTCGATCCTGACATTCAAATCCCGGGAAACATTTCGACGCCCAACCATTGTCGCAGCAACACCACCACGGGGACAACAGGGATGGCTGCCAGGACGGGCAACACGACGGCCATCGGGTAATGCCACCACCTGAGCCGCCTCGCTCCTCGATCCTGCGGGACCGTGCATGCGGGCAAGTACACCATCAGTCCGTAAACAAATACCCAGAAGCCGCCGATCAGGCTGGTCGGATTGACGGTTGCCTCTGCCAACGACCCGGTGATTCCGAACAGCAGCAGCACCTTGAGCGGTGAAAAGTCCCAGCGACTCAGCATCAACGCCCAGGCAATGAACATCGGAACGAACACGACGACGCTGTGGAAGAAGACCACGACGAGGTAGTTCGTGGATGCTGTGATGTGAGCCTCCTCGGGAGTTGTTCCGAGCCGTGGGGCACAGTTGGTCATGCTGGTGGTGATAACCTCCTCGATCAGTGCCATCGCCGTACAGAAAAGCACGAATCGGACTCGCCAATCAAAAGGGATGGCGGCGATCCGGGGCACGAGCCGTTTGCGGAGCAGCGGAGTGAGCGACCCACCGACGATGATCCACAGCAGAATCATCCCATCCGCCATCAGGATGATCGCCCGACCGTTCACGTCGTCCGAATTGACGACGATGAGATTGAGGAAACATACGAAGAGAGCACTGTAGATGCCGATGGCGATCAGCAGCCAACGGGTACTGCGGTCGCGGCGTGGCTGATGATCGTCGGCGGAAGTTGTCATGTGTCGTCTCTGGCGGTCACGTTCCAGCGTGGTGAGCATTTCCACTGCTGGATGAAACCGCAAGTAAAGGCGTTACTCAGTGGACCGGGGAATCAAATCTCTCGCCGCCGTCACCCCACGCCCCCGGGAACACGTCCATGCCCCACCATTGTCGCAGGAACGCCACCACGGGAACAGCAGGGACCACTGCCAGGACGGGCAAGACTACAGCCAGCGAACAACATCCCGTATGAAGGCGACGACGGTGTCGAGGAACTCTGGCCGCCCCCAGATCAAACAGGCGACACATCCCACCACCCCACAGTAGTGAGCCACGACAGCTTTCCTAAACGCGGTTTGAAAGCTGACCTTCCGCGTCTTGTGTCGGAATACCCGCTGTGCGGCGAAGGCACCCGGCCAGCCGCCCAAGAAAGCGATGAAGAGCAGGTTACTCTCGGAGATGCGACGGCTCTCGCTCTGGGCAAGTCGTTTATCGAGCCAATACGCCAGGAATGCCCACAGACTCGTAATGGCGACGAGGAGCAGATAGCAGGCGGCAGTAATCATCACTGGACTTCGGAAGCTAAACGCCGCTGGTAGGCTTTCCATGATCTCTCCTTGCCGTGATGTGTCCCCAACCACACGCCGAATGCGAATCCGTGGCAGACGAATGCCCTCTGCTTTGCCACTCTCTCGCTGTGAGTGATGCACTCCTCAGGGAAGACGCTGCGACGAACTCACCTCCATCACGATTCATTCTGCTCGTGTGCCGAGTTTCATCACTCGAACATCGACGGACCGCAGATAGTGATACCCCCCTCTTAAACCAAATACGTCACTCCTCCCAGCCACTCTGCCTCGTTCCTCAGCCCTTGTACCGTCTTTTCGCCACAGCTTCGTGTACCGATTCCCGTTGGCATTCATGTGCCGAAGTGGGAGGTAGTGGCAGTAATTACGGTCTAAACGATTCCAGCTTCGGTCGCAATTTTTCGATGGACGTACTCCACTCTGCCCTGACCCTACTCCTGACAGTAACGACGATCCCCTCTTGTTGCAGGCTTCAGAATAGTGGTTGCCACGGTCCTTCCCATGAATTCCTGCATACCTCTGCATTCTCAGGAACAACAACAAAGTCACGAAAGACGACCTCTTGGACCTTGCCCTTCATCAAGTCGGCATCGACTGGACGAACGAAAGTCGACGGACGACGAGGTATTCGACTTCCCTGGTTCATGCGTGCTGCACCCGAATTGTACTTGCCGAGTTCAGAGCCTCGCCTGGTGTTCAGGCGATTTGTCGCATCGAACGGAATACGAAGGAATACTATGTCATGTCCTCTCTTCCGATATATCTCGGGATACCCTTGATTGGCCTTAAGGAGTCCTTCAGCGGGGCCCCGCCAGAAGAACACTCTGCGGTGAATCGCCTCGATCAGGTCACCCAAAGTCCATCCCCCTGGAAACTCAATGTTCTTCTCAATCATCGGCAACTGATCTGTCAACGTGATTATGTCGTCGTCAATTGTGAATTGGACCATCGTGCCTCGGCGTGTTCGTAACCATTGAAGCTGATTACCGGCTTCCATCAAGGTCGCAGCGGACTGTAGCTGCTGAAGCCTGCTAATCCGGTCCACCCTCGTTTCATATGTGACGTGGTAAAGGAAAGGAGACTGTCCGACCGGTTCAATCAATACTCACCATACGCGTGGATAGCATTGATCATCGCTACGAAGTTCGCATGTGGGATGTAGTTGACAATGCTGTGGCTAGAGCCGGCGATCCAGCGTCCGCCTGGCTTGAGCACGTCCATATGCTCCTTGACGTCGCGTTCAACGTCTTCCGGTGAGCCTTTAACCAGTGGCCAAGTAATATCGATATTGCCGGACAGCGTCACGCGGTGACCGTAACGCCGTTTGTAATCGCGAAAGTCGACTCCCGAGGGATCCATGGGATTGAGGCAATCGACACCCATCTCCAGAAGCATCTCCACAGCATCGTCGATGCGGCCATCAGAATGAAAGAGAATGGGCTTGCTGGCGCAGCGAGCTGGCTCCATGATGCGATCGAAATGGGGACGCCACAGCTGCGCGAAACGTGTCGGCTCGACAAACAGCCCTTTGTTATAGGCAAAGTCGTCGGCCAGAAAGATAATGTCCACGCCTTCGTCGATGGCTCGACGGACCAACTCGGCAAAATAGTCGGCCGAGCGCTCCATCAGTTCGTGCAGTAAGTTCGGTTCTTCGACTGTAATTACCATGCAGTCGATCATGCCGATCACGAATTCGTAGAGCGTTTGGAAGATGCACCCGCACAGGAACATCACGCCGATACCGGTTCCCTTTGCTGCCGAGACATACTCGCGAACGTAACACAGTTTTTCCTCGATCTCCGCTTCGCCGGGCCAGACGACACGTTCCAGATCGTCGCGACGCTTGAAGCTGCGATCATTCCATAGCACGGTCGAGCCATCCGGCTCTCGCCGCTTGATTGGCGTCCAGAGGTTTTCCAGTACGATGACGTCCTGTCCGATGATGCGACACAGTTCGAGGTAATCCTGTGGGTGCATCGGCCGCGCGCCTTCGGATGCCTCGCTGCCCTTGGCCGGGTCGCCTCCCACGCCCAGCGTGTTCCCTGCCGGTCGGCCCAACAGTTGCTCCACATGCTGATCTTCAATCAGGACTTCGAAATTCGGCACGCGATCGGTTGGCTCGCCACGCATGGCGGCGATCAGACGTTCCTTGTTTGGCGGGCCGGAATAGGAATGGATTCCCGACATGGCGGCTCCTCGCGGACAGATCAAAACAGTTTCGACATGTCGATCTCGTCGACAGTGTCTTCATCGGCTTGGAAGGAGAGAATCGAATCGTCGATGTTCTCGGTGAGGTCGCTGGCCGTTCCGCAGCAGATGGAAAATCCCTGCTCACGCAACGCCTCCGCTTGTCGACGGATCGTCGAATAGTCGAACCAGTCGGCGCTGGGAAAGTGTGAGCGGTCGAGATCTTCCAAGCGGTCAACTCCCGCAAAAGGAAGGTGGCAGGTTTCCAGGTACTTGCCCCCCTCGAATTCCGCATATTTGTACCGCTCGCCGAAATAGCCCTCGACGCTGCCATCGGGAAACTTTCGTAGCTCGGGGCCACGATAGATCGGCTTGACGTATCGAAAGTCGTCGCCCACCACGCGGAGAAGTTGCTCCATGTTCTTCAGACCGAAATGCTCCATGGTGATATGGTTGACTTCGGGCGTACCCTCGTGTTGGACCGGTATGCGGCCATAGCCACGTCGCTCGAAGGCACTCAACACCGTTCTCGCGAATTCATGGGATCGCCACTTGTAGCGTCACCGGGCCCAAGAGGCCCGATTCCAGCAGCGGAGAATCTTGTTTATAAATCTGAATATTGGTTGCCGTCAAGCGTTTCTCGGCCGGCAACGCGGTATCGCCGATCAGGCGATTGGGCCAGAAGTTCGCGACTTGGAATTCGAGCAGATTGTCAGTTGGTTGGACAGTATCCGTGATCTCCACGCGCCACGGAGCCGCCCAAACGACACCGAGGTCCTTCCCATTCAACTTGACTCGCGCCAGTTCGTGAATGGTTCCAAGATCCAGGTAGATTCTGTGGCCCGTGGAAAGATCTGCAGGACAATCGAAGCGTTTGCGATACGTGGCGATGCCTGAGTAGTACTTGATTCCTTCTTCTTTCCGCTCAGTCCAATCCTGCAGTGTGTCGAAGGTGACTTTTTCCGGACCGCCCCATTTGGGATCGAAAAACACTTCCCACGGTCCCCGCAATGTTGCCACGGATGTTGTCTCCGGAAAATTCGTGGCGTTCGCCTCGGATTTGTTGTTTCCCAACGAAGCACCGCGCGGAAATACGATGAAATAGCTCTCCCAGGGCCCGAATCGCAAGGGGACTACTGTCCGCCCATCTTCGATTCGGTACTGCGGAAGCGGACGAGTCTTGCCGTCCACCGGGTTCCATAATTCCGGTTGCTTATCCGATATGCGGAACGTGCAATCCGCCCGGACGTGAGTGTCCGTTCTGTTGGATACGAAGTAGATCTCTCGCTCTGCGGTGCGGCGATGTGTGAAACGTATTGGCCCGGTCGCCGAGAAATCTTCGCTGATTCCCATCGTCTTCAATACGGCTGCCGTGCTGTCGTAGTGAGGATAGAGCGATTCTGCGTCCTCGTCGCCCCACGGAACCCAGTAGATACTCCCGCCGCCAACGTTACGCCGGCTGATCGACGCCGGTGTTGTTTGCGAAGCGGATTCTTGGCCCGGTTCGTGTGTCGCCGTGGGCGGATCCAGCGGCGCGGCAAGGTCCGGCCAAAGCTGTTTCGCCAGCGATTGCACCGCTTGATCACATTCGGGGTAGTCCGACAGGCTGGGCGATTTACTTGGCGGGTAACCGACCACTGACGCGCCAGCTTCGACCAGGTTCCGGATCTTGGTGAGAAGTTGCGGAGTCATCGTCTTCCATTTGGGCAGTACAAGCAGCCGATACTCGCTACCACCAGGGAATGAAATCATCCCCTCTTTCACCGTCGCCCGATCCATCAGGATACGTGGTGAACAACCGTCGAAGGTGTATCCCTTCTTGTCCGGCAGTTTACCAGCCGCGTCATGCAACGCACTGGCAGGTGGTTGGAAGACCTGGGGAGCACCTTCGGGAGTCAGATAGAGAATATCCGCAACGGTCACCCCTTGCTGTAGCAGGTATGAGCACCTTGCCAGATACGCGTGGTAAGCTCCAACCATGGGCCAAAACGTTTGCTTGCGATTCCAGAACACGCCGTACGGTCCAAAAGTCATGCCGGGAGCCGTCTCGTCCGACTGGTGAGCAAATCCGTGTATCGCCAACTTGTTGATCCCGACAGCAAACGCCCAATCCGTCTGGTTCTTGAGGGTCCACGGCGAACGTGCCCAATTTCCGATCGAGGTGAACGCCTCAGCCAGAACAATCGGCTTTCCCATGGTATGTGCGATCGAGGAGGCGGTAATGCAACTCCATCCGGACTTGAATGTATCGTACCAGAACTCGCCGGCAGGAAGGTCAGCATACGAACCCAAATCGAGATCGCCTGCCGGATTCATGTCATAGGGTTCGATCATCAGATGCAATCCGCGCTGCCGACACAACTTGGCCAACTCGTGTGCGTGGTTTTCCAGCAGAAGTTCCTGGCAGGTTTTGCGGACGTCCCACAGGAATCGCTCGGTCTGCTCGCGCGAACCCACAACGCAGCCGGTATAGGTCGCAAAGTAGAGCCAGGGATCATAACCCCGACGCTTCGTGAACTGTTGCCGGAAGCCGGGCGTCCAGTTCTGAGAACTCATCTCCCAGCTGTCAGCATCGAGTGCAACAAAGCCCGCCCTTCTGTCTCTTGATCGCGGTCCAATGGCCTGTAGCAGCGGATCAAAATACGCTTCAAAGTGCTTTGCCAGTGCCGCTTTGCTGAACTTGTCTGATTCCAGGCCAAGTCCCGCGGCCGGTGCGGGACGTGTGTTCGCTCCCGTGGAACGTGCGCACAGTCTGACAATCATCCATTTGCCCGGCGGTACATCCCATACCAATCGACCACCCGTCTGTAACTTGCTGGTCAAATCAATGATTGATCCCGGAGCAATCACCTGCTCCGCTGGCGCGTCCGGATAATCCGCCGGTGATGGCAGACGAGGTCGTACCCCGGGCAGCGAAGTATAGGGATTGCGAATGAAGAGCGCCTTCTCTTGAATATCGGCTATTGCCGGTTCACGAGCAGGAAAAGCAAATACGGCAACATCTTTGCAGTATTGGCCGATTTCCTCTATCATCTGAGGCGTCTGGTTGACATGATATTCGGAAATCCGCGGTTCCGGCGTCGGCAGCACCTGATCGAATCGCACCGGTCCCTCTGTCGTGACGCTCGCCGGGACGAGGTGTTGCATGGATTGTTCGGCCTTGATCCAGGGACCGCCCGTGCCGGTCCAACCGGGTCCGGTGATTGTCGTGAACTCGAGACCGAGACGTTCGCATTCATGCACAGCGTGCACGAACTGTTGTCGCCATTGTTCACTGAGGAAAGGCGTGCCACCATAAGGGATACCTGGCACCGAACAGTCCATCCGTATCACACCACCAATGCCACCCTGCTGCATAGCCTCCAGGTCGGCCGTGGTTCCTTCGATGGAATAATGTCCGTCCTGGCAGGTCCAGTAGAGCCATGGTTTTGCCTGGTGGGGAGGATGGCTGAAATTGTTCTGATCAGCGGCGGTGGCTATCGTTGCAGTTACCGCTGAAAGCCAAACGGCAATCATCGTTGAGCCTATCAACATTTTCATTGCATCGTCTCTTCTCTTTAGCTGCACTTTCTGAAAACCTCTTGCCCTCACACGGCCAATTAAAGCAATCGTTCGTAGAGGGCGCGACTTCTTTTGACGAACGGCGGTGTGACGGCGAAAGCGGGGAGCGAACGGGGACAGGTACATTTTGCGAGGTAAACGAGGCTGTCTGAGGTGCGAGTAATGGGCACGACCGCATCCTGGCCTCCTGTGCGATGGACTCCCAACACTTCTCTCAGGCGGGCGTCTGCCAATGAACAACCCGTAACGCGCACTGCTACGCCGCGTGCCATTACCATGTCACTACGACAACGACCTACCCATCTTGCTCAATCAACTGGCGAAATTGTACCTATCCCAATCCCGTCGTCATTCTAACAGGAGCAGCGTGAGCGGGGCAACGCGATGGTGCTTGCGCAGCGGATACCCATGGAGGAGGAAGCGAGCGGTCGTGCGGGTGGGGAGATGTCGATGATCGGGGGAGTCCGTGCGGTCCACGGCGGCGAGTGTCGCAGTGCATTTTCGCTCGGTGCCGCGAACGGTGGATGATGCGCAGCCGGTGCCCCAGCGTGGCCAGTTCATCCAGTACCTCTCCATTGCATGGGAGCGTGGATGATCCGGTCCGTAGAACAGTTCCCGCCAGGGAGGACGGCGCGTGTCGCTCAGCAGTTAACCGCATTTCCGATTGGGTTACTTACTTTGGGATCAGGACATACCTTCCGGTGATCAATTCGTTGAGCCCGTCGTCGGCGTCTGGATTTCCGGTAGTAAATTGATCGCACCGGCAAGCGGGTCTTCCTTTGTCCCCGTAAGCTCCCTTCCACCCGTGTAGCTTTCCGAGGAACAGTCCTGGCAAATCAGCGCATTCGGCGTCATAGTTCATGAATCCTTCGATCCCGAATTTGTTTGGCCGTGTGGATTCCACTGACTCTATCGTCGATTCAGCTCCCGATCCGGGACAGGTTTGGTCATATCCATTCTTACAAGCAAACCGCCATTCATCACGAGTCGGTAATCTATAGTTGTAATCAGGATCGTGTTTTGAAAGGTCGATCGCCAGGTCGGATACCTCTCGCCATTCGGTAGGAAATGGCATGCGATTGGGCGTGTCGGTCCGATCAGCATCATCGCGTGTTGCAATTCCTTGGTAGGCCGCGAATTGTGCTTCCGAAAGCTCGGTTTGCTGCAGATAGTACGACTGGGCTGGGAACTCCGGCTTGTGATCTGAACGTTTAGGATCAACGGTGACCAAGCAGAATGTCATTCCGAAACGATTTGTGATCCGTGACTCCGTTCCGACAAGTGCATCCGTCGAGTGCGATTTTTTGGCGCTGGGAGTCGGCTCTGGTGAGCGATCGCAACCAGACAATCCTATGCAAAGCGTAGTTAACAGCAATGCAAGTGTCGCTTTCATTTCCTCTTCGCTTTCCGGCGGATAACGACCGCCATCACCGGGTGGCGGGAGTTGACTGTGATTCTGAAACAGGCTGGCCACCGCCACTCCGGTGCATGGCTTGGTTCTGGCCCGAATCGCGAGGTGACGCTGGCGTCACTCGTGCTCAGCGAAGCGGTGCTCGTAATCGTGCTCGTAATCGTAAACGATGTTCGGATCATACCATGCCGCCGACTCGTCCACGCGATCCGACCGCATGGCCGGCCGGGTTAACATGGCGACGATTCGCTTCAGCCTGGCTTTCGGTGGACCGCACGTCGCGGCATCGATCCCGCCGGAATCGACGAGCACATCCTGAATCGCCGCGCACTGCAGAGCTGAACCGCGGGAAATATCGAAAAACCTCGCGCGATCTTTCAGGCTGCGTTTCCCCTTTCCTGCGGCGATGTTGAGGGGGATCGACTGTGCCGCACGTCACCATTGATCGCGCGCGTGACGGTGAAGACCAGAAAGCCTCTTCGCCATCACAAAAGACTCCGCGACGTACTCGACAGCCAAGCGGTAAACGTCCAGCTTTTGGTGATCGAAGACCGAATCCGTCATCGTTACACCTTTCGATTACGAGCACGATGATTGATTTCAATCCCGTCAGGGCCAGAACTATGCAATTCAGCCGCCGAGGAAGCCTGGTCTTATTTCGTTATGATGGCGACGCCGACGGTATAACACGTCGTAAGAACAGACCTGAATCTAGGCCCGAAGTATCAACAAGTCAATCATTTGCGGCAATTGGTCGCCGTGGACTCTGCGGCGTTATTCCGGCGGCATAATCCGCAGACAACCGGCCCTGCGATCCCCTCAAACAGGCCACTTCGTTTATTCTTCCCCTCTCCGGCGGCCTAATCCTCCATTGTCCGGTCCGCATAGGAACAAAATGGTGCAGATATTTCCAGTATTCACTGACGGGGTTTTCGGCAGGACGGCGACAGTGCGGAAGGTCCAGCAGCCGACAGTGACAGGCCGATCGTCGCAGGGGCCGCAGGAGATCGACGACCATGGATCCAATCTCAGGAGTTCCGGTGTGGCGGCCTGCGGCTGGAGGAACGCCTGCCACTCCGCGTGAAAGACCTCGACTTCGAACGCCTGCAGGTTGCCGACCGCACGGCCAACACGCGGCCGGTCCCGAGTGAACGGCGTCCCGAATGAGTGACCGAGCTGCTCGTTGAGGCGCGGGATCTGACGGAGGAAGAGGTGCGTAAAGCAGGAGGGGGCGGTGGAGATTCGGATTCTGGCGCCCATGTCACCACTCTTGGCACCTTTGTCTTGGGCAAAACGGGGCCACAGCTGGGCACCTTTCGGGCCACAAGGCCGAAGGTCGCTGACTGCCTGTCAGCCTGATCGAGCGCAGCCTGACTCGGGGGACTTTTTTTGGCTCGCAAGAGCGTCGAGGCGGCGGCATAATATGGTTGCTTTCGATGGGAATTCGTCACTCGGTTGGAAGATCAGTCCATGACGGCACCTTCTTCGGATCACCATCTTCTGGCCGGTTTCGTTGCCCTGAAACTGGACCTGATCAATCGCGACCAATTAGTCCAGGCCATGGATGCATGGATGGCTGACTCGTCACGACCGCTCGTCGACATCCTCCGCGATCAGGGAGCTCTGAGTGAGGTCGACCGGCAACTGCTCGAGCCCGCCCTGGCTGGCGACTCGGACGCGTTTGCGGCTACCGCGATTCATCGTGCCGCTGCGTTTCCCACCCCCGCCCTAACCAGCGAGACCGTTGCTTCGCCAGGAGATCTGGAACCCGCCTCCACCGTCTCGAAAGCGGAGGCCCGCGGCCAGGATACCTCGATCGAACCGACGATGACGTTCGCGTCCCCTCAGGCCGGTGAGGTCTCTCCTCGCTTTCAAGTGCTGCGTCCCCACGCGCGCGGCGGATTGGGTGAAGTCTTTGTGGCCAAAGATCTCGAACTCAACCGCGAGGTGGCGCTGAAAGAGATCCAGTCGCGATTCGCCAGTGATCCGGGGAGTCGAGCCCGGTTTCTGGTCGAAGCGGAAATCACGGGTGGCCTTGAGCATCCGGGAATCGTTCCCGTGTATGGGCTGGGGCGCTACGCCGATGGCCGACCGTACTATGCCATGCGATTCATCGATGGAGACAGTCTGCAAGAGGCGGCCGATCGCTTTCACGGCAAAGCAGTTGGCTTAGACCCCCAGCCAAAGCCCCACTCGCAACCTGAGTGCCCAGTAAAGGTCCACTTCCATGGCCTCGAGTTCCGCACGCTACTGGGCCGCTTCGTCGACGTCTGCCAGGCGATCGAGTACGCACACAGCCGCGGCGTACTGCATCGCGACCTCAAGCCCGGCAACATCATGTTGGGGAAATACGGCGAAACGTTGGTCGTCGACTGGGGACTGGCCAAAACCGAATCCGTCAGGGCAGCAGCGAGCGACACTGTCGAATCGATCCTGCAACCCTCCTCGGCGAGTGGCCATGAAGCGACGTTAGCAGGGACCGCGCTCGGCACTCCCGCCTACATGCCGCCGGAACAAGCGGCGGGGCGCATCGACCAGTTGGGGCCGGCCAGCGACGTCTACTCGCTCGGCGCGACCCTGTATTACCTGCTGACCGGCGCGGCCCCATTCACAGAGAAGAGCGTCCTGGAGATTCTGCAGGCGGTTCAGGCCGGTACGTTCCCACGGCCTCACGACGTGCAGGCCCGAGTGCCAAGGCCACTGGAGTCGATTTGCCTCAAGGCGATGTCACGTGATCCGGCAGATCGCTACACGCGTCCCCGTGATCTTGTCACCGACATCGAGCGCTGGCTGGCAGACGAGCCCGTGGCGGCATACCGTGAACGGCATGTTGAGAGAGCTGGGCGCTGGTTGAGACGCAATCGAGCATGGACAGTATCGGGAGTTGCCTCGCTCTTGCTGATTGCTTTAGTATCGCTTTGTGCGGTGCTGATTGTCAACTTCTATCGCATTGAGGAACGTAATGCCAAAGATTTGGCTCAAGAAGCTGTTGCAGAAAAGCAGAGCGCGTTAATCGCTGCGACGGAGGCGGAAGCTGCTACAAGGGCGGCGCTGAATGAGAAGAAACAGGCTCTGGTTGCTGAGACCGAAGCCAAAGACCAAGCGCGTCATGCGATCGATAACTATGTGGATGTAGTGACCAACGACGAGTTGCTGAAGGAGGAACGGTTCAAGCCGCTCATGGACGAGCTGCTTGCGGATGCGCTTGCCTACTACCAAGACATTATCGCGGGGGAACGAGATAATCCGGAACGATTTGCCACCGTGGCGAATGCCACCAGGAAAGTAGCGGAGATTTGCGAGACGCACGGCAATCGCGAGGCGGCATTAGAAGCGTATCGGTATTATGTTACGCATTTTCGGGAGTATTATGGCGACAGCCCATCTTCCGCGAGAGAACGCCACGAGTTGGGGCACTGCCTGGACCGTATTGGCGTGCTCAGTTTCTACACCGGAAAGCCCACTGAAGCGTGGGATTCCTACGAGCAGGCCCTGTCGACACTTGAGAGCATCGTTGAGGAAGATGCTGATGACGCCGCTTTTGCTCACAGTCTGGCTCAGTGTTGTCACAATGCCGCAGTGTGGAAGGTGCATCACGAAGAGTTCGACGCAGGCGAAAGTCTATTGGGTCGTGCTATCACATTGCAGAAGAAGTGCGTTGATACCAGACCTTCAGAATTGAACTATCAGCACAGCTTGAGCATGCACTACAGTGAGCTCGGTGCGGCTTACCAACGTGCGTACGCTCTTGGGAGATCGGAGTCGATAGATGATGCAATCAGTATGTTCGAAGCATCGCTCGCTGTTCGAAAAAGGATCTTTGAAGGTCATCCAGATGTGCCACTCTTCAGGTCCGGCTTTGCCTTCTGCAACTTGAACTTTGCGTTTTGTTTAGACTCGGCAAATCAGCCACACAAAGCCAAGGAGCACGCGAACATCGCTCGTGCGATTATTGAGAGACTGGTGGAGGATTAT
The DNA here is from genome assembly GCA_041752115.1 of Pirellulaceae bacterium. Classification (GTDB taxonomy): domain Bacteria; phylum Planctomycetota; class Planctomycetia; order Pirellulales; family Pirellulaceae; genus JAJRVM01. The sequence continues at coordinate 7,768 of JBGSHS010000009.1, read as the reverse complement.
CCGACTGTCACTGAGTACAAATGGCATCTTGGTCTCACCAATATGCAACTTGCACGACAGGAGGACCGCCTGGAAATGGGTGAACACGCCTTTATCACGAGAGAGAAGGCGATTGGCATCTTCGCTGAGTTGCATCAGCAATACCCTACGGAAGTGGATTATGCAGAACAACTGGCTAAGGAGTTGGGAACGCACGCTGATAAGCAGGCAGAGCGGGGTGATGTGAAGAATGCAATATCGTCGTTTGAGAGAGCAAAGGTGGTTGCAGATCAAATTGTGCAGAACCACTCCGATGTTCCACGGTTCAGGCGAAAACTCGCCGACATCTGCAATGACCTCGGAGCTTGCCAGCACGCCAACGAAGACTATCAGGAGGCACTGAGCTCGTTCGATACGGCTGCAGCCATACGGCGAGAGTTAGTGCGTGACAATCTGGCATACGACAATGATCTGGTGTACTTGGCGAGACACTACCACAATGCTGGAGACGTCTACCGCGATATCAAGGATACTAGTAAGGCAAGAGAGGCGTATGTCAAAGCACTTGCCGTACGCGAAGAAATTGTGGAGCGGGTGACGAATAATGCCGTTTTGTATCGCGAACATGCTCTCTGCCACGAACAAATGGCCGATCTCGTAACCGGCGATGGTCATACGGAGAACGCCATCGAACACCTTGAGGAAGCAGCCAAGTACTACAGAGAGTGCATCGATTTAGCCGAACGGCAGAGTGCTGCCGGCCAAGCACATCCGAGTACACTTGAAGCGGTGTCTAAGTCCCGTAGTAGCTGGGCAGTCGTTTCCCTGCGATTGAAGACTCTGAAGGCTTCGAAGAAATCGAATAATGACTGATACGGCACCGAAGAAACACGGGAGCATGCCGATTTTGCAGGAGCTATGCAGCAGTAACGCGGCCAGAACTCATTCATTTCGTTCCAGCAGCGCGGATCCTCTGATGCGACAGCGAGCAACGTGAGCGCCGTATCGCTTTCGACACTGCCATAGCGACAGACACCACCGTCCAGGACTACAATCGCTGCGAACTCGTTTCTCTCGCTCATTTCTCTCATCTTTCGTGGATTGGGGCTCGAGCCGGCAAATCCTCGTTCCTGATATCCTCCAATAGGAGAATCACAATTTGAGAGTCCAATCCCTCGCGAATTTTGAAAAAAGGGAGAATAATTTCCCGGCTCGGGTCCGGGCACCTGACCACTGACCCAGGTCAAGGCAATCGGCCGCTGGACCGCTCAAATGCTTCTCATCTTCCCCCTGGGTCGTTCCGACGTTTCTCCGCATGACGACCTGGGCGTGAGGCCCGCCATCCGTGATCGCTACCAACTCAGTGCACTGCCCGACAAGAAGACCAGCTCGACAGTTGCTGCTCCGTGGCGACCCTACGCCTCGGTGGCAAGCTGGTACTGCTGGCGGGTGCTGGATCTGGCTCGGAACACGCAGACGGTGGCGACGGGGTGTCCGTCGCAGGTCGGAGTGGGTACTACTGCAATCGTTGCGAGAAGTTCGTCAGTTAGGTTAACATTATGGCTCATCCTCAGAGCGAAACGATGGAAGTCATGGTGATCGTCGCCTTTCCCAAGATTAAGACCCCGGAATCCGAACGAGCCTGAGAAGAAGCCGTTGTGCGTGCCGTTTGGTGTTGAGAAATCACTCAGCTTGAAACGGCGATTTCACTCCGTCAGCGGACGGAACGAGGGACATCACTTGGATGTGACACCATTCCAGCCAATCGTCGCAGGTACGCCCAAAGATACTGAGATGGCACCTGACGGACTTGACGCGGTTCCCTCGCACGCGCGCCGAGGAGTTCTCTGGCTGGTGGTTGTGCATATCACCATCGCATTCGTTGCGGCTGTGCTGGTGAGATCCGAGACTGATGCTGACTTGATAGGAATACTGTATTCTGCACTCTGGATCGGCCAAACGAGTCTGCTGGGTATCTGGTGTGGTCTCGGAGCGAGTCGTCACTGGAAGAGACTGGTGGGTGGCATCATCGGCATAGGGACCATCTCTCTCACCTTGGGGATTTCCAGCGGCGAATGGGATTTCGTACAACTCGTCGTTTCAGGTGCGTTTACGGCATTCGTGTCAATCCTCTTGCTGATTGCCCGGGGCTTCCGAGTCGTCATTCAGGTAGATTCGTCACCCACGATCGTAACAAGCCGCCTTCAGTTCTCTATCCGTCAACTGCTGGCGCTGACTTTCGTGGTTTCCAGCATGATATAATGGTTGGCAGAATTTGGGCGCACCAATAAGGTGGTATTCGGCACCCCTTGTCGTCTATTTCGCCACCTTGTTGATCGCGCTTGGCGTAGTCTCTCCGTGGATTATCCTGGGCACGAAACGTCCCGTGTCATTGGGCATCGGGTTAGTGGCGATGTCTGCCTGTTCAGGCAGTTGCCTCGAAAGCGTCGGACTGTCCGCCGTTTTCGGATCGAGTGCCTCTGAAATGACTGCCTCGATAGCCACTAGCGTGAGTGTCGTGGTGGTTTCGTTGCTTGTCGTGCGGTCCCATGGATATCGGCTCGTGCGATTAGCAACGATAAACGCCCCGAGGAAGTGGTCTTGAGGAGATTGGACTTGGAACGATGCTCTGCGAACTCTGCCAATCCGAAGATGCTCACAATTTTCACCATCTCATCCCTCGCACTCTGCACACAAACAAGTGGTTCAAACAGCGTTACACACGACAGGAAATGCGACGCGGGATCAAGGTGTGCAAGTCCTGCCACTCGGCCATCCACGATCTGATCCCCGATGAGAAGGAGTTGGGCAGGAGTTACAACACAACAGAGACATTACTCTCCCACCCGGAGGTCGGCAAATACGTCCGATGGAAACAGAAGCGGATCTCGTCCAAGTCAGCGAGACGAAGGGAACAGACTGGCGATCCATCGTGAGGCCGTCGCTCGTAGGGACACGAACACTGAGTCCATACTCACATCGCGTTCGACACCAGCTTTGGGAAGTCGTTCGTGGACGCGTCTTTGGCTAAGCTGCCGGGGCCGCCGGCGACAACGTTGAAGTGCGGAGTACCGGAATGGCTGCCCGGTTTCGATTCAGCCGTCTGTTCGGCCCGAAATTCCTGAATGTAACGATCTTTCGCCGGAGACGAACCCAGCTTCGTCAGGAGACTTGCCCGATGCAGCCAACGTGACCCGTATCGCCGGGGCAAGTTCACGCAACGAGGCCAACTCGTCTTCACCGTACTTCGAGACGCCGCTGCCTTCGAGGACGGCCAACAACCACCCGAGGCGAATCCCTGCTCGGTCGGCTTCGGGAATCAGCACTCCTTCGAGCCACCGCCGATCCCTTCCTGACCAGAACAGGCCACACAAGAGCGACCCAGCGATTACTCCGATGCTGATGACTCCGAGCCACCTCCAAAGGTCCAATTCGGCGCCAAATGCGATGATGCACCCCGACCACACTCCGACGCAGCCGAGGGCGCCCGCTAGACAGCCAACAACTCCCGTCGTGGAGCGTTTCGCGATCAAACGGGCGAACTGCAGCGCCTCGGCGCAGTCGTTTACGCCCGCCAAGAACTGCTCCTGCCCGCCTTTGTCAACGCTTGGCCACTGCAACAGTGCGTCTTTCAACGTGGTGCGCAGGTTGCCGGGCTTCAATCGCTCAAGGAGATCAAATGCCTCGCCTAACTCTGGGACGGCCTTGAGTCGTAACAGAGCCAGTCGTTCCTGCAGCGCCGGATTCGTGAGGCTCAGAATCGACTCGATGTCGAGCGACATCGCCTCGCCAGGCGACAGGGCATTTTGGGAGTCCCAGGTCTGGCTGTTGAATTCGCAGCCGCATTCGCCGCAACAGCAAGCGACAGAAGATGAGGGCAGGACGAAAGGGACGCCGAGAATCAATCCGCCTACCGCAGAATTTCGCTCAACGACTTGGCAGCGGGTAACTCGTTGGCAGTTCGGGCACAAGTCGGCGATAAGTGCCATTCCCCTCATCTCCTCGTGGTAAGGGCCGAATCAATTGGAGCAGCCTCCACTCTCTGGGAAGCTGAACGCTGGCGATGACCGCGGTCGCCGCGAGCGATCATCCACTGGAGAAGCGGCCCTTTGGCGACGCCGGTCCATCGCTTGGTTCGTGTATATTCGGCCTTTGGTGCCCCTGTCTTGCTCGCGATTTCTCACGTCATACTAAATCAACTTGTTTGTCTGATCAACTTCGGATTTCGAGCCGATGACGGTCACAAGCCCAGGTTCCTCGTTAACAGTGCTTGGTCCAGGTGCTTTCAGTTGAGCGATGGCGGCAATTCGGCTTCGTGGAAATCCCCTGGGACAAGATCGGCCCGTATCAGGATGATCGCCGCGTGACCTGGCCACTCACGGAATCCTCCCTCTGGCGTGCTTCTAAGCTCTCTCGTCACGAACACCGGCAGCCGCTGCGGCAAAGGACACGGCCAGGAGCGGTGGTCGCGAGGTCACAGTCACGGCTCTCCCGAAAGCCCGATGGAATTCAGAAGGGGTGACAGAACAGCGTTCGCGGTGGTTCAGGTTTATGATGGTCACACGTAAGTATCGCGAAGGGGCCAGACAGGGCAGCGGAGCCACGTGACCGCTGGCACGGATTTCACAACGCTCCGTGGAGGCAATCGTCTTGACTCATCGTCGGGCGTCTCGACTTGCGCGGCGACGGTGCCGTTGCCCCAAGTGGCATCGGTGCGAAGCGTGGTGAGGCGGACTGGCTGGCCCCCGTCACACGTAAGCGTCCCGCGACACTACTCGGCGGGCACATTCTACTCCGAGAAGAAACTCAGGTCCTCGAACACCACTTCCGCACCCGCGGCGCCAGCGCAGCCGATCGAGATCGACTTCAACGGCCGCCCGCTTCTGACAATCTCAACCAATGCTGGATCAATGGACTGCGTGTAGGTCCCCAGATGCGGGAACTCCCCCAGGGGAACATAGTCGCGCAGGGCGCCCGTAGGATCGAAGGTGTCCGTGATCTTCAACACCCACGAGCCACCCGTCAACGACTTGATCGTCATCCGAAGGCTGGTGCAGTTGAGCGGGAGCCGGACGCTGTTGATCTGCGCCAGCCCCCACAGTTGGTCCTTGGCGAGGCTGATCTTGATTCCATTCGGGGTCTGCGATACGGAGGCGCCGTTGAGGCCGATCCAGTTTCCCGCCTCGCGCCACGTCTTATCTGTCCAGGGAATGGTTCCGCCAACCGCAGGCTGTACTCCCTCCCCAACGGTGGGATCGCCAGGCTCTGCGAGGTCCAGCGTGCTCGGCTGCACCTGGGCCGCGAGATGCATCAGCGTGCCGAGATCGACAATCTCGCACAGCCGAGGATCCAATTTCTCACGCAACTCAGCAATACAATCGGGGAGATCATTCTGGAGGCCATAAAACTCAATGAAGCAGGGTTCGGCACGGCTGGCCCTGGCCTCTTCGATGAAGCGGATGATCTTGTCGTAATCAAGGCTCCAACCATCGGCTCCGTTCTTTCGGACTAACTCTCCCCATCGCAGGAACCAATAATAAGCATCACCAGCACGCAGGACGGGCAGGTGCTTTGTCTCCGTAAAAGACAACCAGCCGTACTGGTGCGCTCCCATCGGTTTAGGAAGGATACCGCGAAGGTCGGAATAGTATCTTGCCATCAACTCATGTTCGTAGTTTCGGTCCGAGGCCCAGAGCGACACCTCTCTGACGTTGATGGTCTCCCGGATCACTTCGGCACTGAACTTGATGAAGCGTTCCGCGTCCTTTGGTTGGGCAAAATCGAGATGGCAATACCCGGCACCAGAAGGGGCGCAGGCGAAGTAATCGTTGGGGGTGCTGGTCATGAAGTAATAATCGAAGACGGCGGGAAATCGCTTGATCAGGAATGGATTCACGTACCAGGTGACCGGGACCTTTCCCTGGCGAGCGTTTTCCCATCCGCCCCAGTGCAAGTTGCACTTCACGCCCATCGTATCGCCCTCGTTAGCAGTGAAGGCGATGTACACTTTTGGCTCCGGTTTCGCGATGCGTGGGGTCGTGTTCTGAACGAACGGCAGCTTCGTCAGAGGTTTCACCGCGGCGTGGAATGAGAGGTTGCAGCTTCCCGGTGTGTGAACCATGACATGTCCCCACCGACTTTGATCCGCTTCGGCCGTGCCCCAGCCGTAACACCTGGCCGGCGGGAGAAGTTGCTGCATGATCGTGGCGAAAGCCGCGTGGTCCTCAGGCGATCCCTCCATCCCAATTCCTTGCGGATTCGGTCCACCAGCCACATGCGCGGACGGAGCTGGCAGACTGGAGACGTTGTAGATGGGACACTTGAAGTAGAAGCCAATGTCTGCCCCCAACGCATATTCGTACCATTCCAACGGCCCCATCAGGTTGTCGGCAAACCGCGCATCCGGACAGTACGAGCAGGTCCGGTCCATCAGGGGAATGCAGTTGGTGGCGATCCAGTTGTACGCGGTCTGGCGCGAAAGTCGCTCGGCGGAAAGATAGAGAACCACGGGCAAGCCATCGAAGGCGCTCCGATGCTTTTCGTACACGGATACGGAGACCGGGATGCAGAGGTTCAGGCTGGCAATGTTGGCTGCTAGAAAGTGGTTGTCCGAGTCGCAGTCGTCGTAGACGACGACACCATTGAAACATCCGGCACTTGACTTGAGCAAATCCCCCAGCCCACTTCCTTGGTCGAGGAAGACGAAGCCGTGCTGCTCTTGGTACCATTTCCTCCAATGCACGTCGGACAGATATCCGAATTCGGAGTGATCCAGCCAGATCATCGGGCCCGCGCGGTTCACCATTCCCTGGATGGCATACATCACCCATTTCTCGGCGAAGAGGCAATGCGACCTGTCCGCGTTCGGATGCCACACAAACGAAAACACCTCCTTTTCGCGAAGCCCCAGGTTCGCACGCGAAATGGACTTGAACGGCAGGCGATAGTCGACCTTGAGTTCGGTGGGGAAGCCCGTAACGTCGATGGCGGCGATGGCGCAGCTGGACCACAGAACACCGCCCCATGCCGCGCAACACAGGCTCCGGTTGATTTCCATTCGCGCTAACCTCTCAGCACCAGCGGTGGATAGCTCATCGCACGGACCTGATCGACAGCCTGTCCGGCGTCCGCGCACGTGCGCCCGACCTGGACCAGGTAGCGGAAGTCGTAGGCGCCGCCGCAACTCAGCCGGAAGTTCGTTTCCCATTTGTTGTTGGTCAGCCACGAGTAGAGCGGACCGACAGGCTCGATGCTCGTGGAATAGGTCCAGAGTCGCAACTGGCCCAACTGCACCAGGGGTGCGTCGAGCGTGGCCCAGGCGACACCACAGTCCTTCCCGGCGAGCGCAGCGCCATGTTGGAGGAGGTAGTAATCCGTGCAACTCTGGGGCAATTGATCGAGTCCAGGCCGGATCAACGCGCCCGGCTTGTCCCAGTGCCAGACGCCATCCGCCACCGCGAAGGGGAACAACACATACATGCCTTCCGGATCGCGCACATCGATCTTGATCAGGCGCGCGGTCAATTCGAACTGCGGCAGGTGGTGAAAGAAGGTCGCCACCAAAGCGTATTGGGTGGCGCCTGGCACCTGGTAGTGGAACTCCCAGCGCTCGTAGACCGGCCCGGCCGCCACGCGTTGGACGGATGTGCACTGGCCCAAGCTCACCTGGTCCGCCGGCCGCTTGCGCGGCGGATAGATGGTCCCCGCGGGCCCGCGCTGGCCGCCGGGAAACAGCTGGTAGATGGGACTCCCCAGCGCGCCCACCGCCGGATCGAGGACCTGCGTGCCG
>JBGSHS010000008.1:0-14052 GCA_041752115.1 Pirellulaceae bacterium | reverse complement strand
GACGACCTGATGGCGTACAAAAGGAAGGATGACGAGACCAGGGAAAAGGTGCTCGACCAGCTTTCCGCTGACGCTCAGGAACTCAAGATGGGTTACTGATGGATCACCCCGTTACTGCCGTCTACGACGCCAACATCCTGTGCCCGGCGCCTCTTCGCGACCTGTTTACGCCCCTTTGCCGAACTGATGTAATGCACCGCGAAGTTCGCGAGAACAAGAAGAGGGGGACGAATCTCTCGGCCAGGGATTCGTCTTCGACAGCCCGCTCACGACATTCTTGTCATAGAGCAACAGCCCATCGCATTGCCGCGGCACTCGCTCTTTCGCGTTCGATTGATGCAGTGCCTCTTCATTCACATCGACGCCGAAGGGCGCGGGGTGAGATCACGGCAATCGCTCACGCCACTTATCCGGATTTCGGGACGTGTGGAACACGCTGGAAATCGTCACTACCCCACCGGAATACTCGTAGAAGACAGCGAAGGGACAGCGACGGACCAAGGCCCGTCAATAATCGTCGTACACTTTGGTATGGAGTTCCGGCTCACGACAGATTCGCTGGATGCAGGCATCGACGCAGCTGAGAAACTCCTCTCCCAGTCCCTGCCGACGATGTTCATACCAGTCATACGCCTCGCCCACATGTTGTTCGGCTTCGGGCGCAAGAACCAGTTCAGCGGCCATATCGACTCCGAATCCTCACCTTCACGGTATCCCAAGAGAGCCCGGAAGCTGGTCGGCTCATCAAGTTGGCCTTGCGTCGTGTGATTTCCTCTTTCTGTCAGTCGTGGAGAGGAATCTCGGAAGGAGTAGCAGCCCAATCGTCCCAGAGGTCCTCAACCAACTGCAGCTTCTCAGGCGGACTCAAGTCAAATGGAATTTGGATTCATATCGATGATTGCTCCATGATCGAGCACACACTGACGTGACCAACGTGTGCGTTGCGAGGGACGGCCCGCAGGCAAACGCTCTTTCGCCACGCCAGAAACCGTCGGGAAGGGCCAATGGCTCGCATCACGCGCGTGAATTGGCCGACCGGTGCGGCGGACTATCCCGACGCGCCCATGGCGAATTATCGACGCAAGCCATTGCGTGTCAAGCATTTCAGTTGTACTGGGTTGCCTGTCGTCAGGATAGACCGACCGGCGCTGTGGAATACCTCCTGCGACGAGAAATGACAATCAGGCTGTCCCTATCAACGGGAATCGGAACGGCCGACCAGGGCGGTAGTGAACTGCCAAGTCCCCTCCCAGCCTGTTAACCTAATTAAGCCAAGTTCACGAAGGGTTCGTTTCCCTTGGGGTGGACCGAACAGGACTCGGAAGCAGCAAGGTATTGTCTTGGAACATGTTACGCAGAGCGTTCTCAGAATCGTGGTTCGCAAAGGGTTCGGTTCGGGGAGCTGATTTTCGTTGCGGAATATCCGCCGACAACCGGGTTAACACCAGACGCCGAAAGTTTCTGCTCCCGGCGTTTCGTCTTTTCCGCCTGCCACGCAACGACTTGCGACGAGTCGCCCCACCGTGAGAATTCTCTGGCCGTTGCGCGCGAGCGCCGCCCGGCCCACCTCCGACCGCTTCTCTGGCCCAAACTCTCGCGCTCTCTGGTTAACAGGGCCAATCGGGTTAACAACCTGGTTCCGTTCGGACCCCGGGACGAACCATTTGCGGAATCGGTCCGGTTCTCGGCGCCACCCGTCCAATGAAACGGTTGCTTGTGCCCAAGGTTGCTGACGGCGCATCTCGCCGGTCTCGTTGCATTGCGTGACCAGACAACGGTCTCTGCGATCGTCCCAAAGCGTCGAACCCGGCCGAGCACGGGCGGCGGGGAGACGCGGAATACGTTTCGCGTGACGCCTGCTCGGCGACCTGTCTCATATGTCCCTCGCCGCACGGCAAGTTGGCACGTGGCTTCCAAGATGGCACAATGAAGGCGTTCAGCCGCTGTGGCTAGCCGTCGTGAATTCCTTCAGTTTGCGCGTCCGGAAGCGACGCAGCCGAATACGACTCGAGCAGAAAAAACGCACGGTGCATTCATGACTCCCGAAGCTGCGCTGGAAAAACAGTTAGAGCGTTATCGGCAGATGACCGGTGAAGAACGGTTGAAGATCGCGCTAGATCTTCATGCCTTTGCGTGCGAGGTGGCCCGAGAGGGAATTCGCCAGCAGTATCCAACGTCCGATGAACAAGAGATCGATCGTCGATTGCGACAGCGATTGGCAGCTGCCTACCAATGAGAACCGAGCGAGAATTGCTCGTGGACTGTCTCGAGCGGCTGAATCGGCTGAGCGTTCCGTATATGCTCGTCGGTTCCATGGCGAGCAATTACTGGGGTATCCCGCGGACGACGCACGATCTGGATTTTGTCCTCGTCCTGCAGCCGGCCGGTGTCGAATCGCTCGCAGCGGCCTTCGGCGATGGCTTCTTCATTCAGATCGACTCGATTCGACGAGCCTTCACACCACCGCATCAGTTCAACGCGATCGACGAGCAGTCCGCGTTGAAGGTTAACTTCTGGCTACTGAAAGCCGATCCCTTCGAGCAAAACGCATTTGCCCGTCGCCGGCAAGTGTCGTTGTTTGGAACGCCGGCTTGGATCATGACCGCTGAAGATGTGATTCTGCACAAGTTTTACTGGCACACTCTTTCACCATCGGACCGCCAACTCCACGACGCTGCGGGGGTGTTTGCCGTCCAAGGCACTGCGCTCGACACAACCTACATGCAGCATTGGGCTCCCATACTCCATGTCGAAGACCAATTGGCAGCGTTGCTGGCTGGCTTGCTCAAACCCAAGACGAGCTGAAGGCACACAGTGCACTCACGCCGCCCGGTGATAGTGGTAGTGCATGAGCAGCCCACCGAGGCGTTGCTCGCAGACGATCTGGTCTTGGGCCGCCGACGAACGGGTCCGCTTGTGGCGCCGGGTGGGCTCCGATACGGCAGCCTCCGGCGATGGGGAAAGCAGCAACGGATGGTTGTCCTTCGACTGATGCGGACGCTCGGAATGGTAATGTTGCACCATTTCACGCACCAAGTAATCCATGTGTTGCTGCCCGAACACGATGAAGTAGTCGAGGCATTCCTGCTGCAGTGTCTGAATGAACCTCTCTACATACGCATTCGTGTTGGGTGAGCGGTACTGTAACTTGATCACATGGAGATCAGCCTCTTTGCAGGACTGGTCAAAGGTCGCAGTGAATTTCGTGTCGCGGTCGTGCAACAGGTATTCCGCCCCCAGTCCTGTGTCCTGGCTGTGCTGCTGGAATGTCTTGACCTGTTCGCATCCCCAGGATTTGGTGGGCTGATAGGTCGAGTGCGTGACGAACAACCGCGCACGCGGGCAGGCGACAAAGAAACAGTGCCACCCGAAAACCAAGTCAAGCTGTCGGACCGCGAGGATTAGAAGCAGATTGCAATTGCCGAGCTCTTTACGTCGCAAGCGGCGCCTTCGGTGCGTACAGTCTATTTCCGGTCCGTCTGGAACGATCCGCGGACGCCGTTTTGGAAGTGGTACATTCATATCATCGACGTTAAGGGTGTCGACGGTGTCACGCCGGTCCGGATACGGGCCATACCGGTGTTCAAATCGACAGCGAAGACGGGTGCATTCCTCGAGGAGACGTACGAGCTTCGCGATGGCAAGTTGAACCTGCTCAAGACGGAGCCTAAGGTCGATCCCAACGCACCCCCAAAGCGATTCCTAATGTATACCGGATAGCCATCATCGAATTCCGACAACCGCCCTGTTTGTGTGGTTCTGCTTGCGCGAAGAGCTGACATCCTGGTCCCGCGCACCCCTCCTTGGCGATTCTGCGTGGGATAGTGAAAGGCTGGGGGAAATAATCCTGGTGATGGTTGTGAAATCTGTTCCAGAGGTGAGCCACGTTAGCGGTCCGCGTCGTTACTGCGAAGCGGTTGAACAACAGAGCCCATCCGTTTTCGCAGCGGTCTTCGCTGGCGAATCGCCGAAGTTGCGGAAGAACGGGCGTGGATCGCACACGGCGGTTCGGAGTCTACTGGTTCGCCGGTGGCGGTTCTGCCGGCGCGGGATACAACGTGGACACGACCGGCCACGAGGCGCGGTCATCGCTGGCGTAAACGCCGATCTTGTCCACCGGGATCGAGTTGAAGCCGATCGCTCTGGCAGGCGAGTCGTCGGCGAGACGAAAGTCGGCGGGCGGCTGCCCGAGGAACCGGGGATCCGTATCGACAAGGTTGTTCTCGAATTCGATAAAGGGCTCCGCCTTCGGTTCAGTCCAGCCCCACGGTCCGCCCCAGCAGATGTTGCGTGCCATGACGTTCCCTTTTGGGGCCAGCGGCTCATCGTCGAGCAGGTTCAGCAGCTCGGGATACTTCACCGACCACGGCGGCTCTCTGTATCTCAAGCTGTGCAGTTCGCGCGTGGCAGATTCGCCAACGCCCTTGGCCCAGCCCAGGCCCCGCGCGTCAAGGCTGAACGCCCGGCCACACTGGATGAACATGTTGTTTGTCATCACATTGTCGCGTCCACCGCCGATCAGAATCGGCGTCGCCACATCGTAGAAAATATTGCTCGAAATGTCGGCCGAGGAGAAGCAATCGTCCAGGTAGACTCCCAGACAGCCTTTATTCTGGAACCCGTGGATGTTGTGCAGGTAGTTGTAGCGAATCTTGTGGCCGCGCATCGACCAGGTCTCATCCGGCGGGGATGTGTAGATCGCACCGGCGTCGTTCGACTGGAAGACCGCGCTGTGGATTTCGTTGTACTCGATGACCTGGTCGTTCCCCGTGAACCCGATGGCCACGTGCGGTACGTTGTCGATCAAGTTGTGTGTGGCCCGATTGCCGACGCCAAAGAGCGTGATCCCTTGCTGGTAGACCGGGTCCCAGCGAGCGATGTGATGGATGTGGTTGTTGTCGGCGTAGTGACCAGCCGGTGTCAGCGTTGTGCGATCGCCACCTTCCAGGTGGATGCCGCCCTGCCCCGTCTGGTAGATGTCGCAACCCACGACGCCGTGCTGGGTGCCGCCAAAAACTCGGACGGCCCAGTTGCCCAGGTTGCGCAGCGTGCAGCCGGCAATCCGCACATGGTCACCGCCTGTAATGACGCATGCGCTGCCACGCCCGGCTTCAATTATCAAGCCCCGAAGAGTGACGTGCGAAACATCCTGGAACCGCACGAGATCGCGAGTCACCGAGACGACGACCTGGCCGGCCGAGAGTGGCGCCGGAGGCCAGAAATAGAGAATCGAGAGGTCGCGGTCCAGATACCATTCGCTGGGGCTATCGAGTTCGCACAGCGCATTTTCGGCGTAAAACCACTGCCCAGTGCGCACCGCGAATGGCCTGCCGGCACTCTCGCCAATCGTCAACGTGTGGGCCGCCGCGTCGACACTTGCAAGCGGCACGCGCATGTCGGCCCAGTCCCAAATCCAGAAGCCGTGTAGCCAAACATTCTTCTCATCCACCCACCGCGTCAACCGCGGGTCATCGCACGCGATCTTGCCATCGGGTGTGGACACTTCACCCGTTTGACGATTTCCGTTCGCGTCGAGCGCGGCCGCGATGTGCAGGTAGCCCCCGTTCGGATAGCGGGCCAGTGTCATGGGCCGATCCTGAAAAAACACCTCCAGGCCCGGATCGGACTGATAGCTTCCTGGTGAGTTAATACCCTGTAGGTCACTGATCCCGAGGTCTTTCAGGTCGACCTGCCAGACTTGACCACGCGCCGGTCCATCGAGTCGTTGCAGCACATGGGTATCCGCGACCGATTTCCAGTCGCTCACGACCCGCCCGCCGACAAGTCGCACGATTTCCCCCGGCGCAGCCCGGTAGATGATTGGCGAGTTCTCGGTTCCGCTGTCCGCTGCGGTCAGTTCCAATGGGCGAGCCAGTTCGAAGGTGCCACCGCTCAGTTCGACGGCAATACCTCCTGCCGGCAGCGGTCCTTGGGTCTTGAGTGCGCGGATCGCATCCCGCGCCCGCGCCAGGGTGGCAAAGGGACCATCGGTCGCTGTAGCGTTCGGTTGGGCGAGTTTACCCGACCAGTCATCGTTACCTGCGGGGGAAATATGGAAGTCCGCCGCCCCTCCCTGCGACACGGCCACCATCGTCATCGTCAGGCTTACAGTCAGGCTCCAGATCGCGCGCATCACGTTGTTCCTTCGCTTTCGCAGGCTAACCGGGAATATCTTACGGTCGTGGCCCATACTACAATCGGCCGCATAGCGGTGCAATTCGGCAGAGGAGAGGGGACCCGCAATGAGTTCGATCTTGACGCGACATGCCATGCTGGACTCGACACGATTCGTGCGTGCCGCTTTGCTCATCGCCGCATTTCTGGGACTGGTGCTGGCCCGAGAGGTCCTGGCGAATGACTACGAGGCCGAGGTCCGCAGTGACCGACCGATTGCCTGGTGGAGGTTCCGGGAATTGGCCGAGAATGGCGGTGTTGTGGTGGTCGATGCGATGGGCAGCTATTCGCCGTCCTGTGGCGCGCGTTTCTCGGGACCGTGCTGTGGACTGGACGTGGAATCGACATCTCGTGTGACGTCCTCATCGCCTTCGACCCGCTCCTGGCGGTGGTCCTTGGCCTTCTGCTCTATGCTGTCTCCGCCCGCGACCCCAATCACCGCCGGGGATCTTTGATGTGGTGCAGGTGGATCTGGTGATTGGCGCGCTTCTGGCGAACACGGTCGCGATGTGGGCCATCATCGAGGACTCCATGAAAGCGCCATTCAAATCATAGTGCTGCTGTCCAAACGGACTTACCTCGAGGGACAGCGCCGTTGGCACGTTGCCGTTCGCGGCAAACGCGGCATCGACGAGTCCAAGACAGGTACGACCAAGAACCTCACCTGCGTTGTTAATCACGGGACTGCTATTCCGAGACCGCCTCCGGCGACGCTGCCTCCCCACTCGCGTGAACTGTTAACTCGGCTGTGGGAAGTTCGATGCCCCCCGACAGATGACCGAATCTGTGGGCAGAATCACTGCGTCCGCGTTAACCTGACTGTACGTAGTTCGATACTGGTTCCCTTCGTTTTCAGGGGGACCGAATGGGTATCAAACTAAGTAAGTTATGGACGGAAAATGAGTTGCGTCGAGCGTTGCTGCCGCCCGAATTGTTTGCCTGATGAGGGCTCGTTTTTGTTGAACTCACGTGATGGGGGGGCAGCGTTCCGATAACAACAATCGGTCGGTTGTTGACCGATATCAGAACCACCTGGTCGACGAGTTTCGTGAACGAATAGACGTCTGTCACGAATGTCACTTAATTCAACTATGACACCGTGTGCCTCGGCAGCTTTCGGCTGGTACTAGGAATCGCTAGTGACGCGCCTGACTTCATCGATTTCGCTCTTGAACGCATTTCGACTACTCCACCGAAATGTCGGGAGTTCTGGATAGCCGGTTTCAAGACCGCATATTTTTTCCGCCTGCCTGACAGACTCTGGATGACTTGTCCATCCGATTGCCGCTACATCGTAGGTCTCGGCATTGTATCTCAGGACGAGCGGGCCAATAAACGACCCTTCGGGGAACGCAGTTTCGCAACTTAAGGACGCGAAATGAGGCCCAGTCCAACCAGGCTCAGCAAACCGAATCCTTCCTTTGTCAACTAACCATGAAGCTGCTCGATGGACGGGGTTGTCCCATGGTCTATGCGCGTTCACGATGGAACATCTCAGTTCTTGTCTGAGCCGGTTCAGGCTTACGAAGTCGGCCTGCGTGTTGAGGTACGCCAAGATTCGTTGGCTTGTGCGTGATGTTTCTCGGCTCACTACACGCCAAAGCAGGCAAGCATAATGTGCGATCCACCGGTCGGGTGGCATTTGTAGGTATTCAGGCTCTTGTTCCCGACAAAACATACGGAGCCTATGAAGTGTCGAGTTGAATTCTAGATTGTCTCCTTGGGTCCAGCTTCCAATCAAATAGGGCTGTGACGCACGGATGTCGTCGAGGCGACCTACAAGCTGCGCTTTCCAATAGACGTCGGCGGAACACGTATCGGAAGAACACATAATTTGGGGGGCAATGCGAATCGATAGGTCAGACAATGCCAGTCTGGATTACTGATTGCGCGAACAAAACGTTCACCTGGCGTGGGTCCTGTTTGCGCTCTTGCTGGCCGCTACCACCTGCCACGCCAACCGGAGCCACGGTGGGTTGAATGACTCGCAAATCGTTCCTTTGTTGGCGACCTGCCAACGGCCCCGCACGTCGCCTGACTCCACTCCGCAGCGTTGATCTCATGACGCATACATCCAACTCGCTGCTCAATGCCTTGACGACCCGCCAAACGCTGATGCCATTTCCGGAAAGCGCATGGTATCTATGGTACTCTCCGTGCTCTTGCACGACAATGCTCAGTTCGTTGAGCCACTGTAAGTATTGGGCCGCGATCTCCGAGAATGCCGCTTGACTCGTCTACAGCTTCACGGTGTACACTTCCCGAAACGAACGAGATTCCGCGTGTTCTGAGATGCAAAATGTCGGAAGAATACACCATCGGCCGCCTGGCCAAGACGGCCGGGCTGAGCCGTTCGACCTTGCTCTATTACGATCGACTGGGGTTGCTCCGCCCGATCAACCGCAGCGAAGCCAACTATCGCCTTTACTCGGCCGGTGAAGTCGAGCGACTGCGGCGAATCTGTACCTATCGGGACATGGGCATCCCCCTGAAGCAGATCGTCGAATTGATTGACCAACGCGGCCTTGGCGATTCCAGCACCGAAACGATTCTCGAAAAGCACCTTGAATCGCTTGAGCGAGAGATCGAGTCACTACGCAAGCAGCAACGGCAGGTCGTCATGCTGCTCGAACAAATCACTTCCAGGACGTCCCGTCGCGGGAGTGGCGAGAAGTGGTCCCGACGGCCAGGAGCTCAGTCGAAGGGTCCGAAGAAACCTGCAGTAACCTTGGAGAACGATATGATCACGAAAGACCGTTGGGTGGAAATCATGCGTGCCGCCGGACTGAACGACGACGACATGCACAAATGGCATCGCGAGTTTGAACGCCTCGAACCCGATGCCCATCAGGAGTTCCTCGAATCGCTCGGAATTGGCTCGGAGGAGATTCAGACAATTCGCGAGCAGTTCACATCGTGACCCCATGAGAACGGATGGACGAGTCACGCGGGAACGCGTGGCTCGCCCCTCCCCAATGCACGGTTGAGCCCATGGCAAGGCAATCGGCCAGGGGCAATGCGAGCGGTGGGCGGCATGCATCTCTTACCTGGTGCCCGTCACCTTTCTGCTCTCAGGGGCTTGTACCACGGATAACGCTTGCGACTGGGATCGTCTTGATAGCCGACCAGTCCATAGTCGACGTA
Organism: Pirellulaceae bacterium; assembly: GCA_041752115.1. Classification (GTDB taxonomy): domain Bacteria; phylum Planctomycetota; class Planctomycetia; order Pirellulales; family Pirellulaceae; genus JAJRVM01. Next base: position 4,734 of record JBGSHS010000008.1, on the reverse strand, counting down.
ATGGTAGTCGAACGTGCCGTCGTTGTAGAGATCGACGAGTCCATAGCCTGCCTCGAATTCGCCGGGCGGATTAGGTCCGCGCCAGTAGGTGCCCGAAACGGCCCCGCCGCAAATGTAATGCGTGCCAAGATACTCGCAGTGGTCCACTTGATGATAATGGCCGCTCAGACACAGTTTCACGTTAGGATGGGCGACGAACAACTTCTTCAGCGCGTCGTAATCCTTGTGGACACAATCCCATGAGACGAACCAGCCTTCCTGCGGGTTGAGATCGAATTGTTTGGGCGGAGCCTCGAAGAAGCAGACGACACACAATATGGGAGCGTGGGTGGCGACAAGGATCGGCGTACTCGGATCAGTTTTTTCCAGATCGGCCCTGAGCCAAGCCATTTGCGCTTCGTCGAGGTAGTGCTGGAAGGCGTTGAAGCCGCCGTACCGGATGTCATCGAGGACGATAAAGTGCCAGCCGGCCTGGTCGAAGCTGTAGTAAGTGCTTCTTAGTCCGGTCTCCTGCTTGAACATGGCGTCGCCCGAAAGCGGCGTAGTCGTGTTGCCGCTGCCCCAGCCGTGCACGTCGTGGTTGCCGATGCAATAGCGGACAGGGATCGAGCAATTGTCGTTCAACACCCGCTTGAACACTTTCCAGTGTGCCAGGGCCTCGGCCTCGGGGGTCCAGAAGGCGTCGGTCACCAGATCGCCGGTCATCAGGATCAACTCCGGCGGATCCTTCAGCGAACCGACGTGGTTCAGCGATTGGGCGAAGCCTATCTCGGAGAAGGGGATGGTGACGCCCACGTGCGTATCGCTGAATTGCGCGAACCGCATGGCTCGCGTCACAGGTTGTTTTCCGGCTTCCTGGGCGACAGCGTGCGTTCCGGCGACGAACCGAGTCAGGGTGACTCCCGCCCCGCCGGCGACACACGTTCTGAGAAACTCGCGGCGATCTTGCATGATTCCGACTTGGTTAGATCGAAGTTGCTTTCGTTCACTTTGCCGTCCCACAGCGTTTGCTCGCTGGATGCGTCCAAAATCGACGCCAGCCGCACAGCGAGTGAAGATTCGGTCGACCCACACGTCGCGGCCATGCTTTCGGCAGCACCCTGCTCACAGCATCGTGATGGAGCCGGGGGATGGCTCGCCTTCCCTGAGCTGACACCGCCAGTGACCGCTGCCGACGGTCTTCGGTTTGTTGTTCGCACCCTACCTGTGACACCGTCCCCACGGTCCGTCAAACGCTTTCAAAATTCCTCGGCGAGCGGAGGTCAGTCCAGCACCTTCCGGCGCGAAATCGGCCCCTTTGAGGCGAGTCTACGGGGGCCTGGATTCAAGTCACGGCGCGGAGGCCGGAAGTGGCTCACCATTGCAGTTCAGCGACTCGATCATTGATCACAGGCCCCCCGTTGCTGACAGGGTGATCCGGGGTACACGGACTTTGTTGTCCGCCATTCGAGCCTTTACATCTTCTTCCGCTTCCACGTGAATTCGCCGCCTGCAAAGCGACCTTCCAAGAATGTCACTTTGATTGTGTCCGGGTCGATCAAGGTAACGACGGACTTACTGCTTTCCTCAGTTCCGTCGGCGTCGATAAACGACGTTGAGCCGCGTTCTTCTCCATTGTCTAGCGTGATCACCGCATCCGACTGTCCACCGTCCGAGCCAACTGTGTGGACCACGATTGATTTCCGTTTCGGGAACCAGTTTCCAATCGATTTAATATTCAGCGTGCCGCCTTGGTACGTCCACGTGGCACTCGACAACACGGCTTTGCCGCCCACGATCACTTCGACAGTCGATGCGGCAGTGACTTCACCATCGGGCATTGTGATCGTGGTCTCCCACTTCCCTTCCCACATCTTCTTGTAGGCTTGCCACATGGCCGGTGAATCGGCCTTGGCACCGGCATCGTCGGACTTATCGTCCTGCGCGACGCAAACAGCAGCTGTCAGCAGAACCAAAGCGAACATGGAAGTTGTCACAAAGCGTCGCATGGTCAATCTCCTCATGTAAGACGAAATGGCCAAATTCGATCAATAAGCTGATCGGCATTATCAGAGGCGCGCATTGGGGTGTCAATTACAGCGACGTGTGCCAACACGATGCCAACGCCGCATTCACAAATCCGAATGGACAAGTTGCCATCGGGGGATGCTAGCACCCCTAACCACGAGTCTCAGGCGACGACTACGATTCTGTCTCTGGGAGTGAGGCTCGATTCGTCGAATCGCGGGATCAAGTCGCAAGTCGGAAGCGTCGTTTCGGTAGATTCCGGTCACGCGAATGCTGTGAGGCCACGCACATGGATTTCCATTCTCGCCAGCCACACAGACGCGAGCGATGACCATGGATACCGTCGCGCAGCACCCAACGTAATATCCTGGCGAACAGCTTTGACATCGTGGAACCGCTGCTGGGGTATTTCACGGATGTTCTGCGAACCGATGGTGTGGTGGGCTGCGACGATACGGGTGTCACCCTGCTGCACCCCAAGACGATTCCTCCGTTGGACGTGAGCGATCCCCAGCAGCGGCGCATGTAGGGAGTCTTCCAGGAAGCACTGGACCAACAGAAGCCCAGCATCAGCGCCAAGATGTGGGCTTACCGCGGCGTGCACATCCAACTCAATGTGTTCGACTTCACGGTCAGTCGCCACCGGGATGGTCCCGAGGGGAGCGGTTCAATCGGCCGCGAATTGGATGCGAGCATGGCTCTTCCACCCATAATTCCGATTTTTTGAGGGCATGATCCCCGTTTTGACGCATGACCTTGTAGTTGGACCGTGCGTGGTGCTCGGCGGAAGTCAAAAGCAGGTCCTGCGGGAGGCAACCATCATGAAGAAGCTCAGGAGTTACGTGGTGAGAACCCTGGTTCTGGCGACTCTGTTCATCTGTCAGCATCCGGTTCACTCGCAGCAGGAAGACCCGGATTCGCAAGAAATATCGGTCGCAGCGAACGCGGTGATCAGCGCATTCGAAAGAAGGAACGTTGATCAGGCTTTCCTATACATGACCGAGCAAGGTGCCGAAGATTATCTCGGGATGCTACTGATGGAAGCCATTTCTTACGCGCAAGCAGATTGGACGCCGATTGGAGCATCCGAAGATAGCGAGCCCCCCGCTCCGTAAGTCAATTGAAGCAACTCATCAAGAAATACGGCCTCGATCAAGTCGAACTGAACGAGCCTGGCTTTGTGGAGGATCAGCAGCTTTCCCCGGTGAAACGGGGGAGAGTTGCTCCTTGAGATTATGCACAGGCAGCAACAGCAACTGCTGACGAAGATCAAACGAGAGGACCGGGCCAAAGTGGCTGCTGAATTAGCCAACATGTTGGCCACCTCGTTTCCATTAACGACGAGATTCGAGAGGGGGCCAGTTCAGAAGATCATCGAAAGGACCGCCCCAACATGTGTGAAACCTCGCTCAGTCTTCTCGAACGCCTCTGCCAATCCCCGGAAAACGAAAGCTGGAATCGTTTAGCGGATCTCTACACGCCTTTGATTCGAGCCTGGTTGCGACGATACGACGTCCAAGACAGCGACGCGAACGACCTCGTTCAGGAAGTTTTGCTGGCCGTGTCCAAGGATCTCCGTAAGTTCGAGCATGCTGGACAGTCGGGCACTTTCCGCGGATGGCTTAAGGCGATTCTGATCAATCGGTTAAGGAAATTCTGGCGAGCACGGGACCGTCGTCCACAGGTACGGGGCGACTCGGATATCGATGCCAGGCTGGCACAATTGGGCGACCCGGCCAGCGAAATGAGCCAGGTCTGGAATCGTGAGCACGACCAGTACGTACTCCGACAACTGATGGCCCTCGCCGAGCCTCACTTCGAGCCGACTACCTGGAGGGCATTTCGCCGCGTAGCGTTGGATGGGGCGAAACCGGACGTTGTCGCCCAGGAAATGGGAATTTCCAGGAATGCCGTCGTTATCGCTAAGTGCCGTGTTCTGAGCAGGTTACGTCAGGAGTCCGAGGGGCTGATTGAGTCTTCCTCCGGTTTTTTCGCCAAGAGCTGAAATACTTGGCGGCGATCGGGTCTTGTTAGTTGGCGACGCTTCAGACGGTTGACAGCTTCCTGTGATGTGAGGCCCTGGTGAACATCCGCGTGATCATGACTACTTTTTGACCGAGCTTTTCCATGCCCGAAATCTCAGCCCACCCGAGCCGGGAACGATTGAACGCCTACAGCCTGGGGCAACTGCCACCGGTCGAAGCGGTCGCGATCGAGAGCCATATCAGCGAGTGTGAGCCTTGCTGTGATACCATCATCAGCCTGTCGTCAGACGACACGTTTGTCGGCCTTTTGAAAGAAGCCAGGCAATTGCCGAATGATCAGTCAGTCGATCATGCTTTGGCTACCCCTTCTTCGTTATGTCTGGACATCCCTGTCCAGTTGAGCGAGCATCCGCGCTACGAGATTGTCGGGCTGATCGGCAAAGGCGGAATGGGCGACGTCTACAAAGCTCGTCACCGGAAGATGGAACGTACGGTGGCATTGAAGGTTATCATTCGCGGACTGGTTCGGAAAGCTGAAGCCATCGATCGTTTCCATCGTGAAGTGAAGGCTGCCGCTCAACTGTCTCATCCGAACATCGTGACCGCGTACGACGCCGATCAGGCCGATGAGTTCCACTTCATGGTAATGGAGTACGTCGACGGAGTTGATTTGTCTCGGACGGTCAAAGACCGAGGCGGACTACCAGTCGCTGAAGCATGCGACTACATCCGACAGGCAGCG
>JBGSHS010000007.1:0-18774 GCA_041752115.1 Pirellulaceae bacterium | reverse complement strand
GGCGCTGTAGCTCACCATCTGATGCACCGCACGAGCAGAGCTCGCGGGGGGCAGGAACGTATGGGGCGAGCGGCGCTGTAGCTCACCATCTGATGCACCGCACGAGCAGAGCTCGTGGGGGGCGGGAACGTATGGGGCGAGCGGCGCTGTAGCTCACCATCTGATGCACCGCACGAGCAGAGCTCGCGGGGGGCGGGAACGTATGGGGCGAGCGGCGCTGTAGCTCACCATCGGATGCACCGCACGAGCGGAGCTCGCGGGGGTTGGGGACGGAGGGGGCGAGCGGCGCCGTAGCTCACCACCGGATGCACCGCACGAGCAGAGCTCGTGGGCGGCAGGAACGTAAGGGGCGAGGCGGCGCCGTAGCTCACCATCGGATGCACCGCACGAGCGGAGCTCGTGGGGGGCGGAGAGGGAAGTCGACGTCTGTCTTCGTTGTGACACCACAGGCAAGGGAGCATGCTTCCCCATCGCCCCGCACCGTCTGTTGTTACCGAAACGTGTTCGGGAGCATCTCCTTCACCGTGGAGACAATACGGTCCAATAGCGGCGGATCGAGTTTCTCCGGTTGGCCGAAGGTAGCCAATGCGCTCAGGCTGTTTCTGGGTTCGTAGCCGCCTTCCTGAATCAGCCGCGGGGAGACAATGTACGTATCGACGTTGTTGGCATAGGCGGTAATCCACAGGCGTTGTGAATCGAATTCCTGCTTGAGACGAACCGCGTAGTCCACAACAACCTCGTGCGATAGAAAGACCATCGCCAGGTCGTCCGCAAAGGTCCAGGTGACGATCACGTAAGTCGGAGGCGGCGGGAGTTCGGCGCCGGCGTCAAGTTGACCGAGGAGGGTGTTCACTGGATACGAGTGCTCAGCGGCTTGGCGAGCGAAGTTCATGTCGGGATTCGGCCGCCAGGGAATTTCGACATCTCTGATGCGCGCCGCAAGCGAAGGGGTGATCGGGACCCACGGACCGGACAGCAGTTGCTCGACTTCGTCGGCCAGCTCCCGACCGTGTTGCTTGCAGAGTTCGACCGTCCCGTGCGGGCAGGGGTCCGAATCGGCACCGCAGCCGATGGAGATCAGGGCGGTTGCACCGGGCTGGTTCGCCTCGATGTACTGCTGGGCGCAGGCAGCCCAATCGCCGTGTATCTGCTGGAAATCGCCGCGAAGCGTCGTGTTGTGGCAGGCGTAGTTGGCCAAGACCGCCAGCAGAGTCCCGTCTTCTCGGGTGACTTTCAACACCGCGAGTTCGTGATCCACGGGGGCTCCGGGAACCGCCCCGAAGCCGGACCACTTGCCCTCGGTGAGCACGCGTCGGTTGGCCGCGAATGTCACGCTTCCGCGAGCCAGTGCCAACCGCGCGGGTTGGCAGTTCGCGAGCGCTTGCTCGATGACCTGAACCAGACGCGCGGTCATCTGCTCTGCGTAGCGTGCCAGGTGTTCGCGTTCTTCCCCCTCCATCGACTCCATAGCGTCGAGGTTAGGTCCCGAGTGGCAATGGGAGTTACAGAGCACGAATCGTTCCGGCGCAAGGCGTGTCTTCTCGCACACCCGCTGGTAGACAGCCTGTCGAATGTTAGTGGGCACTGCACCGCAATCGACTGTCAGAAGGATTGCCGGACCTTGACCATCGTTGCTGAGAATCGCCAAGGCCTTGGCGCGGAGCGGGCCAGCCACTCCCTGCGATTCGGCTGTCCGCGATCCATAGCCGTACATGCGGATCGGAGTGTCGGGTGTGATGTCGACGCTGGCAACTCCGATCAGGGCACTCGGCAGCGGATCGGCACCCGCCACAGAGGTCATCAAGGGAAGTGCGACCAACACGCTCGCAACAAGTGAGCACGCAACGAGTCGTTGTGGACGAGCCATGATTCGGATTCCCTGGTCGAGATTTCTGGTTCATCAATTGGCAGACTGCCGCGTCGCCATTCTAATGCAAACACAGGGTGCCACGCCATTATTTTCGTCCCACGTCCCACCGACCGGTCGCGGGCACGAAGCGTTTCGCGGCGCGCCCGGGAGAGACACGCTGCAGGGCAGTGGTCGATGAATAGGGAATGCAACAATGCGGCAATTACAGGAAATGCCCGACAGCCTGACTTCGCCCGATTACGCTACTGGCAGATCCAGTGTCACACTGCGCGAAGACTTACTGGCGCGGGAAAGCGGGCTTCTCGTTCTGCTGATACCAGGAGCGCAGCAGGTTCTCGCGATCGGTTGGCGTGACGCTTCGTTTCCGGTCGTTGCGGTCGCTGCCATGCTCCACGCTCCAGCCATCCCATTCCCGAAACGCATGGTAGCTCCAATCCCAGCCGTGAGCCTCGAAGATGTCGATGACGTCCTTCAGATACCGATACGCACTGTGATCTGGCGCCCAGCGAATGGCACTGAACTCGCCAATGTAGATGTGCACGTTGTATGTCTTCTGGAAGTCGGCCACGACCTGTAGCGCGTCCTCGAGGCTCTGCTTGTTCCACATCTTACCATCGATCTCGCCAGGGTACGTCTTGGGTGTCGTGGCATTGTGGACGTTCTGATGCGTGAAGCTGTGAGGAATGTACATGTGCACGCTATAGACGACGTTCGGGACATCGATCGGCTCGAACTCGCGCAGTCCGTCCGGGCTGCCCCAGTTAGGCGGCTCGACGATGATCGTTCGCTGCGGGTCGATTTCCCGAATAGCCCGGGCTGCGCGCGTGGCCAACTCATGCCAATCCGCCAGGTTCTCGGGTCCAAACGACTCCACCGGTTCATTGGCCAGATCATATCCCCAGATCACCGGGCAGTCTTTGTACTTGCGCGCCATCATCTGCCAGATTTCGACGAAGTGTTGCTGGCAGCGGGCACTGCGGAAGAGTCCGTGATCGGATCCGGCATAACCGCCGGCGGTGGAACGGCCGCCGGGCGGCGAATGGAGATCGAGCGCGACAAGCAGGCCGTACTTCTCGCAGGCTGGCAACACGCGGTCCAGTTTGTGCAACTCCCCTTCCAGCCACTGATCATAAGCCGCCATATCGAGCGGATCGGGGATGGAACCGGTTCGAATCAGCTGCCAGCGGATCAGGTTCGCGTTCCAGGTCTGGCCGAAAACTCTCAACCCCTCTTCATCGATATGGGAACCGACCATGGCGCCGCGCAACCGACTCAGGCTGTGCCCTTTGTACGCCGGGCCAGACGACTCAGACTGCTGCCCATCGGAAGGTGCTCTGGTGTGAAGCGGCCGATAAACGCTCACCCGGACATCGTCGAACCAGGCCTTGCCTGTCACCAGTTCCAGTCCCAGCACCAGGCTGATCTTCTGAGCATCAGACGGCACGACCACGCGAAAGGCGACATCTCGCCACGCAAACGAACCCTCCTCGAACTCCACGGCGGGCCAGTTAGCATCTCCCTTTGCGGTGGTCCAGGGCGCCATGAACTTCACGCCATTCCAGGGATCTGGTTTCCCCTGGACATTCTCGGCGCGCACCCGCGCCGAGAACTGCACGATATAGCCGCGCATCAGTTCGATAGGCAGTGCGACCTGAACCGTGCTCGACCCGCGAGGAGATCCGCTGGGTCGCTCGATCTCCAGGGCCTTTCCGACTTCGATCGAAACCAGTTTCGCGTCAGATTGGGACCAGCGCTGCAGCGCATCAGGCGGTTCAAAGTCCTCCTGGAAGAACACATGCCCTCGCGAAAGACGTTCTCCTTCTCCGGCCCCTGCCACTGAACTGCAGATGAGCAGCAGGGCGATTGCGACGTTGGTGCGGTGTCTCACAGATTGATTCCTTACTTCACGAAGCTGTCTAATTCCTAGGTACGCATCAGGACGCGGAGCCCTTCGAGCACCCGCAGGAATCGGTTCCGCGCTCGGTCGACCAGCTGATTCTGAGCAATATCGCGAGCTCGCTTCTCCATCAGTTCCTTGGGAGACATGCGGACCTTGCCGCTGGCAATGTCCATATCTTCCCGACGCAGACGCTGATCGCGCTGCGTCGCGGCGGCCGAAAACTTGCCGAACAGAGTCTCGATGATCTGAAACGCCTTCTGGTAATCCTTGCGTCGAAACTCCCGATCGCGCACTTGCGAAATGAGATCGGCATTAACGACCAGTCCACTGCGATGGGCGGCATCAAGCAGTTGGCTGAAGGAGGCCACGTCAAGCACCTCCGTCTCCCGCGACTCGTCTGACGAATCGGTCACGATTTCTTCCAGGATGTGACCTGCTTGCTCATCGTCCTCCGAATTCTCCGTACGAGGAACAAGGCGCACCAGACTCTGGCGCTTTCCCATTTCCAGGAACCGCTGCCGGGAGAGCGGCTTCATCTGTTGCCCGGAAAGCGCCACCCGTACCGAGATCTCGGCCGCGTCCGGCACGGACTGCGTCACTTGGACGAGGTAGGTCTGCTCTTTGGTCCGCAGGAAGTAGAGCTCATCTTGCAGAATATCCTGAGCGCTGCTGACGAGCCGCACCTCGAAGAAGCGGCGAATGGTGGCCAGCTGCACACGCGTCGAATGGGCGGTTTCGTAAGCGTTGCGAAAGCTGGATCCTGGCTGCAGCAACACCTCAGTTGTAAGGGTCGCGTCACCGCTCGGCACCGTCCCGGCTGATCCGGCTCGCAGCTTGATCATCCGCCCGAGAATCGCGATGATGTCATCGAAGACATCCAGGACGCTCTTGCACCGATCCTGCCGCTGCTTGTCACGTCGCGACTGCTGCCTGGCTTCGCGTGACGCGTTGCCAGGGGTCGCCACATCCTGCCGCAGTGTCCTGGAATGGCTCTGACGGAACCGCTCCCGCGCGGCCTCGATCAGTCGGAGCGTTGCGGGATAGTCCTTTTGTGAGAAAGTGACTTGGGCGTCGATCACTGTGTTGGCATACGGTGCGCCTTGCACCAGGACGTAGAGTTCCTCCAGATCCTCTTCCTTCACCGCTATCCGTCGGCGGCGCGCCGCCCGATCCGATTCACCAGCTTGCACGACTCACCAACTCCATGTCGGACTCGGGATTCGACCATTCAGACAGAAGCCGCCACACTCTCGCTCCTGCCGCAGGTCGTACCAGCATCAGCTAACACCATCGTACGGTGGCCAGTGGGAGCGGCACAGCCGCGGAGGAGCATCGTGCGAGACGTTGACGCTCGTGTGCATCACTCCTGCACAGCGGTCGCCAGATTGCGGAACTCGTCGAGGCGCGCCTGCCAGGTGGCAGTGAGCTCCTGGACCTTGTCGGGATTCTGAGCGGCCAGGTCGTGCGATTCCGCTCGGTCCTTGCTCAGATCGTACAGCTCCCACGGCGCGTCCTCCCCGGCAGCAACCAGTTTCCAGTTGCCGACCCGAATCGCCCGGTTCCCCTCGTGCAGCCACCACAGGTATTCGTGCCGGACACTGTTGTCCTGAGCGAGCGTTGGGGCGAGGCTGGCCCCCGGGGCGGGTGGAACCTCGACCCCGCCATGTGTGCTCGGAGTCCGGGCGCCGGTCACTTCCAAGACGGTGGGAACAATGTCGATCACGTGGCCTGGATTGCGACGCAGCTCGCCCCGCGCCGCGATACCCTTCGGCCAGTGCACGATCAACGGCGTCGAAATGCCTCCCTCATGAACCCAGGTCTTGTGACGACGAAACGGCGTGTTGGCAGCCGTCGACCAGCCGGGCCCCAGACAGGAATAGGTCCCGGCGCTGCCCGGCGGTAACTGCGGATCGTGCCCATCACCGCGCACCATGATCTCCGCACTTGCTCCGTTGTCTGACAGAAAGAAGATCAGCGTGTTGTCCAGCACGTCCATCGATCGCAGCTGAGCGACGATGCGGCCGACTTCCTGGTCCATGCGATCGACCATGGCCGCGTGAATCGCCATCTTCGTCGCCTGGAATTCACGCTGCTGCTCCGTCAACTCGCTCCAGGGCAAGGGCCGGTTGACTTCGCCGGGACCGAGCTTCTGCAATGCCTCGGGAAAATCATAGGGGGGCCCCACCTCGCGCTCGGCTTCACTTAAGGCACAGTTGACGATCGCCATTTCCTGCTGCCGCTTGTAACGCTGCTCACGCACCTCCTCCCAGCCAACGCGGTACCGCTCGCGGTACTTGGCGATATCCTGCGGCAAGGCATGCAACGGAAAGTGAGGGCAAGTGAACGCAACAAACTGAAAGAACGGCCGACCGGAAAACGTGTCGGCATGTTCCTGCAGACACTTGATCGCATGGTCAGCAATGGCAGTGGTCACGTAATAGCCACTATCCAGCGCAACGGCAGGCTGCTTCTTCCCATCGAACGTGGTTGACTGCGGGTTGAAGAACCGGTCTTGATCCAACATATTATAGGAATGGTCGAAGCCATTCTTGACAGGCTCGCCGTCGATATGCCACTTGCCGCTATGGTAGGAGCGGTACCCGAGCGGGCTGAGCATTTCCGGCAGCAGCGCGGCCCAGGGGGGACGGGTACCACCTCCACCCGTCTTCGGCACTCCCGGAATCGTGTCGCGCCGAATCTGCTGGGCATAGAACCCGGTCAGCAGCGCACCGCGAGTGGGCCAGCAGCGGGCCGTGTTGTAGAACTGCGTGAACCGCAAACCGTCGCGCGCCAATGCATCGAGTTGGGGCGTCTCAATTTCCCCGCCATAACATCCCAGATCCGAGTACCCGAGATCATCGGCCAGAATGACGACCACGTTGGGCGCGGCCTTTTCAGCCGCGTCTCCCGGGCACGTTGCCAGCATGACGCACGCGATGGCAGCCAGGAAGACCGGCACGAAGCCCGACGCTCGCCGTCGCAGACAACCGGTTGAGGCACTCAATGCAGAGTGGATACGTCCGAGCGTTTCGGCCATGGGAAGCACTCCCTTTCACGGGTCGGTTCGTGCGTGCTCGATTCAATTAAGATACGTTTCAGTATCGGTGCTCCGTACTCTGCCGTCAACGCAGCGGAAAGGCGGCGAACCTGGCAGATGCCACCGAAAGAGGGAGCCTGGTGTCGCAATCCGAACCGAACATGCTGTCGGTTTGGCGATCGGTACTCTGTTCGGATTCGCACCCCGTCCGCCTATGTCCGAGGTTGATCCGATCAATATCTGCTCCCACAAGGGGCAACGGCTACTACTTGACCGGCGATACCGAACAGATACATTGGATCACCGCCAGGGCACGTTGCCGTCTGCGATGGCGGCGAACGTTGTTTGGAGGAATTTTGTTAGCGATCAGGTAACTGTTCACGGTCCGCCAAAGTCGCCTTTCGCTCCGCGAAAGTAGCGATTCTTTCGGGGAGCGAAAGGCGACTTTCTGTGCCCACTCGCGGCCAAATCAACGTCGTTCTGTGAACGGTTAGCGATCAGACAGCCAATTGGTCCGTCCGCATACGGGCGGGAATGCAGCGGAAGTCATTGGCGAGCCACGTCAGCTTCTTTCGCCACGAAGAAGTAACGCCGATCCAACAGGGTATTTCGATGTCGAATGACGGTTCGATCACTATCTTCCTGCGTGCCCTGAAGGATGGTGTGGAACATGAGGCGGCACAGCGGATCTTCGAACGCTATTTCGGACAGCTCGAACGTGTGGCTCGTGACAAACTGGCCGGCATGCGACTGCATGATCGCGACGAACAAGACGTGGCCATCGTGGCCATGGAACAGTTTTTCATGAATGTGCGCAAAGGAAGGTTTCCACGCCTGAATGATCGGAGTGATCTCTGGCAAGTGCTGCTCATGATCCTGGATCGCCGAGTGATTGATTTGCGCCGCAAGAAACCGGAACCGGTGTGCGGAGAATCCGTTCTGTGCGGCGGCGGGGATAGCTCAACCTTGGAGAATCAACTCATCGTTCCCGACGTCCAGCCGACACCCGATACCATGGTACAGATTCTTGAGGAATTTCGCATCCGGCTGAACCAACTCCCCGAGAAGCTGCGCCCGATCGCCCTGTGGAAATTCGAGGGAAGAACGAATGCCGAGATCGCCCAACTGCTCAGCCGATCTGAAAAGCGTGTGGAAGTGAAGCTGAAACTGATTCGAGAGATCTGGTTGCATGCGGGGGGAGTGAAGCGCTGACACAGATGAGAGGCTCTCGGCCGGTCGGGGTTACTCTTCAACATGCCGGCTTCCCACGCGGTTGCGAATCGACCGACCCTTAGGTCAATACGTGTTGTCACGCTGGCAACACAAGCAGGCGGACCGCAACGTCCGCCGAAGGTGCGCGCATCAGCCTGAAAACGCCAATCACGTTCTGTAAGACGCATAAGGGCGCTGCCAGAGCCCCGTGATCCAGGGAGTCGATTTCGCGTGGGGCTCGATTTCGCGGACACTCACGGCACCCCACCCATAGGAACCAGTTTGATCAAATCGCCCGTTTTGCCGACCAGTACTCCGTCAGATCCCGCGCCGGCGACAGACAAACCCGCAGGTCCGGCGTCGTCACCCGATTCCACCGCCACCCCGTTGATTCGATCGACGCGTCAAGGCGACAATCATGACGAGTGACGCATCTGCAGGTGTGACCACAGGCGGATGTTGATCCGATCTATCGCGGCGTGAGACATACCGGTGATGACGACACAAACGAGCGAATCGATGAGTGCAAGGCGACTGCCAGGATTATGGGGGACAAGCCGCAGCCGGCTCCTTCTGGCTGTTGCGGTTGGCTTGATCGCAGCAGGACACACTACTCTGCCCCTGCGAGCCCAGCAACGCTCCGCGGTGACTCTCCAGCACCAGGAAGGCGATTCGCTGACTGCCCGAGCCGGCGACGTCGTGCTCTGGCAGCTTCACTACGGCCTGAACCAACCGAAACCATTCTTCCACCCCGTGGCGTTGCCGGACGGGCGCGTCATGACCTGGAACAGCCCTCCCGATCACCCCTGGCATCACGGACTCTGGTTCTCCTGGAAGTACATCAACGGCGTCAACTACTGGGAACCCAACTCCCAGACTGGTAAGCCGGACGGCCGCACGATCTGGCACGACGTTCACATCGAGTCACTCCCCGATCAAGCGACGTCGATTCGTATGAACCTGGCCTATGGCCCCGGCGAAAGCGCGACCGTGCTCACCGAAGATCGGTCGATCGTGGTGTCGGAGGTCGATGACGAAGGCAATTACCACTTCGATTGGACCTGCGCCTTCACAGCCGTCGCGGAAAAAGTGGTACTCGATCGCACCCCACTACCCGATCAGCCTGGCGGCGAGGTCTACGGCGGGTACGCAGGGCTCTCGGTGCGGTTTCCTCAGGACTTGACCGATCGTGAAGCCACCTCCAGCGCCGGTCCCGTCGAGTTCAGTCCACAAGAGCGCTATCGAGGCAGAGCCACGGCCATGGATTACGCCGGCACGCACGGAGCCGGACCGGCCGGAATCGCCATCTGCGATCACCCGGCCAACCTCAACCATCCGTCACCCTGGTACGTCATCCGCTCGGCGCCAATGAGCTATTACAGTCCCGCTGTGATCTGCTATGAACCACACACCATGCAGGCCGGTGAATCATTCACACTCCGCTACCGCGTGATCGTCCATTCCGGCAAATGGAACGCTCAGCGGCTGGTCGAGGAATATCAACGATTCGTACGTGAATCTCCCGCTGCCCCTGATCGCTGACAATCGGCCAGAAAATCGCAGAATATCGAACAACCAGCCGCAGCATGAAGAAGGAGGACGATGCACAGCGTGAGGAACAGCCGAGCAGTTGCGGGGAACTGCACGAGGCGATTCTTCCACTTGGACATCGGACTTTCCTTGTTCGATATCCTGCGGTTCAGACGCCTCGGTGGCCGACTCCGCCTGGCGTTCTAACCCGAGAAACGCTGAACCAAGCGATGCCTGTTGTTTGTCATGTTGTAAGATCGCAGCAGTTCGGTGCCAACCGTGACTGCCTGAGCCTGCCCCTATCGACACAGCTGATCGTGGAGCATATGAAGATGGACCAATTCGCCTTGACTCGCCATCGCTTTCCTGGAAGGCAGCCGTTTCGCCAGTATGTGGTGGAGGCCACGGTCACAGAGCGCCACTCTCGAGGTCAGTGTACTCCAGGACTCAGTGGGCGCTCCGTGATCACTTCCCTCACGAACTCCGTTTTCGTTCTTTGGATCGTGATCGCGCTGGGCAGCTGGCTGCACGTACTGGCAGGCGATGCCGGCGCAGCTGAGAAAGCCCGCGCTGTCGCCCTTCTCAGCGACCATTTGCCTAACGTCGACGAACAGCTCGTACAGAAACTCGTGTCCCGACTGGAACAGGATGGTATAGTTGTAACTCGGCTGAGCGCGGACCAAGCCTGTGACCAACAAGTGCTCAGCGCGGACCAGTTCTTTCTGTACATCATTCCACAAAGTCGTACCTATCCTGCCGCCGGCTGGGAGGCACTGAAGAGCTTCGCACAAAAGGGAGGACATCTGCTGTTTCTCGGCGGACCCTTGCTGGACGATCCGCTGTGGCAAAAGGACGGCCGCTGGCTCAATCGACAGGCGGTCCGCGACATCAAGAGCAATGCGACTCTCACGCATCGGCCGTTTCCCGCCAAGTCACTCAGTACCGACGGCTGGGTTCGCACCTGCAACGATCCCAAGAACGAAGGGTCGTGGAAAGTCGTCCCGGCAGGCCCCAACGGGGAAAAGTGTTTTCGATTCACCACACGCAACTTGAACGGGTGGGACGGCTATCTCTCCCCGGTCCTGTCCGCACTGTATGGCCCGGGACACGACATGCTGTCCTTCCTGGCCAAAGGCAACGACACCACCAAACAGGTGGCGGTCGAAATCCAGGAACGCGATGGGTCGCGCTGGTTTGCCACCGTGGAAATCGGGGCACCGTGGAAACGCATCTGCCTCGATCCGAGCGATTTTACCTACTGGCGAGATTCGCCCACCGACAATCGGCGCGGCGGACCGGGCGATCACCTGCAGCCGGCTCAGGCACATCGCATTGACTTCCAGCTTTCACAGTCCCACACAGCGGCCGTTCCTCCCGGTCAGCATACGTTCTGGATCGCCGACATCGGCACATGCGTGAATCCTGTTGCGGGACTCGAACTCAACAGAGTCGCGAACGACCAGTCGCTCGAGTCCATCTTCCCGCGTTACAAGGTCTTTGCACTGGAAGAACCGATGCAGTTGACCGCCGCACCCCAACAAGCCGTCGTTGTCGGCGTGGAGAAGATGGCGGCCCAGGACATGATCTGCGGCATCCCGCGCACGACAGGCCTTGGATTCCAACGTGGCCAGAAATGGCGGTATGTCCCCTTGCTCACGGCCACCGACCAGCAGAATCGACAACGTGGCAACCCGGGCTGGCTGCTGCTCAACAATGCAAACCCCTACCAGCGCAGCGTGTTTGCATGCGTCGGGTTGAACGATGTGGCTCAACTGTCAGCTCCGCCTATGCTCGACATGATCTCGAAGATCGTGCAGCGACTGCAGACGGGACTGTTGCTGGTCGAAGCGGGATCCGACCATTTTGCCTACTGGCCGCAAGAGCAGGCACGCGTCGGCGCTACTGTGTTGAATCTGGGCGCAGCGGAATCGAGCTCGACCATCCGCGTCACCGTGCGGGACCAGGATGGAAATGTCGCGCTCAGTGTATCGGAACAAATCACGACTGCTTCGGGCGCCACCGCCGACTGGCAGCAGGAATTGCCGCTGGCTGCCGAGCCGACAACGTATCGCGTCACAACCCAACTGCTGGTAGATGATCAGGTGGTGGACCAGATTGAGCACGAGCTGGCAGTGCATTCCACCGCGACGGCCAACAAAGACGAGTTCATCACAGTGCAGGGGAGCAACTTCCTTTTGCGCGGTGAGAAGTGGTATCCGGTCGGTATCAACTACTGGCCACTCTATGTCTCTGGCATGGATCAGGACGACTTCTGGGCTGGCTGGATTCCGGAGACGTTTTATGATCCAGCCCTGGTGGAGCAGGACCTGAAGCTGATGGAGTCGCTGGGAATCAACCTGGTCAGCATCCAGGCTTACGACCCGAAGTTCTATCGCAACCTGCTCGACTTCGTGCGTCGCTGCCGCGCGCATAGAATTCACGTCAACTTGTTCTGCGGATTGGCGTCGCCCATCGACTTCAACGAAGCGTCGTTACGCGGTTTCATCCAGGAAGCAAGATTGGCCGATAATCCGGGCATCGTGGCCTATGATACGATCTGGGAGCCGGGGAACTACATGTTCAGCCAGCAGTGGCGACCCCGCTGGGACAGCGACTGGCGCGACTGGATCGTCGAACAGTACGGCAGCATCGAAGCAGCTGAGGCCGACTGGCAGTTCCAGTGCCCACGCAATGACAAAGGCCAGTGCGTCTCGCCGCTCGAACAACATTTTCGCGAAGACGGGCCGTGGCGCACCCTGGTGGCCGCATACCGCCGCTTCATGGATGACTTGATGAGCCGCAAGTGGAACGTAGCCAACCGCAAACTTCGCGAAATCGATCCGAATCATCTCATCAGTTTCCGGCAAGGGAATACGCTGCCCCATGACTTCGCCTTTACGGCCACGCCCAAACATATCGATTTCATCTGCCCCGAAGGATACGCCATTTCTCACAGCGATGATGGTTACTACGTTGCGGGATTCATCAGCAAGTTTGTCCATTTCACGACCAAGGGAAGACCGATCGTCTGGTCCGAGTTTGGCCAGAGTGTCTGGAACGGCAACGTCATGGAACCGTCCCCCGAACGCATCAAGACCGTGGCCGACTACCACGAACTGTTCTACCGCATGGTGGTGGCCTCCGGCGCCAACGGGACCGTGCCCTGGTGGTGGCCGGGAGGGTACCGAGTGGGCGAGCAGAGTGACTTCGGGATCATTAACCCCGACACCACTCCGCGCCCAGCTGCCGAACTGATCTCCAGATACGCCGGCCAGCTCAAGCAGCCGCGTAACTGGCCCGCACCCACCGCTTGGTTTGAATTGGATTGCGACGCGCATGCCGGCGGATACTGGTACGTTTGCTTCAACACCGGACGTGAGGCTTATCAGCGCGCCGAGAATGCGAAGGAACAACTGGGCGTCCGCACCGCCGGCACCGACACCAATTCGGCTGACACTCCGCTGGTGGCCGTAGGCAACCGCCCCTGTACTGGCCAGAACCCTCCCAAGTATCTCAATGCCGAGTTCAATGTCCTGCAGATTCTCGATGCCACCGGCTCGTGGGTGGATGCGTTCGACGGCTCGACAATTACCGTGACGAACAGTGCTCCGGTCCGAGCGCGAGTGAGCGTTGGCAACACGCAGGAAGCTCTCTGGCTGGCCCCCGCAGGTGGTGCGGCGCGAACTGGCGATGTGCTGCTGGTCACGACCGATGAGTCGGCAGCAACAGGAAGCTGGCCGCTGCCCCACAATACGGCGTGCCTGGCCGACGCCAACTTCGGCGAGATCGAGCTGACACAGCCGATCACGGCGCCCACCCGTATTGAGCTGCAGATGTGCGCCCAGGATCGGACTCGGTTTGGCGAAAAACGCTCATTCGTCCTGGTGCCACAAGCAGACTGAGTAGACACCGCTGGGCAGAGAAGCAGGGGACAAAAAGATCGGAGGACAAGAAGATCTTCGCCCCCTGGATCTTCTTGTCATTCCATCTTTTTGTCCTCAACGATTTCTCACCGGGTCCGGACCGTGGCTTGAGCCCCCATTGTCACACCCCCAAGAACCCGAATCAAGAATGGAGTATGCTGGTGTGTTACCGGGTGTTGTCGGGATCGCTCCCGGTACGGGTGCCCCTACAGACCGTCGGCGGATACCCCAATCCGCCGCGCCAGTCGATGGGCCCGTCGGCGGCTCTCCCACAACGGACTTGAGCGAGCTTTCTGCATCACTTCATTCAATTGTCGCGAGGTATCAAACATGATTCGCACTGTGTTGACCGTTGCCTTACTCACTGCAGTGGCCTTTGCCGGTTCGCTGTGCGTGCTGGCGGACGAGAAGGAAGCCAAGGACAACGACGGGTTCATTTCGCTGTTTGATGGCAAGTCAATGGATGGCTGGAAAGTAAATGAGAATCCCGATTCCTTCCGTGTGAAGGACGGCATGATCGTCGCCAACGGGCCGCGTGCACATCTGTTTTACGACGGTAAGGTCTGCGACCACAACTTCAAGAATTTCCACTTCAAGGCCGAGGTGATGACGACCCCCGACTCGAACTCCGGCCTCTACTTCCATACCAAGTTCCAGGAGGAGGGCTGGCCCAGTGCAGGCTACGAAGTCCAGGTGAATCAGACCCACGGCGATCCGAAAAAGAGCAGCGGCCTGTACGACGTGAAGGACGTATTTGAAGCGCCTGCCAAGGACAACGAGTGGTACACTCAGGAAATCATCGTCAAAGGGAAGCAGATCATCACGAAGGTCAACGGCAAGACGTTGGTCGACTACACCGAGCCGGACGGTGTGACGAAGTCGCGCAAACTCTCGAGCGGCACGTTCGCCATCCAGGCTCATGATCCCAAGAGCCAAGTGTTTTACAAGAACATCATGGTCAAACCGCTCGAAGACTGATCGCGCTGGATGTTCTGCCGCCGCCTCTCTCTCCTACCTCCGAGAGAGGGGCAGCGCGCACGTCGGACGCGCAGCAGTCGCCCTCGTGAAGAAACCAGCTCATCGCAAGAACTGTCGTGCGGTACAGTAAACGGCCAGTCCGGATCAAGGGTCCTTTATGATGCTCTGCAGGAACTCCGCCAGGTACTGACGCCACACGGCCCAGTCGTGTCCGCCGAGCGTCTCGCGGTAGGTGTGCTTCACCCCCTTATCCTGAAGCCACTCGACAAACTCCTGATTGCGCTGCAACAGGAAATCGTCTTTGCCACATCCGATCCAGAGCAGTCCCAGTTGCTGATTGCTCCGTGAGATATCGGCGACCAAGGGAGCCAGTTCCTCATCCCGATCACCTTGCGGCGCTGCAGAACTGAACCCGCCGATCCAGGCGAACTGATCCAGGTGGCGCAGTCCGATCGTCAGTGACTGACCGCCCCCCATCGACAGCCCTACGATCGCCCGCTGCCGCCGGTCGGGCAGAAGGGGATAGCGATTCTCAAGCAGTGGCAGCAGGTCGTTGAGCACTTCCGATTCCATGAGCACCAGGTTGCGACCGGCGTAGTCGTCGAACTTGGTTCGCAAATCGATCGGTAACGGATGGCCATACGGCATGGCGATCACCATCGGACGGATCTTACCCTGCGCTATCAGATTGTCGGCAATCAGATGGGCGCGCCCCACCTCAATCCACGCCGACTCGTCGTCACCATACCCGTGCATGAGCACGACCAGCGGAAATCGATCGGCCGCGTGAGGATCGTACGAGGGTGGCGTGTAGACGTAGACACCTCGCTGAGTGCCAGTCGTCCGCGAATCGTAGAGCAGGTGATGCACGACGCCGTGCGGCACGTTCTGCAGCTCGTGCAGCAGCGGCGGATCGCCCGGTATTTCGAACACGCTGTTGACGGTCAGCCACTTCTTTACCTGCCGGTTGCTTGGATCCGTGACGACCGTCCCGTCGACGTCGAACATGTAGCTGTACAGTTCGGGAGCCAATGGACCGACCGTCGCCTCCCACACCCCCTCTGCGTTTTCGGCCATCGGCTGATCAGCCAGTCCGCTGATCCCCTGAACCGCTACCTGTTTGGCTTGGGGCGCCTTCAGACGAAATGTCACACGACGGTCTGCATGTACCTGAGGAGATACGAGTTGGGCGAGCAGCACTTCTTCCACGAATCCACCCTGCCATATGAGGAGGAATGTCCACAGCCAGCTGATTATACGCCGTTTGGTCAATGTTGATTCTCCGTTTCTCTACGTCGTAGCGCGCGTCCGACGCGTGACCGATCCCTGCAACTCGCTCGATCAGGAACGATCGTTGAGGACACGGCAGGTCACGCACTGAAGTGCGTGCTACGTCAGAGCCAGGGCGAGGAGGACAGAAAGATGAGGTGACAAGAAGATAGGTCTGCGATGGATATTTTTGTCACACGATCTTTTTGTCTCTCACCTGGTGGCATCCGTCCGCCGTGGCTACGATCCGGCGAGCACTTCATCATGTGACCCGACGTCTTTCCACATTGCAACCCATCGGGGAGCGGTTTTTTGGCCCGACTCCTGGGTGGGACCCTGACTCCCGCGACCACGCTGTTTCGCGCGGAGGGGTCGTGGGATCTTCTGACCATGCGGTGAGGCACGGGCCGACGAATTATGTACAATAGTGGGTCGTTGGAAGTAAGAAATCCGGCGGAGCTGAGACGGACACGACGCAGTGGTTAACGGCCATCATTCCTTTCCCGAGTGTCCCGAATCTGCTCTACCCTCTACTTTCAGCTCTCAACTTCCTCTCGAGTCCCACCTGTGAGAACGACCTCATGCGACCGATACTTCTCGTCCTCGCTCTGCTCCTGGCAGCAACATTCGCTTCATTACCCTGCGCGCCCGCGGCAGAAACTTCCACGCAGCCGCCTGAGAGCCAGGTGTTGATCGATTTCGACGACAGCCGTGCCAGTGAGTCCATCAACAGGCAAGATGCTCAGATCACCCTCGTAAGGGACCGGCAGCCTGCCGTGCTACAGGTCGACACGAAACATAAGGCACAGTGGCCCGGAATCACCATCCCGGCACCCACGGGTTCGTGGGACCTTTCCGCCTTCGAAACCATCGTCGTCCCCGTGACCAATCGCGGTACGCAGCCAGTTACCGTCTACTGCCGCGTGGACAATCCGGGCGGCGACGGCGTGAAGAACTGTGTAACCGAGCATGTTCAGCTGCAGCCGAACGAGAAAGGGCAGCTGAACGTCGGCCTTCGGCGCCGGCTTCCTCCGGTTCTGGCCGAAAAACTGTTCGGCATGCGAGGCTTTCCTGGCGGATACCAGAAGGAGAAAGGACTCGATCCGGCCCATATCACACAGCTGATCATCTTCGTCAGTCAACCGACTCAGGACCATTCCTTCGAGATCGGAACGATCCGAGCTCAGGATCGCCACCTGGTTGAAACATGGGTCGATCTCCCGCCGGAAGAATTCTTTCCAATGATCGACCAGTTCGGCCAATTCAAACATCGCGACTGGCCCGGTAAGATCCACTCGCTCGAACAACTGCGTGAGAACGCCGAGCGTGAACGAGCCGAATTGGCCGATGAGCATGGACCGGCCGACTGGAACCAGTACGGCGGCTGGAAGGGGGGCCCGCAGCTTGACAGCACAGGCCATTTCTATGCCACGAAGTACCGCGATAAATGGTGGCTCGTCGATCCGGAAGGACGGTTGTTCTGGTCCCATGGTGTCGACTGCGTTGGCTTCTCGCAGGGAACCACTCCGATCACCGACCGTGAATTCTACTTCGCCGATCTGCCTGCAGCCGATTCACCTTTGGCGCGGTTCTACGGGCAGGCGTCGTGGGCACCCCACAATTACTACGAGGACAAAGGAACCTATCGGACGTTCAATTTCGCCGCTGCGAACCTGCTGCAGAAGTACGGCAATGACTATCCATCGATCGCGGCGAACGTGATCCATCAGCGATTGCGCAGCTGGAACATGAACACCATCGCCAACTGGTCCGACTCGCAGGTCTACCTGCTGCGCCGCACTCCCTACGTCGTTTCGGCCGGCAGCGACGGCGCCAAATCGATCGAAGGCAGCAGTGGATACTGGGGTAAGTTTCCTGATCCCTTTGACCCGTCCTTTCGCGCTGCGCTTGACCGACGCATGAAATGGGAACAGGACAAAACGGCAGGTGATCCCTGGTGCATTGGCTACTTCGTCGATAACGAACTGGGTTGGGGCGACGAATGGTCACTGGCCAAATCCGCCTTGGCCTCACCACCACAGCAACCGGCCAAGCAGGCCTTTCTGGCAGATCTTAAGAAGAAGTACGCCACGATCGAACAGCTCAACGCGGCCTGGGGAACCACGCATTCGTCGTGGGACGCGCTGGCCGAGAGCCGTACACCGCCGGACGAAGCCAAAGCCAAAGAGGACCTGGGAGCGTTCTACTCGCGGATCGCCGAAGAGTATTTCCGCCAGTGCCGTGAAGCGGTCAAAGCGGTCGCTCCCCATCACCTTTACCTAGGCTGCCGCTTCGCTTGGGTCAATGACCGAGGTGCTCAGGCCGCCGCCAAGTACTGCGATGTCATCGGCTACAACCTGTACATCGACAGCGTCGCCAAGTTCACACTTCCCGACGGTGTCGACATGCCGGTCGTTATCGGTGAGTTCCACTTCGGAGCGTTGGATCGAGGCATGTTCCATACCGGACTGCGGCCCACAGCCAACCAGCAGGCGCGCGCTGAAGCCTACCGCAACTACGTGACCGGCGCTCTGGAGAACCCCTGCCTGGTCGGCACGCACTGGTTCCAGTACAGCGACCAGGCGACAACGGGACGCGGCGACGGAGAAAATTATCAGATCGGTCTGATCGACATCTGCGATACGCCTTACCCTGAAACCATCGATGCTGTCCGCCAAGTGGGCGGTACGATGTACTCAACCCGTTTGGGAGATTAGAGGCGTCATGGGATTCGCCAAAGTTGTAGCCATGCCCGCGCTACTTGTAGCCATGCTCGCGCAGAGCGTAGCCATGCTCGCGCAGAGCATGGGAGAAATGCCATACGCGAATCGCTTCCCCCGCGGTCTACGCGACCGCAGCCACACTCCCGCGGTCTACGCGACCGCAGCCACACTCCCGCGGTCTACGCGACCGCGGCCACTGGTCTACGCGACCGCGGCCACTGGTCTACGCGACCGCGGCCACTGGTCTACGCGACCGCGGCCACGGATCGAGCGTTGAGGCGCGCGAGCTCTCCGGCTAGAAATCGAACTGCATCTGCGTGAAGAAGAACGAC
>JBGSHS010000006.1:0-24588 GCA_041752115.1 Pirellulaceae bacterium | reverse complement strand
CGATCCTCCGCAGGAAAAACTCCCCATCGTTTCTCATGTCACGATGAAACAGGATGTCTCCAGTCCGATTGATCACGCAGGGGTACATCTTCCTTGTGTGCAAGTCGACACCACAATAGAATTCAGTGTGCGGTTTGTAGACGCGCATTTGGGTCTCCTTCTGGAATAACTGAGCGGTAAGATCTACACCTACCACTTTAGGACAATCGGGAACGATTGAGCCTCATCTGGAAGGGGACCCTTTTCATATGAGTATCAAGGAATGTCCAAGGGCCAAGGTAAGAAGCAGGCCGTGTTAGCAGCGGTAACACGGCGGCGGGGAGGCGCATCGCGGCGTGGGAGCCGGTTGTGGCATTTTCGCATTGTGACATTGTTGCGTTCCCTATTCCCGTTCCACCTCGCTGCGGCCTGCCCCCTGTCAGGAGCGGCCAGTCGGGTCGTCGACCGCCGTCGGCCGGTGGTCCGGCTAGCCGAGCCAGGCTCGTCGAACCGCGCTGACCGTGCCGGCTGGCCTATCGAAAGAGTCGCATTTTCGTTAGAGTCGAGGTGGTGGGTCGGAGCGGAATCCGGCGTGATTGAGCCATCGTGAATGAGAGGAATTGCGCGTGAAAGTTGCTTTGCCAACAGAGGGAAATCAAATCGACGGCCATTTCGGACATTGTGCGGGATTCACCATCTTCACAGTGGATGAGAACCACCAGATCGTTTCTGAAGAAAGGCTGATTCCGCCGCCCGGTTGCGGTTGCAAGTCCAACGTGATTCCGGAACTGGCCAGCCGAGGCGTGACGGTGATGCTGGCTGGCAGCATGGGGGGTGGCGCAGTCAATCTGCTGGAAACCAGCGGCATTCAAGTTGTGCGAGGCTGCACCGGCGACGCGCGGGAAGTCACCCAGGCGTGGTTGGCCCAGAAGATCGTGGATTCCGGCACTTCGTGCCAGTCGCACGATGGTAACTGCGGCCAGCACGGATAGACCGACCGTGCCGCCTGCCGTGTGCAACTTACCAGCAGCAACTACCTTGTGATCGCGTCTGCGTGTTCTTTGCGCAGCGGCGTGTTGAGGTAATCGCGTGGAGGGTCCAGGTAGACCCAGTTGGCATTCCCTCCACGCTGATAGCGAGGAATCTGCGCTGGTGCCAGATCGCCTACGGCTGCACGGGCACATTCGATGTCGGACAGCAACAGCTCGCAGTAGCGAATCGCGTTGCCGATTTCGAAAGTCCGGCCGTAGGCAGGGCTCCCCCCAAGCAGACCTCCGGCACGCGGATGGCCAGCCGCCCAGGCAGCGATCTGATCCCGCGCATCAGCTGTCGTGTCGAGTTGGAACTGAGCCGCGAAATCAGACGCCGTCGGCAGTTGTCCGAAATCGCTGCACGATCGCCACCCGCGCCAGTCGAGATAAATCGGACCCTTGGCTCGCCGATCCAGTTCACTGCGAATTCGCTCGGCCTGCCAGGGAAACTTCGTGCCGTAATGAGCATCCAATCGCGGGATGATCTCGGCAATCGCCTTGGGATCGGTCACCGGCAACATTTCGTTGTAATAGGCCACAACCGGCACGCTCGTCGCCGGATCATACCACAACCATCCGCGCAGCTCCGCGGGGACGGTCTCCATCCACTCCAGCACGTGGCGCAACGGTTCCAGATAGCGCTGGTCTCCCGACAGATCATAGGCCAGACACAAACCCCACGTAGCAGCGCCGATCGCCTGCATGGAAACGGCCGGAGGTTCGAAATTGCGCATCCAGATGAACTCGTTCTGCTCGCCGTATTGATCTGCCCATCCATAGGTGGGCGAATCGGCCTGTGCATCAATGATCCACTGCGCGCCACGCAAGATGGGCTGCAAGTACTTGTCGTCTTCCGTCGCACACCAAATGACGAACAGGTCGTGCATAGCCTGCGACGTAACGGCATCGTTGAGCGCTGGATGCCCATGCGGTCCCGACTTGCCCAGCGGATAGGCTTCCCACCCCCACGCACCGCTGGGAAACTGAATCGAGATCATCCAATCACCCGCTTTTCGAATCGCCTGCTTGTATCGTTCGTAGCCCACGCGGCGACTCATCAAACACAGGAAACGGATCTGGTTGCTTTGCATCGCTTGCGCGATGTACGCGTAGTCACTCCAACGCTGAAACTCTCCCCGACTGTAGGTGTAGTGATAGGCCCACGAACCGTTTTCCAGTTGTGTACGGCAAAACATATCCGCCGCCTCAATCGCTCCGTCGAGATACCGATCGTCTCCCCAGATCATCCACCCGCGCAGCAGCGCTTGAGCTGCTTCGGCAGAATACGCGAACCACATATCCACACCACGTCCCACCTGGTCCCATCCTGTGGGCGTGTAGGTAGGCCAATGATACGCCGACTGCCAGCCACCATGTGATTGAAGCTTCAGAAGCTGATCGAGCACGGCTCGCGCCAGATCCTCCTCGGCCATCAGGCGCGATTCGTCCAGCTCCAGCACAGTTCCCGGTGTAACGCCATCCAGACGAGACTCGATGGTACACGCCTCGATCCGCAGCTCATCGAGGTTACAGTGTGCGGTCTCCACACCGTCGCCAGGCAATCCCCAGATGCCACCGAAAACGATCAGTCCGCCGGGATTCGGTGCCGGGCGGTCAGCGGGCAGGCCGAGTTCCATCGTGACGCCGTGACCATCCACTAATAACCACATGCGTCCGGTATCAGCCGGGTCACCGGAGAGCGACCAGGAACAGACAATGTGATGCCACTGATCCGCAGCCAGTTCCTGAACATCCAGCCTGAGGGACGAGCCTTCCCCAGTGCGCAGGTTCGGCGCCGCGGCGTAACTCGGCACGGAAGCGGTGACGACCCGCAGCTGGAGTTCGTTGCCTGTGGTTTTCCACAAAGTTATGAACGCCGGGGCCGCCCCGTAGCGCGGCGACGTCCCTGCACGCTCTGGATAGAGCACCAACAGCCAATGCTCCTTCCAATCCGACCAGATCGATTCCTCTCCACACGACTGTGCCCAGAATTCGACCGTACCGTGGCGAGGATCGTAGTTGTCCAGCCCCGGATACATGACACATCCTTCCTGGGCAGTCACGGCCACTCCATTTCCGAACCGTCCCGGTGCATCAGGCGTGCTGCCAATCCCCACCTCGCGTCTTTCCACGCGGGCAAAGTCGGCGTCGTTGGTGTCGACCGCATCGAAGCTCGCCAGCAGGCACGTATGTCGATCACGCACCAGCGGCTGCTGCACAGTGTTTCGCAGCCGACACTCCTGCGTCGCAGCATCTCCTTCATCCGCCTGTTGGTTCGCGGCCACGCCTTCGCTGTTCGCGGCATTTCCGCCAGGCACCGTCGCCCAGGCAGCGAGAGGAAGCAACAGGACGAGCGAGAGCAGGGATGCAGTTCGGCGAACGAGATTCATGGTGGGCTCCCAGTAAGTGACTTATCCCCATCGCACCTCGGCTTCACGCCCGGTGCGAACGGTACTCAAGATGGTCTGGCGCTATGCTGCATGATCGGTCAACCAGTCGTCGCTGACATACGAGATATCAGTCAACACTTCACTGCTGCACTGGCGGAGCCAGTGCCACGTTCCACATTCACATGGGGAGTTTGATTGATTCTACACCATCCCGATGGGCTCTGCCTTCTCGTATCGAAATCTGCGCCGCGTTACGATGGAGTCTTCCGTTCGAGCCAACCGAGGAGGCGAGATGATGACGCCAGTTGCTATGAGTGTACTGCTGAGCTGTGCGTTTGCTTCGCAGGGGGTGACTGCGGTTGAGAGGGGACCCATAATCTGGATTGAGGCCGAGGGCTACCGCGCACAATCGGGCTCAAGTGCGCCGAGCTGCTCCATGCCCTCCGCATCGGGCGGAGCCTGCGTGGATAATGACTGGGGAGGACGCAAGGGTGACTACCTTGCTTATGCCTTCGAGCTGACCGTCGCCATTCCCACACTTCATGTGATGCTGCGCTACGCGCGAGAAACGGGCGGAGAATCGTCGGTACAACTGACGCTGGATGGAAACGAGAAGCAGTCGGCGATCGCACGCTTGCCTTCTACCGGGAACTGGGGATTCACGCCGCAGGGATGGAGGTACGTGGCCGTTCAACTGCCGCACTGTGGACAAGGAACACATACGCTTGAGATTCGTTCGCTGGCCGACCGAAACAACGTCAATTTCGACGGATTCTACTTGAGCCCCGAACCGCTGGATGTCGGCACGGGCATGACGGAAATGCCGACAGGACCTGACCTGATCGCGGCGATGGCAGCCGATCTGTGTCGGCTGCCCTGTCGCACGCCGCTGGCATTGCCCTACTCGCGCCGTAAAGCAGTTGTAGCGGGCGATGGTCTGTTGCAGTCGCTGCTCTCAACACCCAGTCCAGCCGGCATGGGAGGAAATGTCGAGGGACCAAGTCTCCACGTGCTGCTCGTCGACCACGGTCCCTGGCACTCCGTCGAACAAACCGTCCTGCCGGCACCGGTGCCGACCGTTCTGACACGTTTTCACTGGCCGGATGTGGAGGTAGTGCAGCAGGTACTTGCCGCGTCACCCGAGGAGCAAGGGTTCTTCATGCATGTCAACGTGACGAACAAGCAACCGGCCGCTGCAGAACTGGAACTGGTGAGTCTCGTGCGCCATGCAAGTGGCGTCGACGTGATTGACTGCCAGCAACTCGTGTCCGCCCAGCAGCCATTGCTGAGTGTTCTGCCACGCTCGGGGGCCACCACCTCAGCTGAGCTTTCGATCATGCCGGGCCCGCTCGGCGGACCGTGTCTGCGACACCGCCTGCAACTGGACGGAGCAAGTTCCCAAGAGATTCACCTGCAGTTCCTTGGAGCGGGAGCGACTTACCACGAAGCGAGCACTGCTGCTGAACGATTGTGGCAGGAACGACTCGCTCCGGCTCGCCAAATCAGGCTACCTGACCAGAAACTGCAATTCGCCTTCGAAACATCGCTGCGTCATATCCTGGCATTGATTGAATCGCGCCCCGATCATGCCCGAATCCTGAAGGGGCTGCAGCATTACTACGGAGCCAATCCGTACGACACGTTTCAGGTAAGTCGGGCACTCGACGCAGTCGGACTCAAGAACGATGCCGAAGAGCTGCTGCGTCACCAAGTGTGCCATCTCAAAGATGACGGCATTTTCGAAATGTGGGAAACAGGCGACCTGCAGCGACGCGGCGCCGAGCAGTGGATCGTGCAGGGACTGGCGGCCACAGCACTCTGGCAGCACTACGAAGTCTGGCATGACGAAGCGTGGCTGCGAGAGATCGCGCCGACATTGATCAAGGCTGCACAGGCGACACTGCGTGCGCGCCAAGGCCACAGTGGGTCCCACCAGCAAGGGACGGCTGCTGTCGAAGGCTGGCTGCCTCCCCTTGGCGGCGACGGCGGATTGGGAGTCGGCTATCATTGGTCTCAGAACGCTGGTCCGCTCAACGGTGTCCGAATCGCTGCCGAGGCGGCCCGCCGACTTGGGCTTCCAGAAACTGATGCATTGCACGCTGGATGGCTCGACTACCAGCGAGCGTTCCATGCGGTATGCTCGCAAGCCGCGAGTGCCGATCCCGACCACATGCTGGCGTCTTTTCCCGGTGCAGAAGGGGCGGAGCGAACACGTCCACTCTGGGGAGTGGTGATGAGTGTGACGGCCTTTGAGGCGATCAGGCACGACGATCCAGCGGCGCTCAAGACCCTTAGGTCTCTGCAGAACCATCGCTATCACGGCCTGCATCTTAATCTCGGCTATTCCCGCGGAGTGTGGCCCTATCTGAGTGCCGAAGTTGCGCAGTGGCATCTGCGACTGGGCGAGACTGACGAAGCCTGGCGTATCTTGCGCGCCATCGTCGACCGGGCCAGCACGACTGCCTGTTGGTACGAGGAAATCGATCACGATCCACCGCACGGCCATGGCGATTCGGCCGACGTGTGGGCTGCCGCGGAAATCGTCTATCTCTCGAGCAAGTTGGTCGATGCGACTCCCGACGCGGCCACAGACGGAAGGGAATGACGAATGACGAAATACCCAATGACCAATGCAATGACGAAATACCCAATGACGGAGGGAATGCGGTCGTTGATCTGGCAACTGGCCGGCTCGCCATTCTCCCCGCCGGCACGCGGCTGGGAGGGGAGAGTGTGGTTTGCATTACGGCCTCGGCGTGCGTTGTGATGATCAGCCGTGTGAGCTACGATAGCGTTGAGGAGTGTGCAGCGATTCGCTTCGCGTCTCGGTCGCATTTCGAGCAGTGCACGGGAAACGGAGCAATTACCATGAAACGCCTGACATGTCTACTCTTAATGTGGACGGCCTCTCACGCAGCGGCTGCGGATCGGCCGAATATTCTGTGGATCAGCTGCGAGGACATCAGTCCGCGGCTGGGTTGCTATGGCGATCCTCAGGCGACTACTCCCAATCTGGACCAACTGGCGAAGGAAGGAGTGCGCTATCTGCAGGCACATCACGTGCACGGTGTATGTGCTCCGGCACGCACCGGGATCATCTCCGCCATGTATCCCACATCGCTCGGCTGCAACCACATGCGTTGCCAGGGGCTGCTCCCGGAGGACGTCAAGCCGTTTCCATACTACTTGAAGCAGGCGGGCTACTATTGCACGAACAATTCCAAGACGGACTACAACTTCAAATGGCAGCAGAAAGAAGTCTGGGACGAATCGTCTCCGCGAGCCCACTGGCGCAATCGCCCGAAATCAGACACGCCGTTCTTTGCGGTTTTCAATTTCACCATGTGCCACGAATCACAGGTGTGGCCTGAGAACCATGCCAAGGTGGTCTCCAACCTCCCCCGCGAACTGCTGCACGATCCGGCAAAGATGTCCTTGCCCGCATACTATCCGGATACACCGAAGGTGCGCGCCTCCATGGCTCGGCTCTACGATATCATCACAGCCATGGATGTGGCGACTGGAAATGTGCTCAGGCAGTTGGAGGAAGACGGGCTGGCAGACAACACGATTGTCATTTTCTGGTCTGACCACGGAGATGGCTTGCCGCGTGCCAAGCGTTGGATCTACGATTCAGGAACCCGCGTTCCCATGATTCTGCGCATGCCCGAGAGATTTCGCACCGGCCGTGAAGGTCAACCAGACACCACGGATGGCCGACTGATCAGCATGATCGACCTCGGTCCCACCGTGCTGAATCTGGCCGGCATTCCGATCCCAGCTCACATGCACGGTCAGCCGTTTCTCGGACCTGGTCAGCCTGAACCTCGCCGGTATATCTTTGCGGCGCGCGACCGCGTTGACGAGCGGTACGACATGGTACGGATGGTGCGCGACCAACGTTACCGGTACATGCGTACTTACATGCCCTGGTACCCTACGTTGCGGCGAATCGAATATGCGGAAAGAAACGCCATACGGCAGGAACTGCGACGTTTGTATGCCGCCGGCCAGCTGCCGCCGGTTGCCGCTCAGTATCTGGATCCCACGCGACCGTATGAGCAGCTCTTTGACACACAAGCGGATCCCGACGAAGTGCGCAACCTGGCTCAGGACGCAGACTACGCAGAGATACTGCAGCGGTTGCGCGCCGAGTGCGATCGTTGGATGATCGAGACGCGGGACGCGCAGCTCCTGGCCGAGCCTTTCCTGGAGCAAGCCGACGTGTTGGCCGGCAATCGTCGCTCGACGGTCGCCGGTCCAGACGGCGAGCAACGTGTGCGGCGTTTGCTGCAGGCTGCCGGCTCGATCGCCAGCGGTTCGGCGCAGATGCAGCAACTCGCACAGTACCTGCAAGACCCTGATCCAGGCGTCCGCTGGTGGGGCGCAATGGGATTGGGCAACGACCGCGTTCTGGCAGCCCAGGCTCTGGACTTGCTCCAACAGGCATCGACGGACGAGTCGAGCGCGGTCCGAGTGGCGGTGGCTCGCGCGTTGGATGCTGCCGGGCAGTCGGATCAGGCACTGCCGGTACTCACAGCGGCCCTGAGCGACGATCTGGCCGCGACTCGGCTTTGGGCCGTCACCGTCCTGTCTGAAATGGGCGATCGGGCTCGACCTGCCGCAGACGCCCTGCGCGAGGCTGCGAAAGACGAGCAGAGCGAATATGTGCGACGCGCAGCCATGAATGCTCTCGAAGAACTTCCAGCAGAATAGCGCAGTCAACAGAACAGGAGTTTTCCATCACATGAACACTTTGTTACGCGGTTCCATCGGCATTCTCGAAATCTTGCTTTGCACCATGGTCTTGGCCGACGAGACCCCGGCGCCCCTCGCGAAGATAGTAGATGATTGGCAGATCGAGGTAAGCATCTCTTCGCGGAACGATGCTGGAGCAGTGCCGCCACGGTCCACGGCACTTGCGGTCCCACCACCGTCGGTCTTCACTGTCGAGTCCGAAAAGCACGACCGCTTGCCACTTTTTAATGCACAGACGGCCGGTTGGATCAAAGGCGCTCGCCTCCAGGGAGTAATCGCTCAGGAATGCACCAGCTACGGAATGCTCGACCCAGACAGCTTGATCCTCCGCAATGGGCCAGAGTCTGATGCCCGTCCGCTGGTGCTCAACAAGGATTTCCAGGCTGATCTCGATTGGGGAACGTTCGGTCGATTGCCTGCCGGCGCGGTGGGCGAGAATCAGCCGGTCTATGCCAGTTACCGACACGGCGTCTTGCGAATCGACTCCATTGTGTTGACACCGGTTGGAAAGATCGAACTGCGTTCGGGCGAGCCGCACGTCGCCACGCCGGCACCTCCCACGCTCGCCGACGGTGAGCGGCGATTGGTCAACGTATTCGTACCGGGCCGAATTGCGAAACTCGAGTCACAGCATCTGTTCCCAATCCTGGAGACCTCGTATCCGGAACCTCCGCGACCGTCATCAACCGTGGCGGAGCAACTGCTGCCCAAGGCGTTGAGCAAACTCCGCACCGGACAACCACTGCGCATCCTGGCGTGGGGCGACAGTGTCACCGACGGACGATACCTGCCTGATTTCGCCTACAATCGGTGGCAAGAGCAGTTCGTGCGCCGGCTGCAAGAACGGTTTCCACAGGCCAGGATCGAGTTGGTCACCGAAGCATGGGGTGGCCGGTCGACAGCCAGTTATCTGGAAGCGCCGGCGGGAGAACCGCACAACTATCAGGAAACCGTGCTCGATGCCCGACCTGACCTGATCGTTTCCGAATTTGTGAATGATGCCGGACTCACACCGGCACAAGTGGAAGAGCGTTACGGAAAGTTCCTGGCCGATTTCACATCAATTGGCGCCGAGTGGATCATCTTGACTCCACACTATGTACGTCCCGACTGGATGGGCCTGACCGCTCAGCGCGACATTGACGCGGACCCTCGTCCCTACGTGGCGGGACTGCGCCAGTTTGCCGCTCGTCATCACGTGGCTTTGGCCGACGCGTCGCTCCGCTGGGGACGACTCTGGCGACAAGGCATTCCTTACAACACTCTCCATATGAATACGATCAACCATCCCAATCCGGACGGCATGCGTCTGTTTGTCGATAGTCTGATGGCTTTGTTTCCCTAGTGCTCTGTGACTGCTTAACTTTCCACTTTGGGTGGCACTGGCAAAGCCAGTGGCACCGTCATCCTTGGCTGTCGCAGAGCACTAACGGCCCAGGAGGTTGACGGCTCGGACCGTGCGCGTCCGTTCCTCAATCTCCGAAGGCAGGCTCCCTTTGAACCACGCTTTGGCCCGATAGGTGAATTCGTTGCCGTCAGGCAGGAATGGGAGAGGTTCAAACCGGGCGGCGATCGGACTGGTATCGGGGGGCGTCGAGTGCGGGTTCTCGTGACAGCCCGCACACGATTTCGTTTCGCCCGGCCGAGGATAGATCCAGGTCAGCTGATTGCCCACCACGTGCCGATCGCTATCCAACACCTGGAAATGCAGCAGACGATCCGCAGGCGCTTCCACATAGAAAGAACCATCGGCCGCCAGGGGAGCGGTGCCCAAGACCCGCGCGAACGTACCGCCGTGATTCTGCCACACTTCCCAGGGATTGGTATGTGTACTGTGGCGAGCGACCATCGGCACCCCTTCGATCAAACGGATGAGCTTGCCACGCTCCCGCACTTCCGACTCCTGCGTGTGGAACACGCAGGCACAGAAGAACCGCCCGCTGTAGGACGTTCGATCAGCCACAGGGGCAAGCGCCTCAGGGGGACGGCGAGCCATGATCGGACGCGGTTCGAAATCAGCAACTGCCGGATCGTTATAGATCAACTCTAAACGTCCTTCCGCCGGGTGCAGGAAATACAATCCCAAATCCACTTCCTGACGATTCGGAGTCTTGAGCGTCGAGGCGCACAGAATACGGCCGTCCGCGAGCGGAAACGGAGTCGTGTACGAACGGGTGCGATTGTCCGGCGAAATGATCGTCTCGCCGTCGCGGCGCGGACCAATCAGCGTCAACCCGCCTTGGGTCACCGTCAGAATTCCCCGGCCATCGGGCATCGGTTGCGGCTGAGTCATTCGCAGAACGCGATGCGTCAACGGAGCTTCCTGGTCATCGGCCGGAGTTCTCGGACCGTGGTCGAGATCTCGCCAGAACGCACGCCGCTCGGGACCGTACAGCACAACATCCTCGGCGCCACACGGGTGCATGGCGTGCAGCATCAGTTCGGTCTTGTTGCGCGAATAGAACACCTCGAGCCGACTGAAGACGATTCGGCCGTCCGGGAGAATCGCCGGCTCGTTGTCCCGTCCGATGTTCGTCGAAATCGGATGTAAGTCGCTGCCATCCGCGTTCATGACCCAGAGTGCCGTACAGGGATAGCCGTGATACTCGTCGCGAATGCCGGCTCGTGAAGTCGCCAGGACGATTTTCCCATCAGGCAGGTAGGCGGGGCCCACGTGATGGTACGGGCCTTCCGTCAGCTGCGTCAGCCCACTGCCGTCTACATTGACGCAGTAGATCTGCCACCACGGATCGTCCTGTCCACGACGTGCAAAGAGAATCTGCTTCCCGTCCCACGACACTTCCGGTTCCGCCACGTACCCGTCTGCAAAATGGGTCAAGGCAATCAGCTCGCCATCCGGCTTCGGCGGCCGCAGCAGGAACAAGTTGTTGCCGGGCCGATAGGCCGGCCCGGAATCGGTGACGACATACGTCTGCCGCCAACGGTCGGCTTGTTCGACCGTGCCGATCGTGTTGGGGATATTATTGCTTCCCTGGATGAAGACAATCGCATCCAGGTTTCCTCCGGCGTCTTCGGCTTCTGCAACGGAGTTCACAACGCTCGGCTGATCGCCGGGCGAAGCGAGATGCGGTCCGTGAGCGGGCATGGAAGCGTCGGCTTCACCAGTCCGCTCAACAACAGGCACCAATCCATCCATCCCTCGTTTGCGCAGCGCGTCGCGGGCAATGTGACGGATACTGTAGAAATCGTGGCTGGCGGCCGCGCCGCGTAGTGCTGCCAGCGCCTGATCATTTCCCAAATCGGCCAGGCCATCGGCGGCAGCACGGCGCACCTCCAGAACCGAACGCTGATCATTGAGAATCTCGACCAAGAGATTTGTCTGCTCGTGCGCTCCCAGAAGGCCTAACGCTCGAATTAGTCCTTCCCGCCAGCGCGGAGCGGGATCGTTGTACTCCTCGTTCTTGAAGGTGCCGCTGTAGCCGAACTCAGCTTCCGCCTTCGCCTCGCGCAACAGCTGTGCCAGCGGTTCGATCGCCGAGCGATCCCCCAGCCAGCCAATCGTTTTGGCGGCATTCAGGCGTACCCACCCTTCATCATGGCTGAGCAAAGCCACCAGACGTGGCAGGTCCGCAGGATCAGAGCAGAGGGCAGGCAACCAGGTGGCCATCCGATACGCTTCCCACCGGGGCCATTGGATCGAGTCATCCGCCGCCGGCACGCGCCGTGGCTGGCCCAGATACGCAAACGCCCATTCGACAGCGTCCTGTCGCAGACCGCTGCCGTCCATCAGATGCCGTGTCAACCGATGATGCACTTCTGGTTCGTACAGCAGAAACGTGTCAAAATCTCCCGGCAGGTTGGCCATGATCAGCGGCGCCAGTTCATGCAGCTTCGCGTGCGCCGCCGCGTCCCAAGCGAGCCGGCAGAGCGCATAGCTGATGGCGTAGGTCGTCTCGAGCATACGGTCTTCCGACGGAAATCCCATCACGTCATCGGGCGGTACGTCGGCCGGATTGGTGCCGTCCAGCCGTTTGGCATAGCGCGGATAGGCGGAAAGCAGAGCCGGAACGGCACGCGGATCGCCAAAGTCCCCCAGTGCATCGGCTGCATTGCGCGCGTACAGCGGATTGTCCAGCAACTGCAGGAGCTTCTGGAGTCCACGTTCATCGCGCAATCGGCCCAGCGACCGGATGGCCGCCCGGACACACGGACGATAACGGGTCAGTTCCGAGGGACTGTCGCCCAGACACTCCAACAATCGGTCACTGGCCTCACTTCCTCCCAGCGCTCCCAATGCGCGAGCCGCCCGCTCATACTGCCAGGCGACGGCTGAGTCTTCCCTCTCCCTGGCAGGAGTGAACCCCTCAATCTCGATCTCGAAAAACGTACACGGATAGGTTGGATTGACTGATCCGAAGCTGGTGATGCGTAGATAGCGAGCGTCGCGCGCCGGAAACTGGATCTGCAGCACGGTCGGGGTGACGCACTTCTCTTGTCGTACAACGTCATACTGTGAGCCATCGACGCTCACAGCCAGTTCATAGCCGGTCATGACAAACTGGTCGCTGTACTGGTGAATCACGACACACGAGATGCTGCGGCATGCTCCCAAATCAACGGTCACCCATTGCGGCGGCGACACGTTTTTGGTTTGCCAATAGGCCGGCCCGATCTGGCCATCCAGCAGTACCTCGGCCGGCCCTCTGTAGGTGCTCGACGCCGTGGTTCTGCCAGAGTGCATCTGTTCGTACGCGCCGGACAGCATGGCCAATGCATCGCGCGGAGACTCATCGTCTCGAAGTTGCGACGCCCAGCTGCGCCAGGCCTCGGCCTGGCGATCGCGTTGATCCGGTGATGCCGCGGCATCGAAAGCAAACTCCTGACCGGTGAGGTTCGTCAGCGCGACGTGTGCCGCCTGCCGGGTCAGCCAACTGCGGTCTCGCAGAGCCATGACCAGCGGCTCCACCGCCTGTCGGCCGCCGCACCAGGCCAGTGCCAGTGCCGCTTGCTGGCGGACATCCGCATTGCGATCCCGCAGCGATTCGATCAAAGCCCTCTCCGCGTCATAGGCGCGCAGAAATCCCAGCGCTGTGGCAGCTCCGGCACGATCGCTGGCTGTGGGAGACTGCAATCGCCGCAGCTGCTCGGAAACCTGCTGCTGAAACGGGCCGGTCGGTTCCTGGGCCAGCACCGTCGCAACCATCAGGGCCCACAACAGAGCGAGACTCGCGCGCAAGACCATGGTGCGTGGATCCTTTCGAAATCGTCCTCAGCGTTCGTGATGCGATTCCTTTGAGTCGTCGGAGACCCCCTGTTGTCGCGGAGCCGGCAATGGAGGCTGAGCCGTGTCTTCCCTTTCCATACTAATCAGGTAACGCTGCAGAGCGGTCGCCATGTTCGCGCCAAGCTGTCGCGCGGACGAGACATTCACCTCTGTGCCGTTGGCGGTCGCATACGGTATCTCCAGACTGGTCGACAGGCGGACCCCCGGCAACATGGCTGCCCAGCGTCCGAAACTGAGTCCTTGCGAGTAGTTGGTCCCCGTGTTCCAGGCCTCTCCGAACGGTAGATCATCAGTCTGCCGATAGGACAGGGGGTGGGGAGCAACCGCCTCGAGCAACTTGCCAAACCGCTGCTGCGCGGCCCAATGATCGCCGCTGGAACTGCCGACCTGATACACGCACTCATTGTGCGGACCGCGAATATGCGGACAGTGGAGGTCGATCGCGACGGACAACCTACCGTCGGCCCAGTCAGGAACTTGTTGGCGAATCGCGGCCGTCTCAACGTAAACACTCGTGTCGTCATAGTCGCGATTGTGGTCGCGTGGAGCACGGTTCTTGCCCTGGTCGCCATCCTCGACTCCGTCCTTGTCAACAAATGGAACGACCAGAAACTCGACGTTTTGTCGCAGCCAGGCCGCCTCGTCATTGTCGGCCAGGACTCCTTCGATGAATCCTTCCACGACGTAGCTTGCCATCATCTCGCAGGCGTGATGGCGTGCCGTGAGCAGCACGCGATGATGTGGCACACCGGTCACACATCCCAGACGCAGCTTCTCCACAGGTCGCCCCTTGCGAGTGGTCGCCAGTTCTCCTAGTTCGATGAACGGTGAGTCCTTGTGCTGTGCAATAAACCTGTCCCAATCGCGCTGGGTGTAGACCATCCCAAACGCAAACCAGACTTCGGATTCATCTGGTGAGAAGTGGTACGTGAAGCTCTTCTGAGTGAAGTCCCGACTGAGCCATCGCCAGACGATTCCGCGGTCACTTGACACGGCCGGCCCACGTGTGCCAACCGGTTCACCATCGGTGAAGTGAAACGTCAACATCCGTCCTTCCGCTCCGCACACGCGAAACGCCCAATAGAACCACCACTGCGTGCTGTCACGTTGGTCCTGATGCAGATAGAGGTGATCACTTTCGGCACGCTCAAACACGATGTTCCCTGCAGGAAGCTGCGTATCCAGTTCGATCTCGGCACGTGCGATGGATACAGGCAGGACCAGCGAACCGATGATGATCCAAGCTCGGCATGAATTCACGTCATATTCCTCGCATTGACACGCCCGCGAATACGGAATCCAACTGGCCAACAAGGTGGTGACTTGGAGTTCAACGAAAAACCGCAGAATATCGAACAACCGGCCGCCGAATGAAGGGGAAGGAGGAGCATCGCATGAACGACGCTCGAGCGATCGCCGGGCACTGCAGGACGCCTTTCTTCCACTTGGTAATTGGACATTCCTTGTTCGATATTCTGCGGTTCAGACGCCTCGATGATCAACGCCGCCAACTGTTCAACCCTCGCGAGTCGCGCAACGATCCATGCCGTCTGCAATGCTGCTATGGGACAATTCCTCCCTGAGCACTGTCCCGGCCAGTGCCACGACTGTCCGGAGAGTAGCGGCACGCTACGGCGTCGTTGATTCCTTGAGCACGATCACCCCATCGCCAGGATTCTCAAACGGGCCGGGCGTCGGGTTCGTGGCGTTCCGTTTCTGCCCGAAGTAATCCGTATCAATGTTCAACGGTGAATCGTTCGGGCTGACATAGGGCTGCCCCGAGATGGCGGCCTTGCCCAGACGCTCGGAATTCACCAGACCACTGGAGGCGCGACCGAGCTGGTCAGGAAACGACATGTGCAGCTCGACTCGGTTGCCCTGTTGGGTCAGTTGCAGCTGCGGGTCGAAGTCTGCGAGACCAAGTGAGCCCTGGTCCTGGGTGGAACATCCCGCTCCGAAGCAATAGACGTTTCCGAACGCCTGAAGCGGCAAGGGGCGCGTATCATATACCCACAGACCGGATCCCGTTCTGGCAGGCGATGCGGCCGCTTGCCCGGTCGGAGGCTGGTCGAGTTGACCGGTCCCCACCAACAGATTGTTGTAGAACCGGTTGTCGCCGCCCCGCGTCGGAGTCAACCCCGCCACGATCGTGGTGTGCGCGGGGTGATAAGGAGTCTCGCGGTTGGGTTCTGGCAGAGTGATGAACTTGCCCGCAAACAGGTTGTGAACAAACGCTCCTCCTTCGGACATATCGAGCAGGCTGACGGGCGAGAGAAACACATTGTTGTCCACAAGGTACGGGCCGTGGTTCACTTCCATGAATAAGTCACGATCCTCGTTGTCGTGGAACAGGTTGGCAGTAACTCGCGTCCCCTGCGCCATCCAGTCGAGCCAGAGCCCCTGACAGCAGCGGTAGATGTGGTTACCGCGAATGGTGGTGTCGATTGCCGCATGAAGCTTGATTCCCGACATTTCGGCGCCGCTGAACAGCCGCCGGATGTGGACGTCATGAATGACATTGTCCGCAACCGTACTGAAGGCCGCTCCAAGGCTGCCAACAACGCCTGCCTGTTCACAGTGCGAGATGAGATTATTGCGAACAACATGGTGCCCGATGTTCTCTATAGTCCAGGGAATGGAGAACGCGTGGGCGCGTTCGATCGTCTTCACATAACCTTCCGCCGTGTCGGCCGACGTATTGTCAAATTCATCGCCGTGTTTTCCCAAGGCAATGCCCGAACAGACCGAGTGGCTGACCACGTTGTTTTCGATGACCCAGCCCTTGCTCCAATGCGTACCAATCAGGCCAATCTGCTCCGCCGTCGGTGGTGCCCAGGGTGTGGCCGCATGCCGCATGGCGAAACCTCGCACCGTAATGAAGTTACGGCCTGGTTGATCTGGATAGAAGACGGTCTGCCGCACATTGACTTCCACCAGTGCCTGATTCGGGTCGACGCCGGTGAACTGAGCCCAGATCGTCGTTGTGGTGTCATCAACCTGGGCGAACCACAGTTGGGGATTCAAGCCTCGGTCCAACATCGCGGCTGACTTGCGGCTCTTGAAGACAAGGCACAGGTTCCGTTTTCCCGCGACCTGCTTGATCTGAGCGGGAAACGAAGTCCATTGCTGCCAGTCGCCTGTGGACTTCACGACGCACGTGCCGAGCAGTTCACCGTCTGGAGCGTCCAGGCGAATCTCAATGACGCCTCCACTGGTGGCCGACGCGGCACGGATCTCAAGCTTGTCGGTGCCGTCCCCCAAATCCACAGCGTCGTATCGCACCCATTCACCATGTTCGATGAAGCCGATGCACTCACCTCCCTCAGAACAGGGAGCGTTCTGGATTCCCTGCTGCGCTGCATAGGCGGTGGCGGGAGTTCGCGAAGCATCGTCGGCCTTGTCGACGGGACGCAGCCAGGCCACGTTCAGCAGGTAGCCGGGGCTCCCACCTGTCACCCAGGCAGGCTTCGCGCCACCAGGCATCTGCACTTCTTCCAGAGTGGCCGCTTCGGTCAGCCAGTCCCCGTTCAAGTAGACGGCACCGGTGTGGTGCTTACGTCCCAGTGGTGCAAACCAATCACCATGAATCTCATCCGCAAACGGGTTGAATGCCCCAAAGAACGCATTGGGTAACGTCACTTTCCAGAGGTCGTCCTGTTGCTTGACCCAGCCTTTGACGATCTCGGATCCCCGAATCTCCACTTTCTCTCCCGGCGCCGCCTGATAGATGATGCGGCGAGAGTCGGATTCACCGCCTCGTGGCGGATTGATCCGCTCCCGATAGACTCCCTGATGGACAACGATCGTATCGCCCGACTGGGCCAGTTCCGCAGCACGCTGGATCGTGCGCAAGGGGGCGGTGGACGTCCCCGAATGCGCATCATCGCCCTGGATCGAGACATGCAATTCCGTGGCAGGGAGCCAAGACGCCGGAGCCAACAGGAGGGCGGCGACGCAAGAAGCAGCAAGCAGTTTCATGTGTCTTCCTTTCTTATCTCTCGTCCACTACTGCGATAACGGCGCAGCAACCAGATTGATTCTTGTGACTCGAGTCTCTACTGAATTTCGATCCATCGCACGTCCCACGGCCTGAGTTTCACTGGGACGGCGGACAGATCGCACGGGTGATCACTCTCCAGTTTCTCGAGACTGGTTACGGTGTCACGCCGCAAACCAGACGTGAACACGCGTCTGTATCGCTGTCTGCCGCACCCTGTCACACACTTCTTCACTCCAGGCCACATTGTCGCTGCAATTCCGGTAAGCTTTCGTTGATCTCCTGATCCAGTAACGTCAACTTCGCGCGGATCATATCCGCTGTATGAGGAAACGCATGGTCAATGCCGTAATAGCAGTCCAGTCTCATGTCCCGCTCGACCAGAGGCAGAGCCTCTTGGGCGTTCACCTGTTCATCCAGCAGCACCTGTCGCCAGCGCTGAAACATGGCGTGATATTGATCACGCTCTCCCGCCGCTAACTCGTTCTTTTCGTCATCACGTCGCCCGGCCGCTGCGCGCAGCGCATCGCGCAGCTGGCAAGACTCGTAGAAATTTGCCTGACTGCGCGCCGTGTGGTAGAACCATCGCAGCGGTGAACACTCCGCGGCAAACGTCAGCTGACATCGTGGAGGCACGAGCGGTTCTGCTATCGCCAGTTCGGCAATCGCCTGCTGCAGGCAGTCTGTCATGCGCCGGTAAAACGTACCGAACACGGGGACGTTTCCGGAGGGAGACGTAACAAAAATCGGTCGCAGCTTCAGCCCCTCGGCATCGGTCGCCTCACCCATGAACAGGAACTGGCCATAGAAGACCTCCGGCAGGCGTTCGGCAGGCGACACGCACATCGGGTGAGCGGGCCCCAGATAATAGGGACCGGTATAGTAGGCCGGTTGTTCCGGCGACCACTCAATCGCCTGTGAAACGTGTTTCCAGGCAGCGCGCAGGTGAGGCCCCGCAGCAGGGCCGGCAGCACGATTGGCCAGGCCGCACAAGGTCTCTTCAGTCGACTCATGCGGCTCCCACCATGAATACTTGAACACTTCTGCCGCACTACTGCCGAAGTTCGGCCGGAAATAGGGAAACACCCAAGCACCACTGGGCCGACAACTGACGAGCGCTTCGGCACGTGCCGCCCAGCGGTCGAGGCAGGGGATGAAGGGCAGACGGGGTGCTTCAAATCCGAGTTCCGGCTCGCTCTTGATGTAGATCGGAACGCCAGCTGCCTTGCAGGCGGCAACCTGACGCTGAGCTCGTTCGCCCGGTCCGATCAAATCGATGCTGTAGTCACCGATGTACTTCACAACACCGTCCGGCTTAACGACTGTCTCGTCCTTCTCAATCTCCGTGAAGATACCCGCACCCGGTCGCAACCGGTCGATCAAGCCGATCTGATACCGGTCGGCCGACCAGACGTGTTCGGCGGAATACGGCCAGGCGATAACCTCCGCCTCAGGATTCGCTCTGCGCGCCGCCAGCAGCAGATTGTTGGAGAGGTTGGCCACCACCGATTCAGCACCGAGCGGCTCGCAGCGCGGACAGTTGGTATGACCTTTCGCCGTACCGTAGGAACGCATGAAGCAGTGATAGAAGCTCTCGCCGCCATTGATCAACAGGACCCCGTCCAACGCCGCCGTTCGAAACAGTTCTTCTACCGATTCCATCAGGTAGCGCTGCACAAGCGGGTGCTCCGTGCACAAGACGTATTCGCCATCCGCCTTCCAGGTGAGCGCTCCGCGCACTTCCGGATACTGCGTGAAAATGGGATCGTCTTGGGCAAACTTCTGGCGTGTGCTGAGCTGGCAGTAAACTCGTACGCCATAACGTCTGGCTTCCAGAGCCGTGCGAATCAAGGCAGCTCGAACCTCAGGGCGGCGGCGCGTCGCGAGCTCAGGAATCGCGTCGGACACCGACAACGCGAACAGACTCTCCTCGCCCTCCACATAGGTGTTGAGCAGGACGGCATTGTTGCCCATGAAAATGAGATCCCGAAAAGTCCCCATCCATGGCACCACTCCCAGCCGAACGGCCAGACGGGGACGATAAATCTGCTGGCCCAGAGCGAGAACCGGTGCCTGCCTCATTCCCATGCGGTCAACCAGCTGCACAATGCCAGCTCGAGCTCCCACCGCATCCCGTCCTCGCACCACGACTAGCTGGCGGTCCACCGACAGCGTGAAGCTCTCTTCGACTTCCGGATCGCCACCCTCTGTATCCAGCACAACGATGGCTTTGTCGCTGGTGAGCGGCAGTTGATCCGCTGACGTTTCCTCGACTGGCAGATCAACCTCCATTCGCTGTGCGAGAAACTCAGCCAAGTGGTTCGCCATGATGCGTGTGAGCGACTGAGCACTGTCCGGCACAACAACTTTCCAAGTGCTGTCCAGACACACCTCACGCTCGGTCGGCAGCGCCTGCGCGTCGCGTGAGAACCGGGCGAAGTAGTCCTTCGAGCACACGGCAAAGGGACAGGCATCATAGGCTGCCGCCGTTTCACGACCGCGACTCTGGCGCACCCGCTCCAGTTCACTCGCACCCTCAGACTCTTCGCCACGACACCATGTGGCAACGGCAAGCAGGACCACAGCTACCAGGCCGGCCGCTGCCGTCGGAAGAGTTTCGTGATACATCGACTCGCTCTTCATTTCCAGGCCCACCATGCCGTCGGTTTGTATCCTTGGCAGCCAAGATCCGACATCACACCGTCGATGGTGACTCAGACGACCGCACAAGGCTGCACTCACATGCCGACGTTTGCTTCAATCAGCCTTCAACTTACCCGAACGCTCCCACGGGCTCACGGACGCTTGTCGAACACCGTCAGGTCCCAGGCGTCGTGCCACTGAAGCTGAATGCCGTCGCCGGTGAACTCCACGGGGAGCCACACGTAACGCGAGTCACCCAGGTTCTCATTGTTCCATCGATCGCTCATGAACACGAACGCGTCTCGCTTGCCAACCACCGGAAAGACAAACGTACTCTGAGCAGAGAAGGTCTTGTCCGCGTTCTCTCCGACGCACGGATTTCCCTTCTCGGTCCACGGTCCGTGAATGGCGTCGGCCACGGCATAGAGCGCCTCATTGCAGGCCCAGCCAGTCGTTCCGGAAGTAATCAGGTAGTACCGTCCCTGATGCTTGAAAATGGCGGGAGCTTCCCGGCCCGTGGGAGGTCCGGGACGCTGAAAATGATTCGTATACACGCCCGACGGTTTCAGATAATCGTCAGTCAGATCGGCAATCTGCACATGCGTATGCCACCCGGACCCGAAGATGACATACGCCTTTCCATCATCGTCCTTGAAGACTGTCATGTCACGACTTTCACCGCCGTTGGGCCGAAAACTCTCAATGTAACGGAACGGCCCCGTCGGACGGTCAGCGACCGCGACACCGGTGTGCGCGTA
This sequence comes from Pirellulaceae bacterium, assembly GCA_041752115.1. Taxonomy (GTDB): domain Bacteria; phylum Planctomycetota; class Planctomycetia; order Pirellulales; family Pirellulaceae; genus JAJRVM01. Next base: position 3,787 of record JBGSHS010000006.1, on the reverse strand, counting down.
TTGGTACTGAGCGTCGTCGATGTGGACCCACATCACGAACTTGCCCGTTTTGTCGTTGTAGATCACCTTGGGACGCTCACACACGCGACTGGGATGCAGATCGTGCTGGGGATCACCGGGCACAGCCTGGAGCGCCAGTCCTTCGTACTTCCATTGATACAGGTCGCGCGACGAATAACAGGATATGCCAATGACGTCGACACGGTGCTTGTTGAGTGTCGGCCCGTCCTTGTTCTCTCCATACCAGTAATACACTCCCTCGTGCCACAGCATTCCACCTCCGTGCGCCTGGATGGGGCGACCCTTGGTATCGAGCCACACCTGGCCCGGCCGGAACTCGTCGCCGGCGGCATTCGTGGAGATTGATTCCAGCGCCACAGGATCCAGCGCCACAGGATCCGGCGCCACAGGATCCGGCGTCACAGGATTCGGCGTCAGCTCACTTACAGCCGTCAGGACAAGCCAAGGGATGATGAACATAGGTGGCAACTCCAGGGTGATGGTTGAATCCGGTTCCCCCACTTACAGCACGATATACCATACGGATGGGGACATGAAAGGCCGGGAAAGTCCGTCCTTGTCGCAGTGATGGGATTTGTTCCTCACGCAGGACACTGTTTCAGCAACCATCCATTATCTTTACCGCGCAGCGGTTGTACTCAACAGCCCAGGGTGCGCCGGCGGCCGCTGCATCAGCGGGCCCCGGTGATCTCGCTCAGCAACTGGAAGAAGGCCTGTTTCCTCGGCGACTGAATCGACCAGTCAACCGGCACACTCTGATAGCCCGCATGATACGGTTCACCGCGCCGACGAAAGTCAAAATAGCCCCAGCTCGCATATTCGCCGATCGCCGCCGTGAAGTTATTCTCCGCTTTCTCGAAATCGTAATGATCATCTTCGTTGAACAGGATCGGTTTGCCGGCAGCGCCTGGCACCTGCCGAGTACGACGCACCATGTCGGCGATCTTGCCAGGATCGTTAACACCGTTGCCATGCAGCAAGACGAAATCGGCGGCACGAGCCACGTTCTCGTCGGGAATTGTGCCGCCTCCGTACGACGTGCTGACCAGCAATCGCTGACCGTCGCGAGACGTGCTCTTCACACGTTCGATCAATTCGTGGACTCGCTCAGGCCTGAGAATCTTGTGGTCGTAGTTCACGTTACATTCGTTGTTGATTTCAATCATCACATTGCGCCAGCCGTTCTCCAGGACCCACTGCGTCGCGTTGTCTACCGCCCGCACTACAGCTGCTTCATCCGCGATCCGCTCGTCCTGCCCGAAATAGAAGTAGCCCAGAATGACGACCATGTTCTCCCGATCGGCAGCGGAGATAATCCGTGACAGCCGAGTCATATAAGGCGTTCGCAAGGAGCCGTCTGGGGCAATCGCCGAGTTGATCCATGGTTGCGACTGCGAATACCCTTCGGGCGATCCGCCCTGCAGGTTGATCGTGAACGCCAGCAGGCCGTGTGAGCGCCACGTCGGAAGCGCAGCGATGAACTCATCCGTATTGCGCTGCGGATCCCAACGGCCACTGTCAGGATAACTCCATTTTTCCACCGTCTCGGGGTTCAGATCGTCAAAGATCCCCTGGACCATACGCGAGTTCATCAGCAATCCCTCCACGCGTTTCCCCTGCCACGTACGACCTTCATAGGTGGGACGGCCGTTGATCAGAAAACGCTCCCCCTCGATGCTCACTGAGGTGTATCGCTGCGAGGAGCCATCGGCAGAAGGCACGCTGGAACTCGAGCGATCCTGCGCCTCCAGCGTCGCCGCGCTGCAACTGATGACGGCCACAAGAAGGGGACCCATTATTGCGGTCACGTGGCCGCTACTGCCGGCCGATCGGATGCTCTGCCTGAGTTTCATGGATTCTCCATCTTATGTTTGTGAACGGCAGAAATGCCGAAGCGATCACTTCCCCGTTCCTGGGAGTACACCGATGACCCGGCGATGTTCCGCCAGAGACCGGGACCTGCATCACACGAAATCATCCTACTGCATACTCTCCGACGTCTCAAATCCAGCGCAATCCCGGCTTGCTCTGCACGGAGTGGAGGGAATTGAGCGCCCACACCCTGCCGGGCAGCAGTCCCATACATGACCACGGCATTACCCCACCATTTCGGGACCCCTCGCAACTGTCCGCGGTGGGACCGGCGATGCGTACCGACTCGCAAACAGCATGGCGCTCGACAATGCTCTCGGTTGAGTCGATAATCGAGCCGATCTGGGGGGTATTTCCACATCTGTCCACAGACGGACCGAATCATGAGAAGCGAATTAGTCGACTGCGTGAGCAGATCATTGGTGCGACACTTTGACACCGGCAATCGCAACGGCGGCCGAAAATTGCTCATCCGCGTCGGCGTAGCGCTCACGGCAACCATCGCCGTGTTGACGGCCCGAGTCGTCCACGCTCAGGAGCCCGCCTCCGTGCATGCGGTTGTTGACCTGGGGCACTCCTTCACCTTCTATGCTGACGGCAGATTTCACAAGCAGTATCTGCCGAACCAGCCTGTCGCCATGAGCTGGGGTTCGCTGTTCAATTTTGACTTGTCCAATGCCAACCTGCTCGTCCTGTTGGGATGCGATGCTCATCTGAAATACCTGCCTGAAGACCTCCAGACCATTGCCAGTTTCTTGGAGACAGGAGGAGGCGTCGTGCTGTTGGGATCAGCAGCAGACACGTCTCAGAACGCGATGGCCAGCCAATTCGGCTGCTCGTTCGACCAACCGGCACGCAGACCACTCACGTCCAAGTCGGACAAAATCACGAACGAGATTGTCGGGGGCGGCGATACCTTGAACCTGCGCGAGCCCGACCTCTGGCACGTGTTGATTGCCGACGCCGAAGGCCGGCCTGTGCTCGCCTGGCGCTCGCTCGGCCAAGGCAGACTGCTGGCGGGAGCGCGCGGGCTGGCCGGGCAGAATCCGGATGCCAGTGACAACATCAACGCATCCTGGTGGCAGCCTCTGCTGGTCGAAATGGCAGCCGGCAAGCAAGTCGACTCGAACAAGCCGTTTCGCAGTCGAGGGCCAACGGAACTGGAGTACAGCGAGAACCTCGGTTCGATCACCTTGCGTTACAGCGATTATCTGCGGCCCTACGCGAAATCGATGGCAGACATCTACCTGCGTTGTCGCCCGGTGATTGAGAAGCGGATGGGAGTGCCCTTATCCGAGGGGATGGCAAGTGAGATCGCGCTGCTGGCTACTGGCGGCGGCGGTTTTTCGTCCGGCCGTTTGCTCGGGCTGGCGGCGTTTTGGGGCGACTTCCCGAAGCGCGAGGACAGCATGATTGAGTTCATCACCCACGAAAGCGTGCACTCCTGGGTCTTGCCATTCCCGGAAGTATGGAATGAGCCGATTGCCACGTACGTCGGCAATCTCGTCATGATCGATATGGGTTACGAAGAAGAGGCCTTGAAGCGCATCGGGCACACGATTGGCCGAGCGGAACGGCTTGACCCGACAATGAAGGTCTACGACCTGGACGGGAAGGGGCCCAGTGACGCACGTCAACTGCAGCGTGGCGAGGCGAACGACATCCACTGGGGCAAGTCGTACTGGATCTTCGAACAGCTGCGCAGCGAAAACCCCCACTTTTTGGCGGATTATTTTCAGGTCAAACGCCGACTTGCTTCGCCCGAGAAGATCAAACGTTACGACCTCAACACGACGGTAGCTGTACTGAGCATCGCCATGAAGCGTGACCTCTTCCCCTGGTTCACGGAACATGGCATGAAAGCCGACCGCGCCGAATCCCCGATCCCCGTGGA
>JBGSHS010000005.1:0-15575 GCA_041752115.1 Pirellulaceae bacterium | reverse complement strand
GCTCAGACACCGCGCGATGGTCTGCTACGCGAGAGGGGTGATATCCGACGCTTCGATCTTCGGTTGCTTGACTCGCTGGATCGACAGGCGCATAAAATGACGCACCTGCCGACAAGAGACATGGCAGCCAAGAGACATGGTACGGATCGTCCATGGAGGAGCCTTTTCTGGCTTGATCGGCTGAGGCCTCGTATGGGGATGCGACCGTAAACGCGTGCGAGCGAACCTTCACAGGAGAGGACTGCAGAATGCGTCAACGAACAGAACCAATGACCGGCCGTGGTCCGGGTCGAACGCTGGCGGTCGCACTCGTCACGTGGCTTGCGCTGCGTCCGGTTGTTGGGTCCAGCGAGGAACCGTGGCCGATGACGTGCGAGTTGGGTGACATTCGGATCCGCGATCCCTTTGTGTTGGCCGACCAGTCCACTCACACCTACTACATGTATGCTCAGATGGGCAATCGTGGCGAGCAAGCGGGGCAGCGTGGAGTGGAAGTGTACGCGAGCCAGGATCTGCAGCGCTGGAGCGATCCTCGTCCCGTATTTGTTGTGCCAGACCCTTTCTGGGCCGGCTCAATGGTGTGGGCTCCCGAAGTGCACAAGTATCGGGACAAATACTATCTCTTCGTCACGTTGACTGGCCACGAGACCCTGCCTCCCGTCGAGGGACGTCCGAAACTGAACCGACGGGGAACGCAGATCCTGGTCGCGGACAGGCCCACGGGCCCTTTTCAACCGTTTCGCAACGCCCCTCACACTCCACTCGACTGGATGGCGTTGGATGGCACTCTCTGGGTTGAGGACGGTGCGGCATGGCTGGTCTTCTGCCACGAGTGGGTCCAGATCGAAGATGGAACCATGGAACTGGTGCGACTCAGGGACGACCTCTCGGCCACTGACGGGGATCCGATCACGATGTTTCGCGCTACCGACGCTCCGTGGGTGCGCGGAATCGGTGAGGCTGGTAGTGAGCGTCATGGCTACGTTACGGACGGACCCTTTCTCTATCGCACGAAAGCCGGCACGCTGCTCATGATCTGGTCGAGCTTCGGAGATCAGCAGTATGCGGTGGGAATGGCCGTGTCTTCGTCTGGGAAGATCACCGGTCCCTGGCGGCAGATTGATCAGCCGCTCTTTACGTCGGATGGCGGGCACGGCATGGTCTTTCGCACCTTCGAGGGCCGGCTCATGTTGGCTCTGCACCAACCCAACTCCGGCGGTCGCGAGCGGGCCCGCTTCATCAAGCTTCAGGACACAGGCGACCTGCTGCAGCTCGAGTGATCAGTGGACTGCAGATGATGTGGCTTCTGGCGGCTCGCTTCCAGCAGCGCATGGGTTTCGCAACCGTCCGATCGTAGGACCAGGCGCGCGTGAGCACTGGCAAAGCCAGTGCCACCCTACCGCAGCGCACTGGCGGAGCCAGTGCCACCCTACAGCAGCAGACGGCTGATGCGTTGACTTGCCGGATCAATTACAATCAGGCTTGGGTGACCGATACGAAGAGCGGGTCGCCAAGCGAGCTCCAGTTGCACAAGGAGAGATCGGCTGATGATCGGACAAACATTCATTCCTCGTCTGCTTGTACTGATCGCTGCCTGCTGGGCATGTGAGATGATCGAACTTCTGCCCCTGGCGCGCGCGCACGGATCGGAAGTGCCGGCGGTGACGCTGGAGCAGCTGCGGCACGATTGGCTCGTACAAGCTCGGCTGCGTTACGGCGACTCCGGTGAAGGGATTGGCGCTGTAGCGCCGGCTGAAGACGCCTTGGGAGGTTGTGACGGCGTTGTTAACGGCAAGTGGGGTTTCCACACGCAGATGCAGGTCGAGCCCTGGTGGCAAGTCGACTTGGGCGCCGAGTTCGCGCTGGGGAACATCCGCATCTACAATCGCTGCGACGGCTTCGAGAGTCGCGCGGGTCACATTCAGATCCTGCTTTCGCGGGACGGTCAGGAGTTCGTGACGGCCTACAGCCACGATGGTACTCACTTCGGCGGCCAGCCCGACCAGAAGCCGCTGGAGGTAGAGCTCAACGGGCAGGTAGCTCGCTTCGTGCGGCTGCGACTGCCCGAACATGTCTATTTTCACCTGGACGAGGTGGAGGTCCGTGGAGAAGGCGATGACGCGAACATCGCGCTGCACAAACCGGCCACCCAAAGCAGTGTGAGCCCCTGGTCGGTCAAGCACGTGCAGCCCACCTGGACGCTCGACTGGCCGACGATTCTGCGGCAGTCGGTCGAACGTGGGACGCGTCTGGCGCAGGCGCTGGAGCGGCTGGGGATCGAGACGCAGCAGTACCGCGACCGGCTGACCACGGTGGCGCAGGAAGTAAATCGCTGGACTGCGGAGACGGATGAGACGCAATGGAAGGAAGCGTACTTTCAGGTACGCGGGATTGTGCGGGAACTGGCCTTGAGCAATCCGCTGCTGGATTTCTCGCAGATCGTTTTTGTCAAACGGGCGCCCACGATGTTTCCGCACCTGTCCGATCAGTACTACGGCTGGTGGGCACGCCCGGGCGGTGGAGTCTTTATCCTGGAGGATTTTCACAGCGGCGAGGGAACGGTGCGCTGCCTGACGGACTCGTGGGAGTGTGGCAATTTCCTGCGTCCCGACATCTCCTACGATGCCACTCGTCTGCTGGTGGCCTACAGCTGTTACGATCCGTCGATTGCGGACGTGGTCAACAAGCGGGATAAGGACAACGTGCCGGAAGGGGTTTTCTACCACCTGTTCGAGATCGATCTGCAGTCGGGACAGTCGCGTCAACTGACCCGCGGCAAGTACGATGACTTTGACGGTCGCTATTTGCCTGAAGACGACATCCTGTTCCTGTCGACTCGCAAGGGACAGTTTCTGCAGTGCACTCAAGCCAACTCGCAACTCACTCTGGAAGCCGATCTGCCCGACAGCTACGTGCGTTGCGGAGGCGACGATTATCGGCCGGTGCCGGTCTTCACCATGCACACGATGAGTCCAGATGGTCGGTCCATCCGGCCGGCATCGGCGTTCGAGACGTTTGAATATACCCCGTCGATTGCCAACGACGGCCGCGTGCTCTATTGTCGCTGGGATTACATCGACCGTTTCAACGGGCATTTCTTCAGCTTGTGGTCCTCCAATCCCGACGGCACGAACGCACAGCTTGTCTATGGCAACTACACCACACGCCCTCAGGCGACCATGGAGCCGCGCTCGGTGCCAGGCTCCAACAAGATCCTGTTCACCGGAGCCGCCCATCACTCCATCACAGGAGGAACCCTGGTCCTGCTCGATCCGGCAGTCGGCAACGAAGGTGAGGAGCCGATCACGCGGCTCACTCCCGAGGTTCCGTTCCCGGAGACCGAACGCAATGTGGGATCGTTCTATGCCAATCCCTGGCCACTGTCCGAAGATTTCTACCTGGTCAGCTGGAGTGATCAGCCTCTGCCCCCACATGGCCGCTTTGAGGATGAACGCAATCCGGTTTCTGCTCAGGGGATCTACCTGTGCGATGCGTTTGGAAACCTCGAACTGCTGCATCGCGATCCGCAGATTTCCAGTATGACTCCCCTGCCGGTTCGGGCGCGGCGCAAACCGCCGGTTTACTCGAGTCCCGTCGACTGGTCCGCAGCGCAGGTGGGAAGCGTCGTGTTGCAGGATGTCTATCAGGGCCTGCCCGGTATCGCACGCGGCTCGGTGGATCGCCTGAGGATTGTCGGCGTCCTGCCCAAGGTGCAGCCGAACATGAACCTGCCGAGTCTTGGGGTCTCGCACGAAGAGACGGGCAAGTTCGTGTTGGGCAGCGTTCCGGTGGAAGAGGATGGGTCGGCCCATTTCCAGATCCCGTCCGGCATGCCGGTCTTCTTCCAGGCCTTAGACGCTGATGGCTTGGCACTGCAGACGATGCGCAGCCTCGTCTATGTGCAGCCCGGACAGACGCTCTCATGCGTCGGCTGTCACGAGCCGCGACAGTCAACTCCAACTGCCCAGAGCCTGTTGGCGCTCCAGCGAGATCCCTCCCTGATTCAACCCGGTCCGCCAGGGACGTGGCCACTGCGTTTTGACACCCTGGTGCAGCCTGTGCTCGATCAGCTGTGCGTGGAGTGCCATCAACCAGGGGCCGCCGACCCCGTTGCCGCCCGCACCGACCTGACTCACCCGGCCGCCTGGCAGACGCTGATCAGCTATGCAAACAACAACCTGGCAGGCCTGGTGTTCGAACGCGACGCGTCCATTCCCGGCGAGAATCCTGCCCGCCAGAGTCAGTTGCTCAAGTACCTGCAGACTGATCCGACCCACGCCAAAATTCCGTTGTCGGACGAATCACTGCGTCGCCTCGCCGCCTGGATGGACACGTACGGACATACTCAGGGTGCCTTCAGCGCCGAGCAAGAGAAGCAATTGGAGGCGTTTCGCGAACAGTTCCGATTCCTGTTGGCCGACTGAGCAACCGAGCACGAGACGCAGGGCAGTGCCATCTTCAGCTCACGCGTGGGGAGATGAACGATCAGGGAAGATCGTCCTGGTCGCAGTTGTGGGATTTGTCCCTCAGGCACGAGGGAAATGCAACTTCGGCGTATCTCTTGTAGCCACGCTCGCGCAGAGCGTGGGAAACCGGCTGACCCCCGAAGTTATTCTTCCCGCGTTCCTTAGAAAGGACAATGTTCCAGCGGCGGTCGAGTGCCTTTACCGCGAAGCGCGGCGACTCTGGGCTGTCGGGTGCAACCTCTTTGCGGTAACGAAGTGAGCCGTCCTCGAAAAGAAGGCTCACCTATGCAGCGGATTCTACAACGATCACCTGAGTCTCTTTTCCCGGTCTTTCACCTTCCCCGCTAACGCTCGCGAATCGACAGTATGGCACATGACGGAGAGAGCAGTTCTTACGCTCAGTGTCGGGGCAAGTGCCCGTTCCATTCTTCTGATTACCGTGCTGAGTTCTTCCCGAGCGTGATCTTCCATCGAACGTGATCGCAGAGCCTGACGCGTTCACTGTGTATCGCGCGAGGTTCTTCTTATCCAGCCGGTGGGTAGATTACCCAGATTCACAGGGCGGCCCGTTCGTGGCGATTGGCAGCGGTCCGTCAGCTGCTGCTGTGTGGACTTCGGGCGACTCATAATTATTACTGCCAGTACAGCGCGTCGTCTGATGCGCACAAAATTGTCGTTGCACACGCGTGTTGCCAACAATATCGCCTCTCGGATCTAACGGCAAATTCACTACACGCTACGCCTTCATTCACGATTCACTAACAATCGTGCTCTAGACTCACGGCTCATTCATGGACCTTGGCGCATGTGCGGGATGTAATGCCTGGCGCGGCAGGCGCATCGACTGAGCGTGCGCAAGATCGTCAAGGACGGCAATGGCTGGGCTGGGATCTTGTGTCGGGTAAGAGAGGAAAGAGTACCGGTGCCTTTTGCTCTGACTTCGAATGAAACAACGTGTGCGAGTCTGCGGCGTGCTGGCAGCAGGCGATGCGGTTTGCTTCACGTGTTTGCTTGGCTCGTCGTATTGTGCAGCATTGCTGGCTGCGGCAGCGGCGAGGCCGCGAATGTGCCTGTCCGTGGAGAAGTGTTCTTTGGCAGCGAGCCAGCTGCAGGTGCGCTCGTGGTACTTCACCCGAGTGTCGAGAGTGACAGCGCGAAGTTTCCCGGTGGTTTTCCCTACGGATTGGTTGATCCGGACGGGAAATTTGAGATCGCGACTCCCAAGGGTGCCAAGGGAGCTCCTGAGGGGGAGTACCGGGTTGCAATTACGTGGCTCGTTCCGGTACCTGGCGCGGCTCCTGATGATCCTGAAGCGGCGACGGTCGATCGTCTGGAGGGAAAATGGGCTGATCCGGCGACCTCCGCGATTACTGCCGCTGTCAAGGCACCGGAAGTGACGCTCCAGCGGATTGAGTTGCGGAAATGAGTACGGAGTGCGAGACGAGCCTGATGGTGACACTGCGCGTTCGTTTCGACGTCTGTCAACCAAATGTATTGAGATCCAGAGTTTCGGCTCGTCGCCAGCACGAGAGCGGCGACAACAGGGGGGAAGGAAGATGCGCGTTTTCATAGAACGCCGGCGCTCGGCGTTCACTTTGGTCGAGCTGTTGGTCGTGATCGCCATTATCGGCATTCTGGTGGCCTTGTTGCTTCCGGCGGTTCAGGCAGCGCGCGAGGCGGGCCGCCGCATGCAGTGCAGCAACAACCTGAAGCAGATCGGCCTGGCTCTGCACAATTTTGAGAATACCTACAAGTTCCTGCCGCCAGGTGCGATTTCCGGAGACGTATCGACGGACGCCCACGTGGCCTTTCGCATTCCGACGCGAGTTCAGCACGGCTGGGCCGTGTTTCTTCTGCCGTTCATGGAACAGCAGGCGGTGTATGACAAATACGACTTCCGGCGGGATTGGCGCGCCATTCAGAATGCCGAGGTACGCCAGACCAGCTTGGCGGTCTTCAAGTGCCCGTCGACGCCGGAACAGGGACGGGTGGACACCCAGGTGATCGGTGGCTATGGGACGGTGATCTCGGCTGTTTCCGATTATGGGGTCGACAATGCGATCAATACCGCCCTGTACGCGCTGCGGGTAATCGACTACCCGTCCTTTCAGAGTCCGCACGGCGTGATGCGGGTCAACGAGATTCATCGGTTCTCGGACATTTCTGACGGGCTCTCCAACACGATGTGGATCTTCGAGGACGCGGGACGTCCCTATCACTACATCGCAGATCACGTGAGGGCCGACGGTACGGTATCCGGGACAGGCTGGGCCAATCGCGACAACGAATACATCACGCACGGTTATAACTTCCAAGGCACCGGATCGCCAGGCGGCTGTGCGGTCAACTGCTCGAACAACAACGAGATCTACTCGTTCCATCCCGTGGGAGCACAGGGCATTGTCGGTGATGGCAGTGTCCGTTTCATCTCTGAGACCGTCGACATTCGCGTCATTGGATGCATATTGACGCGACGCGCGGGAGAGTTGCAGGAGTTGCCTTAGTCGTTGTGTCAACCAGTCAACAAACCAGTCAGACAGTGTGAAGAATCTGAAGTAACGAAGACAAGCGCATTGATTTGAATTCATACCACAGGAGCATCGCGGATGTTTTCGACCAACCGTAGATCATTGTCCCGCACCTTGGCCAGGCAGCCCGGTCGCAAGCGCAGCATGAACAAGACCCGCTGGGAGCATCGCGGGCGCAAACTGCTGATGGAGCAGTTCGAGAATCGGATCGTGCTCGATTCCACTTTGCACACGATTGCCGCGGCGAACATCGACGTGGTCCAGCACGATGCCGGGAATAACACCACTTCGGTGACCGTGACGGCCCCTTATGCTTTCAACGACTTCCAGATCCGCGCCGGGTCGAACCGGGGTGACTACAACATCCAGATTGGCGACAGTGCGGCCGATGACCCGGCGACGGGAATCGTGATTTCAGCCGTCCGTGAGAACGGCCGTGATAATAGCCCGTTTGGTGACACACCACCCAACACAGTGAAGTACGCTACGGTGGCTATCGAGGGCAACGCGTCCGGGTACTTCATTCCCATATTTGATTCTCCGGGAGGGGCCGAGTTCAACACAAACCTGGCGTCCGCTTTTTTCAGCTACGACAAATGGTACGGTGGGTGGGGTTCCAATACGACGAACGGCGGTGAACTGACGCTCTTTGCCGGCCATGCATCTCTTAATCTTGGCACGCATTTGATCGACAATGGCAACGCCACCTACACGGTCGATCTGCGAGCTCTGGGCATCGATTCGCGCACAGATGGCGTGCTCTTGGTCAACGGTGGAAAGAACGAAGACAACTATTCGCTCTCGAAAGCGATTGACGAGGGTGGCGCCAATGACGGAACGTGGTTGATTTACAACCACGACAATGGCGCCAACGGCGCGAGTTACGAACGAGATGGCGTGGCGTTTGTCTACGTACCGCTCGCGGACAAGACGGTCGTCTCAGGCAAGTTCATGGGGGACACCAGCATCGCGATGCAGAGTCGCCCGTACAATGTCGAGCTCACTGGAACTGGCACGTATCGGTTGACGATTCCCGGCTACACGCCGGATGATGGTGTGTTGATCATTTCCGCGGAAGGCGGAGTCAGTTCGAATGCCGACAACATCGTGACCTACGAGGCGGACGGCGACGGCTGGCTGATCCAGAGTCGCGACATTGCCGGTATGGGCCTGCAAACCATGCCCGCCGGTGAAGCGGTGGCCTCGTTCATCTTCATTCCGGGTCCGGAGGACGCGGGGGTCACTGTCAATCCTGCCAGCGGACTGCTCACGACCGAAGCCGGCGAAACGGCTTCGTTCACCGTGGTGCTCAACCGGCAGCCGAGCGCGGACGTGTCGATTTCGCTGCAGTCGAGCGATCTCTTGGAAGGAGCCGTGGACCTGGCTGAGGTCGTGTTCACTCAGGACAACTGGTACATCCCGCAGTTGGTGACGGTGACCGGAGTGGACGACGCGCTGCTCGATGGTCCGAAGACGTACAACATCGTAACCGGCGGTGCTGTCAGCGCAGATACCGACTTCAGCGGACTCGATGTACCCGATGTCACGGTCACGAACATTGACGACGACCAGTACGGTATCACGATCAGTCCGCTTACCGGTTTGCAGACGACGGAAGCGGGAGGAACTACGTCGTTTATCGTGCGGCTGAACAAGGCTCCGACCGGCGACGTGAATATTCATCTGGAATCGTCGGACTTTTCCGAAGGCGTGACCAGTGTGACCGACCTGCCGTTCAGCGTGGAGACTTGGAATGTCCCGCAGACGGTCACCATCACCGGCCAAAACGACAACGTGGATGATGGCGACGTCGCTTATGCGATCAGCGCGTCAATCACCAGCAGTGATTCAGGATACGACGGACTCGTGGTCGACGATCTCGCGGTGGTGAATATCGACGATGACACCGCCGGCATCACGGTGGATCCCATTTCGGGTGTGGTGATTACTGAGATCGGAGGCACCGCGCAGTTCAGTGTGGTGTTGACCAGCGAGCCGTCGGCTGACGTCACGATCAGCGTCACGTCGAGCGACGAGGATGAAGGGGTCGTTTCGACGCCGAGCCTCACGTTCACAGCTGCTGACTGGAATACTCCGCAGGTTGTCACCGTGACGGGAATCGACGATCTGGACGGAGACGGCGACATCGATTTCACGATTGTGCTGGCGATGACCGATGGCGGTGCCGATTACGTGTCGCTCGATCCGGACGACGTGGCGGTAACGAATCTGGACAGCGAACCGCAGATCGTGCTGGGCGCGGACGAGGTTGGTTACGGTATCGGGGACCCGGTGTTCATCATCGACAGTCTGGGGACGGTCAGCGATCTGGACAGTCTCGACTACGACGGTGGCAACTTGACCGTAACGATCACGAACGCGACGGCCGATGACCGACTGGCGATCCGCCATCAAGGTGTGGGTGCTGGTGAGATCGGTGTGGCCGGAAGCGACGTGACCTACGGTGGCGTCGTCATCGGTTCGTTCGCGGGAGGGACCGGCTTGGATCCCCTGGTGATCACACTCAATGCCAACGCGACGCTGGAGGCCACACAGGCTCTGCTGCGTGGCGTAACCTATGAGAATGTCAGCGAGACACCTGTGCTCGCGCCGCGCACAGTCGAGTTCGTGATCGAAGATGGTGATGGCGGCGTCAGCAACATCGCGAGCAAGACGATCAAGTTCGTGACGGTGCGGACGACGGCGTATCAAGAGGGGGTTGATTACGGCTACGGGGTCTACACCGGCGCGTTGGATGTGCAACTCGATCAGAGCTTTCCCGACACGGTCGAGCCGATCGGGCAGGACGCGAACGGTCTGCTGGTCGACTGGCCGGACGCCGGATCGAACAACGAAGATCAGGTTCTGCTCCGCTACGAGAACCTTTTCGGGGACGAGCCAGGTCAGATTCCCTACGGCGCGACGATTGTCTCGGCCACGCTCACGGTCAATACAAACAACCAGGGCGATGGCGCCCGCATGTACCGCATGTTGTTGCCGTGGGATTCAGAGGGAGACACCTGGAACTCTTTTGGCAGCAACAGCGATGGCCGCAATGCCCAGCCTGGTGTGCAGGCTGACGGCATGGAAGCTCGCACGACCTTCGAATCGCAGGTAGGTACTGCCGAGGGTGGTGGTGATACCGGCGTGGGCGCGACCATCATTGGCGTGACAGACGACATCCAAGCCTGGGCCAATGGCGAGACGAACCACGGCTGGTTCATGGGCGGATTTGAAAGTCGGACCGACGGGTGGGCCTTCAGTCCCAGTGAGACGGCTGACCCGGCGGCTCGCCCGAAGCTGACCGTCGAGTGGATCCCCAGCGACATCCAGATGGTGAGTTTCCAGAAGAGCGATGATTTCGCCGGGTACCAGAGCGTAATCGACACGAATCTGCTGCAAAATGACCCGGTGAACTCGCATGGATTTGACGTGGCCATGTTTGTGGACGCATCCGATCCGGGGGCCTCGGCGGAGAATCAGGTACTCCTCTGGTTCCAGAATATCATTGGCTCCGCAGCCGACCAGATTCCGGTCGGATCCAAGATCCACAGTGCGCAGCTCGTCCTGGCCAGCACGGTGAACAATGCACAGGGTGATGGCGGAAGCTTCCACGTCTTGAAGCGAGCGTTTTCGGAAGACCCGTTCTTCGGCGACACCTGGGACAGCTTCAACGGCGGCGTTCAGGCGGACGGCATTGATGCGGCGGTCGAGTCAAACGCACAGGCCGGCAACTCCAACTTGTTCCCGAATGTCCAGGGTGGTTTCAACTCGTTCGATGTGACCGTCGACGTTCAGGCCTGGGTCAGCGGGCAAATGCCGAACTACGGTTGGGCCTTCCTCCCCTGGACCAATGGAACCGATGGCTGGGGGTTCGTCTCGTCGGACGGAACTCTGGAGAGCGAACGGCCTGAGCTGCGCGTGTTCTTCACGCCACCCGGTGTCACGGTCGAGCCCACCAGCGACCTGTTGACAACCGAATCGGGCGGCACCGCGGAGTTCTCGGTCGTATTGGATACTCCTCCGTTGGCGGATGTTACGGTAACCGTGACCTCTGATGATCCGACGGAAGGAAGTGTCGATCCTGTCACGCTCACCTTCACGGCGGACGATTGGAACATTCCACAGGTCGTTACGGTCACCGGAAACGATGATGCTGAAACGGATGGGCCGATCACGTACACCGTGTCGACAGCTGCCGCCAGCAGTGACGTCGCGTACGACGGGCTCACCGGCGATCTCGTGTCGATCATCAACGCAGACAACGATACGGCCGGCATCAGTGTCGTGCCGATCAGCGGCCTGGAGACGACCGAAGATGGCGGCACCGCTCAGTTTTCCGTGGTGCTCAACAAGGCGCCTACGGCCGATGTGACGATTCCGCTCTCTTCGAGTGACACCACCGAGGGACTTCCGAGCCCGACGAGCTTGACGTTCACCCCAGCGAACTGGGACGTCCCGCAGGTCGTTACGGTAACCGGCGTCAATGACTTCTTGATCGACGGAACCATCTCCTACACCATCATGACCGGCGATCCGACTTCGACCGACGCGGCCTACAACGCGTTGACAGCCGGCGACGTGGCGGATGTCAGTGTCAAGAACCTCGACGACGATGTGGCGGGAGTGACGGTCACGCCCACCAGCGGACTCGTGACCACGGAGAACGGCGGCAGCGACACGTTCACCGTGGTGCTCAACACGATCCCCGCCAGTGATGTGACGATCGAAATCGTCTCCACCAATCCCGGCGAGGGCGTGGTCAACCCGTCAACGGTTACGTTCAACTCTTCTAACTGGAACGTGCCGCGCACGATCACGGTAACGGGCGTGGATGACGGCAACGTCAACGACGACAACGTGCTCTACACGGTTCGTCTGACCACCAGCTTCTTCACGATGGACACCAACTACCGGTCGGTCAACCCGGACGATGTGACCGTGACGAACATCGACAACGATAATGTTGCCGGAACGGTTGCTCTCCCCAGCGGCGATGCTCGCTACGTCATCGGCAGCAGTGGTGTGGGTATCGATGGATCAGCGATCGTCAACGATACCGACCCGACCGACTATAACACGGCAACCCTGACCGTTACGCTCTCGGCCAACGGTACCGCGGATGATCGGCTCGATATCCGCAGCGATGGAACGGGTGCCGGCCAAGTTGGAGTCTCCGGCAGCGATGTGACGTACGAAGGAGTGATCGTCGGCAGCTACACGCCGGGTACCAGCAGCACGCCACTCGTGGTCACGTTTAACGCACAGTCGACACCGGCGATTGCTCAGGCGGTACTGCGAGCCGTCACGTTCTCGAACGTGAGTGACGATCCTGATACGACGCCTCGCACGGTGGAAGTCGTCGTCGTCGACAACGGCGGCCTGGCCAGTAACGTCGCGACCAAGACGGTTCGACTTGGTCTCATCCAAGTGGCGAGTTTCCAGAATGGACTCGACAGTGGCTACGGTGCTTACTCTGGCACGGCCGACACCCAGTTGGCCCATTTCAATCCTGATGCTCCTCTGACCGAAGGGGGCGATACCAACGGACTGCTGGTCGATTTCGACTATGCGACGGCAACTTCGCAAGTGCTGTTGCGGTACGACTCGTTGTTCGGCGATGGACCCGGTCAGATTCCGATTGGCTCGCAAGTCTTGTCGGCGACGTTGATCGTCGACACGAACAACCCAGGTCAAGGCGGCACCTTGCACCGCATGCTGACCGAGTGGGACGACCAGACGGATACCTGGAACTCCTTCGCCAACGGTTCGGCGCCGCGTAATACGACGGGTGGCGTGCAAGCCGACGGCGTGGAAGCTCGCGCCGAATACGAATCTCAGGCAGCGGATGCTTCCGGAGCTCCGGTGCTCGCGGCCGGCGCGACGTTCTTCGGAGTAACCGATGACATCCAGGCCTGGGCGAACGGCGAAACCAATAACGGCTGGGTCATGGTCGGCTGGCCGGACCGGACAGACGGATGGGCCTTCAGCCCGTCAGAGGCGGACAGCATCGCGGATCGCCCGCGGTTGTATGTCGAGTGGATTCCCTCTGATGTCGAATCGGTCAGCTTCCGCGATGGCGAAGACGGTTACACCGGCACAGTCGACACGCGGCTCCTGCAAAGCGGCGCCAGTACCGACTACTCGACGGGAACAGTAATCTGGACTGATGCAGCCAACGCCAGCAACGAAAGTCAGTTCCTGCTGCGGTTTGAGGACATCATCGGCAACGGTGCCTCACAGATTCCAGCCGGTGCGACCATCGTCGCCGCGGTCCTGGACCTGGCCACGATCGGTGGTGACGCCACGGGCGACGGCGGTACGTTCCACACCATGCTCCAGTCGTGGTCCGATACAGACACCTGGAACACGTTGGGTGGTGGTGTGCAGGCTGATGGCGTGGAAGCCAGTGCGGCTTTCAATATGTCGGCGGGAGATGCAAGCCTTGCCCCGAACGTGCCGTATGGCTTCAACAGCTTCGACGTAACGGCCGATCTCCAGGCCTGGGTCGATGGCTCGCTGGACAACTACGGCTGGGCCGCTCTCCCCTGGGCGAGCGGGACTGACGGATGGGGTGTTTCATCGTCCGAAGCGACGGTCCTGCAGCAGCGTCCAACTCTGCGGGTCTACTTCTCCGCCGGGCCGCGCGTCGTGATCGACCCCGTCGCGAATCTGAACGCGACCGAGGAAGGGAGCACCGCAACAGTCAACGTGCAACTGAGCAGCTTGCCGACCGCCGATGTGACCGTGACGGTCAACGGCGGCGACGAACTGGAAGTGAGCGTCGACGGCGGAACCACGTTTGACGCTTCCGCCGATCTGATCTTCTCCGTCGCCAACGGTACGACTCCGCAGTCGATCGTGGTGCGAGCTATCGATGATGCCGATCTGGAAGGTGCTCACACAGGTACCCTGTCCTTCACGGCAGCCAGCAGCGATGTGGACTACGACGGTGAGGAGATCTCCGATGTGACCGTCGCCATCGCCGACAACGAGACGCTGCAGGTGAGCCAGGTCGTCATCAACGACGGCGCCGCGCAGCGGTCGAAGGTCACGAAAGTGAGCGTCAGCTTCAACAGCGACATCCAGTACCAGGATGGCGCTTTCCAGGTCCGTAACCGGGAAACAGGCGAGTTTGTCACCGTCAGCGTCGAGGTTGTCGGCTCGATGG
Source organism: Pirellulaceae bacterium (assembly GCA_041752115.1). GTDB lineage: Bacteria > Planctomycetota > Planctomycetia > Pirellulales > Pirellulaceae > JAJRVM01. Next base: position 1,410 of record JBGSHS010000005.1, on the reverse strand, counting down.
CCACGCTCACCTTCCAGCAAGGTGCATCGGTCGAAGTGAACGATGCGTCCAACTCGCTGGTCGACGGCAATTACGAACTGATCATCGACGCCAGTAAAGTCACTTCGGTGGGCGGTGCCCTGGATGGCAACCGTGACGGAACGGCCGGAGATAGTTACACCTACGGCACGACCGACATTGACAAATTCTTCCGCTATTTCGGCGATTCCGATGGTGATCGGGACGTGGATTCCGTCGACTTGCTGCGGTTCCGAACGTCATTCAACAAATCTGGCGGTGATGCAGGCTACTTGCACTATTTCGACCTGCTGGGTGACGATGACGTCGATTCTGTGGATCTGCTGAAGTTTCGGACGAAGTTCAACAAGAGTCTGGAATTCTGATGTGGTAGGGATTCCGCCCGCCGGAAAACGGCGGGCGGCTCACCCGACCTCATCGTGTTGCGCTAGGTTGGGAATCGAGTGTGTTGCAACGTGAAGTGGTTGACCAGGTTAAATCTCGGAATCAAGGAAACGACTATGAACTTGGGGAAACGAGTAAGCTGCATGGCGATGGCGGCCGCAGTCATCGCAGGGCTGAGTCTGGCTGACACGGCCAGAGCGGATTTGGCGTATCGCTGGGTGTTTGACGCGGATTCGTACGTCGTAGCACCGGGCGAGAAGTTTGCCGTGAAGGTGTATCTTGAGGAGGCGGGCGGAGCGAGCGACGTAGGAATTCTGAACCCCGACAGTGGCGTCGGCATGTTCGGCCTGGGGGTTGGTGTTTTCTTCGGTGATGCTCCTCAGCCGACCGACCGTGCTGCAGTGCTGGCCACGTCCGATATTCTGGCCAACCTGGTTTTCAATGATACCGCCGGCCACAAGAGGGAACTCTTCGCTGATTACGCTTCGCTCATCGAGGTGTCGACAGCTGAGAATCCGATTTACGGTGAGTTAGTGTCAGGCAACACGTACCGCTTGCTGGCCGGCACGTTCATGTTCACCGCGGGCGATGTACCTGGTGAGACGACTTTGATTCGCGCGGCGGACAATAGCTCGCACGACAGTAGCATCTCGCTGGGCTTCGATATTCTGGACCAGTCGATCGGCGAAGGACGAGCGATGATCACGACGGTGCCGGAGCCGAGTTCGTTGGTGCTGATGGGCATCGTAGCTGTTTGTCTGGGCGGCTGGCAAGTTCGTCGCCGTCGCATGTAGAACCACAACCACCTGACCCGAAGGTCAGTGTTTCTCTGTGGCGGGCCACCTCAATTGAGGTGGCCCGTCCTATTGCTAGCCGGGCAACCATGCTCGCGCAACGTAGCGCGGACTTCAGTCCGCGACCGGTGCCAACCGATCTCTACTTCCCCCGCGGTCTACGCGACCGCGGCCACCGGTCTACGCGACCGCGGCCACCGGTCTACGCGACCGC
>JBGSHS010000004.1:0-18493 GCA_041752115.1 Pirellulaceae bacterium | reverse complement strand
CCGACTCCGCCCGTCCAGCCGGCGGCAACCGCAGGAAGCAATGGCAGAACGGTGCCACGCCTGCCATGCACAGTCGATGCGGCGGGACCGATCAGGCCGGCGGGGCCGCCGGGACCGTATTGCCCGTGGGGCGGGGCGTGTCCTACAATGCCGCCCAGTTCACCCACGATTTACTCCTTCCAGCCGAGGGGTCACATGGCCGGAAAAGCTCGCACCGCGATCAGTCCAACTCGAGAGGAAGATTATGCGCAGTGGTATCAAGAGGTGATCGATGCGGCCGAGCTGGCTCAACCTTCCGATGTACGTGGCTGCATGGTCATCAGGCCTTGGGGGTATGCGCTGTGGGAGAACATCCAGCAGGTATTGGACCGGATGTTCAAGGAGACGGGTCACCAGAACGCCTATTTCCCCTTGTTTATCCCGATCAGCTTCTTGGAAAAGGAAGCGGAGCACGTCGAGGGATTCGCGAAGGAATGTGCAGTGGTCACTCATCATCGGCTGGAGCCGGGACCCAACGGAGGGTTGGTGCCGGCCGCGCCGCTGGAAGAGCCATACGTCGTACGTCCGACGAGCGAGACGATTGTGGGGGCGATGTACGCCCGCTGGGTCCAGTCGTATCGCGACTTGCCGATCCTGATCAATCAGTGGGCGAATGTGGTGCGGTGGGAGATGAGGACGCGGATGTTTTTGCGCACTGCCGAGTTTCTCTGGCAGGAGGGCCATACTGCGCATGCCACACGCGAGGAAGCGCTGCAGGAAACCCGCTTGATCCTCGACCTGTATGCCGACTTTGCCGAGCAGTATATGGCGATGCCGGTGATCAAGGGGGAGAAGTCGGCGGGCGAGCGTTTTCCGGGGGCCGTAACGACGCTGAGCATCGAAGCGATGATGCAGGATCGCAAGGCACTGCAGGCGGGGACGTCGCACTTCCTGGGGCAGAATTTCGCCCGCGCTCAAGAGATCAAGTTCCAGGACCAGAACGGTCAGGAAGTCTATGCATGGACGACGTCGTGGGGCGTCTCGACGCGACTGATCGGTGCACTTTTGATGACTCACAGCGATGACGACGGGCTGGTGCTGCCGCCGCGTCTGGCTCCGACGCACGCGGTGATTCTGCCGATCTACCGCGATGACGAACAACGTTCGGCGGTGCTGGAGTACTGTCGCTCGCTGGAGCAGGAGATCAGAGCCACGGAGTATGCGGGAGCGAAGGTCCGCGTGTCGATCGACGACCGAGACGTGCGTGGCGGCGAGAAGAACTGGTATCACATCAAGCGGGGCGTGCCGCTGCGGCTGGAGATCGGTCCCAAAGACATCGCCAAGAATGCCGTCTTTGTCGGGCGGCGGGATACCGGGGAGAAGTCCAGCCTGGACCGCAATGAATTTGTGGCCACCCTCCCCAAGTTGCTCGGCGAGATCCAGCAGAATCTGTTTGATCGAGCTTTCAAGTTGCGTCAGGAGAATACGCAGCCGATCGACAGTCTGGACGATTTCAAGGCCTACTTCACTCCCGCCAACGACGAGAAACCGGAGATACACGGTGGATTTGCCATGTGCCACTGGGTGGAGGATCCGGCTGTCGATGAGATCCTCAAGGATCTGAAGGTGACCATCCGCTGCATTCCTTTGGCCGGCGAGCAGGAGGAGGGAGCCTGTATCTTCACCGGGCGGCCCAGTCGGCAGCGAGTGGTCTTTGCCAAGGCCTATTGACGCGATCTCCGGCAGCTCGATGGGATCGGTCAGCGCACCGCGGAATACGATTGATGGGCGAAATACGAGAAATCGACGCGGTGCTTCTGTTTCTGGCAGTCTTCAGTCGGTATGAAAGCGCCTTGCAGTGGGCGTGCCAGAGGGTGGTGGAGGCCTGGGGACCGGTAGCGCTGAGCAGTGAGCCCTTTGCCTTTGTGGAAACCCGGTTCTATGAACGGACGATGGGGACCGACCTGACAAAGCGGCTGATGGCTTTCGAAACGTTGATCGATCCGGCTTCGCTTCCCCAACGGAAGCTGCAGACCAATGCTTGGGAAGAGCAATACGCTCGGGAGCACCCCGGCGCGGAAACTCGTCCGCTCAATCTGGATCCTGGCTACGTGACGGAAGCCAAGCTGATCCTCGCGTCGACGAAGGATCGGGACCATCGGATTTACCTGGGGCAGGGGATATTCGCTGAAAACACGCTGTTTCATCAGGGGGGGCGTTGGCAGAATCGGCCCTGGACCTATCCCGATTACCAGCGGGCTGATTATCATCAATTCCTGGTGCGCTGCCGCGAGTATTACCGGCGCCGGTTGGGCCGTTCGAACTGAAAGGCGTCCGGATTCCTCTGAGAGGAGGGAGGGGCCTCGCCATCGGGCCGTGACGGGGCGAGGGCGATGCCGTTTGCGGAGCAGACGCGACTTCTCGAATCGAGCCGTTAACCGTAGATGATCGGGATATGACCTGGGCGAATCTGATCTGGCTGCTGTTAGGCACGTTGCTGCCGAGCTTTCTGCTCTGTTGGTCTGCTGTGTGGCTGGTACGGCGGTGGGCGGTCCGCTGCGGGCTGGTTGATCGGCCGGGGGCGCGCAAGGTCCATGTCACGCCGACTCCGCTTGGCGGCGGAGTGGCCATCTGGCTGGGTGTGGTTGGTTGTTTTGCCGCCGGCCAGACCGTGTTGTGGATGCACTCCGCTGGTGGCAGCTTGGAGGACTTGGCGAGGCGAATCACGCCCGAGTTTGTCCAGCCCTACGTGCCAGGTCTGGCGCATCAATCAACGTCACTCTGGGTGCTGCTGTCCGCGGGTACCGTATTGATGCTGGTCGGCTTGCTGGACGATCGATACGGTTTGGGATGGCAACTGCGCATGACCATTCAGTTCGCGGTGGCGGCGACGTGCGTCGTGTGGCAGGGGTGGCGTCTGACGGCCTTTATTCCCTGGCCCTGGCTCACCGGGTTGCTTTCGGCGATCTGGATCGTGGGACTCATTAACTCGTTCAACATGCTGGACAACATGGACGGTCTCTCCGCGGGTGTGGCGGCCATCGCGGCCGCGATGCTGGCGGTGGTGCTGCTGTTGACGCTCGATCCGCAGACGCGTCAGCCGCAGATTTTTGTCGCCGGGTTCTTGCTGGTGCTGGTCGGATCTCTGGCCGGGTTTCTGTTGCACAACCGTCCTCCGGCTCGCATCTTCATGGGAGATGCCGGAAGCTATTTCGTCGGGTTCTGCATTGCGGTGGCCACTTTGCTGGCTACCTTCACCGGCTACCAAGGGCTGCAACAGCATGCCGTGCTGGCGCCGCTGTGTGTGATGGCGGTGCCACTCTACGATATGACGACCGTCATCTGGATCCGCTTGCGGGAGGGACGCAGCCCATTCGAGGCGGATAAGAACCATTTTTCCCATCGACTGGTCGAGTTGGGGCTGACCAAAGGGCAAGCGGTTCTGACCATCTATCTCACGACGGCCACCTGCGGTCTAGGAGCACTCTTGCTGCACCGAGTCGACCGGTTTGGCGCGGCCGTTGTCGTGCTGATGATCGTGTGCGTTTTGTGTCTGATCGCGATCCTGGAATCGACTGCGCGGCGAAAGCTGAATTCGTGAAGAAATCGACTCGCAGAACAATCCGCTCTGTCACGTCGTCGCCGGCCGGGCAGGTGCCGCCGCAGGTGGCGTCATGGAACGAACGGTCGTACCAGCTGTTGCTCGGTGCGGCCGTGGCGCTGACGGTCGCGGCTCCCCTGATGGGGAGCGAAGGGGTGCTTTGGCAGAGCACGCACGCGGTGCTGATCATGGGGTGGATGCTGCTGATTCCCGCTTGTCTGGGACGCTGCTTGCTTGTGCCGTCTCAGCGGTGGTACTTTGGGCCAGTCGAGGTCGCACTGCTTCTCTTCCTGCTGCTGCACAGTCTCAGCGCTCTGGTCATGCTCAACGCCGGTCATGCGCGCCTCACGCTGAATGCGCTCTGGCTCTGGTGGTCGTTTGGCGGCGTGTTTTTGACGATGCGTCAGCTGGGGCGAAGTGGCCCTTCGCAGCGTGCCATCTGCAGCGTCCTACTGGCGCTCGCCAGCGGCCTGGCGGTATTGGGTTACTATCAGGTTGTCTACAGCAATCCGAAGCTGCGCGCGGAATATGCGCGCCATCCTGAGCGGATGCTGCGGGACGAGGGGCAGTACTTGCCCGACGAATCGCCGCTGCGGGTCCAGTTCGAGAACCGCCTGGCCAGTTCGGAGCCGACGGGGCCCTTTGCTTTAACGAATTCGCTGGCTGGTTTCCTGACACCTTGCCTAGTGCTCCTGATCGGTCTGGCCGGCCCGCTGCGACAGTCCGTCTCGCGACGTTGGCAGGGCGTTGTGGCCGTCGGGCTGCTGATGCTACTGATGGCAGGCTGCTTGCTGTTGACCAAAAGCCGGGCCGCGTACGTGGCGATAGCTGCGGGAGTCGCACTATTGGCATGGATCAAAGCGACCTCTCTGTCGCGGCGGCAGTGGAAGTGGATCTTGGCCACCGCCGGCGGACTGGTCCTGGTTGTAGGACTTCTGTTCGCTTTGGGTGGCCTCGATCGCCAGGTGTTGACCGAGGCCCCCAAATCGCTTGGCTACCGCCTCCAGTACTGGCGGGCAACCGTAGCGCTGATCGCCGAGCATCCCTGGTTCGGCTGTGGGCCCGGAAACTTCAAGGAGTTCTACACTCAGTACAAGCTCCCAGAGGCCAGTGAACCGGTCTCGGATCCGCACAACTTTCTCTTGGAGGTCGCGGCCACGGGCGGTTTGCCCGCTCTCCTGCTGTTTCTGCTGACGGGCGCCCTGGCCGCTTGGCGATTGCGCACAACGTTGGTCGCATCGCGTATCTCCTCGGGAGTCGTTCACGAACGAGCGGATGATCGGGACGCGCCCCTTGCGCCACGCACCTGGGTGCCGGTTTACGCCGGCGCTGCCATCGGACTTGCCCTGTCCGTACCTGCCGGCTGGGCTGTCGGTTGGCCTTCTAATTTCGAAAGCCTGGGAGTCACGCTGGTCGTATCCGCCGCGGTGCTGTGGATGCTGCATCCCTGGGTCCGCCAGGGGACGATCCCCGGCGGAGTGCTGGTCATCGCGGCCGTTGCCCTATTAGTCAATCTGCTGGCGGCCGGAGGCCTGAGTTTTCCCGGGGTCGCCCAGTTGTTATGGATTCTGCTGGCGCTAGCGCTGAATCGGCGCGACGCTGAACGAAGCGATGCTTCCCTCGACGCTCTCGTAGGATTGCCGAGGGCGCAGAGGTCGCTGAGAGGTAACCTCGTGCTGGGGTCGGCACTGGCTGCTTCACTGCTGCTCGTGCTGCTCTGTTATCTGAGCATGTACCGACCGGTGCTCGCCGCAAGAGAGCGATACGCGCGGGCCTTCGAGACCGCCACAGCGCCGGCGTTTGCCGAGCAGTGCCTGGCAGCAGCCTCTGCCGATCCCTGGTGGGCCGATCCCTGGGAATTGTATGCCGAACTCGTATCGCAACAGTGGATGCGCTCTCCCTCCGTGGCGACGCTCGTTGAGTTCGATCGGGCCCAGAATTCCATGTTGCAGCGATGCCGCCATTCGAGCCTCCTTTATCGCCGCAGTGGGGACTGGCTGTTAGGAATGTACGAGGCTTCTCGACAGCCCGATCTCCTCGAGCGGGCGATCCGTTGTCACCAGGAGGCGGTCCGGCTATATCCCAACAGCAGCATTCTGCACGCTCAGTTGGCCGCTGACCACTTCTTGGCCGCACAGTTCGACCAGGCGGCAGCGGAGGCTGGCGAAGCGTTGCGACTGGATGATCTGTCACCTCATAGCGAGCTGAAGCTGAAAAATCAGAAGCTGATAGAGAGTCGGCTTCTTGAATCGCGGGGGGTGGATCTTGGCCTTCCTGAGGGGGCCAGCGCCGAACATTGGATGCAGGCCGTCCGTAGACTCAAAGACCGTGAGTAGGGTGGAGTACCGGATGGAAAGGGCGGTGAGCCGGGCTGGCATCCAGCGAAGTCTGGCATACAGTTATGAGGAGTCTGGCATACGGGGACGTGATGACTGCCCACGGTGGTTGTCAGGCAGCGAGCCCTTCAGCGTGAATCGAAGAAGACGCGTTGGACTCGCTGGAGGAATTCACGTCGTGAACGGTCGTGCGTAAGTGATGGACTGTAGTGCTCCCTATTTGGCTGCTGGCGGTAACGCTGCAAAGTGAGGAACGGGTATGAAAACGTGGCAGGTCTTGGCTGGGGCAACGGCAATCGGTCTGATGGCCGGCTTTGGCGGCACCGCCATGGAGGTGATGCGGGGATCGGAGTTGTTTTTCTCGCAACAGTATGCGGACATGCAGATCCAGAAGGAGCAAGCGCAAGAAGCGATCAAGAAGACGGGCAAAGCCTGGCCCAAGGCAGTCGTGCTGGGGGAGTCCGACTATGACTTCGGGAGTATGGAAAAGTACTCGAAGCTGCAGCATGTCTTTGAAGTCAAGAACGAAGGGAATGCTGTTCTCACCATTAGCCAGGGACGTACGACGTGCAAGTGTACAGTCAGCGATCTGAAGGAAAGCGGCTTCAAGCCGGGTGAAGTCGCCAGAATCACTGTGGAATGGAAGGCCCAAAACGCCGGATCCAATCCCGATTTTCGTCAGACGGTCGAGCTGGTCACGAACGATCCAGACAACGAGATTGTGGAACTGAAGGTCCACGGTTTTGTGACGGAAACGGTTCGAGTGCTGCCGGAGCACCTGACGGTGGGGAATATCTCCTCCAACACTGGCACGGAGCTGCAGTTCCGTCTTTTCGGATTCCGCAGTGACAATATCGAGATTCTGGAAACCGTGTTTGAGAACGAAGCGGTTGCCGACCGGTTTGAGTTGGGGTTTGAACCGCTTCCCAGTGAGGAGGTGGAAAAGGAGAAGGGGGCAAGTTGTGGCTTGTTGGCAAAGCTTACCGTTAAACCTGGGTTGCCCCCCGGGCCGATAAACCAGACAATTCGCCTGAGGGCCCAGGCCGACAAGGGAGCAACGATTCATTTGCCGGTCGAGGGCCAGGTTGAGGGGGATATCAGCATCGCTCGTTCGTCGGAGTTCATTCCGTCCAAGGGGCTGTTGAAGTTAGGAGCCTTGAAAAAAGGGGAATCCGCCAAGGCGGCCCTGATTCTGTTCGTCAAAGGTCCGCATCGGCACGAAACACAGTTCTCAGTTGGCAGCATCGAACCGGAAGGTTATCTGCACGTGGACATCGGTCCACCTCAGGAGCTCAACGGTGGAAAGACTCTGAAATACCTGGTGACGGTCGAGGTCCCTGCTGGACTCGATCCGATCAATAGAATGGGGTCGGAGTTGACAGACTACGGTCGGATTGTGCTCGAGAGCACTCATCCCCAGACCAAGCAGTTGCTGATCGACGTCAAGTTTGCCGTCGAATGAGAAGGGGGGGGCTGTGCCGGCCGGGGCAGAATCACCAGACGCGAGTACCGCAGAGATTTTCTGGCCGTGAGCGCGGGGAACTGGCCGTCGGTTCGATCCGTGACCTCGCCGTTTGGCCCCTCGATTCAGCAGCAGTCCTGAGGAGTTAGGGACTCTTGTTGGTCGGTCCTTCCGAGCCGCACGGCGGGGTGTGGCACGAGGTGAGATGGGCTGATAGCCGGCGTGCACGCGTTGCACACGCGTCACACGATACGGGCGCCAAACGCCGCGTTTACGGGATGACATGATAACCGAACGATGAAACACCAACCGGTGGCCACCAGCCGCCACAGAACCGCCTAGGTTTCCACCATAGAACGGAGTCCGCTGTATGAATTGGTTCCGAACCGCTCGACCGGGCGCTCTCTGGGGCATCATCGCCGCGATGTGTCTGCTGACCTTGACCAGCGGATGTTCCCAGGAGGGGAGTCCGGCACCAGGAGCACAGGCGCAACGGGCTTCGGCGCGTGCTGGTGGAGCTGCGACGGACCGGCAGTCGATCCAGTCGGCTGACGCCGAGTCGGGCGCTTCGCCACACTCTGGCCTGCAACAGATCGACGGTGATCCGGAATTGATGAGCTTCGCGGGTGGCGTGGCGTCGGCCGAGACTGCGGCCGTCGTCGAGCTCGAAGAACCACTCGAGGAGGAGCAGGGGGCGCTGGTCGCGGCGACGCTCGTGGAGGCGGAAGCGGCGTCGCACGCCGAGATGGCCAACCACGCCCACGCCGCGGACGATGAGTCGTCAGGACATCTGGTGGCCGACCCCTTATCCCAACGCGGCGCCGAGTTGGCGGCGGCTGAGCCTCTGTTTGTCGACTGGCCGAAGCCCAAACTTGCCTTGGTCATCACGGGTCGCCAGTACGGGTATCTGGAACCCTGTGGTTGTTCGGGCCTCGATAATCAGAAGGGTGGCCTGGTTCGCCGCAGCACGCTCATCAAACAGCTGAAGTCCCAAGGGTGGCCGGTCCTGCCCCTCGACGCGGGAAACCAGGTGCGACGTTTCGGGCGGCAGGCGGAGGTCAAATTCCAGTTCACCCTGCAGGGTTTGAGTGAGATGGGCTACCGAGCCATTGCATTTGGGCCCGACGACCTGCGACTGCCGGCAAGCGAGCTGTATGGCATTTTGGCCAACGTCCAACCGAAGTTCGTTGCTGCCAACATCGAGCTGTACGATGCCCTTGTTCCTTATCTGGTGGTTGAGGAGGGCGGCAAGAGGGTCGGCATCACGGCGGTGCTGGGCGAACGCAATCAGAAAGAGGTACATAACGACGAGATCACCATGCGGCCGGCGGCCGACGGGATCCGGCAGGTGTGGCCGCAAATGCAGCAAGCGAAATGCGATTTGTATGTGCTGATCGCTCACGCCACCACCGAGGAGTCGATTGCGCTGGGCAAGCAGTTCCCACAGTTCAAGCTGGTGATCACCACGGGCGGCGCCGGGGAACCGCCGATTCAGCCCGACACCATTGCCGGGACGACATCGCTGCTGGTGGACGTGGGGACCAAGGGAATGTTCGCCGGAGTGGTGGGTTTGTTTGGCGATGGAACCACGTCGATGCGCTACCAGCGAGCGCCATTGGACGCTCGGTTCGTCGATTCCGTGGAACTTCTGGAGACCTTACAGGCTTACCAGGACCAGCTGAAAGAGATCGGGTTCGAAGGATTGGGCGTCAAACCGCTGCCGATGCCGGGTGGTGGTGAGTTCATTGGGTCCGAAGTGTGTAAGGACTGTCACGAGGAAGAATATAGCATCTGGAAAGACGGTCTCAACGGTCATGAGGGACGGCACGCGCACGCCTATGCCACTCTCTTGAATCCGCCCAAACGCAGTAAGATCGCTCGCAATCACGATCCGGAATGCCTCAGCTGCCATGTCGTCGGATGGAATCCACAGCGATACCATCCGTACGCTTCTGGATTTGAGAGCATCGAGAAGACTCCCGAGTTGATCAACGTCGGATGCGAGAATTGCCATGGTCCGGGCCGCGCTCACTCAGACGCCGAGAACGGCTTGATTGAAGTGGAAGAGGACGAAATGAAGGCATTGCGCCAGCAGCAGATTCTGGAGCTGAAGGACGCCGAGAAGAAGTGCCTGGAGTGTCACGATCTGGATAACAGCCCCGCCTTCCAGGAAGAGGGAGCATTCCAACGCTACTGGGACAAAATCAAGCACGGGAAAAACGCGAAATGAGGCGTGAGGCGTGAGAGGCTGTGCAGCCGGCAGCTGCTAACGGCGCGTTTCGCCGCTGCGGATCGGGACCCGCCGCCACGAAGTGGTGCGGAAATACCAGGGAATGCGACCATGCCACACTGCGACAGTGCTCCAGGGTGAAGCGGCCGAGAGCGCACGGTGTCTGCTCTGAATGTCTGCTCTGAACTCGCATTGTGGCATTCCCTGTTCACGTTCCTTCCCACGGGCCTGTCATGGCGTGAGACGCCGAATGACTCGGCGGGAGGGGGAGGGTCACTGCGTTTGGATGTCTCTGTGGTGTGAGAACCGCCGAATATCGCATAACCGACTGCAGAATGTCCGGGGAAGAAGCGCCGACCCGGCGTCTCCCAATCGCCTCACTTTTCTGCCCCTGGGTGATGGGACGTTCCTTGTTCGGTATTGTGCGGTTCCGACGGCCCAGAAACGCAGGGTGCCTGATCTCGAGGCTTGCCCCACAGGGGATTCATTCTTCTGGAAACCGAAAGATCCGCAGCCTCTCACGTCTCAAGCCTCAGGCGGCAGGGCCGACAGCCAACAAAGGGAGAAGGCCATCCATTGGTCCGCTCCCGTTGGTCGCTCGGCAAATATGCGCGCACGGTGCGCGCATGTTACACAGGAAGACGCTAATTTCCCGCTTCGATTTCCGCCAACACGTCGTCGGACACGTCGAAGTTGGCCGAGACGCTTTGCACGTCGTCGTGGTCATCGAGTGCCTCGAGCAGTTTCAGCACCCTCCGACCGTCCTCCACTCCCAGCGCAACCGTATTTTGCGGAATGCGCGTGATCTCTTTTGCCTGCACGGTAATTCCTGCTTGATCCAGAGCTTCAGCGACTTCGGAATAGAGCTCGGGATCACAGGTGACTTCCAGATTGGCCCCGTTTTTGCGCACATCATCGGCACCGGCTTCCAGAGCGATTTCCATCAGGCGGTCTTCCTCCAGTCCGGCAGCAGGAACGACGAACAGCCCTTTGCGGTCGAACATCCAGGCGACGCAATTGGTACTGCCGAGTTTTCCGCCATGGACTTCGAAGATCTTGCGGATTTCGGGAGCGGTTCGGTTGCGGTTATCGGTCATGATGTCGCACAGCACGGCCACCCCCGCCGCCGCATAGCCTTCGTAGAGGACTTCTTCCAGATTCCCTCCGTCCAACTCGCCGGTCCCCTTCTTGATGGCACGCTCGATATTGTCCTTGGGCATGCTGACCGCTTTGGCATCCAAAATGGCGGTGCGCAGTCGGATGTTCATATCGGGGTCGCCGCCCCCCATTTTGGCAGCGATGATGATTCCCTTGGAGAGCTTGCTCCACAGTTTCCCGCGCTTGTTGTCGATCAGTGCTTTCTTGTGTTTGATTCCTGCCCAGTGTGAGTGGCCTGCCATGATTCATCTGCTTTCGTGTTGGTGAACTGAGTCGATGCCGGTGGCGACGAGCCGCGTAGCGACTGCTGCGGAGCGATTGGTGCGGCGGTGTTGCACTTCCAGTGCCGCACTCAGCAGAGGATGCCGCCTGGCTGTCACGGCCGTGCGGCTTTGTATCTGCCGATCACCCCTCCCGGTAACCTCATCTCCCGGTAACCTCATCTCCCGGCAACTAAGTATTTCCCGGCAACTAAGTGCTGTGGCTTACTGCGATTGGCTGTCTTGTATTTTTCTTTCCATCGCCTGCTGACGTTTGTTATCTCCCAGATCTTGAAAGGCCTGAGCTGCCTTCTGCCACGCCTCAACCGCCTTCTGGGGCTGGTCGGCCTTGGCATACGCATCCCCCAGGTGTTCCAGTATCACGCCATCAACTTTATCTCCCGCGGCCGCTTTTTCCAGTTCCCCTACCGCTTCCTGGTAGCGGCCCAAGCGAAACAAGGCCCAGCCCAGGCTGTCGCGGTAGGCGATGTTGTCCGGCTCCGCTTCGACGGCCTGCTGAACCAGCCGCAGGGACCGCTGAAGGTGCTTTCCCTGATCCGACCAGAGATATCCCAGGTCGTTGTACGCCCCGATATCTTCCGGAAACTCGTCGAGTATCTGCTGTAACCACTCTTCCGCCGCCGGCAAATCTTCCCGCTGCACATCAATCGTGGAGAGAATCAAACGGGTATCGCGCATGGCTTCACGGTTTTCGGCCGAGTCGTGGTCGCCGTCGAATCGCTCCAGCAGCTCCACATACTTGGCGCGGGCTTCGTCCAGCCGTTCGGCTTGGAATAGCACCCAGGGTTCTCGGGCCAGCATCCGCGGCGAGTTGGGGTCCAGCTTGCCGGCCTGCCGAGCCGCGTCCAGGGCCTTGTCCATTTCTTTGGCCAGGACCAGTGCAGCCGACAGGTAGAAATACACCTCCGCCGTCATATCGGGAAGCAGCTTGTCGTCCAATACCCGCTGGAACATCTCCACCGCCAGTAGTGGCTGGTCATCTTGCAGCCACGTGAAGGCCAGGTTCAACGCCTGCTGGCCCGCAGCCGGCCCCGGCGACAGAAGTCCTTGCCGCATCAGCTCAACAGCCAATTCGGCGTTTCCTGCCTCTGCCTGCAACAACGCCAATGCCACTGCCGCTCCCTGCGGCAACTCGTCACCCGGTGCTGGTTCACGCACCAACTGCAGTAATCCGTCGAGGACGGCCTGATCCGAGGCGATCGTGTCGACGACGGAGCCGAGCAGATCAAGGGAACCGGTCTTCCAGGCGACGTCGGCCAGTTGCGTGAGCAGGTGTTTCAGCTGTTTCTGCTGGTGATAGATCTCGACCAGTCCCCGATAACCTTCTCCCGCCGGCTTCTGTTGGTGCAGCTTCTGGTACAACGCGGCAGCTTCATCCCACTGCTGGGTTCGACGCAAGGCATCGGCCAGGTAGTAGCCCAGGAGCACGTTATTGGGGTCCGCCTGGGCCAGCTGCTTCAGTTTCTCGATCACCGCACCGCTCGGCGCCGGCGTCTCCGGCTGAGCATCGGTCGTTTCCAGGGCTATCGGATCAGCAGCTGGATCGAACGCAGGTTCCTCCGCGGTGTCGCTGGTGCCGTCGATCAGCCGGCGCAACAACACGTAAGGGGCCAGGCCGGCACTCGTCGTCTTGGCCGCAAAATACTCCTCCAGGTGTTGTCGAGCCAATTCGTGGTTGCCCCGCTCCTGTTCCACCAGCGCCAGTTGGAACCCCAGGACTGCCGGATTGGGTTTCGCCTTATCGGCCGCCCGAAACGCGGCTTCTGCCTCGTCCAGTCGGTGGGCTCGCAGATAACATTCACCCAGCAACGTGTACGTCACCTCCGGACGCTGAAGCAGTTGGGCGCGGATCGCCGCGGGAACACGCGAGGTGTCGGGATCGTCCAGAGCCTGCTGGACCAACGCAAAGGCCTCAGCGGCCTGCTCGAACTTGCCCAATGCCAGTGACAGTCTTCCAATCTCGAACTGAGTGACCCAGTTGACCTGGTCCCCTTGCTGCTGCTTCACCTTCTGGTAGAGTCGCAAAGCGCGTTCAGCCTGGTGCTGATCAAAGTCATCCAGATCAGCCAGCTGCGCAGCAATCTGTTCGAGCAGTTCCAGAGGGAGTTCCTGTTGCTCCGCGGCGAGGATCAGATAACGAGTGGCTTCCAGCTTGCGATCCAACTGGAACGCCAATGGCACAATATCTTCCAGGATCGAAACCAGGTTCGATTCGAACCACCAGGCACGCTGGAACTGTCGCAAAGCGTCCTGAAACTGCTGCTTCTGAGCCGCGTCTTGCAGCTGTATGCCGCGCTGCAACAGCACCCTGCCATGCGCAAAGAGCGTGGTGGCCTCGACATGGTCGGCCTGCTCCTCGCTGAGTGCCTGGTCGGCAGGTACGATCTGGAGGGGATCTTCAGGCAGTTGCGCAAAGACACCCGGTGACCACACGACCCCCACGAGCAGCGATATGAGCAGCTGCCGCCCGAACCATCTTGGCCGACGTGCGGCACGCCCGTGCCGCACGTCGCGGCCGGGGACATTGAGTCGACCGATCCGTTTCTCAACCATGGACTCTCTCCGTTGCATTTAGGGCGGCTGCGCTGTCTGCCAATTCGGAAAACCACGCACCAGGGGGCTGCCTCGCGTTGGTCGCGCTTCGCAATCGAGGCCGTCCGCGCGCATAGTCAAGTGTATCACGCTCAGCGGAACTCCTCGTCGCCCCCGCATTCCGGGATTCTCACACGGGCCAAGCAGGACGCTTACCCGGTGACCGAGCCAACGCGGAAAGGTTCCCTCGAACGGGGCGTCACGGTCTCGCCGGTACGGGATCTTGTCCGCGGTCGCCTGCCATCGCGAATCAAGCCAGGTTCACCCCTCACCGAGTCCAGCGGATCCCACGTCCACCTCGCGTGCGACGACGGATGATCCCGCACCAGTGGCTGTGGTCGGCGCCTGGTCCACGACCGTCAAGGTGATGTGGCTCCGACCTGCGCGCAATCATGCAGGAGCCGGCAGCCACACCCCGACGCTTCCTCTGTGCACCCTGCAGTCATGCTATGTCGCCGGCCTGATTCCGGCCAGCAAAGAGCCGTAGATCTGGCGCGGGTACGGCAACCGATCGCAGGCCCCACGATGCCCGAACCCGAACCGGCGGGTCCAAGCCGCGCGGCAGTTCGTTGTGGAGCGGGCCGCTCACCGCGGTTTCTTCTTGGTGAGGCGTTTGGAACTGGGTTTCTTCTGGGTTTCTTCCGGAGGCTTCTTCTCGGCACTCTTGTCAGTCATCCTGTCGGCACTCTTGTCGGTCATCCTGTCGGCACCCTTGTCGGCACTCTTCTTGGTTATTTTCTTGCCGGAGGGAGGAGCTTTGGAGGTGGGCGTCTCTCCCATGTTGTCCGCGTCGGATGGCGATGCGACCGGCGTTGCCAGATCGCCTGTTTCTTCGTCTTTCTTGGCCGCCCGTTTGGGGAACCGCTCTTTGGCATCGGGGGAGATTTCCAGCAGGACGGCGCGGACGCGGGGGGAGAATGGTGCGGAGCCGTAATCGATCCCCAGTTGGTGCAGCAAGGATCCGAACTCGACTCCTTTGTTCTTAGCGATTGCCCGTTCCAGGCCGGGGACCCGCTTCTCTTTGGCCTCTTCATCACTGACAATGCCCAACACGCGGAGCACTTCCAGCGCATCGTCGCTCACGGCGATGGCATGGCCACCCAGGCCGTTTTGGGTCACGAAGGCGATGCTGAAGGGAGAGATTCCGTCGAGTCTCTCAAGCTGTTTCACGGACTTGCCCAGATTCTCTTTCTTGAGTTGCTCCAGATCGAAGGAGTAGTAGCATTCGAAGACGGACTGGAGGCAGCGTTTGAGTCGTGAGGCAGCTTCCGATGGTTTCGGCAGACTCCCCATCACTTCGGTCAGTTCCGAGACGGTGGTCACGCGAACTTCGTTCCAGTCGTAGTAGGCCTGCTGGAGTCGGGCGAAGGCCTCGTCGGCGGCTTCGGGCGGTGCGATTTCGAGGCAGCAGGCATAGAGCAAATGTTCCAGGACCGGGCGTTCGGCGACCGAGTGCGGTTTGTAGTGTTTCTTGAGCACCTTATGGGCTTTGGTCAGCTTCGTAGCGCGATTGGAGGCACTCATCGGCGATTCGAACCTCTTGGTAGTCGGGGGTGGTGTTAGGCTGGCGGAGCCACCTGCTATGGCCGCCTGGGCCGTGCGTTGCGAGCGGTCGCGGCGACCTTTCAAGGTTGTGAGGAAGCGATCCGACGAAACGACCTGTTCGAGTTCTTCACGCGTCAGGCGTGCGGGGTGGGAACTGCCACACGGATACGTCCGGCGGCTCAACCGGTTTCAGGTGGCTCTTCCAGCTCGTCAGGTGCCTCTTCATCCGGAGTATCGAGGGAGTTGATCGGTGAGGCTGGCGAGTCATTGGAGTCGTCGGCGAGTTCTTCTTCCGCCACGCGGAGATCTTCCTCGAGCGGGAGCACTTCGCGGAGAATGCGGCTGACTTCCAGCGAGTGTTTCACGCCGGGATCGAGGACGAATCGCAGGCGGGGCGTGTAGCGGGTGTCGATGCGACGAGCAATCTTCTGCTGCAGGAACCCCGAGGCATTTTGCAGGCCCCGCACCGCCAGTTGCTGCTTCGCTTCGTCTCCCATGATCGAGACGTGGACCTTGGCGTGCCGCATGTCGGGTGAGACCTCGACATACGTGACGGTGACGTCGTTGATCCGGGGGTCGCGCAATTCCGTCAGAATGGCCATGCTGACCACCTCGCGAATTGCTTCGGCTGCCTTGAGTAGTCGTCGGGCTGTCATCGATTGGCTTCAGTGGTGGAGGAACACAGGGGAGAAATGCTACCCGGGGGTGATCATGCGCGACCGCCCACGACGGCTGCATTAGAGCGTGCGGGCCACTTCCTCGATCTTATACGATTCCAGAACATCATCCTGCTTCACGTCATTGAAGCCGGACAGCTTGATCCCGCACTCCATGCCCCGCGTCACTTCCTTGACGTCATCCTTCTCCCGTCGCAACGATTCGAGTTCGTAATCTCCGATCGTCCGCCCGTCACGATTGACTCGGACACGACAGCCTCGCTCAATCGTGCCCCGCACGATGTAACAACCGGCAATCGCTCCGACACGACTGATCGAGAACACCTGTTTGACCAGGGCCTGTCCCAGTTCGATGATCCGTTCTTCGGGCTTGAGCTTCCCTTCCAGCATGGCCTTCAGGTCGTCGCTCACCTTGTAAATGATGTCGTACCGCCGGATTTCCACGCGTCGTTCATCGGCGAGTGACCGAGCCGCTTCGTCAGGGATGACGTTGAAGCCGATGATCACCGCCTCGGACGCGGAGGCCAGCGTCACGTCCGCCACCGTAATGCCGCCGACGGAAGCCTGCAGGATCTTGATCTGTACCTCCGGATGCTGCAGCTTGCTCAGCTCCTTCTGGATCGCTTCGATCGAGCCACGCACGTCGGCGCGAATGATCAAGTTGACCGTGACGGCCTGGTTGGCACTGCCCGGCATACGTCCTTCCGCCAGCCGTCGCTGGAACTCGTCGAACGAGATCTTGACGGTCGTCGTCGCGAGCGATTTCTGACGTGACTGGTTCTCACGCTGGGAGGCGATTTCCCGAGCCTGGCTGATATCCTGCAACACGTAGAAGGAATCGCCGGCTGCAGGCGCGATGTCCAGACCCGTGATGTTCACGGGAGTCGAGGGACCGGCTACCTTGACTCGCACGTTGGGACGCAGGGTGTCGTACATGGCTTTGACGCGGCCGTGGGCTGCGCCGCAGAGGACGATGTCGCCGACGCGGAGCGTGCCGGCCTTGACCATCAGTTTGGCAATGACTCCCCGTCCCCCCTCCTGTTCTGCTTCCAGGCAGGTGCCCGACGCGGAACGATGCGGGTTGGCCTGGTACTCGTTCAGGTCGGCGATGGTGAGAATGGTTTCGAGCAGCTCATCCATCCCCTGGCCGGTGATCGCGCTGGTCTGAACCACTTCCACATCACCACCCCATTGACTCGGCACCAGGTTGTGCTCGGTCATTTGAGTCATCACGCGGTTGGGATCGGCGCCGGGCAGGTCGCTCTTGTTCATGGCCACCACGATGGGCACACCCGCCGCTCGGGCGTGACTGATCGCTTCTTCGGTCTGCGGCATGATGCCGTCGTCGGCGGCGATCACCAGTACGGCAATGTCGGTGACGTTGGCACCGCGAGCTCGCATTTCCGTAAAAGCCTCATGGCCGGGCGTGTCGACAAAAGCGATGGCCCGTCCATCCTTCTTGATCCGATAGGCGCGGATGTGCTGAGTGATCCCTCCCGCCTCTCCGGCCACCACGTTGATTCCAATCAGGTAATCCAGCAACGACGTCTTTCCGTGGTCGACGTGGCCGAGGAAGGTGACAACCGGGGGACGTGGCTCCATCTGGTCCGGTTCGTCCTCGATCGATTGCAGGGAACTGATCAACGAGTCTTCCAGCGTCTCGTGCTGCTTGAGCTCCAAATCCACGCCCAGTTCGGCGGCGAGCATTTCCACGTACTCGGCATCGATGGTGGAGTTGATGGTCAGCATGACGCCCATACCCATGAGGGTCTTCTGGACCTGCAGGGCACTGACGCCAGCGGCTTCCGAGAAACTTCGAACAGTGCAGGGAATTTCCAGGGCTACTTTTCCTTTGCGAGGTGCCGCCGTATTGGTCCCTCGATGGACCAGCGTGCGGCGCTTGCGAGGGGCGGGGGCTTCCTGCTCTCGGTCCGAGGAAAGCACGTCTTTGGGTTTGCGACTGGCGCGTCGTGCCTTGCGGTCGGCTCGCGCGCTGGCCATCCCGGCCAGGCCGGCCTCGTCCGCTACGACCGGCTTCACGCTACGGCGAGCGCGTTTGGCTTCGACCGATTCCTCCTCTTCCAGCGGCGCTTCCGCGGGCACATGCCGCTTGACATCCTTCTTGGACTTCTTATCCGTCAGATGCTCCAGCGGCGGTCGACGCTGCCCTTTGCGCGCGGTGAGCGCTTCCTTGGGCAGGCGGATCTCCGGCTTCTGCGTCTTCGGTTCCTCGGCCTTGGCTGCCGGAACCGGTTGCCGCACTTCCGGCATGGGGGCCGGAGCAACGTTGATCACCGGCGCGCGACGCTTGGGTTTTCGCTCGCGATCGGGCCTCTTGGCTTTCGGTGCGCCGATCACGCGAATCGAGCCGGGTTCACGTGCTTCCAGCGGGCGGAGCAGGTCGTGTCCAGGCCGTACCATCTCGGCCGGAGCCGACGGTTGCGGGGCGGGAGGCAGCTCCGCTTCGGCAACCGGTTCGCTCGGCACAGCGGGTTCCGGTGCCGAGGGCGCCGTCGTCTCCTCCGACGCTTCCGGTAGCGGCTCCTCCAGTTGCTCCTCGAACTCCTCCCGCTCCTGGCCCTGCGGTCGTGGTTTGCGGGCCCGCGTGTCAATCACGCGTCTCTTGCCGCCG
>JBGSHS010000003.1:0-6434 GCA_041752115.1 Pirellulaceae bacterium | reverse complement strand
CGACTGATCCGACTGATCCGACTGATCCGACTGATCCGACTGATCCGACTGATCCGACTGATCCGACTGATCCGACTGATCCGACTGATCCGACTGATCGTCGTCCTCGTCTTCGTCGTACGCGTCTTCGTCGTACGCGTCTTCGTCGTACGCGTCTTCGTCGTCCTCGTCTTCGTCGTACGCGTCTTCGTCGTTTTGGACGGCGACGGGCGAGGTGAGGGTGCGGGAAGCGGGCCGAGCCGGGCCCTGGGTGTCAAGCGATTTCGGGCGAGAGGCTTGCTGGGTGTGACGGTCGCGGCGCGGTGCCACCGGCGTGGTTGGTTCCTCGAGCGGATCGGCGGGATCGGGAAGCACGACATTGGAACGTCGCGGAGCGGCGGCCGAGGCAGGCTCAGCGGACGTCTCCAATCCCTGCATCCGCTCCCAATCAGCGGCCGAAATGACAACTTCTCGGGCCTGAGAGCCGTTGTACTCCCCGACGATGCCGTCCTCGGCCATGAAGTCGATCAGGCGTGCGGCGCGGCCATAGCCGATCCCGAGGGCGCGTTGCAAGAGCGAGACGCTGCCCCGGCCTTCGCGTACAACCACGTCGATGGCACTCTCATAGAGTTCGTCGCGCCGGCGCAGTTCGACGGCGTCTGTGCCGGACTCGTTCTGCTCGACCTTCATATGGACCAGTTCATGGACGAAGTTCTGCTCGCCGGTGCTGACGACATCCACGATGGCGTTGATTTCTTCGTCGCTCAAATAGGTTCCCTGGCCACGCAGGAGCGTGCTGGTGCCGGGCCAGAGGAAGAGCATGTCACCGTTGCCCAGCAGTTTGTCAGCACCCATTTCGTCCAGCACCACGCGGCTGTCCGTCCGGCTGGCGACCTGGAACGAAATGCGGGCCGGCAGATTGGACTTGATCAAACCGGTGATCACATCGACCGTCGGCTTCTGGGTGGCCAGAATCAGGTGGATTCCAACCGCTCGGCTCTTCTGCGCCAGACGGATGATGTGTTGCTCAACTTCTTTGCCGGCCGTCATCATCAGGTCGGCTATTTCGTCGGCAACAATGACGATGAACGGCAATTGATCGGGAATGGCATCACGTTCCTCATCGGACTCCGGCTGCAGCCGGTCGATCAGTTCTTCCTTGCCAAGCTGATTATAGCTGGTGATGTGTCGCACGCCGGTGCGAGCCAGCAGAGCGTAACGCTCTTCCATTTTGTCGACGGCCCAGGCGAGAATCGCTTCGGCTTTACGCATGTCCGTAACGACCGGATGCATGAGGTGGGGCAGGCGTCCGTAGCCGCTGAGTTCCACCATTTTCGGGTCGATCATCAGCATGCGCACCTCGTCGGGCCGGCGCGTCATGAGGATCGAAGAGATAATCGCGTTGAGACAGACGCTCTTCCCGGTACCAGTGCGGCCGGCAATGAGCAGGTGCGGCATGCTGGCCAGGTCGACCGTGAGCGATTTGCCCGATACATCCTTGCCCAGGAAGAGTGGGATCTTCATCTTCTTGATCTTGCCGTTCGTCTCTTCCATCACTTCGCGCAGCCGAACCACCTGCCGCAGCTCGTTGGGGACTTCGATCCCGACCGTATTCTTTCCGGGGATCGGAGCCACGATCCGCACGCTCGGCACCCGCAGAGCAATCGCCAGGTCGTCAGCCAGGCCGGTGATCTTGGAAAGCCGGAGCCCCGCTTCGAGTTCCACTTCGTACTGGGCGATGACCGGTCCGGTTTCGATTTCGACCACCTTCACGTTGAAACCGAAGTTGGCAAACGTCTTTTCCAGGATTCTGGCTTTGCGACGCACCTCCTGCGTCTGCGTTTCAAAGCAGATCTCATCGGGCTGGATCAGCAGGTCCAGCGAAGGCAACTGGTAGTCGTGTGCGTCGGCCGGCAGGCTCGCCTCGTCCAGGCTCTGCATTACCTGCTGGCGTTCACTCTGAGCGCTGCGACGGCGCACCCGCGGGCCATCCCGCTCCGCGGCGGAATCGTTGTCTGCCACCACGTCTTCCGAAACGTCAGCTTCCTCCTCGTCCGCCGTTGCGTCCTCGTCCTCCTGCACAGCCTCTTCGTCCGCCCCGTCCGACTCCTCCAGTCCCTGCTCGTCGTCCTCCGCGTCGTTCGCCTCCATCGTCATGCCGCCAATACGAATCGACAGCTCCGACTCCGATACATCGCTGGACCGGACTCCCCTGTCCGTCGCCACCCTGCCCGTCGAACTGGCAGTTCTGGCCACCGGCACCAGGGCTCGCGTTCCCGCCACCCCCGACACGGTCACGCCCAGAACCAACTGAGCAGCTCGCATCAAGGCATAGTCGGTCGACAGGAGAAGTCCTCCCAACACAAGACTGGTCGCCAGGATCAATGATCCGACGGTGGCAAAGTGCATTTCCAGCAGGCCGGCCCCCAAGGCTCCCACGTATCCACCCGATCCGATGACCGGGCCGGGCGACCAGTTGGGCACGACCAGCGATGCGACCGCCGTCAGTCCAATCAGTGACAGGCACCATCCGAACAGGCGAATCACCGGCGCGTCAATGTGACGTCGCATCAGCAACAAGGCATCCAAGGTCCCGAGCGAGATGATCAGATAATAGGCCCCGATGCCCAGTCCGGTGAGCAAGAGGCTGGAAATCAGCGCCCCCCATTTGCCGCAGGCGTTCTGTACCGTCTCGTTCTGCGGGTGGACCAGCAGATCGGGACAGAAGAGGCGGTCCAGCGGCGCCACCAGCTCCACGACCGGGTCGGCCGGATCATACGTCAACAACGCCAGCGACAAGAATACGACGGCGGCCAGCAATGCCAGCGCAAAGAGATCGAGTCGTAGATTGCGTGGTTCGGTCATGAACGCGCCAACCGTGAA
Source organism: Pirellulaceae bacterium (assembly GCA_041752115.1). GTDB lineage: Bacteria > Planctomycetota > Planctomycetia > Pirellulales > Pirellulaceae > JAJRVM01. The sequence continues at coordinate 3,572 of JBGSHS010000003.1, read as the reverse complement.
AGGGAAATGCCGGTAGTGTCTCACCGGCAACGGCAACCCTGGGCGCGTCCGTGCCCGATTTCTGATCCGTGTTGTCCAGGTGTGTCAAGCAGGCCTTTCGGTCGCGCGGTCACGCGACTCGATCGGCGTGCCTGGCGGTGACGAATCCCCCGCAGCAGGCAGCTCGCCACGTAGTGACCAACTTCGGCACGATCAGTTGCGGCTCCACACTTTCCTCTGCCGCCGCGGCACCGTTTATCTGGTGGGAAGGACGAGAAATCCTGGCGTGGTGTGCACAATCGGAGAAGTCTCTTTCCCGTATTCGTTCCCCATGGGGAAGTCTAGCCCGCAGGTCGAACGAGTGAAGGGCCGGACAGCTGATCAGAAGCCAGATCAAGCCCGGGGAGATCCGAAGATGACGATTCGGCCAATTACACTGGATGGGCAAACAACGCTTGCGACACGCACACCACCAAGTGCGAGGGGGGTGATTACGTCCGGACGGTCCAGGCGATCCCCCGGTCCAGCGCCGCTCGAGCCGCTGACGTTCGACTCATGCTGCAGGCACCCTGCAGGCTATCACACAATGCGGGCCAGTCATCAATCGCCAAAGTAACGCAGCGGCTTCAGCCAGCCGTCAGAGCGAGGTGTCAGCAAGGCTACGAGCCGGCCAGCCTGATCGAGTGCCGCTGCCACGTTGGCACCCTCGGGTAAAGTCCCCGGGATGAACCGCCCGTGGCTCAGCTCCACTACATGCTCGTCTCCAAGTATCACACTGGGCAGATGCTCCACCCCCTTGTGCGCAGGGAGCAGCCAAGCACGCAGTGAGTCGGGGGTTAAGTCGCTCATGGCATGTGAATCGGCCAGGCCGAAACTTCCGATCGCGGTCCGCTGGAGTGCCGACATCACGGCACCGGTCCCCAGAAGCTCCCCCAGATCACGTCCCAACGCTCGAATGTACGTGCCTGATCCGCACGACACCTGAAGCGTCAGCGCGGGATAGGTGTAGTGCACGATTTCCAGACGATAGATCGTCACGCGGCGCGGAGCCAGTTCTACCAACTCGCCGCGACGAGCCAGCGCGTAGGCTCGACGGCCCTGTACCTTCAGCGCCGAAAACGCCGGCGGTCGCTGCATGATCTCACCCACGAAGCGGGGCAGCACCCGCTCGATCTCAGCACGCGTCGGCCGCACCGGTGAATCGACCAGCTCAACCTGCCCTTCCGTATCGTCCGTGTCGCTCCGGCGTCCGAGCAGAAAGGTACCAAGGTAGCATTTGGGCACCTGCTGCACGTACTCAATCAGCCGGGTGGCATGCCCCACGCAGACAAGCAGCACTCCCGTCGCCAGGGGATCGAGCGTCCCGGCATGGCCCACCTTGTGCGGACGCACTAACCGCTGCACAACATTGACCACGTCACGCGATGTGACGTCAAACGGTTTGTCAATATTCAGCAGGCCATGCATCGGTGCAGGTTTCCTTCAAGGCAGGTCGTGCCGGAGCCGCCGCGTTGAGCCTCGTCGTTCATCGTGACCTGAGGCAAACGAATCGAACTTCCCTCGCTCAGATTTCAGATTAGGGAGCTGGCGCCGCTTTGACCATGCGGCCTCCGAAATCGGCGTTCATCCTTTGTCACTTTCAGAAATTGGGAAGGGGGTTCATCGGCGTGACCGGTTCCGAAGTGAGTGGTCTCCATGGGAGTTGCTCCGCGAGAGCACTCTGCGGGCAAGACACGTGCCGCCGCGACTTTCCAGCACAGACGAATCCTCGGCGCATCAACACGACGTCACCGTGATATCGTAATGACGACGCTTTTGCGAGTGGGGCCGGGCGTTGTCCGCCCGTCCACTCCTGGAAATGCCCCGAAATGGCCTCGGCTGTTCAAAGTTGGCTCGCGGCACGCAAGTTGCCACATGGATTGATACCGAAGGCTGCGCGCGAAGACTCATGACGTACTGCGGTCTGGTTGGTAGAATTCGCGGATCCTGGTGGGGGGAATTGCCATGCGACGCCGGTTCAAGACAAGTGTATCCATTATGTGTATCTGTTGGCTGTGCAGTGGCGCTGCCGCGTTACACGCTCAGGTGTCCGATCCGCTGGCGGTGCCGCCGGTCGGCGAAGAAGGCGTGGACCCGGATATCGATGTGCTGACGCGTGGTCCGGTGCACGAGGCATTTGCCGAGCAGACAGGGCCGAACGCGGAGGCGGGCCTCGTATCGCCTCAGGCTCCGCCGGATCCAGTCAACGAAGTGCCACCGGAATTGAAGCCGGATGGCGACGATGTGGAGTGGATTCCCGGATATTGGTTCTGGGATGACGAGCGCAGCGACTACATCTGGATCAGCGGCGTGTGGCGCCGTCTTCCGCCGGGCCGGCGCTGGGTGCCGGGCTATTGGCAGGAGACCGCTGGTGGATTCCAGTGGATCTCGGGCTTCTGGAGCCCCGACACGGTCAGTGAAGTGGAGTATGTGGAGACGCCACCGGAGAGTCTGGAAACGGGTCCATCCAGTCCCGCTCCGTCGGACGACACGTTCTGGGTACCCGGAACCTGGACCTGGGGTGCGAACGAATATCTGTGGCAACCCGGCTACTGGGATACTTACCGTGACGGCTGGACCTGGGTCACGGCCCGCTACGTCTGGACGCCGCGTGGCTGCGTATTCATACCCGGCTATTGGGATTTCTCGCTCACCTTGCGCGGCAATCTTTTCGCGCCGGTTTATTTCCGGTCCCCGATTTATCGGCGCACGAGCTTTTTCTATCGTCCCGTCTGTTGGATCGGCTACGAGCCGCTTCTACTGCATCTGTTCGTCCGACCGAGTTACCATCACCTGTATTTTGGTGACTACTATGGCTCGATCTACCGGAACCGACACTTCATTCCCTGTCATCAGTTTCACCGCCGACATCTCGGTTTCTCGTCGCTCTACGTGTACTACCAGCATCATTATCGACGCCGCGGAATCGACTACGTGGGGCGGGTGGGGCAATGGCACGATTACTATGAACGTCATCGAGATCGACGCCCGCCCCACACGTTTCACGAACAGCGGCACCATGTGCATTCTCGCGACCAGGCTCGCCCCCTCGATCAGGATTTGCTGGCACGCCGCTATCCACGGGAAGCTGGCGAGCGGATTGGGGGCCGCCAGTTGGTGCGCGTCTCGTCGGAGCGGCAGCAGGATTTTCGTCGCCACTCCCAGCAGTTTCAGGAATTGGCTACGGTGCGCAAGCGATTCGAGGTGCCCGAACGCACACCAGCCACTGGGAGAGCGGCCGAGTTCCTGCAACAGGGGGGAAGCGGGAAGCGCGATCGGCTAAAGCTCCCGACGTCTCTGGTCGACAGCTCGACTTCGCCGCGGAATTCCGGTCGCGGCCAGTTGCCAGGCGTCGACAACGAAATCGCCCGCATCAATCGTGGTGGCCCGCGTTTCTCGCAGCCCATTGTGCGTGGTCAGGATGGTGGGCCTGACCGTGGCTCCGCCGTCAAACCGCCGCGGCCGTTCAGCGGCAGCGATTCCGCCACGGAACGTGGCACAACGGCCGTCGAGCGGTTTCGCGAACGAGCCTCAGGCAGCGGCACGGAGCAGCA
>JBGSHS010000002.1:0-73228 GCA_041752115.1 Pirellulaceae bacterium | reverse complement strand
CAGATCGGTGATGACGAGGTCCGGCGGGTGCGCGGTCAGCTGATTCCAGGCGTCGACTCCATCGACGGCGTATTGGATTTCCAGCTCGGGCAGTTTGCCGAGCAACCCACCGGCTCGATTGCGATCCATGGCGGAATCGTCCACGATCAGCACCGTCGCCATGTGTCAATCTCCCAAATCAGCTGCTGCGTGTCCCACGAGGAGCTCGCTCCGCCATGATAGAGAGAAACGTCAGTCGAGAGAAACATCGGCCAGAGAGAAACATCAGCCAGATACGTGCCTGCCATACCATCGCCTGCGGACGCGTCGGATGAGTAAGCATCTCGGCGGGTGCTCCGGGAAACGTGTCGAACTCGATCCGCCACAAGGGGGTTGAGCCCCAGGTGTTAGAGAGCTTCACACTGGCTTCCACACTCTGCTGCTGTCGGCGGGCCCAATACCTACCCGGTCGCTCGGAGTGACCAGCCAGGGTGTCGCTTAACGCCGGCGTTTAATCAGGGTCACTTCGTTCCCTCGATCATTGTAGGTGACTTCATCCATGAAGGCTCGCATCAACACGATACCTCGGCCCGACTGTGCATCGAGGGAGCCCAGGTCTCCCTTATTGGGAAGCTGGCTGGTGTCGAATCCGGGGCCGTCGTCGCGCACGACGAAGACCGCCTGCTGGGGATGGATGCTGACGGACACACGGATTCTTCGATCGGCAAAGGGCGGTTGCTGCCGTCGCGCGTCCAGGGCGCCATGGGAGGAGTCGTCGAGAATCGCCTCTTGGAGATCACGCGTCTGCTCGAAATCCAGCTCCAGATTGCCGTGGAAGAGCGCATTGAGCAGGGCTTCCTTGAGGGCCATGCCGACGCGGAAGCGGTCGGTATCGTCGCACAGTCCCATGCCGTGAACGATCTGCTGGAACAACTCGACAAACGGTTCGAACAGGTCCGGATCATTTTCCAGCGTCAACCCGAACTCGGTGTAGTCGATGCTGGCGACGAGGCGATGGTAGGTGCGTTTGGCGCTGACGACGGCCAGCACATCGTCGATTGTGGGGATCAATTTTTGTGCGAGGACCACCTTGGGGACGTAACTGGCGGCACCATGCTCCAGTGCCTCCACCGCCAGTTCTTCACTTCCTTGAGCCGTAATCAAGATGACCGGAATCGCGCCGAAGTGGATGCGCATGGCGCGGACCAGTTCGAGGCCGTTCTTGTGCGGCATATTCAGGTCGGTGACCACCACATCGGGGCGTGATCTCTCCATCTTCAAGAGCGCGTCGGTTCCGTCTTCCGCGTAGAACACCTGATAGTCGGGGCGTTGTTCGAGCAAGCCACCGACGAGCTTCCGGTCCACCGCGGAATCATCTACCACCAGTATGCTTGTCATGCCACTCACCTGCCTGCGTCGTAAGTTGTGCCGGTCGGTCAGCCGTGTGTATCGAATCGTCCACGCATGTAATCTACCAGAACGGGCAGCAGCCTGGCCATCTCCCGCTCCAAACCGGCCAGTGCCGAGTGAGCATGGGTCAGTTCAGACTTCTTTCCCATGGTTTCCAGTTGCAGGGCCATTTCGGACGCGTGTGCGGCTCCGAAGTAGCGGGTCGAGCCTTTCAAGGTATGGGCGGCACGCTGCAGGGTCTTGGCATCACGTTTGTCAATCGCCTGGCGAATCGTCGCCAGCAGTCGGGGTGATTCGTCCAGGAAAGCTTCGACGATATCGCGCAACAGACGCCGGTCACCGTTGACGCTGTGCAGAGCTTCGTGCCAGTCGACGATCTGGCCGTTTCCGGTGGGGGCCGCTCCCGGGGGTGGCCCGGCTGCGGCCTGTGCGGCTGCCCGCAAGGTATCGGCGAGGGTATCGAACAGGCGCGCTGCGCGAATGGGTTTCGAAAGGTAGTGATCCATGCCGGCGGCCAGGCAACGCTCGCGATCCCCTTTCATGGCATGAGCTGTCATGGCAATGATGGGGACATGCGCACGGGTCGAGCGTTCTTGAGTGCGAATGGCGCGGGTTGCCTCCAGGCCGTCCATGATGGGCATCTGTACGTCCATCAGCACCACATCAAAGGAACTCCGCGCTACCCGTTCAACAGCAGCCTGCCCGTCGGCGACGACTGTGACGTCATGGTCTTTCTCGAGCAAGCCGAGTGCCAGTTTCTGGTTCATCAAGCTGTCTTCGGCCAGCAGGATTCTCAGCCGCGGCAGGGGAGCAGCCGCCTGAGGCACCGACGAGGACTGCCGCTGCCGCAACTGCCGACTGCCAATGGCACGCGTGACGGCGTCCAGCAAATCAGACTGTTTGACCGGCTTGGCGACCTGGCCGGTCACTTGCAGCCGTTCACACTGTTCTCCTTCGTTGGCAACGTGCGTCGATGTCAGCAGGATGACGGGCAGATCGCTCCAGTGCGGGTCCTCGCGCAGTTGTTCGACCAGGGTGAGGCCATCCATATCAGGCATCCCCAGGTCGGCCAACAGCAGTTCGAAGGAGGTGGGCGGACCGGATTCCGGCTGCAGGATGGCCAACGCCTCGCGCGCTCTCGATACGGCGGTCGGGACGAGTTCCCAGCTGCAGAGCATGTCGCTGAGGATTCGGCGGGAAGTGTCGTTGTCGTCCACCACCAGGACCCGCACGCCCTGCAGTTGTACCGGGATGGTTTCCTGCAACTCGTCGCCGCTGATGCAATAGGGAAAGCGCGCGGTGAAGTAGAATCGGCTGCCCCTTCCCACTTGGCTCTCGACCCAGATACGACCGCCCATCAGCTGTGTCAGTTTCCGACAGATGGCCAGGCCGAGTCCGGTGCCGCCGAAACGTCGAGTGAGAGTCGTGTCAACCTGTTCGAAGGCCTCGAAGATGCTGGCCAGTTTGGCTTCTGGAATCCCAATCCCTGTGTCCTGTACGACGAATTCCAGTTCGACGTGATGATCGGTCTGGTGGCCCACACACACGCTCAACACAATCTCGCCTTGTTCGGTGAACTTAAGTGCGTTGCCGATGAGATTGACGACCACCTGGCGCAATCGACCAACATCGCCGACCAGGATATCGGGCACATCCGGCTGGATGTCGCTGGCGATCTCCAGGTCGCCGTGGCGCACACGCATCGCCAGCGATCGCAGGGTATCCCCGATGCAATCGCGCAGCCGAAACGGTCTGGCTTCCAGTTCCAGTTTGCCGGCTTCCACTTTGGAGAAGTCCAGCACGTCGTTGATGACATCCAGCAGGGATTCGCCCGATTCCAGCACCATGCGCAGGAACTCCGCCTGCCGCTGTGCCGGCATCTGATCGTTGAGCACCAGTTCGGTCATGCCGATGATGGCGTTCAAGGGAGTGCGGATTTCATGGCTCATGTTCGCCACGAAATCGCTCTTGGCCTGATTGGCTGCCTCTGCCGCCGCTTTGGCCTTGTTGAGTTCCAGTTCGGCCTGTTTGCGCACGGTCGTGTCGCGAGCGACGGCATACAGCAGCGTTTCGCCGGGCCCCGGGGCGGGACAGGTCCAGGCGAGCCAACGGTACGATTCGTCGCGGCAGCGATAACGGCTCTCCAGACCCACCAGGTCGACGCCCTGCCGCAGTCGCTCCATCGCACGCTGCGCGCTGCGCAGATCTTCTGAGTGCACGAACTCCAGAACGGGCTGACCGAGCAGTTCTGCCGGTCGATAGCCGAGCGATTTTTCGAAGGCCGGATTGACTCGCTTGAAGCGACCGTCCAGCCCGATCACACACATCATGTCCAGCGATACGGCAAACAGGCGGTCGAAGTCCTTTTGAGCCTGCACGCGCTCGGTAACATCCCAGAACATCCCTTGGATCCCGATCACGCTCCCCTTGGCATCGCGCGCGGGAGCCTTCAGAACGTGAACGTATCGCCGCTGGTTGTCGGATCCGTAGTTTTCTTCGACGTCCTCGAGCACGCTGCCCGCTTCGATCACATGAAGATCGTCGTTGCGGTACTTGCGCGCATTCTCGGGCGGAAACAGATCCAGATCGGTGCGGCCGAGAATTTCGTCGAGGGACCGGCCGAGCGATTCGCAGAATCGCTGGTTGGCCGACACGATCCGGCCATCCAAATCCTTGCGAAACACGTTCAGCGGCAAGCTCTCAATCAGCGATTCATAGGCCGCCTTGGAGGCTAATAGTGCTTCTTCCGCACGCTTTCGGTCAGCAATCTCCCGGGCCAGACGGCCCGATGCTCCGAAGCTGCTGTAATAATCCAGGAACCGTTTCCACATGGAGGTGTCTCCGCACCGGTCCAGATCGGATGCGAGGCCGACAAGGCGGATTTGCGTGGCGCATTCCCTGTGAGTCTACTTCCTGTGCCGATCAGATTCAATTTATCGGCCACCCGGTCTGGTGGGGTTCGCGTTGACGGAGTGGGCGGTGCCTTTAGAATTGGTTCCAAGGTGGCGCCGCGGCGACTAGAATGTGGCCTCTGTGCGAACGGTGCCCACCAGTGCTGCCGCCGACGCGCGGGCCCTGGGCCGCGTCCGAATTCGGACAGAGTTCCTGCCAGAGAGCACCCGCTCAGCGGTGATCTGCCAACTGAGTTCATCCTCGTTGGCTCGTTCACTTCGCTGGCCGCGGCTTGCCTCTGGAGTGTTGGACAGCCCTGAAGAACGCGTGGGCTCTGGGGTTACTGTCCTGGGGTTACTGTCCTGGTGCGAGATACGGTGCGAGATACGGTGCGAGCGGTCGATCGGCGAGTTGGCCCCGCGTGGTCACTCCGACCCGCTGCGGTATGAACGGAGCAACGACGCTTGGACGGATACGCGCTGCTGCCTCCGCGGTGCGCTGTCGCGCTGGTGTCGCCGCCCTGACGAGTCGAGCGGTTTGTTCCCGCCGCAGTCGTGATCGGCAGTGAGGGTGACCGGAAGACGGAGAACCGGTCCGGGATCTTTGTGGGAGGCGTTGAGCTGGTCGGTTCTGATTGGTTGACGCTTTGTCTGAGATATGCTTGGCGAGAGATTCGAGATGACGCTACGCTCCTTGACAGCCCTGCCGGTCTACAACGAAGTGCGGCATGTGAGCCGTGTGGTGGATGAGGTGTTGCGGTACAGCGCCGAGGTCCTGGTGGTGGACGATGGGTCGACCGATGGGACCGGCCGTCTGCTGGCTGCGCGCGGTGACATCCACGTGCAGGCCCATGCGCGCAATCTCGGGTATGGTGCGGCGTTGCTCACTGCCTTCCGGTTCGCGGCCGCGCAGGGGTTTGATGTCCTGGTGACGATTGATTGCGATGGGCAGCACGAACCGCAGCGGATTCCTCGCTTTGTCACCGCCTGCCAGGGGGTCGATATCGTCTCGGGCAGCCGCTATCTGAAGCGCTACCGGGGCGATACGCCTCCGCCGGAGCAGCGGAAGCGGATCAATCAGGTGATGACGGCGGAAGTCAACCAGCTGCTGGGGCTTGAGCTGACCGACGCCTTCTGCGGCTTCAAGGCGTATCGCGTGGAAGCGCTCAAGCGAGTGGAGCTGCACGAGACGGGCTATGCCATGCCGTTGGAGTTGTGGGTGCAGGCGGTGGCGCATGGTTTGCGCATCGCGGAGTTGCCGGTGCCGCTGATCTATCTGGAGGAAGAACGATCATTTGGCGGAATGCTCGATGACGGCGAGACTCGTTTGCAGTATTATCGGGAGGTGTTGCAGCGCAGTATGCGTGAAGCGGGATTGACGCACTCACCGGCCGCGGATCCGGCATGTCGTGAGGGAGCCGGATGAACGAACTTGTCAGCACGATTGCCTACCGACGTCTGCGTGCACCACGAGAAGACGGCCGGGCATTATTCGATCCTCCACTGTCGGATGAAGCAACATTTCTTCAACAGAATATTGCGCGCCGCGAGCAGGCGGACTGTGAACTGAGCGGCATGCGGCTCGGGCAGCTGAGAATCGCCTCGCGCGCACTGCTCCTGCAGCGCGCGAGGGAATACACCTCAAGCTATCGCGATGTAGCCTGGGAGCCGTTGGATTCGCAGGCCCCCTTTCTCCTGGCCGGGCACCAGCCGGAACTGGTGCATGCGGGAGTGTGGTTCAAGAACTTCGTCTTGTCTCAGCTGGCCCGCCGAACCGGTTCACACGCCATCAATCTGCTGATCGATAACGACTCGGTCCGCAGCGTATCGCTGCGCGTACCGGGCGGTTCGGTAAGCGATCCCGTGGTGGCGTCGGTGCCGTTTGACCGCGCGACCGATCCGATTCCGTACGAAGAGCGTGGCGTTGCCGATCTCGCCCTCTTTGCCGATACCTCTCGGCGCGTGCAGCAGCAGATCCGGCCGCTGGTCACGCACCCGCTCATCGCCCAGCTCTGGCCGGCGGCGACTCAGTCCGTCCGGCGACAAGGAAATCTGGGCCGGGCCTTGGCCGAAGCGCGACATGTGCTGGAGGGGACGTGGGGCCTGGCGACGTGGGAATTGCCGCTCAGCCAGGTCTGCGACGAGTGGACATTCCGCTGGTTTGCCGCTCACCTGATGGTCCATGCCGAGCGATTGTGTGAGGTGCATAACGACTCCCTGGCGGAGTATCGGCGGGTCAATCGCGTTCGCAGCCATACCCATCCTGTTCCCGACCTGACGCGGCACGCCGAGTGGACCGAGATCCCGTTTTGGCTGTGGAGGACCGAAGTCCCGGTGCGGCGTCCCGCCTTTGTGCGGCGCCGTGGGACGCAGATTGTGCTGAGCGACCGGCGGGACGTGAGTCTGACGCTGGATCTGGCGGCGGACCGCAATGTGGAGCGAGGCGTGCAGCAGTTGAACGAGGCACATGTGGCCGGACTGCGCCTGCGTCCACGAGCGCTGATCACGACGATGTATGCCCGCCTGGTGCTGAGCGATATCTTCATTCACGGCATCGGTGGCGCGAAGTACGACCAGCTGACCGACGCAATTGTGCGTCGGTTCCTGGGGTTTGAGCCACCGGAGTATCTGGTCTCCACAGCCACCCTGAAATTGCCGCTGCATCGCGATCCGGTCGATCCGGAGGAGGTGCGGCGCATCGATCGGTTGCTGCGTGAACTGCAGTATCACCCGGAACGCCACGTCGCAGCGACGTCGACAACTCGGCCACTGTTGGCCGAAAAGCGACGGTGGATCCAGTCCGATATCACCCCACACCAGCGCCGTGAGCGTCATCAGCGACTGGAGCACATCAATCGTGCACTCCATACACTGCTTGGCTCGCGTCACCAGCAGCTGATGGAGCAGCGCATGCAACTGCGCCAAGTGTTACGGAAGCAGGCCATTCTCGATTCGCGCGAATATGCCTTCTGTCTCTTTCCAGCGGATAGTTTACGTGATCGACTACTGGATCTTTCGCGTCAGGAACCTTAACTTACTCATTGGGGCAGGAATCCGCGGGGCAGTGACTCTCTGGTTCGGCGCAGCTTTGGATGTGTCGAACGATGCATCGGGGCATCTTCCGGAACACAGCGTGAACAGTGCTGAGCATGAATCGTGCTGGGAGTGGTTGTGCAGTGAGTCTCCATGGGGAAGGGATTCTGACTCATGAAATCCACAATTCCGTCCAGGTCTGATGTGGAGTTGGAAAGCGGCAGTGAATCGACCTCTCACCCTTGCGGGCTGACAGAAAAAGGCTGCGCTTCGCCTTGGGATTCTCGGACCACGGGGTCTGAGATCACGTCGCAAGCGGCGTGGCCCGTGGTTCAGGCAACGGCAGGCGATCATCCCCTGATCCACCGGTTTCTGGTTGGGGTCTGTCAGAAGCCTTCGCTGGCGGAGTTTCAGTCGCAGTGCGAAGAGCCTGGCTATGAGCCAGCGGATCGATTGCTGATCAAGCGTGGCAGCCAGATTGTGGCTCATCTGCGGCTGGCCCATCGAGAGATGCAGTTTGGCGATCAGGTATTGCCTGTCGGGTTGATCTCGGATGTCGCCACGTTACCAGAGTATCGCCGGCATGGGTGTGCCACGGCGCTGTTGGCGGCTGCTCGCAGGATCCTCGTGCGGGACGGTGCCGTGCTCGGGCTGCTCGTCACGCAATTGCCTCGCTTCTATGTGCCGCGCGGCTGGGTCGTCTGTGGCAGGCACTGCTATGCGACGACCGGACCGCGGGCGATTCTGTCGCACCTGCGGTGGCGGGACGCGCAGCGTGTTGAGCGTCAGGGCGCGTTGCTCAGGCCGGTCGTCCTCCAGCGTTACAACATCCGGCTGTGGCGTCACGTGGAACTGGCGGCGCTCAAACGTCTCTATGGCGATGGCAGTCGAAAGGCGTTTGGCGCACTGATCCGCTCCGATGCCTATTGGCGCTGGCTGGTGGGGCGTGGTGGCAATCAACGCGTGTATGTCGCGATCAACGGGCCCGACAAGCTGGAGTTGGACGAGTCGCTGGCCCCGATCGTGGGTTACGCGGCGGCACGAGAAGGGCGAGTTGTAGAACTGATGTACTCGCCCGAGCACACCGAGGCTGCAGTTGAGTTGCTGGGACGGGTCTGCAGCGAGGCGATCGAGAGGGATTTTCTGCGAGTTCGGCTTGATGCAGCCCCCGGAGAACCGCTTCATCAGCTGATGGTTCAGGCCGGGGCGGAGTACGGTCATCATGAAGCGGATCAGGGGCTGGTCTTCATGGCCAACCTCTACAAGCCTCGCCGGTTCCTCAAGCTCATCAGCGAGACACTCGGAGAGCGGGCCAGAGAAGCGGGACTGCCGCGGCCCGGCCAGCTGGGACTTCTTATCAACAACGAGAAGTATCGCTTGTCGGTCCGTCGACACCAGGTGGAGCTTGAGTCGGGCATCCTCGGCCGCAGCTATCTCAAATGCACGCTCTACGATGCGCATCAACTGCTGCTCGGGCACCTCCGGGTCCGCGACGCCGTCGCTTCCGGGCGACTGACCGTGTCGACTCGCGTCGCACTGGAAATCGCCGATGCCCTGTTTCCTCGACTCCCCTTCTGGCGTCCGCCCTGGGATGATCTGCAGGTGAGCTGACCGCCGGTGGGCGCAGTTGATCCGGGAGCACAGTTGATCCGGGAGCGCACAGTGCAGTGGACTCGGTTGCGCGGCTCCCTGCTGTCGAGCGGCACGCCTACTCCTGCGAAACCCGCCACCGCAGGTAGGCATTGAGAAATCCGTCCAAACCGCCGTCGAGCACTTTCTGGAAGCTTCCTTCGTAATAGCCAGTCCGGACATCTTTGACACGCTGGTCGGGGTGCAGGAAGTAATTGCGGATCTGGGAACCGAAACCGACGCGTGACTTGTCTTTGTACTTCTGAGCCTGTTCAGCTTCCCGCTTTTCTTCTTCCAGGCGAGCTATTCGCGAGCGGAGCATCTTCCAGGCGGCGGCTCGGTTCTTGTGCTGACTGCGCTCGTTCTGGCATTGCACGACGATACCGGTCGGCAGGTGCGTCAAGCGGATAGCGCTATCCGTCTTGTTGACATGCTGTCCTCCCGCACCGCTGGAACGAAACGTGTCGACTCGCACGTCGTCCTCGTCGATTTCCACTTCTACGGCATCGGAGATTTCCGGCGAAACGTCGACGGCGGCGAAACTGGTTTGTCGCTTGCCTTCCGCATTGAAGGGACTGATCCGGACCAGCCGATGGATGCCCATTTCGCCGCGCAGGTATCCGTAGGCCATCGGGCCACGCACGGCGATGGTGGCGCTGTTGATGCCTGCCTCGTCATTGTCGTTGCGATCCAGCATCGCCACACTGTAGTCGTTCTGCTGGGCCCACTGGATGTACATGCGCAGCAGCATTTCGGCCCAGTCATTGGCGTCCGTACCGCCGTCGCGGGCATGGATCGTCACGATCGCTCCGGCGCCGTCGTGCGGACCGTTGAGCAAGGCTTTCAGCTCCAAGTCCGATACCAGGCGGTTGAGCCGCTTCACTTCGCTCGCCACATCGGCGGCCATCGAGTCATCTTCTTCGGCCAGTTCCAGCAGGGCCGACAGATCTTCTACGCCGCGCAAAGCTTCTTCCAGAGGGCCGAGGATGGCTCGGAGCGATTTCAGTTCGCCAACAACCTGCTGGGCCGTCTCCTGGTTGTCCCAGAAGCCGGGAGCCCCCATGCGGTTCTCGATCTCGCCGACCCGCTGCTTCTTCCTGGCGTAGTCAAAGACTGTCTCGCAGCTTGACGATCCGATCCTGAATGCTCTCTGACAAGTCGACAATTTCCGAATCCATGTGCACTCTTTCCTGGTCTGGCACAGCCAGTGAAATCAAGGATGTCCGGCAGCGACGCCAAGCTGCGCTCGACGGCGTCCACAGCAACGCGTCTGCAGCACACGCTCACTCAGCCCGCTGGCAGATCGCGCCACCTGTGTGGCCAGCGAGCTTTACCGCCGGCACAATGGAAACGCCAGGCGGGCCAGCCCCGGTAGCTACCCGAGAAAAATGAAATATACCGTCCCGGCGCACGTTGGGGGAAGGGCACGCGGGACGGTGCTTCGGTTCCCTCGGCACTTCGCAACGCCTAAACTGAAAGAAATCGGCCGTTTCGTGTGTGCGGGGTCTCCAGGCAAGCCCTGTGGGTAGGCTCATGGCTCGTGTGGTGTTGGCGATGTCCGGCGGAGTGGACAGCAGTGTGGCTGCCCACCTGTTGCAGCAAGAAGGTCACGATGTGATCGGCGTGTTCATGCGGCATGGTGAGCAGTCGGCTGCCACGTGCGCCGCGACAGAGACGGTGTCCACCTCGCTCCCCGTTCTCGGGGCTCCACCGCACGAACGTCCGTTGGCCGAGCATCTTCCGCCACCACCGCCAGCGGCCGAAAAGCCCAAGTCGACGGTGCGGGATGGGATGGAGCACAAGCAGGGGTGCTGCAGCGCGACGGATGCCCAGGATGCTCGCCGCGTGGCCGACCGGCTGGACATCCCCTTCTACGCGCTGAATTTTCAGGCGGAGTTCCGCCAGATTATCGATTACTTCGTGGACGAGTATGTACGCGGACGGACGCCAAATCCTTGCATCGTCTGCAATCACTGGCTGAAATTCGGCAAGCTGTTCGACTATGCCGACAGCGTGGACGCTCAGTACGTGGCGACAGGCCACTATGCCCGCTGTGTGCTGGCCGCCGACGGCACTCCCTGGTTGTGTCGCGGAGTTGACCATGACAAGGATCAGTCGTACGTACTGTTCGGGATTGCACAGCAGCGGTTTCAACGCATGCTGTTGCCAGTGGGCCAGTTTCACAAGTCCGAAATTCGACAGATGGCTCGTGAACTCCAGTTGCGCGTGGCCGACAAGCGGGAGAGTCAGGAAATCTGCTTCGTCACGTCGGGCAAGCACGATGAGTTTGTGCGGGCGCGGCGCGGCGACCGGGACACGAGCGGGAAGATTGTGACGGTGGCCGGAGAGATTGTCGGCCATCATCGCGGGATCGAGCGTTTCACGGTCGGCCAGCGCAAGGGGCTGGGGATCGCCATGGGGGAGCCCTATTTCGTGGTGCGAATCGATCCTCAGTCGCGTCAAGTGGTCATTGGTCGTCGCTCGGATCTGGCGCGCCAGGAATTGATTGCTGCCCGCGTCAACTGGCTGGCTCCGCTCCCTGAGAAGCCGCTCCGTTGCCGCGCCAAGATTCGCTATAATACCCCTCCTGCCGCTGCCACCCTCACGGTGCTGACCGATCAGCGTCTGCAGCTGACGTTTGATGAACCGTGCTATGGAGTCGCTCCCGGACAGGCCGCCGTCTGCTACGATGGGGATCGCGTGCTCTGTGGCGGCTGGATCGAGTGAGCGGTGTCCTGGCTGGCGGGGAGATTCCCGCGCCACCGGGCGAAATTTGTTGTGGTCAAGGGCGATTTGCAGCTACCTTTGAGGAGGGGAATCGGATATCATCGTGGTGCCAAAGGTGGCGGGGCGTTGGACCGGATGGAGCCGACAAGCTCAGGTAATCCGCGACGCCGCCCAGGGGTCAGGTTTGGGCTGATTTTGCCAGAGAGGGGTTCACTCATGATCGACCACTTACCGTATCTGGTGGCGCAGGAATTTGTTTGGTGGATGTTTATCGTCTACGCCTTCGCGATCGTCGCGCTGCTGGTGATCCTGGTGCTGCTGATTTTCATCCCCATTTACGGCAAGATATGGTTCCAAGCTTTCATGTCGGATGCGGATGTGAGTTTTACGAGCCTGGTTGGGATGGGCTTTCGGCAGGTGAATCCGCGGGTGATCGTGCAAGCGAAGATCATGGCAGCGCAGGCCGGGCTGGACATTAACCGCCGCACCGGCATCAGCACGGCTCGGCTGGAAGCACACTACCTGGCCGGTGGAAACGTGATGAACGTGATCCACGCGATTATTGCCGCGCACCGCGCGGATATCGACCTCGATTTCGACCGTGCCGCCGCCATTGACCTGGCTGGACGCGATGTGATGGATGCCGTTCGCACCAGTGTGCATCCGAAAGTGATCGATTGCCCCGATCCACGCCGCAGTGGCAAGACGACGTTGAGCGCCATTGCGCGCAACGGCGTCGAACTGCGAATTCGGGCGCGGGTGACAGTACGCACCAATCTTGAACAGCTCATCGGCGGTGCGACAGAAGAGACCGTGATCGCACGAGTCGGGGAGGGAATCATTACCTCGATCGGTTCGGCCAACACGCATCTGGAGGTGCTGGAGAATCCCGATCGCATCACGCGAGCCGTGTTGGCGCGTGGTCTGGATGCGCATACCGCTTTCGCCATTGTGTCGATCGATATTGCCGACATTGACGTGGGCGAGAACATCGGAGCACGTCTGCAGGCCGATCAGGCCGAGGCCGACACTCGGGTGGCTCGGGCGCGTGCCGAACGACGGCGGGCGGAAGCGGTGGCTGCGGAGCAGGAAATGAAAGCCAAGGTGGCCGAAAACCGCGCGCGACTTGTGCTGGCCGAAGCCGAAGTCCCCATGGCGATGGCCGACGCATTTCGCAGCGGCCACATCACTACCGCCACCGACGGCAAGTAAACCGCCGTCGTAACGTGAGCTTCAGCTCGCGGCTACCCTGCCCGCAATTCCGTGTCGTGCGTGAACGTTGGCCGGCCATCGTTGCGCCGAGGATCCGGTGATAGTTCAATCGCAAGAGCCGCCTATTGCTGCGCAGGAGCAAGGGGGACTTCCCCGCTTTCACTCTCGTCTGCGTCCACGTGCGTTCCCACGCTAACGCACGCGAGACGAATCGCTCTTGCGCGGGCCCCCCCTGCCCTTCCAGACGCGTTAGGCGGGAAAGTGAGCGAGGCCAATGTGTGCCGGCTGGCGTCTGAGGCCGACAGCTGACCTCAGTGCGAGGCACCTCTACTAAGGGCCTGCCCAGGGAGATGTCGTGCGGAAACAGGAAATGCGACAATGTCGCATCGCACTGGTTGATCAGTCAGACGCGAGGCGCAGGGCTTTGCCAGAGTTAGCGCTGCGCGTCTGATGCCGCCCCTGTGGGCTGGACCGGGTATGCGCAGGCTCCCCATTTCGGCCGGCAGCCCCGCCACCTGAGGATCATCACAGCTGCGGCTCAACTCCCTGCAACGCCGCGAGAACTGGCGGGGTATAGCTGTCAGGTGACCTGTGCGGCACCGGACGAGGAACTGGTATTTGAGGAACCATCGCGATGACCACCGGGCGTGTCTATGTGAGCGTATTTGTTCTGGCGGCGTGTTCCGCGTGGGGTGAGGTGACCGATGTCGCAACAGCTCAGACCGATAATCCGACGCTCGTGCATGTGGGGATGGTGACGCCCGACACGCTGGGCATTACCGTGCAAGCGGGTCGGATCGAGTACGGGCGCCAGATGCCGTATCAGCGGCAGGACAAGGACCAGATTCGCGGCGATGCGAAGGATCGGGAAGTGTATCGTGACGGGAAGTTCCTGGGTTGGCTGATTGGCCGCGAGAAGAACTTGATCTATTCGGCCGATGAGTTGCAGGGCACGCCGCTCGAGACCCGCTGGGCGGATGATGTGGCGAGCTATCGGCTGGCATCATCCGACGATTCGCGTTATGCACAGCCTGTGAAGCCGGTCACCATTTTTCGCAAGACGAAGCCGTCGGATCTGGGGCGGTTGGGGGGCTGGAAATGGTCGGCTCCGCTGCGCCATGTGATCTATCTGCGGTTCGCACATCCCCTGCAATCGGGATGTCACTACCGTCTCGAGTTCACGCCGGAGAGACTACCGCCGCACGAGTTTCACTTCGATCCGCGGACTCAACGCAGCGAAGCGGTGCACGTGAGCCAGATCGGCTTTCGCAGCGATGATCCGGTGAAACTGGCGTTTCTTTCCTGTTGGCTTGGTAGTGGCGGGCCGGCAGAATATGCATCACCGCTGAAATTCGCTCTGCTGGACGACTCAACGGGAGATGTTGTTGTCGACGGGACACTGAAACTGGCGAAATCGGCGAGTGACCGAGATGAAGATGCGTACGGCAAGAACTATGCCGGTGTGGACGTCTATGAGATGGATTTCTCCCAGTGTAAGGGGCCCGGCGTATATCGCGTCTGTGTGGAGGGCGTTGGCTGTTCGTATCCGTTCCCGATTCGGGAAGACGTCTGGCGAAGTGCTTTCACGATCTCAGCCAGAGGGTTTTATCACCAGCGCAGTGGCATCGCTCTGGGGCCTCCTTTCACCACCTTCCAGCGTCGGCGGTGCTTTGTCCAGGCGGACGGTCTGGTCGTATGGCAGTCGAGCTGCCCCTTGATGTTCAGTGCTAACGGCATCAACGCGTTGGGAACCGACCAGGACAATTTCGGGAACTTGGTGTCGGGCAAGACGAACGAGCAGGTGTCAGACGCTTGGGGAGGATACATGGATGCGGGCGATTGGGATCGCCGGATCCAGCACCTGATCGTCACTCGTTACCTCGTGGACCTGGCTGACCTGTTTCCGGAGTACTTCGCGAGCGTCAGCCTGAATATTCCGGAGTCTCCTGCGGAGTACCCGCTGCCTGATATTGTGGACGAAGGTCTGTTTAACCTGGACTGTTACCGGCGGATGCAGACGCTCGAGGGTGGCATTCGCGGAGGAATTGAGTCGGCGGAGCACCCGCGGCATGGCGAAGGGAGCTGGCAGGAGTCGCTGGATGTGATGGCCTATGCGCCTGGGATCTGGTCGAGCTACATGTATGCGGGAGTTGCTGCACAAGCTGCTTACTGGATCGCGACACACGACCCGACACTGGCTCAGACCTATCGCGAGAGTGCTCTGCGGGCAATGGTCTGGGCTGAACGCGAGTATGTCGCGCTGCAATCGAGCGACAGGTGGTCGAAGATCGAGGAGAATGCGCGCCATCAGCTGCGCGACGAGCGGAACCTCGCTGCGGCGGACTTGTTCCGCTTGACGGGCGATGAGAAATGGCATCAGGTGTTTCTGGAGACGACCAAGTTCAGGGACGCGCAGGCCGACCTGGCTGTGTGGCAGAGTCATGATCAGCGTGAGGCCGTATGGGTGTACCTGCGGACCGATCGAGTGGGAGTCGATCCGGGAGTTCAGGCCAACTGTCGCGCGGCGCTGTTGCGCGAAGCGGAAGATCGGCTGCGCAGTACACAGCGGACAGGTTTTCGCTTTGCGAAGGAACCGTGGCGGCCGGGAGCTTGGGGGGCATTCTCTGCGCCAGACGCAGTCACGCTGGTGCGGGCACATTCTCTGACCAAGGAGGTCCGGTTTCTCCGGGCAGCGATTCTGGCCTGCCAGGTGTCAGTCGGAGCCAACCCGTTGAATCTCTGCTACACGACCGGAGTGGGGCACGACAGCCCACAGCATCCCCTGCACATCGACTCGCGCATCACGCATCAACCACCGCCGCCAGGTCTGACGGTATTAGGGCCCGCCGACGTGGCACTCGACAAAGACAACTGGGCCCAGAAGCTCGTGGCACCGCATTGCTTTCCTGATGTGCAGCAGTGGCCGGCGCTGGATGCTTACTGGGATGTGTTCTGGTATCCGTCCATGTGCGAGTTCACGGTCCAGACGCCGATGGCAGCCAACGCGTACGTCTGGGGGTATCTGTCTGCTCGACCGTAGGGCAGCCTCGCGTCGTAGCGAGGACTTCAGTCCGCGACAGCCCCTGGTCAACCGCCTGGTGGTGGTGATGGGTGAGGCACGAGGGAAGAACAACTTCGGCGTTTCGCGTGTAGCCACGCTCGCGCAGAGCATGGAAATCCGGCTAACGACCGAAGTCACTTATCCCGCATTCCTTGGACAATGGACATTCCTGGTTCGATCTTCTGCGGTTCCGACAGCTGGATACGTCTCCTCTTCGACCCCCGCGAGCTCCGCTCGTGCGGTGCACCAGATGGTGAGCTACCGTGGCAAGCAGATCGGCGGCCGAGCGTAACGGTGGCCAGCACACCGGCGCTGGCCCGAGGCCGCAACAAGCCGCACATGAACGCGCATGTCGTCAACCGCACTCTTTGTAAAACGCCTTCGGCGTTTCGGATGCTTCGACAAACGGTCACCCAGGGTGCGCTGCGAGGCGCAGCGACTCTGGGCTGTTGAATCCAACCGCTACGCGGTAAAGACGTGAGCCGCTTTCAACATATTAGCTCTCAGATGGAACAAATTCCACAACGATTACTCGCGCCATTTGTCCCCGCCTTTCATCTTCCCACATGCTACATGCGTGCTACGCGCAGGGCCACATCAATCGAGAACTTGGGCGAAGCGAGTTCCTTGTCGCCTCCTTGGTGCTGGAACGTCTGGGACTTGTCGACCGCACCCGTCTGCGTGTTGATCCAATCCGCCTGATACGTTCCTGCCGGCAGACGCAGTCTTACCGACTTCTCGACCGGTTGCGACAACTGCTCCGCGTTCAGTTCCTTGGGCAGGCTGAGGTGCAGGTAGACCGCAAACGCCTTCCCTGGCTCCGCGAGCGCATACGCTTCACAGCCTGGGGGAACATTCGCCAGCACGGCCTGGTCGGGCTGCATGTGGATGAAGTCCAACGACTGCATGAAATCGTGGAGGATCGAGAGTTGTTTGCGCAGTTCCGGACTGCCCCCGCCGGGCGACTTGTAGTCGCGCAGCGTTCCGCGCGGATGCCCTGCCGTAAAGGAATAATCGAGGCTGTTATAGAGCGTTCCCCCGGCCAGAATGAAAGCCCAGCCTTCAGTGCGGTAGAGCAGATCTTCCCTGCCACGAAAACCAGTCTCGTTCTCCCCAATCGCCTTGTCGAGACCGTAGTTCATCGCCACCGCGTCGGGCGGAATACAGTAGTGAAAATTGTAGATTGAAACGTCGGAATGCGGAGCATCGACCTTCGCTCGGCCATTGGCGATGTTGAGCGAGATGAGGTGCTTGTGAGGCAACTTGCTCTCAGTCGCAACAATCTCTTCGACAATTCGATGCTGCCACGGCATCGTTACACCGCCGAAATAGGGTTCGTTACAGACTTCGAAATACAGGTTGTCGTACGAATTCAGCTCTTCGACAACCTTCCTCGTGACCGCCAATTGCACATCGAGCAGTTTCGGGTGTGTGAGCGTGTAGACTTCTTCCCGACCGCAGGCCGGAACGTCGTTCACATTGTTCGCCGGATTCATGGGGCAGGCGGTCCATAACGCGTCCTCATACATGGGACAGAACAGGTTGAATTCGACCACCACACCTCGTGACTGAGCGTGCTTCATGAATGCGTGCAGCCGCGCAAAATACGCGTCATCCCACCGATTGAGATCGAACTTGTTCCCCGCATCAAAGTAGCCGGGCTCGTCGCTGCGGGCCCACGGACAGATGAATCGCTGCGGATGAGGAGCGAGTGTATTGTCGGTGATGTTGAACGAGCCGGGAATCTCCCGGTAGACGCCGCTGAAGGTACGCGTGAGAT
Organism: Pirellulaceae bacterium; assembly: GCA_041752115.1. GTDB lineage: Bacteria > Planctomycetota > Planctomycetia > Pirellulales > Pirellulaceae > JAJRVM01. Next base: position 55,506 of record JBGSHS010000002.1, on the reverse strand, counting down.
TCAGTTTGTCAGCCGCCAGCGCGTCGAGGTACGCGGCATAATCGAAGTCGAGATTCAAGACGGCGCCGTAGTGCTCTCCGGACGTGATGAGCACGGTCGGACGACCGCGCCAGAGAAAGTAATGTGGATTGTCGGGATGGAGTGCCAGAGGAGGCTCCGCTCCGGCCACCGATCGAGCGAAGCAGGAGCCACAGATAACTGCCAAGACCAGTGATTGGAAGGCGACCAGCCAGAAACGGGTACTGCTCATGATAGATTGCTCTCGATAAGTTGATGATTCAAGGAATGACTCTTGCCAGAGCGGTTTCTTCAAACCTCTACGATCATCCCTTTGCTCAAGTGTCAAGTTCGGCAAGGTCATCCTCGCCGCTCGAGTCACACCACTCTATAACGTCCACCCTTCGCGATACGACGGTGTCAGCCAGCGGTTAGCTTCCTCGCTGTTGGTAAATCGCATGGTGGGACCGTCCCATTGGAGCTGTGTGTCGGGGTTTCGAATGGCAATCAAACCCAACAGAGCCAGTTCGGTCAGCGCTCCTCCATAGTCGAAGTTCGAACCGGCGGGCCGACCGGCACGAATCGCATCGGTCCAGTCGCGATGGTGATTGGCCACCCGCGGCAGCGTCCGCTCTGGCCGCTGGTACGCCTCCATCTTCGCTTTCGGGAATAACCGCACTCCGCTGGCGCCGTGGCTACCGTACTTGATTCCTCCCTTTTCCCCCAGCACAATCGCGCCAGGAATCGGCATGTCCATGTCCAGATCGTCGGGCACCGGCGCCGAGCACTCGCCGTCATACCAGTAGAGCGTCACCGGTCCGCGTTTGTCGTTGCCTGCAAACTCGTAGCGAATCGTCGTGCCACGCGGATAAACCTGCGCATGTTCCCGAGGCGAATAGTCGACAACTTTCGCCTCGATTGATGCCGGTGCGCCCAAGTCCAACGCCCAGAAGACGGGATCGACGACGTGGCACATCCAGTCGCCGACACAGCCGGTGCCGAAGTCGAGCCAGCCACGCCAGCGGCCTGGCAAGTAGACGGGGTTGTACGGCCGCTGCTCAGCAGGACCAACCCACAGGTCCCAGTTAAGCGTCTCGGGGACTGCATGCTGCTCCTGTAACCTGCCCAGCTGATCGAGGCGGCAGTACGATCCGACTCGGGCTCCGTGTGAAGCGTGAATCGTGTGCACGGCCCCAATGGCCCCGTCCCAAATCCACTCGCAGAACGTGCGAATGCGGTCGAAGGAGTGCCCTTGGTTCCCCAGTTGTGTCACAACGCCATGTTGCGCTGCGGTGCGTTGCAGCTGTCGCACTTCCGCGATGCTGTGTGCCAACGGCTTCTCGCAGTACACATGTTTGCCACGCGTCATGGCCGCGTTTGCGATCACGGCATGCGTGTGGTCCGGCGTGGCGACGACGACGGCGTCGAGTTGATCGTCCAATTCGTCCAGCATCTGGCGATAATCACGGTACTGCCTGGCTTGCGGAAAATCCTCAAAAGACTTCGCGGCCTGTTTCAGGTCGACATCGCACAGGGCCACGTAGTTCTCGCCCTTGAGGCCGTCCAAACTGGCTCGGCCGCGCCCGCCGACACCAACGAACCCCAGATTGAGTTTTTCGCTCGGGGGCGTCTGGCCGCTGCGCGCGACCGCGCACCGCGGCACAATGTTCACTCCCGTTGCCAATGCCGAGTACTTCAGAAACGTGCGTCGTTTCATAGTGCCAATCACTCCTCCTTCGATCGCGGCGCGTGAGCCGTCTCGAGTGTGTCGTCTACTGGGGCATCATGCCCGCGCCTGCAGTGTGAGTCAAATCCGTCTTCTGGGTGGAGTAGCGTGGCTGCCGTCCCGAGTCGGCCTGTTGATGCGTTGGATCGGCTGGCAGAGGGACCGCCGTCACGCTCGCCGTGCAACGAGATCTTGACCCTGCTCCGTGGGCACACCAGGGGGTGGGGTGCGAAGGGGTGGGATGCGAAATTGACAACGGCCGTCCGCCTACGCATGCTGACAGAATGCGCCGGCAGCGTGCGGCGGGGCGATTCTCGCATCCCTGGCGGGGGATGGAAGGGGGGCCACGTGCGAGATGCTCTGGGAGTCGGATGAAACTCCAGGACGATTTACGGCGTTAGGTTGCGTTGCTGTGGGGGAACGGTTTCTGGAGACATGAGAGCTGATGATGCGAAAAAATACCACCGTGTGGAGAATTGGGATCCTCGTATGCCTACTGCTCATGCGGTCGTGGAGCGTCGTGGCCGTGGAACCGGACATAGCCACTCCCGACATCGACACGGGTACTCCCGACATCGACACGGGCGAGAAGCAGTTGACGCTCGATCGGATATTCCAGAGCAGCGATTTCCGTGCAGCGAGTGTTTCGGCCCGCTGGCTGCCCGGCGAGTCGGCTTACACGATGCTGGAACGAGTGACCGACGCTGGCGAATCCCTGGTTCGCTATACGATCGAGAACGCCGACCGCGAGGTACTTGTGCCGGCGGAGCGATTGGTTCCGCCGGGCAGCAATCAGCCGCTGCAGGTCGAGGACTACAGCCTTTCCGCGGACAAGTCCCTGTTGCTGATTTACACGAATTCGCAGCGTGTGTGGCGGCAGAACACTCGCGGGGATTACTGGCTGCTCGATCGCGCCAGTCACGAGTTGCGAAAGCTGGGGGGCGACGTTCCCGCTGCCTCGCTGATGTTTGCGGAACTCTCTCCGACCGGACGTCACGTCGCCTATGTCCGCGATCGCAATATCTACGTCGAGGACCTTGTAAGTCGGGAAATCCGGGCGCTGACGAGCTGCGACTCTTCGAACATCATCAACGGGACCTTTGACTGGGTCTATGAAGAGGAATTGTCGCTCCGCAATGGCTGGCGGTGGAGTCCGGATGGCAAATTGATTGCGTTCTGGCAACTCGACACGAGCGGGGTTCCTCCATTCCCGCTGGTCAATCAGACGGATGCTCTTTACCCGAGCGTGCAGTGGTTCGCCTATCCGAAGGTCGGTCAGACCAACGCTTCAGCCCGTATTGGCGTGGTGGAGGTTGCTGGCGGTGACGTCCGCTGGCTGCAAGTACCGGGCGATCCGCGCGAGCACTACATGGCCCGCATGAAGTGGATTGACTCGGAGCATCTTGTCCTGCAGCAACTCAATCGGCGGCAGAACACGCTGAAGGTCATGCTGGCCAACGCTCACACGGGCGAAGTGAATGATCTGCTTGCTGAGCGCGACGATGCGTGGATTGATGTGCATGATGAGATGACCTGGTTTGCCGAGGGGACCCAATGCACGTGGGTCAGCGAGCGGGACGGGTGGCGGCACGTTTACTTGGTGGATCGCAGCAGCGGCCAGCAGACCCTCGTCACACCGGGAGCTTTCGACGTCATTCGGCTGCTGCAAGTCGACGAGGCGAACAGAGCGGTCTATTTCGTGGCTTCGCCTGATAACGCTTGTCAGCAGTATCTGTACCGCGTGCAGTTGGATGGTACGGGGCTCACCCGACTGACTCCAGCTGACCAAGCGGGCTGGTTTGATTACGATCTCGCACCCGGAGGACGAGCGGCCATCATGACGTCGTCAGCGGCCGACCGCCCGCCGCGCATCGACCTGATCGCCTTGCCCGAGCACCAAGCAATCCGCACGCTGGAGGAGAATGCTCAGCTGCGAGAGAATTTCGAGAAGCTTGACCGGACGGCCACCGAGTTCTTTCGGGTCGACATCGGTGAGGGTGTGCAACTGGACGCGTGGTGTATTCTTCCGCCGCACCTGGATGCTTCGCAGAAATATCCACTGCTGGTGCATGTATACGGCGAACCGGCTGGGCAGACGGTGCTCGATCGCTGGGGCGGCAGCAATTATCTCTGGCACCTGATGCTGGCGCAGCAGGGCTACGTGGTGATGAGTTTTGACAATCGAGGGACGCCCGCTCCGCGCGGACGAGCGTGGCGCAAGTCAGTGTTCCACCAGGTGGGCGTACTGGCTCCCCGCGAACAGGCCGCAGCAGTACAGGCCGTCTTGCGCGACAGGCCGTATCTGGATGCCAGCCGCGTGGGGATCTGGGGATGGAGCGGCGGTGGCTCCATGACGCTCAACGCGATGTTCAAATTCCCCGATCTCTATCAGACCGGCATCTCGATCGCTCCCGTTCCCAACCAGCGCTACTACGATTCGATCTATCAGGAACGCTACATGGGTTTGCCCGAGGATAACGTGGACGGGTATCTGCAGGGTTCGGCCATCAATTTTGCCAGTCAGCTCAAAGGGAACCTGCTGATCATCCACGGAACGGGTGACGACAACTGCCATTACCAGACAACGGAGAAGCTGATGAACGAACTGATCCGCTGCAACAAACAATTCTCCTTGATGGCATACCCGAATCGTTCCCATTCGATCCGTGAAGGAGACAACACGACCCGTCACCTGCGCCAGTTGATGACCGACTACCTCGACAAAAACCTGCTCAACAGAAAGTAGAAAGGAGAGCGGGAGAAAGGGGGCGCGTTGTCTCGTGAGAGACCCAGCGGAGAAGACGTCGGTGCCGTTACGATCTGGTCGCGCCCTTACGGGGACTGCCGATGGTCTGCTTGTTTCAACGCGTCCTGGAGCGTGCCGAGCAACTCGTCGGCCGACTGGCGGCTGCGGGCGACAGGCTGGTTTCGATAGCGCAGCTGCAGGTCGAGGTTGTAGATCATGAGCGTCTCGTGGTACAGTCCGGCAGCGGCCACGATCTCGCCGTGCGGATCGAGCAGATAGCTGTCACCGTATCCGTACCCGTCACCCTGCATTCCTTCCAGTTTGCGGGTGAGCACCACGTTGTTACCGCGCAGGAAATAGACGCCGTTTTCAATGGCCCTGGCCACATGGTCGTTCCGCACCATCTGGTAATGCTGCACAGGATCCCCAATGAAATTGAAATGGGGCGCGAAGATCAAGCGAGCGCCTTTGAGCGCCAGAATGCGTGCCGGTTCAATGTATCCACCATCCGCGCAGATGATGACACCGAACTTCAGACCGTTCCGCTCAAAGACCGGGAATTCCCGACCCGGTGTGAAATAGGGAAACACGGGCATCGCCTTGCTGTAGCAACCCAGCAGCTTCCCTCGCTCGATCACCGCTACGGTATTGTACAGCTGTTGACCACGACGCTCGTTGAACCCGACCAGAAACAGCGTGTCGAAAGAAGCCGTCTTCTCCAGCACGCTTCGCATCTCGGGTGAGTCGATGGCGAAGCTGTGCTGTCGCGCATCCTCCTCTTTCGAGAAATACCCCGTCAGCAGTGACTCGGGAAACGAGACGATATCCAGTCGAGCCTCCCGGGCCAGCGTCAGGCCACGGATGACCGTCGCGAGATTCGCTGCGAAATCACCTTGTTTACAGACGCACTGATAGTGCCCGATCCGCACGTAGCGATCTGGATCAGGCGACGGCTCTTCGCCGCGCAGCGGCGAGGGCAGGGTCAGCATGCTGAGACAGACAACGGCCAGGAGACATGTGTGAAGTCGTGAGGCGTGGGACGGAGTCAGGCTGCCAACTGGCGCGACGCAAGACGCTCTGGTCATCGTTCTTCTCCGGTGTTTTTCGCTGGGGTATTCTTCTGCTGGGCGACCGAAACAACTCACTGCGGCTGGCACGCGACTCACTTGGCTGGCAACTTGTTCAGCAGGCCGCTGGCCGGCAACCAGTCGCGCAGGCGCAGGTGCCACGTGGCTACCGGCCGATCGGACGGGCGGATTCCATAGCCGTGTCCACCCGCCGAGTCAATGTGTGCTTCGGCTGGCACGCCGGCCTCTTTGAATCAGGAATTCAGGCAGTCACCGTTCTCCCTCAGCTTACCCGACGCTCCCTGTCCGTCCAAGCAGCGATGGCTCTGGGATCAACCCTGCCGGCAGCCAGTCTCTTTGTTGGCTTGAGCCGATTGGACACGGCCACCGCTTTGCGGTACCGTAGAGTCGCTCGCACAGTCAGTGCCAGGCACGAATTGAGCGATCGCGAAGCCGCTTCGACCATTCTCTATTTGCAGCGAGACCAGCATCATGGCCAGGCCAAAGCACATCGTCCTTTTCCTGGGGATTGTAGTGATTGCCTTGGGGATTTCGGCGGGGCGGATTCCCGCCGCGGACATTCAGCCGATCAGCGACAAGACGCTGGTTGCCTGGGTCGCTCCGGCAAACCTCACGCAGCGCGGCGGCAGCGCGTTGACGATGGAGAAGGGAGGCGGCGTGTTCGATGCGGTCGTGCTGGGAGAGCTTGCTCCGGCTAAATGGATGGCCGGCAGCGAGGGATTCAACCGGACGTGCAAGGATCAATCCGCGTGGCCCGCCGAAGATGCCTCCGCTGCGACCACGGTCCAGGTGGCCATCGTCTACCAGGGGCAGCAGGTGCGCATCTATCGCAACGGCATCTGCTACACGGAGTACGATGCGGGAGGAGCTCAGCGATTTGGGAAGGACACCTTGGTCGTGATGGGACTGCGGCACTTGGGGGCGGGGCCTGAGAATCGGTTCTTCGCCGGCACGATCGAAGATGCTCGTGTCTATAACATGGCCTTGACCGCCGACCAGATTCAATCGCTCCAGCCCAACATCGCGTCGGAACCGGCACCAGTGGCCTGGTGGGATTTCGAACAGGGGAATGCGACCGATCGGATGCTGCGGTTTCCTGTCACGACGCTCGTCGGCGCAGCACGCATCGACGGTGGAAAACTGGTGCTGGACCAGCCAGGTGCTTACTTGATGGCCCATGACGAGGCGCCCGATTCGAATCCTGCCTCGGCCGATGTGAACGTGAACGATCAAGCAGCTCGCCAGCTGCGCGAGAAGCTGCTGTCAGATCCCTACCGGGCCGGGTATCACTTTGTCGTGCCCGAAGGACGTGCGATGCCGTTTGATCCCAACGGCGCCATCTTCTGGAAAGGACGCTATCACCTCTTCTATATCTTCCAGGACCACCGCGGGCACAACTGGGGACATGTTTCCAGCACCGACCTGCTTCACTGGCGACACCATCCTACCGGCCTGGTGTCGGGGATGTTCAGCGGGAACTGCTTCGTGAACAAGGAAGGACGACCGACCATCTGTTACCACCAGGTGGGGCAAGGCAATGCCATGGCCGTCGCTGTCGATGACGAACTGAACCAGTGGGAGAAGCTCCCGTCTAATCCGATTACACCGCAGACAGAGCCGGGCGATCCTCATCACGACAAGTATCGATCGTGGGATCCGTATGGATGGCTGGAGGACGACACGTACTATGCCATCTTCGGAGGCGAGCGGCCGGCGATTGCCAAGTCCGACCGACTGGATGGGAAGTGGGAGTATGTGGGCGATCTCTTGGCGCATGGGGTGGACGGCGTGTCGCTCAACGAAGATGTGTCGTGCGCCGATTTCTTTAAACTGGGCGACCAGCGCATGCTGCTCTGCATCAGCCATCGTCTGGGATGCCGCTACTATCTGGGGCAGTGGAAAGACGAGCAGTTTCATCCCACCTATCACGCCATGATGAGCTGGACGGACAATTCCTTCTTTGCACCGGAGAGTCTGCTGGATGATCGCGGGCGTCGCATCATGTGGGCCTGGATCTTCGACGGACCCGCCTTCGCCACGCGCAGCGATTTCGGCTGGTCCGGCACCATGAGTCTGCCGCGGGTCCTCTGGCTGGGAGATGACGGCATGTTGCGAATGAGCCCTCCGGAAGAAATGTCGCTGTTGCGCTACAACGGTCGACGCCACTCAGATCTGGTAGTGGCTGCCGATGGACAGCTGCCGGTGGAGCATGTGCAGGGCAACAGCCTGGAATTGGCACTGGAGATTCGCGCGCCACAAGCACAGCGGTACGGGATCAAGGTCTGCTGCTCTCCCGACGATGCCGAGCAGACGCTGATCTACTACGACGCAGTGCAACAGAAGCTGACGGTCGATACCACGCAGTCGAGCCTGGCCGAGGAACCCAAGAGCGTGGAAGCTGGCCCGCTGACTCTGGGGGCCGACGAACCGCTCAAGTTGCGCGTCTTCGTGGACAAGTCCGTAATCGAAGTGTTCGCTAATGACCGGCAGGCGGTGATGCGACGCATCTACCCTTCGCGCCCCGACAGTCTGGGCGTGAAGCTGTTTTCCACCGGCGGCGAGGCGCGAGTGGTTGATCTCCAGGCATGGGATATGATGCCCGCCAATCCCTATTGACCGCTTCTGGACAGAGGGTGACACACGGCGCCGCGCGGCGCCGTCAGGCGAGCACTGCCGCGCCGCGAACTGTCACGCCGAAACTGTTACGCCGGTACCCTGCCGACCACCGCTCGGACCGGCATCGTCCAGATCTCCATCTCCTGCTCGTGGCGAACTTCGAAACCCGCCTCGCGCAGGAACTGGGCGGCATCAATCGGCTGGCAGTCGACGATGTGAGGGAAGTGCTGATGCATCCAGATATAGGTCTTCTCCAGAGCACTGGCCTTCTGCCCGTCCCGAACGGTGGCCATCGAAACCACGCCCAGTCGCCCGCCCGGCCTGAGGACGCGACGCACCTCCTGCAGTACTGTCGGGATATCGGACAGCGGGAAGAGCTCCAGCGTAAAGCTCGTAAAGGCCGCATCGAAGCTGTCAGCTTCGAACGGCAATGTCCGAGCATCTCCGACGACCAGCTTCACTCGATCTGACAGTCCCGAAGTGTCGAGCTTACCTTGCGCGACCGATAACATGCCAGGCGAGACGTCGATGCCACAGACCTGCCCGGTTGGGCCGACCGCCTGAGCCAGGTGCAGCAGGCTATTGCCCGTCCCGAAACCGATTTCCAGCACTCGTTCGCCGGGGCGAATCGCCAAAGCGACTTCGCCGGTCTCTCGTGCCTTGTGCTCGTTGCTGTCCGCAATCATGTCGTACGCGTGACTGATGCGATCGTAAAACGACTGGTTCGTGGTCTGCTGGCTGTCCTGCATCGGATTCGACTCCTGCTTTGTGCACGTGGCGTTAAGGCACGAGGGACGAGCAACTTCGGAGTTTCTCATGTAGCCACGCTCGCGCAGAGCGTGGCTACACACTGCACGAGCGTGGCGACGAGAAATGCCGAAGTCATTTCTCCGTCATGCCTTGGGAAGAAGGGAAATCGGGCGATTTGGCCGTGGGGGGTGCAAATACCTCCTTCAGAATGTCGAGTTTCATGGTGCCGTCACCTTGTGTCGGCGCAACGATGCCTCCCTCGCCAAATTCGTTCCACGCATAGATCAACAGCACCTTCTGTCGACCGTCTGGCGTCGGAAGACCCAGCTGCGAGTTCTCTTCCAGTGCCGTTGCTGCCGATTCCAAAGCCGCTTTCCACTGTGCCCGATCGGGAAGCGAAAACGCAGGACGGGGATCGCGCCAGGGACGCGGATCCCAGCCGGCCGGCAGGTAGGGGACGTACGGTTTCGCGCAGTGCCGAGCATAGTCGCCCCAGCCCTGCTGCGCAATGCTCAACAGTTCCTCGTACGGATAGGGAGTCTCGCGTTGCGGGAGGTTGGGAATTTCCATGTAGGTCGTGACGTAGTCGAATGGTTCCAGGGCATTGGCGGGCGGGATTCCCAACGGAGAAACACCGGCACCGATCAAGGGATCGGAGAGTCCCATTTCGGCGGCAATCTTGCGCAGCGTTCGAACACGCTGCGCTCCCCGCAGCTCGTCCTCGTCGTTCTGCAAGCGAAACGCATGCAATCCATGGATCTTGAACACCGGTCGTCCAGCCACACGCAGATAGCTGGGATGTTGCATCACTTCACACCATTGGCGGCAGGTCTTCTCCCAGGTCGCATCGTCGCGAATCCCGAACGGATCGTGGTTCACATACTCGATCGTGAAACGAAGTTTGCTGTTGTTCGGTGAGGCGAGGAACAGTCGCAGTCCTTCGTTGACCAGCTCCACATGCGGGGGCATCGGACGGCTCTCGGCCTGGAACCGCTGGCGCAGGTCCTCGACCGGGTACCAGAGAATCTGGAAGAAGTCGACGCCTCCCGCGGCGGCAGCAACGATCTCCCGGTCCATGGTCGGCTGATCGTTGTAGGCACCCAACAGCGCAGTTCGCTCAGGGTATTGCTTGCGCCAATCATCACCAAACGGCGCGTACTTGTTGGGCACCGGCTCCCACCAGCCAGCGAAGTAATAGACTCCAACCAGGCACCGATCGGCGTGAAAGAGCTCGCGGAGCCGGTCAAATGCTGGCTTGCGGCAATCGACTTGCCAACGCTGATCGGGCCCCTTGGTCAGCTCCACGAGGCCGTAGTGCGACTCATCGTTGTCCGGCCCGAAGTACGGTTCATCCAGCAATTCGTAGACAAAGAACGCTTCCACAGTCCGGCAGTCCCGCAGCTGTCGAGCGGTCTTCTCCAGATAGTCTGCCTGTTCTTGACTCTGGTCGCCACGACTCCCGCCTCGGCGATTGACTTCAGTGAACCAGATTGGCCTGTCGAATCGTTGCAGATGCTCCACCAGATTGAAGTCGTCGTGGATCTTCGTGGCGTCACCCATGTCGGAATACCAGTGCACTGCCACCAGATCAATCGGGACTCGATCCCGAGCGAGCAGCAGTTCAAGGAATCCGTAGTGGATCCAGCAGAAGTCGACCAGTGTCTGGGCGTGCGGGTCGCCAGCTTTGATTCCCGCATGCAAACCTTCCAGCTCTGCGCGAGCCCGGGCATACCGGGTTGGTTCGAAATGGTCCACGTTGTCGCCGCTGGGATCGCCCCATTGCCAGACCAGGCCGCTGGTACACGTTTCGCCCTTGCGGACCAGGATCCAGTTGTCCAGTTCGTTGTCCAATTCCCAGTGAGAAATCTTGCCACGAAAGTGACTGGCGATCGCCCGACCGAACTCAAACGCTGCGCTGCGGATCTCGTCCAGAGGCAGGTCGTTGCGGCAGCTCTGAGCGGGGAAGATGACCGGCAACAGGCGGATGTTGCGCCGGGATGCCTCCGCGACCAATTGATCGAACGAGGCTGGGTCCGAGCGGAATCGCTCCTCATCCCAGTCACAGCGATACCACTGTGCGCCAAGTTCCTTGATCAGATCCAATTGAGTAGTCACAGGTACCTGCCGGTATCCTTCTTGCACGCCGGGGTGTCCATTGACGCCCCAGCGGAACTCCGCGCCTCGCACGCTGCCGGCAATGGCGACCAGCGGTACGAGGGCCGTTGCCAGGAGCAGTCCGTGTCGGTAATGGTGCATGGCCGCACTATCCTCTTGCTTTCTGATCGGTTATTCGGAGGGACACCAATTCCTATGCCCGCCGGTCATTTCCTGGACCGGGAGGCGAGCTGTTCCATCAGGCGGAGCAGGGCCAGTTCCTTGGCCTTGGCCTCGATCTCGACAGTAAGATTGTAATCCAACCAGCTGCGCGGGAAATCACGCACCTCAATCTAAGTAGACTAACAGGAACTGCTCAAAACCGCCAACTTGCTGCGGGCAGCCGGCGGACATGGACAGAAAAATGGATGGACAAAAAGATCGGATTCGAGTCGGGCTTGCTCTCATCTTCTTGTCGTCCCATCTTTTTGTCTCCCACTCACGCAGTTGAGTCTGGGCGGAAATCGTGATGACGTTGGCGCCTGACGGCACGGCGACCGGCTGCAACCCGGTTCAAGTGGGTTCGACTCCCACCGGCGTCTCTGACGCTCCGACTGCCGGATCAGACTACATCTTCCCGATGAGAAGCCGAACGTCCGAACCACATCCTCGTCGGAGTGTCTTCAACAGAATGCCCAACTGCCTGCCGGGACTACATCACGAGAGATGCTGGTGTCTCGGTAACGTCTTCGTTGGGCGTTTTGCACGTTGCCTGGAACGCTGATGGGCGGCGACCTGGTCAGCTTGGACCCGTGAGGTCCGTCCACTTTGCGACCCACTGGAGCGCTACGGTGGCCGTCCGCTCGTGGCATGCGAGCCGAGGGAACGCCGTATCGTTGATGGATGCTCTGTTGAGTCTCTCGCCAAGGCGCCAAGACGCCAAGAAATGTGTGGCCCACGCGTCATTCGCGTTCGTTCTTCGCGCCGGGGAGTGTTTTCGGTCGCCCGGTGCTGTATCGACCGTCGGCCCCCGCACTCTATTGCTGGTACACGGCCCACAACCAGCCCTGCGTGTTGGCAATGTAGATGATCCCGTTAGCCGCCAACGGCGAGGCGTAGACTCTTCCTCCGAGCAGGATGTGCTCGAGAACTCTCAGGTCGCGGCTGAGTTACCGGCAGGCGAAGGCGTGTCCTCGTTATGAGTGGATCGCGGGGTGCCGACAAGCTAAGATAGGGTATCGAATGTGAAGCGACGTGTCGTGTACCAACGCACGAGAGGGGAAAATGTCAGACGACGATCAACAGCGTCAGCCGAGTGCTGTGCTGGCAGAACAGCTCGGCGAGGGAAACGAGGAGGCGGCGAGTCTGCTGTATCAGCGGTTTGGGCCCTGGCTGCAGCAGGCGGTGGATCGCAAGATCGGCAGCCGTTTGCGCCGGCGTATTGATGCGGAAGACATCATGCAGTCGGCGTTCTGGTCCTTTCTGCGACGCACCGCCGACGGCCAGTACGACTTTGAGCACTCGGGGGCACTTTGCCGCATGCTGCTCACGATCGCGGAGAACAAGATTCGCAAAGCAGCGGATTTCCATCAGCGTGAACGGCGTTGTGTCGACCGCGAACATGGCAGCAATATCGACGTCTTGCAGTTGGATGATCACGACTGGCAGCGGGCGGCGTCCGACCTGGCCGACACGATCGATGAAATCGCTCACATTGTCGACGCTCTGGACCCACGCGACGCGGAGTTTTTCCGCCGCCGCTATTTCCTTGGCCATTCCGCGGGAAGGATTTCGGCCGAAACGGGCTGGTCCTTGGCGACGGTCAAACGAGTGCTCAACTACACCGCGGCGCGGGTCCGGCAACGGGTGGAAGGCCGGTTGTGAGCCGCGATCGAGGAATCTTCCTTTGGAAGAGTTTTTCTTGAGCTCCTGGAGAACGGATCGGTACTTAATAAGGTGGGCGGTCGACTGCGACCGGACGTCCACAAGGACCGCCTCGTTGCGTCACCAACGGGATACAGCCGATGTCTTGGCTATCATACGATCTGAGCGACTCGCAGCGGGTACACATGGAAGATGCCGTGCATCGGTTGGAGCAGGCCTGGCATGCGGAGTCACAGCCGGATATCGCATTATTCCTCGCCGGACTCGATGAGGCCACGTATTCCGTCGCCTTGGTAGAGTGCATCAAGGTCGATTTGGAGTACCACTGGCGGACGACTCAGCCGGTGTTTCTCGAATCCTATTTGCGGCGATGGCCGCAGTTGCGGAACAGCCGCTGGTGCACGCTGGAGCTGTTGGCGGCGGAGTGTTCTACGCGTGCCACGTTCGCCATGCCGGTCACGATCGACGAATTGCAGCGGCGGTTCGGCGATCTCGCCATCGAACTTGATCTGGATTCGATCGCTCGACAGGCCAGCAAGGACCGTATCTCGGGCAGCGACGAGGAATCGATGGACAAAGACGGCGCTGACATCAGTACCGTTGCAGCTCGGGAGGGCGCGCCGCCCATCTACCTTCCGCTGACCATGGGACAGACCTTCGGTCGATACAAAATCCGCGGTCAGCTCGGAAAGGGGGGTGAAGGGAATGTCTATCGCGCCTATGACAGGAAGATGGACCGCGAAGTGGCCCTTAAGTTCCCTCACCATTCCGACGCGGAGGTATTTGAGCGATTCCTGCGGCAATCGCAGGTGGCCGCCAGACTCGAACACCGCAATATCTGTCGAGTTTACGATGCGGGTGCCGTGGGCGGCGTACATTTCATTGCCATGTCGTTGATTCGAGGTACCACGATTCACGAGGTGCTGCAACAACGAGGGCCATTCGACTGTCGCGATGCAGCGACTACTGTCCGCGCCATTGCGGACGCCCTGGGACGCGTTCACGAGGCGGGGATTGTTCACCGGGACATCAAGTCGGCCAACGTCATGATCGACCAGGACGGAGAGCCGGTTCTGATGGACTTTGGTCTGGCTCGCTCGATCGAAAAGTCATTCGGGATAACAACGACCGGCGCTTTCGTCGGCACGCTGGCATTCATGTCTCCTGAGGTGGCTGGTGGAAGACCGGCTGATCAGCTGAGCGATATCTACAGCCTGGGAGTCGTTCTCTACCAGATGTTGACCGGCGAGGTGCCGTTCAGCGTACAGCCGGCCGAGTTGCTTAAGCACCTGGGCAAGTCGCCGGCGCCGAGTCCGCGGAAGGTACGGGCTGACGTGTCGCCGACGTTAGATGGAATCTGCCGTCGAGCGATGGCACCCCGCGCGGAAGACCGCTACCCGACGGCCGATGAATTCGCCGACGCTCTGCAACGCTTTCTGCGAGATGAGCCGCAGAAGTACAAGGCGCCGCGCCGCACGCCGCGGAAATGGTTGTGGTTGGCAGTTTCCGCCGCGGCAGCTCTGGTCTTGTTCGGTTGCCTGGTCTACTTCCGAGGGGATAAGCTCGATAAGTCCTCGGATGAAAGGCCGTGGCAGAATGCTGGAGGCTCCGAACCGGCGAAGCCTGAACCGGTGGCACGAAGCGTGGAACGCTGGCTGGACCTCCCCGATATCTCCTCGTCGTTTGCCGTCACTTCGGATGCGCGGCAGGCGTTTGTTGCCGACTACGGCATGGATGACACCTGCGTGATCCATCATCTGGAGCTGGCCACCGGCAAGGCCGTGACAGATCCGATTACGATTGCCTCCTTTCCCTCGCACTTTGATCTGGCACTCTCCCCCGACGATCGCCGTCTCTATGTGACCAGTTACTACAGCAATGAGCTTGCGGAAGTTGATCTCGAGGCGGACCGGCGCGTCACGCGGATTCCCATTGTGTCGCCCGACAAACTGCGGGACGCATCCTGGTGGCGTTGGGCCAGTCACCTGCGGATCACGCCCGACGGAACGAAGATCGTGATTCCCATGGGACAGGACGGATGGCCCGATCAGGAAGTGGATCCTGCCGATTCAAATGCACCCCTATCGCGGCGGGCGCGGGTTTCGAATGATCAAGTTTCCATCGTGGATATTTCGGCCGATCATCCGCACTTGATTCACGAGGTTCCTCTCGGTGATGAGCCTGCGGGTGGTGAGTTCTGCATTTCCGGGGACAGTCGGTTCGCGTACCTCTCGACCACGCCACGCCCCAGATCCGATACACCCAAGCTGTACGAAGTGCAGCTGGAACCACCCTACCGCGTCCGAACCCTGGAATTTCCGCTGGCAACCCTGGACAGCGTCCTGATATCGGAACGTTTGAATCGCATCTATGTGTGTGACCGAGGCCACCGCAGAATCTGGGTTGTTGATCGAGAGACGTTCGGGACGCGAGCTCCCGTAGTCAGCTTTGATCTCAACGGGCGCGCACCCGCCGATATCGTGCTCGATGACGAACAGGACCTGCTGGCCGTCCTCAGTACCGATTCCCGATCGCTGCACTTCGTGGATGCGATCGACGGTCGCATGTTGGCGCGATTCGAGCAGTTGAAGCCCGCGCCCACGAATGTTGTCTTCACGCCGGATCGTCAGAGTGTGATCGTGAGATGCTGTGTGCCTGGCGCACTGGGAGTTGTACCGGTCCCCGTGTTTCGACGAAAGATTGCCTTTCATTCTGATCGTAACAGCGGGACCAGCCAGCTGTATACGATGGACGTGGATGGCTCGAATGTCGTGCCGGTGTTGGCTCGCTCAAGTTATGCGAACGATGTGCATCCCCGCTGGTCTCCGGATGGAAAGCGATTGGCATTCATATCGGATCGCGATATCCGACCGCGAGTCTGTGTTGCCAACGTGGATGATGCAAGAGTGCGCATGTACGAGATGTCGAATCCGGTGATCATGCCCGCTCTTGGTTGGTCTCCCGATGGCGAGCGACTCTTGTATGTCGCTGACGGCGCCACGGAATTGCACGCAATACACGCCATGACGGGCGACGTGTCCAACTTGGATATCCAATTCCCCCGCCCATATCAGGAGATTGCCGACGCGTGCTGGGCTTCCGACGGATATGTCTACGCGACCGTCATGCCCATTCGTGATGGAACAAGGACTGAACTGTTTCGGGTCGATCCGAACGATCGCAGTGTGACGCAACTGACTGATGAGGCGGAAGTGGAATCGAGTAGTCGCAAGATTGCCGTCGCCCGAGACGGCCGGATCGCCATTCTGCGGCACTTGAGTGCCAGGTGGTTCGCACGCGGAATCTGGCTGCTGCGCGAGGGAGAAGAGACGGAGAGCGCGTTCGAGCTGCTAACGAATGGGATCCCGTCGATCGCCGAATTCTCCGATTGTGGCTGGTTTCCTGATGGTTCTTCGATAGCTGTGTCCGGGTATTGCGGCGACGACGCGTTCGCCCATATCTGGATCTGCGAGCTCAGGTCGCGGAAAGCAGCAAAGATCGCAGCGGGGCCATGGAGCGACTGGTCTCCAGACGTCTCCGTCCGGCTGCCTGACGTTTCTCCCTAATTGTGGAACGTCAGGTCTGTCGCCAGGCCTGAGCGAATTGGCGGTGGCGGTACCGGGTGCGTCGGGGACTCCGAGCCAAACCACCACCGACGTTGGCGAGAAGTGACGCGGTTCTACCGCTTTCGCAGCACGGCTTGCCGAAATATCTTGTGGATCTCTTCGCAACGATTTAACCAAGGAAGGCTGTTTTTCGGGGCAGTCGCCTCGAGCCGTCCATCGGATTCACCAACGGCACAAGGCCGTTGGAGTCCAGCATTCATGTCGAAAGCTGTCGCTGTCCAGCTAGGCAGTACCGAAGAGCCGCATGACTGCCACGATCTATCCTGCTTGCAGCATTTTACGCAACACTACAATGAGTAGCCAACGCACTCCAAGTACCACGGCAACAACGGTTCCCAGGATAGCACCCCCAATTGCCGGCTCAATCCCAAACCCGGCTCCCACCACAATACCGCACACAATGAGCACACCGCTAAGTGCCGTCAACAAGCGAACCACATTTTTCCTCCATCGTTCCCCTACCCATGACATGAAACACGCCGAAACAGCCAAAACACCTGCGCCCACGAGATACGGAATTACTGCAAGGATGGGCGACGGCGAGTCAACGTGGGGCCTCCCAAAAGGAAATGCGTCGTAACCGAACAAACAGGCGTGCACGTTCGCCGTGTATTCCCCTACTAGCAGGAAAGCGTAAGGAAGAAACGCACACCCCGTGACCGCACGGTGCAGTCGACTTACCGGTCTCTCACACATCTCTTCATAAGGTGTCACAATCATCCCTGATACAGTTGCGACAACAAAGCACAGAAGGGTGAAGGGCGCGAATCGCTCGTCAACAGCACACATCAGTAATGAAGTAACAGCGAACAGTATGAACATAAGGCACAGCAACATGAACCAATTAGGGCCCGTCGAGAAACGCAATTCAGTCAAGTCGCCAGGCATGTCTCGCGAACAGGATTCAGAAGGATTGTGTGGGCTGCTCGATCGTGATTGTTGCGCATCGGGTTCACCGGCCGTACGATCTTCCGGCCCGGCTACATTCTGCTCCGACAAATGCTCGTCCGCACACGTCGTTGCGTTCAACGACCTCACATTGGCCGGAGACACGTTATTATCTACCGGCGACTTTTCGTCAGCGGTGCCCTCGTCATTTGATACGGCCTCGAAGGACGCTACTAACGCCTGAGCAAATTCACTGCAACTGGCATAACGGGCTGCGGGGCTCTTGGACAACGCTTGCTCGAGCACCACGCTCGTGGCACGGTTGTACCGAGCATCAATCGAGCATAGCGGAAGGGGCTCGATTTCCGCGTGCGCCTTCATCACGTGGTACGCGCTGTCCTGATCCACATCGTCAAAAGGAATACGACCAGACAGTTGCTCGTAAACCACAATGGCCAGCGAATATTGGTCCGCACGCCCATCGAGAGTCCTGCCATGGACCGCCTCTGGCGACATGTACTTGGGAGTGCCCAGCGTATTTCCGGTGACTGTCCGTACATACACGGTATCCCCCTTGTGTGATTTCGCGATCCCAAAATCGCCCAAATATGGAGTATCCTGCAAATCGAAGAAGATATTGGCCGGTTTTACATCTCGATGCACCATCGAGCGAACTGGCGAGTGCATGTAGTCGAGCGCGGACGTGATCTGCGGTAACCATCGGTCCAGCTTGATGCCCGGTTTCGTGTCCAGGCTTCCGCCGCCGAAATATTGCATCACTGCGACCGGACGTCCACACCATTCCAGCACATCGTGTACTTTCACGATGTTCGTGTGATCCAACCGGCTCATCTTGCGAATCTCATCCAGGAACCGATCCATCAGTTCAGGATTGTCGATCAGCAGGCCAGGCAATGGCGATTTCAAGACCACGCGCGCGCCGGTCTTTAAATGCTCCGCCAGGTAGACCTCAGCCATGCCGCCCTGGCCGATCTTCTCAACCAACCGATAACGGTTCTCGACCGTCATCCCGATTCGAAATCCGCTATCTGCAATGGACATGATTCTCGTCGAGTCGCCGTGTCACGTGCGGTGAATTGTGCGTGCGAGGTTAAAGTTCATCCCGTAGGGGTGGCAGTGGTTATGCGACACTGGGTGGAGTCGGTGGCAGCGGCAACCGGCCGAAGGAATGTGGGGAGAATGATTTCGGTATGTGATGCGCGGATAATCTCTTCCCGCCCCCCCTGGCTTCCGCTGGGCTTGTCCCAACGGAGCGGAAAACAACGAAGTCACTTTTCCCTCATACCTGAGGGTTCTCAAACCGGAAACTGGGGCCGTCGACGGCCAGTGTGATGGTGTCACCGTGGTTGAGCGGCGTGGGACCGCTCAACAGCTTTCCGTTCACATACGTTCCATTCGTGCTCTGCAGATCCGAGAGCACATAGAGCGAGCCTTTACGCAAAATGACAGCGT
Organism: Pirellulaceae bacterium; assembly: GCA_041752115.1. Classification (GTDB taxonomy): domain Bacteria; phylum Planctomycetota; class Planctomycetia; order Pirellulales; family Pirellulaceae; genus JAJRVM01. The sequence goes on along the minus strand of JBGSHS010000002.1, from coordinate 36,618 downwards.
GGGCGTTGGATACTTCCGTTCGATCTTGCGCTATCACACAGTTCGCTTCAGCGTTGCGGCCGAAACGCAAGGCGTCGCCCACCGGTATGACTCGTCCAGCCCCACCCGCGATCTCGACTACTCGCGCTCGTGCTGCTGCGCTACCGCATCCGAAGATCTTGCCTTCAGGAACTGTCTCGAGCAGCGGAAACGACGCCTGGCTTTCCATGGTGCTGACTTCGATCTGACCGGTGCGCACCAGGGCGACCAATCGCGACATACCACGAGCCACACAGTACCTGTCTAACTCGATGGTCTCGGCGCTGGAGAAGGTCCGAGCCAGTTGTTTGCCAGGTGTCAGCAACGACGCGAGGTCGCCCCAATACAGCACCGAGTCGACCGAGCCCTGGCGGGCAAATCGCTGATGCCACTGCGACATGGTGGATTGAAGCCGATCGATGATGGGCTGCGCCACTTCCGCCAATCGCGCACGCGAAAAGGGGATCGTAAACGGGCTCCCGAAAAGGTCAGCCCGAAACGCCGTCTCGTTCTGTGTCTGGAGCACGTGAAGAACCTGCTCCAAAGCGTCGTGCAGTCGCTGGTCATCTGCGGCCGATTCGGTCGGATCCTTCCGCAATCGGCCCACCACATCACGAGCGATCGCACCAATCAATAGCTCGCGCAGAACCGAGCCGGAAAGCGTAGTGTCGTAAACGGTGTCTTCCAATTTCCAGGCCCCGGATTCGGCACGCGACAGTAGCGATCCCCAGGTCGAACCGGCACCGATTGAAAGAACCAATACTCTCCGGTTAGGCGTCGGGCGATGCTGAAACAGCCAGTCAGTCAGGACGGCCACCGATTCTCGAGCCAAGGCGGCCGGATTCCAGCCATCGGCTTTCAAAGCTTGAGGCAAGGTCCACGCCGACTTTGCCGGCCACCAGTCCGGGACGCTGAGTCCCACCGCTGCCGTATCGTTTCCCGTCGAGGTAATGGCCTGCCGCACCCCGGCACAAATCGGTTCGAACATCTGAACCGCGTCGACGGATCTCCCCTCGAGCGAGTAACGGGATGCGGCTTCCCATACGCGGTCACGAAACGCAAAGGCCACGTCAAAGCCACAACGTCGTCGAGCATATTGATCCCAGCGAGCCCCCAACTGGATGCCAGCCTGCATCACAAAGGGTAGTCCATGGGCATTTCGGGAAGAGTCCAACTGCAACACTTCCACATGCCCATCCGCAGCCTTGATCGTGCCGGCCTTGATCACATGGCTTCCCAAGTCAATTCCCACAAAGCTGGGCATGGTTTACTCCGGCATTGAGGTGGCCCGTTGTAATATTCTGCGACAGGAAATGAACAGCTGAAAAAATGGCGCACGCAAATGGTTGTCGGCCTGAAATCACTCGTCGAGTCGCAACCCTTGCTCGCGCATCGTGGTCCTACCGACACGAATCACAACATCAGTTCTCGCTGCTGGGCGTCAGGTCGGACAAGGGACGAACGGTACCGTCTGCATCGTTGATTAACCGGCGCAGGTGCTTCACAGCACTGGCAAAATTCATACTCTCCGCGGCCTCACCCGATATGCCCCACGTAGTGACCCCAATAACTTCGCCCCGCCGGTTCAAGAGCGGTCCGCCGCTGTTGCCCTGTGAAACGGCAGCGTTGGTTTGTAGCCAGGTCATGTTGTCGCGAAAATGCAAATTTACCAGTGGATTATCGGACTGCGCATGGTGCTCTTCCAGCCACGCGCGGAACTGGCGGCCGGTCATTGGCGGCGATGAGATCGTACCGGGTGTGAGCGATTTGTTCAGTCCCAACGGGTGTCCCACCACACAAACCTCGGTGCCGGCCGGCGGCAGAACCTCGTCGTCATTGTACAAGGGCAGGACACGCACGCGCGCGGGAGGCAGATCGACTTTCAAAATCGCGATGTCTTCGATGGCGGAGTCGGCAATTACACCCTCCACCGGCAGCTTCGTACCATCATCCAGTTCCGCTTCCATGTTCTTGGCACGCGCCGCCACGTGGAAATTGGTCACCAGCCACCCGCGGCGATCCACAAAGAAGCCACTGCCAGACCCCTCCTGACCGTCATCGCGAATCACGTGCAACTTGACCGTGGCCGGGGCCACTTCTTCAAATAGACTGGCGAGCGAGCCTGGCTGATCACGCCAGGTATAGACACTCACAAGCGTGAGCCCCGCTGCCACGATAACCAACAAGCCGATAACGGCCAACTGGATCACACGGGGAGAGCGCGATTGCCGTGCAACGCCGCCAGGCTTCGGTTCTCGGGCCAACACGTTCATCGGCGCAGGATTAGCCGGTCGAACGTCTGGTTCATTTCCGGCAGTCAGTTTGGGGCCAAACGGCGGGGGGTAATTTCCAACACAATGTGGTGCCGGGTTGGCGGGCGGCAGCATCGTTTCCGCTGCAGCATCCAGCCGGTCGATGAGAATTTCGGGGCCCGGGTCGCCCAATCGCACGCGATCTCCTATGTGCAGCGCGGTAGGCGCCGAGATCTTATCGCCATTGACAAACGTCCCGTTGTCCGATGTGAGGTCTACGATAACCATTCGGCCCGATTCCTGGCGAATCTCGGCATGGTAGCGGGAGATGAACTCGTGATCGAGTTGGATTTCGACCTCCGGAGCCCGACCGATACGAATCACTTCGGACTCGCAGGAATCTTGGCGGCCTTGGTCGAGCAGCGTGTACAGCAGTTTCATCACGGGACCCTTGCCACAAACCGTTGTTCACCCAATTGGAATTGAATCGAGTCGTCAATGACCACTTCCGAAATCATGGTCCAGGTACCATTGTTCGAACCGGCATCCTGAATCTCCCATTGCTCACGGCCCGTCTGATAGATTCTCGCATGGCGAGCATCCAACAGCAAATCCTCCGCTCCTCCCCTGCCACGAAGCTGGCAGCTGTCGGCGGTACCAATCCACTGCTCGCCTGGCGTAAGAAACATTTTCTCGTCTTCTTCGCCATCGATGGCCAGTCGCACGAGCATTGGCGTGAAATCTTCCGGCCTGTATGTCGGCACCATCATGGTCTTCGCCGGTTGTCCCGTCGCCTGCGCAAGCTTGCCCCCCTGGGCAACGCCCTTGAATTGGTAGCGTCCGCTGCCAATCAGCAGGACCTGACCGTCGTGCAGCGTGGAATGATCAATGCGAACGAACGAGCCGTTGGTCGACTGGAGGTCGCGCAATCTCCAGACCCAACGTCCTTCGCCCCGCTCGCGCACAAGCTCGGCGTGCCGCTGTGACATGCCTGGATCGTGTGGAATGATAAGATCTCCTTCACCGCGGCCGATCACAAACCGGTCTCCGTACACGCGAATCCAGTGGCCATATTCGCCATCGTCGTCCCATGCGCATAGCACCAGCATCGGCGGCCGCAGACGGGGACGAAACTTCGTGCGCGCCGCATCCGGATCAGGCTTGCGTCGCTGGAGGACCGTTTCGTCCGCGATGCTCGCAGCCTGAGCTGGCGGGCTGATGATCCGCTGTGGCCGCGTAAGTTCCAGTCTCTCCGGTGACGCCGCCCCCAATGCCGTTGCACATCGCGGGCAACGCTCATCAACGAAGTCTACCTCTTCTTTGCAGAACGGACACCGCATGTGGGCTCTCCCCATCAACACATTAGTCGAGAAAAGTGATTTGGAATTCGTTTCCGGAACGGGTCAACTGATAAGTTGCAGCGTGCTGCCACGCTTGTTTCGGTGATACAGGCAATTGCCGCTCGAACTGCTGGCGTGTGGATCGCGATCGGTCGCCAGGATAGAGGGCGATTTCACACTGGATGGTGTATTGCGATTGGCTCCCTCCACCATAGTACCAAACGTATACTTTGTATTCTCCGACTTGCGGTTGGGGTGAAAGGAACAACTCGCTATTGATCGTCTGCCCCTGCGTCTCATCCCGCATCAACTGTCCCCAGTCGCATTCCCGATTCTGGAACCATACTCGCTCAGCCCCGTCCCTGACCACGGACAAGTCGATATCGCCCGCTCCCTCCCAGTGGATCTGGATGGCCAGGGGAAGGGGAACGGAGATCCCTTTTTTCAGCAGCAATATCTTCTGGGCCAGTTCGTACTTGTCGCGTTCCAGATCTTGCACCGTCGTTTCGTGGTTCTGCTGTAAGACCAGCACCAACAAGAGCACGCCCCCCAGCGCACAGCAGAGCAGGTCGAGAAAACTGGTTCCCAGGAAACCTGTGTTACTGCCGCGTCTGGACATGATTGTTCCGTTTGATGATCGATTTCATCTGCCAATGAACATGCCGTCGTGGTCGCGGGCGATCCGCTGCAGAAACTCGCCATAGGCCGTATTGAAGTAGTTACCCATGGCTACGCAGTTGATTGCAACCTTGCCGGACGAGTTGTTTTCTTTGAGCCACTTCTCCACCAGTTCGATATTCTTGCGGATATCGTCCGGTGATGCTCGACCTCCGCCGCGCGGCAGTGGAGCGGTTGGTTCCCCGTCGCTCAGCAGCACGACCGTGTCGATCCCCTCCAAGGCAAACGCCGCCTTGAGTGCCGCCAGCGTGTCGGTGGTCCCATCCGCCTTGAACGCATCGACGAAAGTGCAGGCTGCCTGCCGATTCTCGAGCGTCGCATCGATGAATCCGCTGCGGAAGGTGCGGACCTTGTTGTCAAAGTCGATGACGGCCAGTCGCGACAAAGGCAAGAAGCTGATCCAGCTCTTCAGTGTGCCCTTGTATTCACCAAAGCGAGGCGTCTTCATACTGCCGGACGTGTCGAATACAAATACGACGTTGTGGAGCGGTCCGCGCAGCCCGACGAGATTCGCCTGGGCCTGGCGCAGGGTATCGCTGGCGCGACGCAAGGCGTCGATCTGTGACTCGGCTCGCGCCAGCAATCCCGCGGACGTCTCACCGTTCTTTCGGGCGTTGGCCAAGGCAGCCTCCGCGGCCTGGTGATCCGCTCGCAGGCTCTCCAACGCGCCGAGCAACTCCCGGTTCTCCTCCACGACCCCTGACAGGGCCCTCTTGAATCCTTCATTCTCCTGGCGAACGCCTTCTAAAGCGCTGGTCACTTCATCCAGCGTTCCCAGAGTCTTGGACATCCTCTCCGTCATGCCGGTCAGTACCAGGCTGGCCGCGTTGGAATTGCGCGCGCTGATGAACGAACTCACCAGAAACAACATCAAAACGCCCCCCAGCGCGCAGGCGAGGATGTCGAGAAACGACATGCTGAGGGAATGTTGCGTGCGGCGGTTCTTCACGACACCTTCTCCGCGGCGATGTGCATCCTCAGCGGCAGCTGCCGCAGGCACCAGCTCTTGGTGCGCGTCATCAGATGGTCGTCCAGCGCCTCGACGCGGTGCAGTATGAACATCAAGATCAGACTGAGCGTCAGGGCCACGAAGGTCGTGTCGAATGCCACGCTTAAGTGCGACGTGGCGACCGACAGTGAATCGCCTTTGTCCAGCCCCGTCACGTTCATGTCACCCATGGCCCAGCCGATCCCCAGCACGGTGCCCAGAAAGCCAATCGAAGGGATGGCCCAGGCCAGATAGCGAATATTGGAGTACGAGGCCTCCACCTCTTCCTGTATCAAATGGGCTTCGGATTCGATCGCGCTGCTGACATCGGTCGCCGACCAGTTGGCTCGGGCCCGCAGCAATCCCACGGTCAACAGACGCACCGGCAGGCTGTCACGCAGCTGCTCGGGCACGCTGGGCAACTGTTTGCGTGCCGTCTTGACGTCGTCGGGCAGCAGCAGCGTCTCGTCGTCGCTGTCCAGCAGTGCGACGGTCATACCATGACGTTCCCGCGAGATCTGCAGCCGGCGTTGGAGCAATTGGCCCATTGCCGCTCCGAACGCCAGAAAACTGGCGGCATTGATCGGGCTGGAGAAGACGTGGCCGATCCAACGTTCGGCGCCACATGCGGTCTCAAGTCCGAACGCCAGTGCCGCCCATACCCCCGCGCCCACTACGCCACCCATAACCGCTCCGACGGCCAGCGATCGCGGCGCAGATTTCGTATCTCTTGGCATGCTCGCTCCCTTCATTTCGACGGCAAAGACACCCCTCAAATGGTTGCGCAGTCAACTGAAGCTAACCCTTCCCGTGTAGTCCGATGACGGCGGCAAATATAACAGACATAAGGGCTTAGGGGGATTCCCCGGGCATTCAGGATCCACGTAGTCGCGGATTTCAAGATGAATCCGGATCGCGGCGTCCCAAAGCCTTAAGCCCCATTCGCAGGTCAGATGGCGCAAAATAATTGGCTCGCAACCGTTTAGGCGCAGGCGCCACAATGGCCAGCGTCGCCGAGCCGTATGCTGCACGCCGGCGGTCGCCATCGAATCCGGACTGGCCAACGGGATGGCCTGTCGACTTAACCCTGCCGCGCGATAGAGGCGAGCTAGCCGCTGCAGTCCGTCGGCGGTTAGAGACGTGTCCGGCCGCGCGCGGGCTGCTGAGATAATTTGCACTGGGCGTTCAATGGTCACGTCAGCAGCCTTCTACGGCCATAGCGGCCAAACAGGTTGGAGCTCGCAGTTTCTCTGCAACTGGCTCAGGTCTCGCTCCACGCGACCCTGCTCCGCAGGGCTCGTCCCGAATGCTCGGCCAGACTGCCGAATTGCTACTCCGCCAAATCTAGGGCCACACGGAAGCCGAGGTCGTAGCGCGAACGATCAGGCGCGTCGTATGACCGATCCGCGGACCGGCAAGTAAGCGCGAAGCCGTACCAGCTGCCGCCGCGATACACGTGCCAACAGCAAGACTCAGGGCCAGTCGGATCAATCGGCGAGGAGCTGGCGTAATACTCGTCCATATAACAGTCGGCGCAAAATTCCCCCACGTTCCCGTGCATATCATACAGACCCCACGCATTCGCACGGTACGATCCCACTGACGCCGTCTTCTCAAGGTAAGGTCCTTTGACGCCATTGCCGTAGGTGTAGTTCCCGTCAAAGTTCGCGTCTCGATCAGACGAAAGGGTCGAGCCAAAGGCGAACGGCGTCGTCGTGCCCGCGCGGCAAGCGTACTCCCACTGCGCCTCAGTGGGCAAGCGGTACGTATCCTTCTTCAATGCCGACAGTTTCTCGCAGAATTCCACCGCGTCATCCCAACTCACCTGTTCCACCGGCAGATCCGAGCCCTTGAACCATGAGGGATTATTCCTCATCACGGCTTCATACTGACTCTGCGTTACTTCGTGCTTGCCCACATAAAACGCCTTCGTGATCTTCACGCGATGTTGCGGACCCTCGTTGATGGAATTGTGACCTTCCTCGCTATCTGGCGAACCCATCTGAAACTCACCGGGTGGAATCAGCACAAATTTCAGGTTCGTGGATGAGTCGAGCATCACCGTGATCTCGCGCTGCTTACCATGGTAGGCGGCCCATTGGCGCTGGTATTCCTCCGCTTGCGAAGACTCGAACGGTGCAATCGCCAAGGACGGTTCACGCTTCCTAGCCGGTGACTTCTCTGACCTGGAGGCACCGCCATCGTTAGGGTGCGTACTGACTGGCTTGTCGGCGGCGGTATCTGGTCTCGTGGGAGTGTTCATGTTGCTAGCGCCGCCCGCAGTCGCCCTGCGCAAATCGTCCTCCTTCTGGGCATGCGATGAATTCGTCCCCTTCACCGCCGTGGACCCGGAACCTGACGGTTGGGAATTCGGCTTGTCCGGTTCTTGCGAGGACGTGCCACGCCTTCCGACTTCCTCACCGGATCCGCCTGTGGATTCCTCTGTTGATACAGGTGGTACTTCATGCTTCGCTACTGGCTCGTTCCGCCACCACCAGGGAACGACCAACAGGACGGCCAGCACCAGAAGGATTGCTGCAACGGCAATCATCGCCGGCAGACCAAGCTTCGCGGCCAGAAACGACCACCAGCCACGCGCTGCCGGAGCTGATGCTGACCTTTGCTCTGGCGGAACCGAGAACGGCAGATCACCAAGCGGTAGCCCAATGGGATCGGCGGCGATCGGATGCGGGCCGCGCTGCGGCACCGATTCCAGCGATCGCATCACCGCCGCGGCAAACTCTCCGCAACTGCCAAAACGGTCCTCCGGCCGCTTGGAGAGCGCGCGATCGAGCACCGCGCTGGTGGCGGCTCCGTAGCGGGCATCAATTTGCGATAGCGGCCGCGGCGGCAATTCCGCGTGGGCCCGCATGATCCGGTACAAGCTGTCCGGATCCACGTCAAACGGAATGCAACCTGCCAATTGCTCGTAGACCACGATGGCCAGCGAATATTGATCCGCCTGAGCGTTCAGTTCCTTGCCTTCGACTGCCTCGGGCGACATATACTTGGGCGTACCCAGTGTCATGCCCGTCTCGGTCCGCACGCAGAGGGTATTTCCGCCCGGCGTCTTGGCGATTCCGAAATCACCCAGGTAAGGCGTTCCCTGCAGATCGAAGAAGATGTTGGCTGGCTTCACGTCTCGATGCACCATGGGTCGCGTCTGCATGTGCATGTAGTCCAGGGCAGACGCGATCTGTGGGAGCCACTGGCCCAACGTGATTTCCGATCTGGTGTCGAGGCCACCGCCGCCGAAGTATTGCATGACCGCCACGGGGCGACCGGACCACTCCAGCACATCGTGCATCTTCACAATGTTGGTGTGATCCAACCGGCTCATCTTCCGGATCTCATCCAGAAAACGGCCTGTCAGTTGCGGGTCGTCCAACAGTTTGCCCAGCAAGGGCGATTTCAGCACGACACGTGCACCGGTGCCCAGATTCTCGGCCAGATAGACCTCGGCCATCCCCCCCTGGCCGATTTTCTCGATCACGCGGTAACGGTTTCCCACCGTCGTGCCGATTTGCAATCCGCTCGCCTCGTTCAACATATTCACCTGAAATGACATTGCGTGATCCTGGGGACAGCGTGGCGAGCAGGACGGGTGCCACTGGCTCTGCCAGTGCGGCAGCAAATCGCCGTTTCGCGTCAGGCTCGACGATAGACAATGCTCCCAGAATCACGCAATCCGATTTAGAAGTCTCGGTTGCGCACGATAAAGATGCACAGACGTGCCGTGATTACCCGTCCCAGTCTATCACCGACGACGACGCATTAGTAGCAAGACATGGCAATGCACGGCGCGCGATTTGGTCTTGAGGTGTTGAACACTCTGAGAGTATCTCTGCCTTCGGGGATCTCTGCAATAGATGGACCGATCGCAGCCGCGAACTATCTGGGAGCCTGTCCGGCAGGGCGAGTGGGGTACCCGGAACTCGTATGTGGTCACCTACACTCGTAAGAATAATGGATGATTTTCGCCAGATTCTTGAACCGATATCGTTCCAGAACGGGCTTGACTTGATGTCGCATCTTGCTTCGCGATCGCGGCAGCCCTGCCAAGATCATCGGTTGCCGTCGAGCCCTTGTGCTTGCCGCCAGCATGCTGGTTATGCTCATACCCTGAGGGAGTTTTGACATACACCCTGTTTCTTAGTCGGTGGTAGACAGTTCCCGCCAGGCTTCTTAGCTGGTTTCGCGGTCGATGATTTCCACGGGGCCACAAAATATCGTCAGGAGAAGAGGTCGTGACTGTGATTGTTGGCATCGATCTGGGCACTACGTACTCCGCCGTAGCCTGCGTGCGTGACGGCCATCCGCAGCTGATCCCAAACAGTCTGGGCGAGGTACTGACACCTTCGGTGGTCGGCTTCGAGGATGACGGGCGTCTGCTGGTGGGGCAGGTGGCGAAGGAGTATTCGGTCTTGCACCCGGATCGCTGTGCGGCGATGTTCAAACGACAAATGGGTACAGACTGGACATTCTCGGTGGACGGGCAGAGGCACACTCCGGTTGAGCTTTCCAGCCTGGTGCTCAAGTCACTGAAGCAGGATGCGGAATTGTGGCTGTCGACGAGTGTTGCGCGTGCCGTGATCAGCGTTCCGGCTTACTTCAACGACGACCAGCGCAAGGCGACGATCCTGGCGGGTCAGATGGCGGGACTGCATGTTGAACGGATCATCAACGAACCGACGGCGGCGGCCATCGCCTACGGTCTGCACGAGGCGGGGAACGACAAGTTGATTGCCGTCTTCGATCTCGGCGGCGGCACTTTCGACGTGTCGCTGGTCGACCTGTTTGAAGGCCTGGTCGAAGTACGCGCCTCGTCCGGCGTGAGTCAACTGGGTGGTGAGGACTTTACGCGCGCGTTGGCGGCGCGAGTGCTGGCCGCCCGCGGTCTGGCCTATGAACACGCGGAGATCCATTCTCCCCTGCTTGTGGCTCGCTTGATCGAACACTGCGAGCGAGCCAAACGCCAACTCTCCCGGGAAGCGTCGGTGGACATCCCGATCCCTGATGAGCAGGGAAAACGGCAGGCGGTCGAGCCGACGGTGACGGTCACCCGGGCCGAGTTTCAGCAGTGGACGCGTTCGATTCTGACGCGGATCGATCTCCCGCTGCGCCGCTGCCTGGGCGATGCCAAAGTCCCTCCCGAAATGGTCGAGGAGGTCATCCTGGTCGGGGGCGCCACACGCATGCCGGCAGTGAGTGAACACGTTACCAGGTTCTTCCGCCAACTGCCGCGCTGCCGTTTGAATCCGGACGAAGTTGTGGCACTGGGCGCCGCCGTGCAAGCTGGTTTGATCGCCAACGACGCGCACTTGGAGGACCTGGTTGTCACCGATGTGGCGCCATTTACCTTGGGTGTCGAGGTTTCGAAGAAGGTGGGAATGGAGCGGCGGCCCGGCTACTTCAGTCCGATTATTCATCGAAATACGACCATTCCTGTCAGCCGCGCGGCACGTTACTCCACCGTCGAGGCGAACCAGACGGAGATCCGCCTGAAGGTCTATCAAGGCGAGAGCCGTCGCGTCTCCGAGAACCTTCTGTTGGGCGAACTGGAGATCGGGGAGATTCCCCGCGGCCCCGCCGGCCAGGAAGTAGAGGTCCGCTTGACCTACGACCTGAATGGGGTCCTGGAAGTCGAGGCCACCGTCGTCGCGACGGGCCAGAAGGTCAGCACGGTCATCGCCCGCCACGCGCAGAGTCTCTGCGAGGCGGAGATCGCAGCCGCCGTCGAGAAGATGCAGGCTTTAAAAACACACCCGCGCGAAGTGAGCGCCAATCATTTTCTGCTGCGCCGCGCGGAAAAACTGTACGGAGAATTGCCGCTCGAAGTACGCGACGAGCTTGCCAGTTTGCTGGATGGATTCGAGCAGGTCCTGGAAATGCAGGATGGCCCGGCGATCAGCCGCTTTCGGGAGCGGTTGGAGACGCTTCTGCAACGTTTTGAGGGAGATCGCCAGAACGATTGCCCTTAATGCAGGGACATGCATCCTCGACACTTGAGCGAGACTGAGAGTGGAGTTGAGCCATGTTAGGACCAAACGACGACGCGGCTGCGCGGTGCCTCGCTTGGGCCCGCCATGAACTGGGCGCTGATCCAGACGACTCGCTCCGTAGCGTGCGCAAGACCTTCTGGTTACGCGTGGAACGCGATGGCATGCTGCCCAGTCGAGCGACCGTCGCGGCGATGGACCAGTTACGTTTGACGGAGACGGGGGATACACACGACGAACTGCCGCATGAATTCCTGTTGGCCGAAGAATTGCGACTTGCAGAAGAAGTCGAAGCGTTCGCTCGCCACATGTTCGATATGCCCATCTCCGCACGCCAGTCGCGGTGGCACGAATTGCACAAGCAGTGCCAGTTGGCCCGCCGCCCTCGTGCTCGTCTGTCATCCCTATCGCCAGGCCTGAACATTGATCGAAGCCGAATTGACCCCAAGGACCAGGACGCGGCTAGCCTGGCGTCGGAGTTGTGCGCACTGCTGACTGCTCCCTTCGCAGAACGTGCGACATGCATACGCCGACTGCGCGACTTGTGGAAGGATGACGACCAACGACGGTACGCGGCGGCAAGACGATTCGCCCGGCAATTCCCCCGCTTCGCCACCCTGGTTCCGGAAATGATGGATGAACTGCTGGAGCATCCCAAAACTCGGCAAGAGAAAGAGAATTTTCAAGAAGATCCTTTGAAATGCCTGACTGGCACCAAGACTCGGCAAGGTAGCCAGCAGACCGAAAGAGGACTCTCTCTCCCCTTCTACTATCTCCTTGCCGTATGTGTAATCGCAATGATCATTCTCATCACACTTAACCACGACAGCGACAAGCGGCGAGACCACCGTTCTAGACAGCGGCAGGAATCCGAGCGGATCTGGCGACAACAGCAAGAGGAGATGCGACGTCAGCTGGACCGTCAGAACAAAGAGAATCTGTGGCGCGATTGGAAGACAGATACACGGCCGGCCCACGACGAAGTCCTCAAGTATTTGAAAAACACACATCCCGAACTCGTCCCCCTTCTCTCCGAACCACGATCCAAAGCCGAGTCGCCACGACGCTCGTCAAACTAGGAACAGGTGCATGTCCGGTCATTCTCTTCCTGACAATTTCAACGACTGGCCGCGCGATCCATATCGTCTGCTGGGCGTCCAACGCGGGAGCGATGCACGGGAGATCCGGCGCGCCTACTTGCACTTGATCCGCCAGTTCAAGCCGGACTCGTTCCCCGAGCAATTCCAGCAGATCCGCGGTGCATACGAGACCATTGCAGGTGCCGGTGTCCCCTTCCGCGCCCACGAGCAACGATTACCGGCCGCGGATCGGACCAGGCGCCCAGCCCGCGTTCCCATTCCATTGGTCAACACCGACCAGGCCAGGTCTTTAGTGTCTCTTGCCAGCTCCCACGAACAGCCAGCGGCGGATGAGGAGACGCCACGGCAGCGACCTCGCGATCCGGTCGCCCAAATGACATCGGCCTGGCAATTGGCGTTGTCCGGGCAACCAGAACATGCCTACCGCCAACTGGAAACACTGCACGCGGTGCCCGAAATAGCGGGTGACGCCTGTCTGAGGCTGTACTGGCTGCTGGCCGCGATGCCGGAACTGTCCTCGTCCCATGTGCGGTGCGACTGGCTGGCGGAGGCTCTTTATCACGATCGGCTTCGCGGACCGGCGATGGAGCTGTTCCACCGCGAACTCCACAACGATCCCCATGAGGCCCTGTCCGAACGATACGCTCCCTTGCTGCAAGTCCCAACGCAACCGAGAGATCTGCTGCGCTTACTGGAGGCGCGATGGCGCGCTTTCACGTACCTGAATCAACCGGATGGCATACTCGAAGATCTGCAGCGAAGCCGCGGGCAGATGGACGACACCGACGGGGAAATCTGGGCGTGTCTGCTGCTGCTCGCGTGGGAACAGCTGGTCTGGTTCCAGGACAGCGAAGCAGTGCGATCCGCCGTCACGTCTTTCCAGACGGAACTGGAAGAACTGAGCACGCTGCACCTGTCGCTACATGATCTGCTGGTGCAACTGGACAAAACCGCTGCCATCGCTGCAGGCTGGGAGCAGATTCGCCAGGACAACCGCGTGCCCCCGTATCTGAGCGATTTCCTACCCTTCTCCTGCACACAGACCGACCAGGTGGTCCAAGCGGAATTGTCGGGAGTGTTGGAGCGGATCGCGTCCCGCACAGCCACCGCGCTCGAGGTCTTTGACCGAATCCGGGACCTCAGTCCAGCGGTATTGCATCACCTGATTACGTTGATTCGCAACACCAGCGATTCCCACGAGCCGGACACATCAGGGCTCGCAGACGATGACTTGCAGATGCTCGGTCGCCGGTTCCAGGCCACGTATCGAGGTGAGTATTCGGATCACCGCCATGTGATCCTGGTGTTCTGCTTACAAGAGGGCATCTCCCCGGAAGAGATCGGTCCCTCGTTCAGTCGATTTGATCTGCGGCCTGGCAATCTATTGGCGAGTTGGAGTTCGTCACTGAAAGAAGATATACCGCTGCAATGCGTTTTTGCCGCCTGCCGCCGCTTTATGTCGTCGATCGCAAACGACTGACGCTCACCTTGGCATGGAATGAATCTGTCTGGCGTGCATTGTGAACTAAAGTCGCACGGAGGCGGGCTACTTATTTGAGGAGAGGAAGCCAGATGTTTCCCCACCCCATTTTATTCGCATCAAGATAGCTGGAGATTAACCATGCTTGCGTTATTCAACATCCCACATGTTTACGCGGCCAGCGAGCTGATTACGTTCTGCTGTTTTGTGTTCGTGGCGATTGTACTGTTGGCTACCGGCGGACGAAAACCTCGAGGCTACGCGGCCGGCGTCATCTCGTGTCCGTTGGTTTTCCTGGTCTTGGCCTATTTGGCCGTAAATATTCCTGGCTCGAAACGACCGGAGTATTTCCTGTTCGTGAGAAACCTGGCAACCAGTTGTGCGGTGACGACGAGTATCGTCTGCTCCGCGATCGCGATGTTAAAAACGGAGCGTGAGCAGACGAAGAATACTGACGCTGCCGACTGACGAGCCACGTTAGTCGCGGCAACCGTCGATCGGCGGATGGAGACTTGATCGCCCGCGCGCAGGCCTGAAGGCCGCTGAGATAGATGGCGCTCGATGCTCAAGGGTCACGCCAGCAGCCTTCTCCGGCCATGGCAGTTAGACAGTGTGGTGCTAATAACCGTCTGCGATCGGCTCACCTTTCGTTTTGCCCGGGAGAAACCGGGTGGTGAACTTGGTCGACATGGCGTGTCGCGCTGCCTACACTGGAGGCAACGCGGTAGGCAGATATGAGATGCAGGAGCCGCATTGCCATGTGGGACGATCACGTTTGGGACCTTATCGATCAAGCGGTAGAACGTTTGGAGGCTGCCGGACCCGACACATCCACCGATGTCCTTGCCGCTTGCCTTCCAGAAGCTGACGACAATACTCGCCGCATCGTTCTGACCCAACTGATCATGATCGACTTGGAACGACAGTGGAATCAGGGAAAGCATCCGGGAATAGAGTTTTATCTGGAAACCTGGCCGGACTTGGCGAGTTGTGATGATATGGTCGCGGAGTTGCTGAGGGCCGAGTGCCGCATACGGGCCGAGCACGGTGCGCCGGCCACGGGTGAAGAACTTCTGCATCGATTTCCCGAGGTCGCTGCCCGGATCGAGTTATTCAGGAATGATTCAGAGAGCCAGGCTTTCAGGGAGGGCATCGACGATCCGCAGTCGTACGGGCAACTACTTGCCTCTATCACTATGTGGCGCTCGTCACAGAAGCCGCATACGGCAAGCTTGATGCCTGGTGATCACTTGGGCCGCTATCGAATCGATTCCGTATTGGGACGCGGTGGCATGGGCACGGTCTATCTGGCCCACGCCGATGAACTTCATCGTCTCGTGGCCGTCAAGCTACTGAACCTGGATTGGCTGACTTCTCCGGAGATGACCAAGCAGTTACTGGACGAGGCCCGCAAGGCGGCCGAGTTGCAGCATGAAACGATTGTCCCAGTGTATGACGTCGGGAACGAGAACGGCACGTGCTTCTTCGTGATGGAATACGTCGAGGGGGTGTCACTGGCCCAACAACTCACATCGCAGCGAGTCAGTGTACGGCAGGCGGCCAGCATCTGCCTGCAAGTCGCCGAAGCACTCGAATTCGCTCATCGTTATGGGATCGTCCATTGCGACGTAAAGCCGGCCAATATCTTGATAGACCAGCGGAATCGAGCACGCCTGACCGATTTTGGCCTGGCCGTTCGCGAGCGTCACCAGATGTCGGGTGAGATACGAGGGACGCTGCCGTACATGTCACCCGAACAGATACAGCCCGCCATCGGCCGGTTGGACGGTCGCACCGACATCTGGTCGCTGGGCGTCGTGATGTACGAGTTATTCACCGGATGTCGTCCTTTCGACGGTCGCTCCTGGCAGGAGTATTCTAAGGCAATCCTATTTCATGAGCCTCGTGCGCCGCGTCGGATCAATCGGAAGATCTCGCGTGAACTCCAATGGATATGTTTAGACTGTCTACAAAAACATCCATTAAAGCGTTATGCCACGGCCGCCGAGGTGGTCACCGATCTGCGGGAAGCCACTCGCCCGAAGAGTCGACGATGGCGTTGGATCGCTGGCTTCGTCGCGATCTTCTTTCTGCTGGGAGCGATTGGGGCCGCGGGAGAATACTGGACAAGGCACCCCGCAGAGGATTCGCTCGACTTCAGCTTCTCGTGCAACGGGGGTTGGCTTGTCTGTCACGATTGCTCCAATTGCACGGGATGGTACGAAACCAGACGCATTCCCAGCCAGGTGGCCCAGATTCTCGCTGAAATTTATAGAACCAATGGGTCCGTTATCAGCGCCGGCTTGAACGGCGAAGACCAGTGGCTGGTAATCTACGAACGCAACGGCGTGCGGCAGCGGGATTCCCGCAACCTTCCTGCAGACATGGAGGCTGCCATCGCGAAGATTGACGTTGAAGGCGGCAGACTACAGGATGCCGCGTTGTCACCCGACGGTGGATGGGTTGTCGCATACACTCAGGACGGCCACACGAAATGGGTGTATTCCGGCATACCGGACGGAGCGGCCCAGATGCTCAACCGATTGGCGTTATCGGACATCCATTTGGGAGGCGTGGGCTTGGCGCCCCACGACGGCTGGATCGTTGTGTTTCGAGATCCGTCCGATTTCTGCTGGCGTTGCTGTTATGGGAACCTGCCCCAGGAAGTGCTGTTCTACTTGAAGGAGAAGCGAGCCGCACTGCGCCTGCGTCACACGGAAGGGACCGTTTCTACAGTCCCGGTCGGTATCGCACCGATGGGGTCGTGATCGACCACCGAGCGAAACGCTCTGTTTCGTTGGCAAGGCGGCAAGAACAAACTCGCGACTTCCGTTGTAGCTGCGGTCGCCCGACTGCGCGTGTCGCTGGCAAGCGTTTCCCCTCGTCTCCCACGCTTTCGGCGAGCGTGGCTGCGGCGTCTTCGTCAATTATTAGACTCTTCGCGGGCAGACTCGGCTGAGGCCTCATCCACCGGCATATTCTTCTCGGCAGCTGGCCCAAGCAGCGATTCGCGAACCGGTGCCCACCGTCGCTGCAGAACGTCCAGAAACTCACATTGTCCCGTCGTGGGGTTCGAATTCGCATAGAGCGTAAACCACGACCCGTCTGTCTTCGTGACGGTGATTGTCGAATTCGCATTTTCCGAATCAGCCACCCCCACACCGAACCGGTCCCATCGGAGATCAACGATTTCCTCGTAACGGGCTTCCCACAGCCGCAGCGCAGCCCCGAGCCCTTCATACGCGATAACTCGCTGGTCTGTGCAGAGGTTCCCCGACCGAATCGAATATAAATCTTCTGAGCCAAAGAACAGTAAGCGCTCGTGGCGTTGGACGACCCCGCTCTGAGAGAGCCGTGCGAGGATGCGCGGATGCACCTTGTTGCCGGGCAATTCCACCTGACAAGGCAAGATCCCCAGCTGAATCATCGCTTCCCAGCCGAAGGCAAAGACGAACAGTAGTGACACTGCCCCACCTCCCAACATCAGCCATATCACAAGACGACGGTTGCGGCGCCTCTGTTTTAGCCGGCTCCGGCCACGGTGGATCGAGTTGAGGTTCATCGCTTCATCGCAATAAACTGAAATGGCAGATAGTGCGTGAGTACGAGATTCCAACCAGAGACGACTTCGGGACAAGTCGCATGTACCTCGCACATCCCGGGCCGCCGCAATCGAATGCTCAGGCGAGTCATCAATTGGCCGGAGTACTCTGGGTATCATTTCAGGTTGATACCAGATACCATCGTAACGTCGCTGATTCCAGGTTACTACACCACGACTTTGGATCCCCGCTGCGTGCGACCGGAGAGTCATTTGGCACTATCCCCATCGCAAGACCGGAAACCACGAGCCTGCGATCGTTCAGCTTCGCCCGGACGAGTCGCCGTGAACCGACCGGACCTTCTGTGATGCCGCCAACCGACGTTGTATACTAAACAGCTATTGGTGATTCTGTGTTCACTTCCGCGTGACCAAAGTAACGGCCTACCGGGGATTCGCTGCGACACTGGCAGAGCCAGTGCCACCCTTCCGGCGTAGCCGGTTCTTCCCATGATCACGAACTGTAATTCAGCCAACGGAAGCAGCGGCTATTAATTGCAGAGATCCCAGTGTAGGTGAAACAGCTGGGCAACGCGGGGAGATAGTGGTTATGGACGAACATGCGGTACAGAATGAACAGCGCGCACCGCTACACGAGCGGGCAGCCACACCCTCTGATTCGGTCGCCTGGGAATTGGACAGGCTATTCCGCGACAGGCTATGTGCCTATGTCGATCGGATGATGAACAAACTCTACAAGCGATCTCACAGTGAAGAAGACATCGTGCAATCGGTGTTTCGGAGCTTCTACCGTCACACGGCGAACGGTGATTATGTGTTTGAGAACACCGCCAAACTGTGGGCGCTGCTCAAGACGATCGCATATCACAAAATTCTGAAGGTGGCTGATAAGGAGCATACCCCTGAGCCAGTCGACGCTAACCTGCTCCCGGCCGCAGAAGTAACCGAGGCTCAGGCCCGCTTGTTTGGCGAAGTTCTGGAAATGGTGCTCAAGAAGATCGGTTCGCCGGCGCCCGAAGTCTTCCGACTGCAACTGTTCGGCTATACCGTACAGGAAGTGATTGAGATCGTACTCAGCGGTCTCGCCCCACCCTATCCCGAGATCCTCGCGTTGCGATTGCAGGGCAAGTCACAACGCCAGATCGCCGAGGCAATTGGTTCCACGCGTGAAAAAGTGCGTGGCAAGCTGAATCGCATCCAGGATCGCCTCACTAGATTGTTGACCGAAGCGGAAGCATCGTGAATCGTAGTGCATGGGTATCTTCCGTAGGATCGCGAAGTCAGATCGCACCGCACGGCCGCACGCTGGCGGTCACGGTCGAATTCGGACTTGCCAACCGGAAAGCCCGACACAGCGACACAACTGCGCGATGGCGGCCGGCTCACAGCTGCATTCGGCCTCTCTACTTCGCCAGGGGGCGCTGGACCCCCAGGAGCACCTTCTACACGCTTTCTGCAGTCCTGGTCGGCCGTTCGGACTCTCGCTCCGCTCGACCCTGCTCCGCAGGGCACGTACCGAACGCCCGGCCAGACTCCTGACTACTTACTCCGCCGGAACGAGGGCCACACGGAAGCCGCGGTCGGAGTAGCGAGAGTCCGGCGAGTGGCCGCTACGGTACGCCGATCGGCAGAACCTCGCGCCGAAGAGCCAGCTGCCGCCGCGAGCCACGCGGTGCGAGCCAGAAGGAGGCCCCGCCGAATCGTCTTGCGGCGAAGCGCCGTAGTAGCCACTCTCATACCAATCGGAACACAACTCCCGCACATTCCCAAGCATATCATGAAGGCCCCAGCTGTTCGGCTTCTTCTGACTTACTTCGTGGGCGTATTGTTCGTTCTTTGAATCTGCATTTCCGTCATACCACCCATAGTCGCCGAGACTCGAGCTGTCACTGCCAAAGTGATACGCTGTGGTTGTACCAGCCCGACAGGCATACTCCCACTCCGCCTCCGTCGGCAATCGATACGTCCGTCCCTCTTTCTGGCTCAAGCGTTGGCAGAATTCCGCCGCGTCGTTCCAGCTTACATAGCTCGCCGCGCAAACGCTCCCTTCCTTCGCGTACCTCTTGCCACTCCAGGGACGAGTGTGCATCAACGCATCAAATTGCCCCTGCGTCACCTCACACTCGCCCAAATAGAACGGTTTCGTGATTCGAACTCGATGCTGGGGGCCTTCGTCACTTTCTCGATCTTCCTCGCCATCTGGCGAACCCATCAGAAACTCACCGGGTGGAATCAGCACGAATTTCAGGTCCGTGGATGAATCGAGCTTCACCGTCAACTTGGGACTGATGCCAAGGTAAGCCGCCCATTGACGCTGGTATTCCTTCGCTTGCGAGGCCCCGAACGGTGCCGTGGCCAAATCAGGCTCGCGCTTCTTCGCCGCTGATTTTCCTGACGTGGCGGTTGTGTCAGCGCTCGGGCCCGTATTGACGGGCTTGTCGGCGGAAGCATCCGGTTGCCTCGGAGGATTCATGTTGCTGGCACCGTCCGCAGTCGCCCTCCACGAATCATCGGCCTTCTGGGCGCGCGATGAATTCGTCCCCTTCACCGCCATGGCTCCGGAACCTGATAGTCGAGAATTCGGCTTGTCCGTTTCTTGAGTAGAATGCGAGGACCTATCAGGACTTGCGACTTCCACACCCGATCCGACTCCGGTTTCCCCAGTCGATTCAGCCGGTACTTCGTGCTTCGCGACGGGCTCGTTCCGTCCCTGCCACGCAACAATCAACAGCATGAGCCCCGCGACAAGATACGGCACTGCGGCGATCGCTGTGACAAGGCCAGGCCTGGCGGCCAGAGACGATCTCCAGCCGCGCGCTGCCGGAGCTGATGCTGACCTTCGCTCCGGCGGAATCGCGAACGGCGGAACACCAACCGGCAGCTCAACGGGGTCAGCGACGACCGGATCCGGGCCGTGCTGCGTCACCTGCTTAAGCGACTCAATCACCGCCGCGGCAAACTCGCCGCAACTGGCAAAACGCTCATCCGGCCGTTTCGACAGCGCGCGATCGAGCACTGCGCTGGTGGCGGCGCTGTAGCGAGTATCGATCTCGGACAGTGGTAGCGGCCGGACCTCCGCATGGGCGTTCATCAGCTGATACGTGCTATCCGCATCCACATTGAAGGGGATACGACCAGCTAGAGATTCGTAGACCACAATCGCCAGCGAATACTGATCGGCCCGCCCATCCAGATCCATGCCCCGCACGGCCTCGGGGGACATGTACTTGGGTGTGCCGGGCGTAAAGCCGTCGGCCGTGTAGGAGGTCATGGTGCCGTCGAGCGATTTCACAATCCCGAAGTCGCCCAGGTAAGCCGTACCTTGCGCATCGAAGAAGATATTCGCCGGTTTCACATCCCGGTGAACCTTGCGCCGCGCATGCATGTAGTCCAAGGCACCGGCAATCGACGGCAGCCAGCGCTGCAACGAGCTATGACGGCACTGATCGAGGCTGCCCCCTCCCAGATGCTGCATGATCGCGATCGGGCGTTCGTCCAACTCCAGCACATCGTAGATCTTGACGATGTGCGTGTGGTCGAGTTTGCGCATTTCGCGGATCTCGCGCAGGAACCGCTGCCGCAGCTGCGGGTCCAGCAGCAGTAGCCCCGAATGTGGAGACTTCAGCACGACGTCCCCGCCCGCAACCAGATCCTCGGCCAGATATACTTCCCCCATCCCACCGCTACCAATCTGCTGCTTGACGCGGTAGCGGCCGAGTATCGTCTGGCCCAGAAGTGATGAGGTTTTTTCCGCGGACATCAGAGACGATAGTCGAGAAGATCTTTTCCGGTGAAACACGACGAGAACCACACGTCAGTGTAATCCCACCACCAGTGCAAGTGAAGCACGAGCCTGGGATCATCGGCTTTGGCGGCGCGATTTCTCGATAGTGCGTCGCCGGTTCTCGAACTTGGGATAGCAGGGCGAGTTGTGGCAGTATAGTGGAAACCGCATGAACCGCAGCTTATATTGGCCACATCCGGAGTATCGATTCACATCGCCGACACTTCGCATGGCCGAATTCTCGGGAGGCCGATTTCATGACCAGCGACGATTCGCGCGACTCTCTACCCGATCGGATTGTGGAGGGGGCTGATTCCGCCTGGTTAGACGTCGATCGGGCATTTCGCCAGCGCCTGTGCGGGTTGGTCGAGCGCGAAATGAACAAGCGATATCAGAGCCGTGAAGACGCGGAAGATATCGTGCAGTCGGTATTTCGAACGTTCTTCCGACGTGCCACCGAAGGTGAGTTCCAATTTGAGCACGTCGGAGCCTTGTGGAAGCTGTTGCAAACGCTCGCTCGGCGGAAAATCCTCAAGCACGTGGAATACCACGAGGCCGAGAAGCGGTCGCCAGGTAAGGAACAGGCGTTCGAAGGAGATTTGCCCGAGCAGCGAGCGCCTACGGCTCGTGAGGCGCAACTATTGGGCGATGCACTCGATCTCGTCCTACAGAACGTCAGCCAAACCGAGGCCAGCATCTTCCGCCTGCAGCTCAACGGATATCAGATCTGGGAGATCGTAACCAGGATCCTGGAAAACCTCGAACCACCCTACCCTGAGATACTCGCTCTGCGGCTGCAAGGCCATACCGAGCAGCAGATCGCCGAGAAATTGGGAATCGGACGCGAAGCCGTGCGGTACAAGCTGCGACGGATCCAAGAACGATTGGCCAAGCTGCTGGGAGATGACTGAAGCCTCGGCGGCTTCCGCTACGACAAGAAAGGCACTCGTTCTTGAACCAGTTACGGTTCATGTTCGGCTTAGGCCTCTTGCTCTCTGATCGACTCGTGACCAGCAGTCTTCGTTTCCGACAAGTGGTCGCCGGCAGCAACGGCCTTTCCCAACTGACCCTCTGTTAAGAAGCCCGAGTTGATCTACCGGAACATCGGTGCATGCCATGCCTTAAGGCAGCGGCAACTGAGAGGTCGATGTGCCCAACGGGCACAAGAAACAGAGAGGGTTGTCTGCGATGATGACTGTGTCCCGAGCGACCTCAAGTTCTTCCGACACTGAATAGCGAACGACATCCGTGTACAAGTGACAAGGCTCCGACAACGCCAATGACGGCAACCGGGACAACACGCGCCGCGTGAAAAGCCCCACTTGCACTTGCCAGCAGCAGAGCAACGCATAACCCGACCAGTGGCAACCCAATCAGAATGAACAGGAGACCTGCCCACAGCGGCGTGGGGAGTGAGTATCTCGTTTCACACGTAGTGCAGATACGGTCTGGGGCAAAGGCGACCCATGCCGTCGGTCTGGTGGGAGTAAACTCAGTACCACCACAGGAAGGACATGTTTGTCCCACCGGGACTTTTTTTGGCTCACTGGGCAACTCGACCACCGGACGGTCGTCGACGTTTGACTCCCCGCGCTCGAGCAGTAGTTGACGCGCAGCCTCGATCGCTGCAGGTGACCATTGTGACAGATCCCTTGACTCGTAAATATTCCGTAGTTCACTGACCGACTTGTCGACGAAAGTCTCGCGAATTGTCCGGATTAGGTGTGCACTCATTGAGTCTAGCTCCCTTACAGTCATTAGTCGAAGTGGCATGAAGTTGTGCCGTAAGGAGCCATGAGTCACAACTCCTGTGGGCTATCCAGATAAGCCGGATCGCGAGGACAGAAGGCTCACGAGTGCCGCACATTTTCTGTAATTGAGGAATCCCAGACAGAAAAGCCGAGGAGTCTATCATACCCCGGCGGTGTTTTCGGCGAGTTCGATTACTCGCCGTCGGTATTACGGGATATTCCATTCCGGCGTGAGCCAGTGCCAACCATCAATTCAACGGCCCTGCATGTCTTCGACCAGGTCGATGGCCAGCCCCATCGTGTCGGGATGCTCGCCCGTTTCCCGCTCGTGCGGCAAGTCGCCACTCAAGCGGGTGAGCTGGCCGTTGCGCACATTGACCACGATCAGGCTAGGACGCTGAGAGGACATACGCAACGCTGCTCGATAGCCGCTGTGGCTCTTGAACGCGACACTGTCGATGGTGACGACGATATCGCCCCGCTCCAATCCCATCCGCGCCGCCGGGGAGTTTCGACTAACCGACTGGACCTTCATACCTTTGACTCGGTGGCCGAAGCCGAATCGCTCAGGCAGCTGAACCAGCGTGCCATTGAATCCCAAGAGCGGTTGATCGGCGCGGGCCTGCCGCAAAGTGCAGGGAGCCAGCAAGCACACAACTGCGACGACCGAAAGTACTAGTCTGTGTGACGTCATTTCTCGCATCTCCTTCCGAAAATCACCTAGATCAACAAACGGGCGTAACGACGAGCCCGATTGATCCCCGTCCAATTAACAAAGGCGAGTTGGAAGCCAGTTTGGTTCAGAATTCCGACGATCGGCCAAGAAAGAACGGATCCGGAAAGGAGACTGTCCCGAATGGCACTGTCGTCTGTAAGCTAGGTGCATCACAGCGGTTAAGACACGGGGCACTACGGCGGTGTTCAGCGCGTGCCAGGTCGGAACGCGCGGCGATCATTCATGACGCGCTGGCGGCTGGTGATGCGTCCTCGTATGATCGGCGCGCAGTGTCTGCGCCGATCGCGGAACGCGACCTTTTTTCTGGCGTTCAGTGTTGCGGCATCAGCGTCAAGTTGCCCTCCTGTTCGGTGTATGGGGCGACACGGTGTTCACCTGCCGACGCGTGCCGTGTCACCGCCGGCGATCTGTGCTCAGGTGCAGCGTCGCCGCAACTCGGCCCGTAGCACGGCACGCGGTTTCTGCATGAGCGGATAATCATGTCGGCGTCGTCTCAAGACGCGCGGTTCCAGTCGTCCAGGACGGTGGGCGACTCGACAGTCCGCGAGCTGGGCAATCACTTCGGCCAGGTACTCTTCCAGTTGCGCGTCGGGGACCGAACCGCCCGACAATTGCATCCACGATGCCAGCACATATTGACAGGTACTCGTGAAACTGATCTGTCGCGGTTGCTTGTCATGCACCAAGGCCGCACCGGCAGCGGTCGTACGGATCAGATTGCAGGCCAGAATCGTGGTCCACAGTTCCTGGTGCACCATCTCTGGAGACTTGCAGCGCACGTGCGCCAGGTTCAACGAAGCCTTAATTCTGCGGATATCCAATTCCGCATTCCACCGGAAGCCATACAAATCCGCGATGTCCTGTTGCGTGAACTCGTCGGCATCGAGCAGCGTCATGAGGATATCGATGGTCCGCGTGCGCCGACCGGAAACGACGATGTTATAGCGGATCTCGCGGAGTGTGAGCGCTTCAGGGATTTGCGCGTACGTGGCTTCGTCCATCCACTCCGGACGCGGCGGTCGCGTCCACGTGATGAGGTGATCGTACTTGCCTAACCGCCGGCCGCGGCGAAAGTCAGAGTGACGCAGCTGATGTTTGCGTGCGCACGTCTGGACACCCTGCCTGAGCAGCAGCGCGATCATCATGAAAGAACAATAGTAACGATCCGCCACCGCGATGTCCCCCGGGATGAAGCTGCGAAGCAGCATACGAAGCAAGGCCGGCTCCCCCGTCTCTTTTCCCTGGTACGGTCCCAGGGCCAGATTCGTCACGCAAGCGGTCGCCAGGGAGAGGATCGTCCCCTCCCTCCCGGACCCCCACGAGCTCCGCTCGTGCGGTGAACCAGATGGTGAGCTACGTCGCCGCTCGTCCCCTCTCTCCCCGACCCCCGCGAGCTCCGCTCGTGCGGTGAACCAGATGGTGAGCTACGTCGCCGCTCGCCCCCTTCTTCCCCGACCCCCGCGAGCTCCGCTCGTGCGGTGAACCAGATGGTGAGCTACGTCGCCGCTCGTCCCCTCTCTCCCTGACCCCCACGAGCTCTGCTCGTGCGGTGAAGCAGATGGTGAGCTACGGCGCCGCTCGCCCCCTTCTTCCCCGACCCCCGCGAGCTCCGCTCGTGCGGTGAAGCAGATGGTGAGCTACGTCGCCGCTCGCCCCCTTCTTCCCCGACCCCCACGAGCTCCGCTCGTGCGGTGAAGCAGATGGTGAGCTACCGCGCCGGCAAACGATTCCTCGCCGCCTGCATCGAGTATTCGCCGAACGTGCCGACGTAGAACCCCGTGCTCCCAGTCGCGTCCCAATCGCAGTAGATGCGCGAGGTTGTTCTGATAGCGCGATCTCCAGCGGTGCCGTGTCCGCCTCGGCACGCAACGGAGCGTGGATATGGCCACCGCGTGGCCTTTGCGGTCAGCGATCCATAGGAAGGCAGCGCGCATACCGGTCAGCACCGGCCAGGACTCAAGACGACCGTGCTGCTCGACGACCAGCACCACTACCGCCAGTTGGTACAGCGTCGGTAGCTGACCATCTGGTTCACCGCACGAGCGAAGCTCGCGGGGGTCGGGAAGTGTTGAGAGGGCAGCGTCGGTAGCTGACCATCTGGTTCACCGCACGAGCGGAGCTCGTGGGGGTCAGGGAGAGAGGGGGCGAGCGGCGTCGGTAGCTGACCATCTGGTTCACCGCACGAGCGGAGCTCGTGGGGGTCGGGAAGGGTTGAGGAGTCAGCGCTGAGCGCGCGTCGGGCCAGCGTGCTCAGACACTAGCGCGACGATCTGCTAGGCGAGAGGGGTGATATCCGACTCTTCGATGTTCGATTGCTTGACTCGCTTGTTCGACAGGCACACAAAATGACACATCTGCTGATCGCTAGCCAGCCCAGTCCGAAGAAAATGCCGGCTGGCACATTTCGGGCCGAACGGTATTGCTACTGCGCTGTTTCCCGGAGGAATAAACCATGCTACAGGTATCTCGATTTCGATCCATCTTGCTGAGCACCGCTGTCATGGGGCTGACCACGCTCTCTGCGGCCAGCGACATCCGAGCCGATCAGAATTATTTGGGCGTGGTCACGATCTACAACAAGAGCAACGTTCAGCTGGAATACCAACTTCGCGCCAAGAAGGATGGTGTTTGGAGCGACTGGAAGTCGCACACGCACCGGCATCCTAACAGCGGATACCAATACCACAGCTACTACGATGCGGACGCGATCCAAATTCGCTTCGACCGCATTGGCGGGGACGGTGAATTCACCGAGAAGATCTACGACTTGGAATTCAACCGAGTCAGCCCCGACGTCACGCTCTGCAAACACAAAGGGCGCCCGTATAAATTCGAATTTGATCGAGGCGGGCGACTTTTGGATCTATACCGGTATGGATGGTGACCGGCGCCTGATTCGGTTTCTCAAAACCTCAGACGAGGCGGAGCGTGGCGGGGTGCGAGTTGCCGCGTTGCAGCTCGCACCCCCGCCGCTTGGTCGACCGCACTGGCGAACGCCCTTTCTCCGCACAACAGCCTGGCCGGAAGCTCGACCGATTCGCTCTAACTTGCTCCATGCCCTGGCTCGGCCGATACGCCACCGGCCGTTTCGCTCAGCTGCCAAAGCTGGGATGTCTCCCTTTCAGGCCTAAGGCCGCTTACGGATCTCGGCCTCGCGGTAGTGCCCGGCATGGGTACTTGCACTTGAGCGTGCTCACGCCCACGTGCCTGTCGAGCGAACCAATCCTCGCTTCCTCTTCCATCGGTCGGACGGCGGTTTTCGAGACAGGTGTCTCCCAGAGCCCGGCCATGTTGGCCGGACCAGTCCATCGGAGCAGTCACACGCTACTCTCGGACAACCCCGGCAAGGGGCCGCGGTCGCGGCCAAACCAGCCGCAACCCCGAACCCTTGTCCGCTCCGGGGCTGAACACGTACAGCTTTGCTGCAACGAACCAGGCGCCGTACGTGCTGTTGAGCGCAGTTTAACGTCCCTTATCGGGAGATTCGATTTGGTCCGCCGCGATGACTGTTAGGTCTGGCGACGGAACCTGCCGGGACCTCCCGAGCCCGACCGAGAAATCGCCCCCACGAATTTCCCGTTCGCACTAACCAAGGGCCGCTTGACGGCACCTGGCGCCTATGGTGCCAGGAATCTAAACTGGCCGCGCTAGCCAATGGCCGCTGACATCCACCGGTGTGAATGCCAAGGGGCCGCCAGTCCGGGCAAGCGCGTTGCTCAAGCGCGGATAGCCCGCAATGACGTGCTGGCAAATCTCCACAGCAGGCGATCAACAGCGGGGACCAGAGCGAACACCCGGATATGAGCCAGAACGCCATGGAACCACACCGAGACGTGGCTGCGGAATCGGCCAAGATCGGTACGACGCAATGCCCTGTAGTGGCACGCCATCGGGCATGACACGCGGAGCAAGAGACGTCGCTGTACCTGTCTTGGCAATCATGGCGTACTCCTCCCAAAGGGTGCACATAGAAGACGGCCACTTGCCCAGCATGTGTCCGACAAGTGACCCGCTACCTACAAGAGCCGTATCCCGGTCGGTTTTGGTTCAAAAAAATCCGCGCAAGGCACTTTGGTTAGGTATTAGACCCATTAAGCCGTCAACGGTTCCCAGTTCGCCAGGCCTTTTTGTCGGTTTTTGCGAACTAAGAAGCTATTCGTGATTCTGGTAACACTTCTGCGTGACCAGAATAATGGCCTACCGGGGATTCGCTGCAACACTGGCGGAGCCAGTGCCACCCCTTGGCAGAGCCAGTGCCATCCAATCGCAGCGCCAGTGCCACCCCTCCTGCGTCGCCGATTTTTGCCATGATCACGAAAGGTAATTTGGTTGGCTCGTGGGGCGTGGATAAAACGCCGGTGACCAACAAGCACCCGCATCTTCATGTGGCGAAGCACCTGCTTAAGGCCCTTTTGTTGGCGCGGGCGACGGAGCTGAATTGCGCGCCGGCTGCCTCGTTGTTGAGCGGAGCTGTGTACGGCATAATGGTCCTGCGAAAGGAGGAATCGCGTTAGGCCATGGCCAAGACAACCGATAAGATCAAGAACGGGATGCTCTTCGAAACCGTCTTCTACGCCAATCCGAAGAAGGACAGCCTGTTTCGCTTCCGCGCAACCCACATCGACGGCAAGCGGGCGTCCAAGGTCATTCTCTGTAACGACACCAGGATCCAACCTGGCCAACTTTGTCGAGTACGGGTCACATCGGTCAAAAAAGTCGGTAGTCAGCAGCGAGGTCATATTGAAGTCGAGTTTGTTTCTCAGCTGACGTTTCGACTGGATGATAGCCTCTACGTTGAACCGATGTTGGCCAAGAAGCTGCAGGCACTGCTGGAAAGTGGCATGAACGTCCTGCTCGATGGACCGCAAGGATCCGGCAAGACGGTGCTTTCGCAACAGATTGCCAAGGCGCTCGATCTGGAGTACGTGTTCTTCAATTGCAGCACGATTTACGAAGCGACGGACTTTCTTGCCACGCTGCAGATTCGAGCGACGCCAGCCGGCCAGGCAGAGACCGTTTGGCTGCCCACCGACATTCTGCGCGCCTTGGAGGCGGCCAATGCGGACGACTCGCGCAGGTTCCTGGTCTTCCTCGATGAGTTCAATCGTTGTCGGGAAATGGCCCGCAACGGCATCATGCCCGCGCTGGACGCCACGCGAAAGATGTACAATCCGCTGACCGGTTCGACGATCGACATACCGGACAACGTCACCTGGGTGGCGGCCATCAACAACGGGGCCCAGTTCACGGGGACGACCAGCGTCGACCCGGCCCAAATGGACCGCTTTGCGCCGTTGAAAATGGCGTATCCGCCGCACGAGGAAGAGGTTCGGATCTTGTCGAGGCGACATCCTGGCGTCTCGAGAAAGCAGATTGCCGGGGTTGTGGCGGCAGCCAACGCTGTGCGAACTGATGAGCATCTGAGCGTTGATCTGAGTGTCCGTGCCACGGACGAGGTCTGCCTGTTGCTGAGCCACCCCAACTTCGCGGAGTTTGATGGCGACGCAGTACCGGAATTGCTGAAAACGAGTTTTTGCGGCCGCTACGCTGGCCGGTGGGACGATCCATCAACGGACGCTGGGCTCGTCTGGCAAACAATCGTCCGCGCCTTGGAGCTGTAGTCAATCCGTGTACTCGCTGGAACAAATCTCCCGATTCGCGCACACCTTGCGGCATGAGCTCCGTTGCTTGAGTGAGGGAGGCTGCAATGGCGAACTCATAGGGGCTATCGCTTTGAAATGCTGGCGCTGGCCCATATCGGGAATGCTGCAAGTCGTACCGCATCCCTCGGTATTTCTGACGGAACAACTGCTCCATGGCCTCTTCGCGCTCGATCCAAGGGTCGGTGCGCAGACAGCTCTATCGCTCCTGGCGAATAGACCACTGCGAGGGCTTTTAGGCCTGAAGCCGGACCGGTTCATGATCCCGCTTGACCGTTTGAAAGCCAACACATCCGACCGGCACCAGGCCATCGCTTGTCTGTTCCTGGAAGGATTGCCGGCGCGGCTGAAGAAGAACCCCGGCTTCATTCCAAGGGACCACTCGACGGACGAACTTATCGAGCAACTGAACAGCAGAGATTCTCTTGCTCAGGCATTTGCGGCACAAGTGGTATCCCGCACCTCTTGCGTGTCGGACGGCCGCTTCCTTCCCTTGTTGCTCAACCGTGTGCTGAGCTTTTCGCCGGCTGTTGTTGCCAATTGCCTGGCGGCGATTCGGGAGATTGCACCCGATAAAGCTCTATTGGCTGCCGAGGGTGCGTTCAACGGCGTTCGCCGGCAAGTCGTTGCCGACTTTCTCGTCACGCTGGGTGACCCGGGGATTGAACGACTCGATAGGCTGACCAATAAGAGTCAATACGAGGGCTGCTGCGTTTTTGCCCGCGCGATGGTGCACGTGTCACCCGACCAAGCTCTCGACCTGTTGGAAGCCTGGTCGGTGCGCGAACTCGTGAAACGAAACGTTGCGGCGGACAGCATCTACGAGCTGCTGGCCATCGAGCTCGGGTGGTCGTGGCCGACCCCGCCGACCGCTGAACGCATGGATCGCTGCCGCGATATATGCACTCGCTTGCTCGAGGATCCAGCCTGGAGTATCCGGGCTTCGGCGCTCGCCAATTTGGCTCTCATCGACTGGCCGGATTGGGAATCTCGTGCCAGGGAAATGCTGCGAGATCCCGAAGGCGACGCTCGTTTTGAGGCGCTCAACATTCTGGACGAAAAGGATGCGACGTTCGACGACAGCACAACTACAACACTTCTGGTCGATCAAGACGAATTCGTACGTGAAAGGATGTTCGCACGCGTGCGACGACTGGCGTCTGATCCTCGAACAACGTTATCTCGCATCAGCAAGCTCTGCACTTCCGCGCACGTCGAGCGGCGTCGGCAGATTGTGGATTGGGTCCGCGAATTGGGCTGCCAGGAAGGATGTGATTTGCTAGGACGGATGGCGCGTGATCCTGATCCTGAGGTGCGCACCAAGGCTACGGTAGCCGGGTTCAGGATCAGCTCCCATCCAACACCATGGCTGCGACTTATTCGCTCGAGATTGCGCGATAAAGTTCACTATGTTAGACGAGAAATGATCGCGATTCTTGGGGAATGCGGACAGGCAGATGACTTCGATCGGATTGCCCCTGCGCTGGCAGATCCGGATGAGGGCACTCGGATCGCAGCGCTTGCGGCAGCAACGAAGCTGGTTCCGCAGTGCGGTGTAGAATTGGCCACGAAGCTCCTCACAGATCATGATGGGTCGGTCGCCAGTGCGGCATTTGACAAGCTGTCGCACCTTTGCGGCTCGGATGAATTCGCAGCGATCGTGCTGGAGAGCATTCCTCAGGTGCGAGGCGACACAGCGCTGCTGGATCTCGCCAAGAACCGGTGGCCAGCGAGGCTTCGTGAAATCACTCAACTCGCACTCTGTTCACGCAACGACAAAGTGAGAACCTGGGGGATAGCCGCGTTGCCAGTCGAGGCCTCCACATCCCATGTGCCAATGCTCAAAGACATGCTGCGCGAGCAGAGCCGTGACATTCGCCTCGCGGTAGTCAAGTGCCTTCGCCGGCTGAGTCCCGATGACTTTTCGTCGATTGCTCGACCCCGACTCGCGGATGCGGATCCGAGGGTCCGTCTGGAGACGTTGCAAGGACTGATCGCTCAGGGTTGTATTCCGTCAATAGCGGAACTTCTGCAACTGGCCCGCGATGAATCCCCGGGCGTTCGAAGCACTGCCCTTCGGACGCTGTCCGGGTTGGACGACGGACGGGTCATCAGTGAATTGGTCTCGTCGCTCAGCGATGTCCACGAGGGTATTCGCCGTCTGGCGCAAGGGATTTTGGACGGAGACCACGGCGCGGTACCAAGTGTCGAACGAATGGAGAGAAATGCCAGTACGACCTGGCGCGAACTCGTGGCACGAGTCGCGACGATCAACAAGTGGGCGAAGCAGATTGGTCGGGAATTGCTCGGCCGATCGGTGGTGGTATGGAATTATCGCCAAGGCCTGGGTCGAACCAAGGTTCGGACCCGCGGCCCGGTCGAGATCGAAGTGAGTGACACTCCGGTTACGACCTGTCACCCACACGGTGAAGAGGTCATGCGGGGGCTCGTGCTTCATGAACTCGGCCACCATGTTTGCGATTTCACCGTAAGGGGATTTAAGACGGCTGACGGTATTGCTCGTTCCGAGGGGCTTGACCAACTCTGGAACGTCTTGCTGGACGAACGCCTCGAACGAGCACTGCGTTCGCGGCGTCCCGAATGGGGAATCTACTTCGATCGGCTCAGTTCGTATGTTTTCGCACAGCCGCCGAGAACGGTGCCTCTGCGGCAATACGCAGAGTTGCTGGATCGGTCTGCCGAGGAAACAGCAGACGCTGTGCGGCGCGGTGAGCTGCCGGGCAACTACATCCCGGAACCCGATTCAGAATCAGAGGCTCTGATCTCGATGACCGCGAGTGAAATGTTGACGATTCCACGACTTGTACCACCCTTTATCGCTTTCCTGTGGTGTTTGCGGAGCGGCTTCGACCCGCGAGCCTGCGCCGACCGGAAGGTCAGAGACGCCATCGCCCTGGTGCCTGTCAATCTCAAGGACATTCCGCACAGTGAGTTACTTCAAGTTGCGCGCCGAGTCGCAAAGCGGTTGCCCGATAGCAAAACGACAAAGACGCAGACGATCCAGTTGCGCCGGCGAATAGAGAAGTCTCCTGCGGTTCTCGGCTCACTGCGCGAGGTACTCGACCGACTGGCCGCCACGCGACAACTGCCAGATTGGAGGAGCGAAGGGACGCCGGCTATTCGTGGTACTCTGGAAGTGCCCAACGAACGTCAGTCGTGCGACAAACCAATCCAAAGTACGACTCTGCGGATCTTGGGCGGACGAGGCCTTAACCTGGGGAAAGACCGTGATTACAGACCGCTGGAGCATGAAACAGCCGTCATCTTTGATCGATCGAGGCACCTTGAACTCGTTGACTCAATTCGCAAGCATGTGCGGCGGCTGAGGCCATACTTTGAGCGTTTGGGAACCCGGTCAGTGACGAATTATGGTTCGCGCCACGGACGACACTTGGACCTCGGGCGGATACGAACCGCCACACTGACGGGATCACCCGATTTTCTGATTCAGCGGCATGACGAACGAGCACCATCCGCCTACCTTGGCGTCCTGATCGACCGCTCAGCGTCGATGAGCAATGAGAGAATGGAACGAGCGAGACGATTCGGCGCACTCGTCGCGGAAGCGGCGGGAGGGCTGGCAGGCATCGAAGGGCACGTTAACGCCTTCGACGACAACACGTTTTACCGAATGGGAGATTTGAAACGCAATGCCATCGCGTGCCTCGATGCGGGAGGCGGAAACAACGATTCCGCGGCGTTGGAGAAGGCGGCAGAATTGGCCTTAGCCAGCCGCAAACAGAACAAGTTGTTGATCATGATTAGCGATGGTTCTCCCTCGGGATGTACTTTCGAGTCCCTGAAGAATCTGGTGCGGAAACTCACGCGTGAGCAGGGAATCGACTGCGTCCAGGTCGCCGTTGCTCCACTGAGCCACATCGCTTTTCCCCGCTCTGTTGACCTCAGCCGCTTCGAGTTGGACGAGGCGGTTGCCCGCTTCGGCAAGATGCTCATCCAGTTGACTCGCGATTGGCGGTGAAACAGGGGACCATCCCAGACGTGCAGATGGCCCCCCCGTTTGTGCAGCGAGCTACTTGGTCTCGACGTCCATGGTTCGGAGCCAGTAGTGGGTGTTGCACTTCCGTACCAGATCCGAAATGTGTTCCATCCGTGCTTCATGTAGCGGCCTACACGAACACAGACTCCGTTCTTCACACGAGCGTGTCTACAAGTTGCTCGCCAGCTCGCAGCAGGCCGACGGAGACAGAACGATGAAGGAACAATAAGATCGGATCGGAGCCAGACTTGCTCTCATCTTCTTGTCGTCTCATCTTTTTGTCTTCCTCTCTCGCGGTTTGGCTTCAACCCGCGTCGCAAGCACCGACGCGGGAAATTACGCGAACCTTGGTCCGTGTGTTGGCGTCTCAGTTAGAGAGATGGCCATGAGTCGAGTGAAGCGACTTACAGGGCGACATGACCGAGTGGCTGGAACTGGTAGACACGCGACGCTCAGAACGTCGTGCCCTCGAGGCGTGGGAGTTCGAATCTCCCCTCGGTTACTGCGTTAGGGATTTAGGCAATTAGGCCGTAGCGGTTTAGGCGCGGCAGGACGGCCTGTCTCGCAACCCTAACAGCCTACAGGCTCAACCGCTACAGCCTATTGAGCGGGTGGGCCAGCGCTCAGTGGAGTTTCATAAGCTCCGCCCGCCGGGTGCGACTCCCGGACCCGCCACTTGAAGCCAACCCATTGCGCAGGCCGATAGATCGCTCTGGTTGACGGTTGCAGCGCATGTCCAAGACAAGCACTTACACGCCGCTGGACCTGGGCGGCAAGCGTGATGACGCTGGAGCCTGACGGCATGGCCACCGGCTGCAACCCGGTTCAAGTGGGTTCGACTCCCACCGGCGTCTCTGACTCTCCGACTGCCGGATCAGACTACATCTTCCTGCTAAGAAGCCGATCGTCCGAACCACCTCTTCGTCGGAGTGTCTGGCAGAACAAGCCCAACTGCCAGCCGGGACTACATCACGAGAGATGCAGGTGTCTCGGCACTTCTTCGTTGGGCGTTTTGCACGTTGCCTGGAACGCTGATGGGCGGCGACCAGGTCAGCTTGGACGTTGGATCAGAAGAGCAGTTTCTCACGGAGGCACAGAGACAACCAGGGAGCGGGCAAGGCCGGCATGGAAATCTTCGGCCACTCAGACTCTTCTCCGTGAGCTCCGTGTCTCGGTGAGATCCATTCGAATTGCAGACCGCTGGGGTACTGTGGTAGCCGTCCGCTCGTGGCATACAGCTCAACCAACTGAGGGAACGCCGCATAGTTGATTGATGCTCTTGTGAATCTCACGCCAAGGCGCCAAGGCGCAAAAAAATGTGTGGCACACTCGCCATTCGCATCGGTCCTTCGCGCCTTTGCGTGAGCTTTGATTGACAGGGCAGCGGCGGTTGTCCAAGCCGCATCCTCTCAAGCAGTTGCGCGCTCAGGTCTGACAGACCTGCCGCAGTTAATGAGCGTCGTCAATCGTTTTTTGTGGTCCATGGCAGCGACGCCAGAGATATAACCGAATGTTGTGGATGAGGACTTGAAAAAGGCGGCGTACTTTGGGTCAATGTGTTCGTCGAAAAACCCCAACCCAAGGAGTACGCCACCATGCAGGAAGGTACCACAAGCAGCGTTTCGTTTCCATCCTCCGGTTCGAAAGATGTGCTGACGGGAATCTTGCGACAGGGAGCCCAGCGGATGTTGGCCACGGCCATCGAGGCAGAAGTCACCGAGTGGATGGAGAGCCGTGCCCACCTCCAGAACGAACAGGGGCATCGGCAAGTGGTGAGAAACGGTTACTTGCCGGAGCGGTGCATTACCACGGGGGTGGGGGATGTGTCCGTGCGGCAACCCCGCGTGCATGATCGCCGGCCGGAAGGGGAGAAAGAGAAGTTCACCTCGAAGATTCTGCCACCCTACCTGCGCAAGACGAAGAGCATCGAGGACTTGATTCCGTGGCTGTACCTCAAGGGCATCAGCACGGGAGACTTTCCGCAGGCACTCGCCTCGCTGCTGGGGCCGGATGCGGCGGGGCTGAGTGCCACGACCGTCACGCGTTTGAAGTCGCACTGGGAGGAAGAATACGGCGACTGGAGCAAACGCTCTTTGGAAGGCAAGCAGTACGTCTACGTGTGGGCCGACGGCATCCATTTCAACATCCGCCTGGAAGAAGACCGGCAGTGCATCCTGGTACTGATGGGCGCCACCCCGGAAGGCCGCAAGGAGCTGATCGCCATCCACGACGGTCATCGCGAATCGGAACAGTCCTGGAAGGAGTTATTGTTGGACTGCAAAGCGCGCGGGTTGACGGTGGAGCCGAAACTGGCGACGGGCGACGGGGCGTTGGGATTCTGGAAGGCCTTGAACCAAGTCTATCCGCAAACAAGGGAGCAACGTTGTACGGTGCACAAGACGGCCAATGTGCTGGATAAGCTGCCCAAACGGCTGCAATCGGCTGCCAAGAGCAAGCTGAACGACATCTGGCAGGCGGACCAGAAGGAGCATGCCGAGAAGGCCTTGGATCTGTTTCTGGAGACTTACCAAGCCAAGTATCCGCACGCGGCCGAGTGCCTGGCCAAAGACCGTGACGTGCTTCTGGCGTTTTCTGATTTTCCCGCGCAGCATTGGCTGCACTTGAGAACCACCAACCCGATTGAATCGACGTTTGCAACCGTCCGTTTGCGGCATCGCAAGACCAAGGGCAGCGGGTCGCGCGTGGCTTGCCTGACGATGGTCTTCAAGCTGGTGCAGGCCGCGGAAAAGAAGTGGCGACTCCTGAACGGATTCGAGTTGATTCCGGAGGTGATTCGCGGTGTGCGTTTTGTCCACGGCGAGCGTGAAGAGAAGGCTGCGGCGTGAGCGCCCGGAAGTATCGGTGCCTCTTCTCTGTTCGCAGAGGCAAGTGGCACGCTTCCCACGCAGGAGAGGATCATGCCAGGCATCGACTTCCACGTGCTTCGCAGAGAGATCACCAGGCAACAGGTTCTGGATCAAATCGGCTTCCCAACGACTCACCGCGAAGGGGACCAACTCCGCGGTCCCTGCCCGGTGCATGGCTCGACCTCCCAGCGCAGTCGAGTGTTCTCCGTGAACCTCAGCGAAGGTCGTTACTACTGTCACCAATGCAAGTCCCACGGCAACCCGTTGGAGCTGTATGCCGCTGTGAAGAAGACCGATGGGTACCGGGCCGCCATCGATCTATGTCATGTGTTGGGCCGCAACGTGCCCTGGATCAAGCGATGGTGACACACCGTCCAAAGAAACT
>JBGSHS010000001.1:0-10374 GCA_041752115.1 Pirellulaceae bacterium | reverse complement strand
GGTCCTGGTGGCTGCGGTCGCGTAGACCAGTGGCCGCGGTCGCGTAGACCGCGGGGAAGTGGCCGCGGTCGCGTAGACCGCGGGGAAGTGGCTGCGGTCGCGTAGACCGCGGGGAAGTGGCTGCGGTCGCGTAGACCGCGGGGGAAGTAGCGAACGTATGGCGATTTCCCCATGCTCTGCGCGAGCATGGCTACGGCTCTGCGCGAGCATGGCTACGGCTCTGCGCGAGCGTGGCTACGGCCAATGTGGCAGTCTATAATGAGGGACGCCGCGCGCCGGGCTCTCCCTAGTGGCGTCAACTGGCTGCGGCACTCCGTTATACCCGCACTTTTCGCCATTGCGGTCTCCGTCTTTCTGCGGGGGCACGCACGATTTCCTGGAGCAGCAACCAGATGCTACTGCCGCGCGTTCGCCTGATCATTTTCGCTGGCTTGGCTGGCGTGTTCGCCAATCTTCTTTCGGCTGCCCTTTCGTCCGAGCCTCTGTATGTGTGGCTGGAGGGAGAGCGACCCACGTCGACCAACATGGAAGCGGAAGGAAGTGGGTGGGGCAATGTCCAGTATCTTTCAGAAGGCAAGTGGCTGCACTTCAGTATCGATGCGGAGCAGATCGGCGATCGAGTCAGCGACGACGGAATTCTGCTCAAGTACGAATTCACGGCGCCCGCCGTGGCCGAATATGAAGTGTGGGGTCGGATCGGTTTCGAGTTCGCACGGTCGCAATTCGACTGGCGTATGGATGGCGGGCCATGGCGGCGCGTGGAACCGGATGAACTGACCAGCGATCTGATGGAGATTGACAACTGGTGCGAAGTGGCCTGGCTGCAACTGGGTGCTCAATCGCTCACAGCGGGTTCGCACACTTTGCAACTGCGTCTGCCCAAGCTCAAGACGGCTCAAGGAGACTATGAGCGGATTCTGTTCGCATGTGATGCTTTCTGCCTGTCCGCCGGTCGCTTCAGTCCCAATTCGAAATTCAAGCCTGATCAGGACGGGCGTGACGATCGCGATCGGCAGGCCAGCGAGACCATTTTCAAGTTGACGGAGCCGGCGGGGCCGGCACAGCGCGTATTCCTGCCGCTCAACGGACTGTGGGAAATCTGCCGGGACGACGAGCAGTTGCCGGGCGAAGTGGCCGAGCCGATTCGCGAGCTGCCTCGCCAGTCGCACTGGAAGGCAATTGCGGTGCCCGGGGACAAGAACAGTCTGCGGCCCGACTTGGTCTTTGCTCATCGACTCTGGTATCGCACTCGAGTCGAGGTGCCCGCGTCACTGGAAGGACGTTCGTTTCTGCTCGAGTTTCCCTCCAACAATCTGAACACGACGGTCTATGTGAACGGGATATTCTGTGGCTTTGAGAAGAATCCGTTCGTGCGGTTCCAGATCGACGTGACAGCGGCAGTGCGAGCGGGGGAGGTGAACGAGATCTGGGTGGGTATTCGCGATGCCTACTACGGGCGTTCGGCCGATCCGCGGCGTCCCCTCAAGCTGCGCAAGACCTTCAACTTTCCTCTGCGATTCTTTGGCGAGGGCTTTCAGGATCTGGATTACCCGGTGTGGAACTGTCCACAGTCAGGAATTCTCAGCACTCCCACGCTCGTGGCGACCGGCGGCCGGGTCTTTACCGACGAGGTGTTTGTACAGCCTTCGGTGGCCGAGAGACGACTGCGAGCCGAGCTCACGTTGCGCAACGCGACGGCGCGTGAGGTGAACGGCTTGCTGCAATGGGAGGCTGTGAACGAGAAGACGGGCGTCGTCGAACATGCGTTTACCCCTCAGCCTTTTCGCGTGCGTGCCGGCCAGCGAGAGGTCGTCCAGCTGGATGACGCCTGGGCCGATCCGCAACTCTGGTGGCCAGATGCACCATACCTCTACCTGCTTCGTACGACGGCGATGGTGGACGGGCAGCCGGTTGATGTCGAGGAATCGCTGTTCGGCTTCCGGGAGTGGCGGCGCGACGGCACCAAATTCACGCTTAATGGGGTGGTCTGGCACATGTGGGCGGATCTGGTCGGCGTCAATTCCAGTCCGGAAGCATGGCTGGAGGCGTATCGTCGGACGAACCAGCGCACCATGCGTTTGAGCACCGCGGGGCAGGCCAGTCACGATTCTCGGTGGCTGGGGCTGGAGCCGCACAAGGCGCTGGAATTCTGTGATCGCAACGGAGTGGTGGTGCGTCGCAATATGACGCTCGATGGCGAGGCGATCGGCAACAACTTCAGTGAGAGCGACGAAGAGACGCGGCGCCAGCAGGGAGGCTCCGAACTGAAGCTGGCCTTGATGAAGAACTGGCGCGATCAGTGTGTCGCTCAAGTCAAAGGCGAACGCAATCACCCTTCGATCCAAATCTGGTCGATCGAGAACGAGTTCGCGTTCATCAATCTGATCAACCTGCTGGGTAACTCTCCCAACATGGATCGATACGAAGAGGAGATTACGAAGACTCATCACGCCGTGATGGAAGTCGATCCGACCAGGTCGGTGATGATCGACGGCGGCGGTGCAACCAAAGGAAACACGCTCGGAGTCCATGGCGATCACTATGTTGCCACGCTGGATACACGTTACCCCGATCTGGCTTATGAACCGTTTGTCGAAGGAGGTGGTCGAGGACGCTGGAAGTGGGATCAGCACCGTCCACGGTTCATCGGTGAAGATTGGTTCGCATCGGGCATCAATCCCGCCGACTATGCCATGTGGGGCG
The DNA here is from genome assembly GCA_041752115.1 of Pirellulaceae bacterium. Taxonomy (GTDB): domain Bacteria; phylum Planctomycetota; class Planctomycetia; order Pirellulales; family Pirellulaceae; genus JAJRVM01. The sequence goes on along the minus strand of JBGSHS010000001.1, from coordinate 7,671 downwards.
GCGAAGCGGCATTTCAAGGAAAGGCGGCCACACGCGATGCTGTGGCGCTGATTTACCGGATGCTCAACGAAGGCTATCGCTGGGGCGGTCATTATGCGGCCTGGCAGTTCTGGCTTGGCAGCGACGGCGGTGCGGCTCAGTGGGGAGCAAATGACCCGCGCGCCGTCTTCACGCGTCAGTGGGACTGGACTTTCGGAAGCGGTCAGACGATGCGACGATCGTTCGGGATCTTCAACGACACCCAATATGACCAGCCGATCACGTTCACTCGACGACTGACGGTAGCGGAGAACGACGTCTACACTCAGACCACCACGCATCAGGTCGCTCCGGGGACGGCCCAAAAGTTCGATGAAGAGATCGCGCTGCCGCAGGTCGCACAGCGGGAAGAGGCAACCCTGCGTCTGGTGTTGAGCGTTGATGGCGAGGAAATCTACAGTGACAGCAAGCAGGTCTCCATCCTCCCGCCCCCCGCGATCAGTGGACTGATGGAAGGAACCATCGCCGTGTTCGATCCAGCCGGTGTGGTCGTTTCGGTTCTCGCACGACTCGGAGTTCCGTCACGGCAGATGGCGTCGCTCGATGCCGTACCTGCTGACGCGAAAGTCATCGTCGTGGGCCCCGGAGCCATTTCGGCCGACGAGAGGACTTCGACGCGTCTGGCCGTGCAGGCAGCCAGGGGGAAATCGGTCGTGGTGCTCGACCAGACCCAGCCTCTGAAATACCAGGCGGTGCCGGCTGAGATCCAGCTCGCGCCGCGTTCCAGGCGAAATGACTTCGGGGACGAAATCGCCACAGCCGATGGCTGCACGGCCTTTGTGGAAGATCCCTCCCATCGCGCGCTGCAGGGTCTGGTCAACAAAGACTTCTTCACCTGGGGGCCGGACCACAAAGTCTATCACGACGCGTATCGTAAACCGACCCGCGGCGCCAAGAGCCTCGTTCAGTGCGGTCCTCGATTGGAGTATTCAGCGCTGGTAGAAGTCCCTGTGGGCCAAGGCATCATGTACCTCTGTCAGCTCGATGTGGGAGCCAAGCTTGACTTCAGCGCGGTCGCACAGCAGCTGCTGGTGAACCTGATTCGTGCCGGCCTGGACTATCGGCTGGAGTATGCCGAGGTGGCTGCCGTCGTCTCGGATCCACTGCTCAACAGGACTCTCGATGCCATCGGGCTTGAGTTCTCGGCCCTGTCCGATCCGCTGGCCGCGATTCAGGACCAGTCGAAGAAGATTGCGCTCGTGGCCGCCACGCCGGCCCATCTGGAGCAACTGGCGAATCAGCTCACTGCCTTGCAGGCGTTCTGGCAGCGAGGCGGCACACTCGTGTTGTGTGGACTCACACCCGAAGGCCTGGATAGCTACAATCGCATTGTCGGCGTCAAACACTTCATCCGGCCGTTTCGTCGCGAACGAGTCACTTTCCCGGCCGTCCGAAATTCGCTGACGGCCGGGCTGACCGCCGGCGATATCGTGATGCTGTCGGGGGAACGGATCTTCGGATGGACGGCCGACGAATATGTCGCGCCCGACGTGTTCACCTACGTGGTTGACCTGGACGATGTGGCTCCGTTCGCCCAGAGCGATTTTCAGCCGTACGAGAATATTGTCAATGGCTTTGTCGGGTCGGATGGCTGGCCGTTGATCATCGATTTCGAACATCCACAGGACGGTAAGCCTTACGAAATTCACCTCGACCTGCCAGCCGAGGAGACGATTGTTGAATACACGCATGATCAGTCGGTCAACTACAATCCGACCACGCGAATTGCACTCTTGTTTGACGGAGAGGACCGAGTCGAATTCGAAGTGGATCCCAGCGGTGACGCTCAATCGTTCCCCATCGATCCTCCGCGAAGTGCACGACGCGTGACGTTGCAGCTGGTGCGGTGGCAATCGGATCCCAGCAAGCGCCCGATTATCGGCATCGACAACATCGCTCTGAAGGTGCAGCGTGATCCGGATTGGCAGGCCACGGTCAAGCCGATGTTGAACATGGGCACCATGGTTCAATACGCCAAAGGGCCCGGGAGCGTCGTGCTGTGCAACCTCAATTTCCTGGACCGCGAAACGGTGCCGGCCAACCAGACGAAGAAGCGGACGATTCTGGCCACCGTGCTGCGCAATCTCCACGCTCCCTTCGCCGGCGGACGTACCGTCCTGGCCGGTGGAGACCTGATCTGCACGCCAGTTGACATTCACACCAGGGCGACCAGCTACAGAGACCGCCGAGGCTGGTTTGGCGATGACCAGCTGACCTTTCAGATGCTTCCCTCCGGCGAACATGTTCTGGCGGGGGTGAAATACCATATCTACGACATGCCCACCTCACCCGTTCCCCAGGTCTTGATGCTGGGCGGCGACAACGTTCCAGGCAATCCACCTCAGCAGATTACGGACATTGCTGTTGGGCAACAGGCGGATGCACTGTTCTTTCTGCATGCGGCGCGCGTGGATCAGCGACTGGACGAGCGGCAACGGCACGAAGGAAAGCAGCTGGAAATGTGCCAGTATGTAGTGCATTACGCCGACGGCAGTGAAGTTGTTGTGCCGGTCATCTGCGAGCAGCACATCGACGATTACCGACAGCTGCAGCCGGCGGCTTTGCCAGGTGCTCAACTGGCCTGGACCAGCAAGTACTCGCAGAGCGACTTGTTTGCAACTGCGTATGCCATGCAGTGGAACAACCCGCGTCCGGACGTCGAGATCACCAGCATCGATCTGCGGTACGGTCCCGACCGCTGTGGAGTCCCCTGCCTCATCGCACTGACCGCCGTGACGGTGCCGTGAGTGGCAGGGCCTCTGTTTTCGGATTGCTCTGCGGTTCAGACAGCCTGCAACGCATGGTGTCCGGTTTCGTTCTCTCGATTATCGCATTGGAGCATTGTTGCACTGTGGCATTCCCTGTTGACCTGCCACCTCCCGCCGGCCGGTCATGGCAGGAGTCGCGACGCGACTGGGCAGCAGCGGCAGTCGGCGTCAATCGCCGCTACTGGGAGAGACCCGCCGCAGGGAAGTGGTAAATGAATAGGGAATGCCACAGTGCAACAATGCAACAGTGCAGCAACGAGCGACGGTGAGGCTCCGGCCTTCTTCGCGCACAGGCGTCAAGGGGAGATCGATTCTGCCCGCTCCGTGCTGCGGAAACCGCAGAATATCGACTATCCAACCGCAAAATGTCCAAGGAAGAAGAACCGACCTGATGCCTCCCGCCTGAGTCGGTCTCTTCCCTTGGAGATTGGACATTTCTTGTTCGATATTCTGCGGTTCAGACAGCCTGCAACGCATGGTGTCTGGTTTCGCTCTCTCGATTGTCGCATTGGAGCATTGTTGCATTGTGGCATTCCCTCTTCACGTTCCACCTCCCACGGGGCCTGTCATGGCGTGAGGGGCAGGGCCTCTGTTATCGGATTTCTCTGCGGTTCCGATGGCCCAGAAGCGCAGGGTGTCTGTTTCTTGGGCTTCTGTTTCTTAGGCTCGCCCAACGGGGGACGGAGTTACTTTGAAAACGAACGCCTCAGGTCTCCCCGTTGCGTCCCTGGATCGGCCGCAGACTGCCCCCCCTGATCGCCGTAGGATTCTCCCGCCAGTGTTCTCGCTCGTCGAGCGCGCATGGCAGTCAGACAGCGGCGAATTGTCGTGCCTCTGAGCACTGCGGACCGCCAGGGCAGTCTGGCTGAGGGCCTGTCATTCTGCTTTGTTTTCATTCTTCGTTATTGTCTGGAGTGATGCATGATGATTCGCATGATCTATTTGACAGCCTTTGCTTTGGTCCTGGCAGGAACGGCTCCCTGCTGCCAGGCGGAAATGATCTTGTATACCGCTTTTCTGGACGGTCCCTCGGAGGCGACACCAAACACGTCGCCCGGCACCGGCTTTGCCGCGGTCGGTTATGATCCCGTGGCGCAGACGCTGGCACTCACCGTCGTCTTCGGTGATCTGGTGGCCCCGACCACAGCCGCACACATTCACGCTCCAACTCCCGATCCTTTCATGGGCGCCGCGGGGGTTGCCACAGAGACGCCGTACTTCGAGAACTTCCCCATCGGATTCACCAGCGGCGTCTATGCCAATGTGTTTGATATGACGGATGAATCGACGTACAGCGCCAATTACCTGGCGGCCAATGGCGGAACCGCGCAGGGTGCGGAAGCGGCATTGGTCGCCGCTCTGGCCAGCGGACGGGCGTACCTGAACATCCACACGACGGAGTATCCCGGCGGCGAGATCCGCGGCTTCTTCCGTCCGGTTCCCGAACCATCCGCGATGGCGATGTGGGGGCTGTGCAGTGTGATCGGATTGCTCGGCTATCGCAAACTGCGGCGCAGGGCGTGAGGCGATTAAATGCGGGCGAACGGCAGAGGCTCGCAAATCAGACGCCCTGTGCGCCGTGGTGATGCGATCCTGACCTCCCCACGGCCTGTTGAAAGCAGGCCTTCACGGTAGCCTGGGGCGGAGCGAAACGCAGCCCCAGGAATGCAAGCGTCGATGTGTTCCGCGATCGAACCGATTGCTTGCCATCAACCGGCCCATGGCCGAGATCGCCATGAGCCGCGGTTGGTGAAGAACCATGGCGCGCGGTGTGAGGACGCTTGCGGCCCACGCCGTCGGCCATGTACCCTTGTACGAGCAACCGGTCCGGTCGGCCGGCGCTCATGTGCGGCATCGCGCCTGGGGTGGAGGCCGGCAATCAGCGGGTGTGTGGGCCGAAGAGACCGAAGGGAAGATTGCGTCTGATTCGCAGGTATTCAGGTCTCGACTCTCACGACCAGGCAGTTTGAGTCGTCGAGCGTGGTTCGGACCTCGCACGACAGGAACTGGTGTATCAGTTCAATGTGGGTCTCGGCGTGCTGCGAGAGACGCAGCGCGCGGTAGGTGCCGTGGCCCGCGATGGCGAGCGGCAGCATCAGCTGATCGCAAAGATGTTCACCCACCGGGGCGTCAGAATCCAGATACTCCCGACACTGTTCGACTGCATCATGGGCCACCGCTTCAGCCGGCCGACCTCGCTGGCCAAAGGCGCTGAAGACTTCGCACAACGATTCACTTTCCACTTCGAGGATCAGTGCGTTTCCCGGCCCGCGCGATGTGTTCGCGTCGAGGACCTGCAGCTGCTCGCCGCTCCATTGCAGTCGTTGTGCGACAACGTCCAGTTCGCGCTGCGCAATGTGGTGCGGAAGATGAGCGACGAGTGCCGTGGCGGATTTCCGCACGATGGTGCCTCGATTGAGCAACTCCAAGCCGCTCAGACTACGCGCCGGCTCGATCGTCACAAGCAGTTCACCACCCCCGGCCGGGAAGAAGCCGGGACGATTGAGGGAGACAGTTACGGTTGGCCCCATCCGATTGATCAGCGGTACATAAGTCCGAGCGAGGAAGGGGAAGGGGGGAGCGAAGGGATTGTGAGTGCCACCTTCGAGCGTTACACGAGATGGGGCCGCTGCCAGCAGAAGCGGTGGCAAGATGGTCTGAAGCACCAGCGTGGTGCTCCCTGCCGTTCCAATAGGGAAGTGATAATCACCACCCTGGACCGGTCCCGGCTCGAACGTCAATTCACGCGAGTGTAGCGCATCGCCACGCACTTTCGCGCCGCAGACACTCGCCGCCGCACGCACCGACGCCAGATGTTGCCGCTGTAATCCCGGCTTCGCTCGCCCCGCTCGAACCCGAACCATGCGAAAGGGCGTTTCCGTCAACATACTCAATGCCAGGGCCGAGCGGAGCATTTGCCCGCCGCCTTCCCCTCGCGATCCGTCGATCACCAGCATAGGGCGACTCCCCGAGTTCTTCACGTGGCACAATCCGCCCCGTTTCATTTCCCGATAGAGCGGATTGTCGGCCGAAAGGTTCGGAGCAACCCGTATCATGAATCGTCCGTTGAGCGTCGCGAGCTATATCGCTCGCTTCGACGCGGCACGTAGCACGCACTTCAGCGCGTGACCAGTCCGTAGCACGCACTTCAGTGCGTGACCAGTCACGTCTTGCCACGCCGCCACGGAGAAGTCGGTCGCGAGGTACTTTGCGCTACTCCCGCGCGCTAGGAGGACGTGCACCTGCGGCTGCGAAGGAAGTAGCATCCGCCCACGAAAGTGCCGACGAACCAAAGAAGCAACGTTGTCGGTTCGGGAACCGGATTGACTCCCACGTTCTCCAACTGGAACCCGTCTCCCGCGACCCACAGCACATCCCAGACCTTGGCAAAGACGAGCGGTTCGGCAGCTCTTGTGAAATCAATGTGACCTGGCCAGCTCCCTTGTGAGTTGGAGATCGCTTTGATGGTTGGCAGCCCGGGAAACAACACATCGAGATCCACCTGCTGGCCGTCCGCAATCAGACCGAATTGATCTTTGAGCCCGACCGACGCGAACGTGAGATAGGTCAGTTGAACCGCTTCCGGAAACTCCAGACGCAAATAATCCTGACTGTTCTTTCCGCCCACCTGAACCTGTCCCTGGACACCCAGGTTGTTGGACGCCTGCTGGTTGAACACTCCCAGACCCCACTTGTCCAGGAAGGCATTGACCGTGTTGTTCCCGTTCGGATTCGAACCGACCACGGACGCCGATAGTTGGACCGTGAAGTTCGCCGGGCCAGACACGGGAGCTACGTGCGAAAACTGTACGTTACCGTACGTCTGGCCACCCTCATTCGGCATGAAGTGGTATTCGATATCGCCTCTTGCTACCAGGGCATGGCCACCAACTAGCAGGAGAAACACCGGCAGGCAAAGTGAACTACGCACTGATCGTCTCCTCATTCCTCTTGCAACTCGGTCTGGCCGAGATCCCCTCTCTCCAGCAACTGCCTTGCACTCCGACGATGCATAATCAGCGCAATCTGAAAACAACGTCCATGTCACGTGAGTTGCGTATGCAGCTCAGGCTCCCTATCCGTTAGATCCCTGACATTAAACTCATCGTACATTGCCTTGTTTCGCTTCGCAATCATGCCAAAGGTAGGAAAATTAGCACAAGTATCAGGGAGTAACTGCGATTTCGGCGAACAAAACGCCCCACCGCCGTTCGGAATTGGTCCGGCCAGAAGTAATGCGACTCCGCGCTCGCATTGGGAGAAACGCGCTCGCATTTGAGAAGAATGCCCCACCCGTTAAGGTGGTTTCGTGCCAGGGTGGAGTGATGAGCGTGACCAAGCCGCCGCCGCGAAAATCACAGTCAAATGAATGGTGATTAGGCGTTTGCGGCCATGGGAAAGGCTTGAAGCTTGAGGAGGAGGTCGGAATTGCTTGCCGCATTTCCGCACCACTTCGTGGCGGCGTGTCCCGTGGCCGCAGCGGCGAATCGCGCCGTGGCGTCTGAACCGCAGAATATCGAACAGATCATGAGCAGACAGATCATGAGCAGACACCCTGCGCTCCGGGCCCCCTGCGCTCCGGGCCACTGTCGCATTGCGGCATTGTGGCATTGTCGCATTCCCTATTTCCGCACCACTTCGTGGCGGGTGTCCCTTTGGCCGCAGCGGCGAATTGCGCCGTAAGCAGCAGCCGGCCGCGCAGAAGGCCGGGGCCAGAGGCCCTTCGTTCCCGCCCGGCGCTCCTGGGCCACTGTCGCTTTGTGGCACAGAGCGAGACCGGCCCCCTCGCGTCTCACGCGATGACAGGCCCGCGGGAAGTGGTGCGGAAATAGGGAATGCGACAATGAGAAAGTGCGACAGTCCG